>CAXXSP010000041.1:0-20221 GCA_963676605.2 Sphaerochaetaceae bacterium | reverse complement strand
TGATGTCCCTCTCGCTGCTGACTTCTTCTCCATCGACAATCTCACCTGGTAGGAGTGTCTCATGAAACAGCTTGTAACTGGAATTCTACTCCTTCTCTCCATCTTTTCACTCGGTGCAGAGAATCTGGTACAGACAGAAGTGAGTGTATTCAACACTATGACCTTCAGCGAGGGTACAGATCCAACATATTTCATGCTGGGAGGAATTGATCTGTCATTCAACTCCTTAGGGTTCAGAAATATGAAAGGGAAAATTTCACTGGGATTCAGTGATTCTTCGTTTCCTGAAATAAACACTGCAAATACCATAGCAAATTCTACAGATCCTTTTAGAAATATTGTGATCAGTCAGCTCGAGATCAAGGCGCGATTCCCCGAAGTACGCCTCACCACGGGTCTCACACGTCTTGACTGGGGGGAAGGAGCCCTTCTCAACAGCGCGAATGTCCTGTTCTCAGACGATGTGAATTCAGTTACTCTGGACCAGAGTTCAGTTGAACTGCAGAAGAAATGGCTTCTATCACTTCAGAAACCCCTCTCAGCCTTCTCATTCCTCGAAGGTGCTGTCGTGGCACCGACAGATGGGGATGTGAAACATTCCACCGGCGGTATCAGGTACTATAACGGAGAACATGCAGTTGCCTGGGAGGGAGGCTTAGCCCTGAGTCGCGACGACACGATCGGAGCGCTCATCACACCCCATATCGCAATAAGCGGAGGAGCTCTGGTTGAGTGGTATGCCTCAGCTTCCTCATCCTTCTCTCTCGACTCAGATGCGGCGGACACCGCACTCGACAAGGTGAATACCTCAGCAGGAGTCTATCAGATCTTCAGTTTCGATACAGGAAGTTCACTGACAGCCCGTCTTGAAGGACGCTATCAGCCCTTCAGTGATGATGATATGCACCTGCTCTTCTACCCCTCTGTTGTCTATGCTCTATCGAACGGCGCTCAGCTCTCGCTGCAGGCCATCATCGCCCCAAGCGATATGAGCTCGACACTTACCGCGGGAGGAAGCTGGAATATACTCGAAGGGTTCACCATCTCAGCCTACTGCGCCGTCAATACCGGCGAGACGGATGATGTGTATGAGTATGAGCATGTAACGGCAACACTGGGTTTCACCGCTCTGTTCTAAACACAGAATCACAGAGCCTTCTGAATTCCTCCTCGGGAACAGGTCTGCTTCTGAGATACCCCTGATAGGCGAAGGACTTGTTCTCCCTTGTCAGCGCAAGCTGTTCTTGAGTCTCTATTCCTTCCACATAGAAGGTCATAGAGAGGTCATTCGCCATCCTCATGATCGAGCGGATCAGCTTTCCGTCATCTTCCTCAGGATACTTCATGATGAACTCCCGGTCGATCTTGATCACATCGACTTCCAGCTGATTGAGATAGCTGAGAGAGGAATAGCCTGTCCCGAAGTCATCGATCGCAATTCTGATCTGATGGTTCCTCAGGCTCCTCAGGACTTCGTTCGTCAGTGTGATATCATCAAGGAGCGTGTTCTCCGTGATTTCCAGGAGGAGGCGCTGAGGACGTATGGAGTACCTGCTGAGCATCGTGTTGATGAAGGGAATGAGCTGCTCATTGGAGAAATCTCTCGGGCAGATATTCACGGAGAGGAAGAAATCATCACTATCAGAGAGTTGCAGTGACGACAGATATTGCATTGCACGTTCGAGAACGTAACGGTCCAGCTCCACATCAAGCCTGTGGGATTCGACGATGGGAATGAACTCATCAGGATAGATCCATCCCAGCTCTTCATCCTGCCATCTCACCAGACATTCTCCTCCGAGCAGGGCATCGTCCATCACCCGGTAGATAGGCTGGAAATAGACCTCTATCTTCTTCTCTTTCAGAGCGGAGGGCAGTTTCTTCACTATCGTGGAATATCTGATGAGATTGTCATGAACCTCCCTGTTGTACTCAAGCCAACCCGTCCCCTTATAGTGGAACTGAGTGGAGAGCGCCATCCGTGCTTCTGCAATAAGCTCTCTTCCGTCGCGGGCATCTCCTCTGAGAATCCGTGTCACCCCTCCCTGAAACCTGATAGGACGGGGCATGCCGTCCTGCTCAAGAGCACGGGAGAACACTGCATCAAGGGAAGCCTTCCGAGTGTCAAAATCATCATCGAGCAGTGACAGCACGATCATGAAGGAATCGGGCGAATACTGAAAAAGCAGGTCCTCGTCTCCAAGGACCGTGAGGAGCGCCTGCCTGATTTCGGCTTCAAGCCGGTTGTGCTGCACGAGCGTATAGTGGGCTTCGAGAAGATGCAGGTTCGTCAGTTTTATATACAGCACGGCTTTGTCTGCAGATTCACCTCCTTTCGTCTCCAGGATAGAGACAGGAAGAGCATCAACGGCACCTGCTGCTGAAGATTCAAGGAGGAAGGAGTCGAAGGATTCTTCCGTAAGACTACGGGTGTCGCTCATAAGCTGAACAGAAGAAACAAGCCTCCTTTTAGAGTAGACATGTTCTCTCTGAAGATGTATGAGCAGGTAATATCCGTTCCCTTCGAGCCATGCGAAGTCATCGTAATCAGAGCGCTTCTTTCCGATCTTTTTGAGCCGTTTTTTTCTCAGGTGCTCGTCTTCAGCTTCTTCGCTGTACAGGAGATGAAGAGTGGGTGGATGCTGCCTCATCAGTTCTTCCGAGAAACCGGTGAAAATCTCAAGTGAGGAATTGAGAAAGGTCACCCGCCCTTCTCCGTTCCTGATGAGCACTCCCTCCGGAGTATTCTCACTCACGATATTTCCCGTATCGGCTTCTTCACGGGCAGAACGGCTGAGCCTTACAAAAGTGAACAGCAGAGTGAGCATGGCAAGGAGAATAAACGCAATCAGATATTTCAGATTTTCATGCCGTACAATGAATGTGTTCTGGAGTGCAGGAAGCTCTTGCAAGGTTGAAGATGCAATGAGGACAAGGAATCTTTTTCCTTCCCTGTGAGAGACTGACTCTCTGAAAGGATGCACAGTCAGGTATTTATAGAACATCCCGTCAGCTATGAAGGCTCCCTCATCTCCCTGAACTCTCTTCCAGAGCTCAGGATCGAACACATCACCCGTGCCTGAGAGAAAGGGTGCAGAGCTGTCTGTGGTCTCCAGGACATGTCCGTATCCATCACACACACTCAGATCAAGGGCAGATTCCTCCGTGCTTATATACCGTGCATAGAGTTTTTCAGTATCAACCGCCTTCAAAGAGAAGAGCAGCATTCCTTCCAGCTTTCCGTCCCGGTAAAGCCCCTTCACCAACACAGCGTAGAGGTGAGGATCTTTTTCAGGAGCCGTATCTTCAGCTACATAGGCTGAGTTAACATACAGATCCTCAGGAGACAGTTCAGAGACCACTGTCACGATATCCATGACAGTCAATCCCATGGCATGAAGGATGGGATTGGAACCTGTCTGACAGAGTGAGCTTCGTACACGCTCGTGTCTTTCGCTGTCAAACAGAACGATAGCATTGAGGAGAGGCTCTTCTGAGGCGACACTGTCGAAGAGATTCTGTAGATGGACAGACGCATCAGGAAGATCCAGATGGTCGTAGGCAACCTGAAGGACAGCATCCATCGTCGAACTGATTGTCCGGTAGAAATCCTGAAGATTTCCCTCCATGTACCTGAGATGGATCTCATTTCTCTTAGAGGCCCGCTTCAGGGCACTCTCTGTCTCCGTATCGACAAAACGCTGAAACAGGAAAAGAAAGAGAAGAGCAAGCGGTATGGCGATAAGCAATGATTGAAGAACAACCTTAACACTCTTTTTCATTGCTTCCATCGTACGTGGTATTTCTCAAGTACGCAAGGTAGTACACCTGAAATATATTCTTATTCACCCTACTTTTGGGAACCACAGTGAAAAGCTGACAGATCTCTATTGCAGTGTGAGTTATATTGGTGATACAGTGGGGCTATCCCCTCAATTTCAGAAGGTGCGGACCATGCTCACTCTCACATTCCTTGGCTTCAGTCTATTCTCGATATCGTACAATATTCTCGGTCCCCTCACGACGAATATCATGGAGACGACAGGGATATCCCTTACTCAGGCCGGCGGCCTCCTGAGTGCCCAGCAGGCAGGAGCCGTCCTCTCGATCATACTGATTCTTCTCATCCAGAAAAGAACAAGACTGACGACGATCATACGTCTCGGCTACTCGATGATTATCCTCTCCTTCTCCCTTATCGCACTGGTGAGAATGAATACCTTCCTTTTCATTGCCTACGGCATGCTGGGCTTCGGGTCGTTCCTGATCGACAGCGGATCAAACAGTTATATCGCCTCGGCGTACTTCGAGAAACGCGGGTCATACATCTCTCTTCTTCATTTCGCCTACGGCGCGGCGGCACTTCTTGCCGGCTACCTGGTCCTTCCCTTCAAGAACAAGAACTGGCCGCTTGCCTACGGATCGATCGCGCTGGTATTTCTGGTCGTACTCATACTTCACCGTCATACAGATATCAGACATCAGAAGAAAGGATCAGCACATGATGAGACTCAGGATCCTGTACTGCCTCTTTTGAAGGATGTCCCCTTCATTCTCTATACCCTGGTGATCTTCTTCTATATGGGCTCCCAGATCTCCTGTGCAGCATGGATCCCGGTGTATGTCGAGACGGAAATGGGAGGAAGCAGCGTCATGATGGCCTCCTCTCTCATGATGTTCTGGATAGGAACCTCACTCTCACGCCTTCTGGTGAGTTTTATCCTCGATAAGGGAGGAAAACCCTTCACCCTCTCAATCTGGGGAATGGCACTCTCCGGGCTCTCCCTGATAGCAGCTACCAGCTTCCCGAACAGCCTCCCGGCTGTCCTGATATTCACCGGCCTTACCGGCTTCTTTGCAGGAGCCACGATTCCTATGTACATCGTAGTTGCAAGTTCTTGGTTCCCGAGAAATACTACCTTCATCTCTCTCTCCTATATTCTCTCGGGAACAGTTGGGAGAATGATCATCCCGGTTGCAATAACAATTCTTGCAGAGAACACAACACTTGCATTCTCACTGAGAACTAGCAGCATCCTCCTTTTCATCAGCACACTTCTCATCTTTATCGTACGGCAGATGACGAAAGACCGTGAGAGCGGAGCTGCCGCAGCAGCCTGACCTTCTCTTTCTTCCCCCTTCAGGGTATCCATGCTACGATGAGAAATCAGGAGGATACAGCGTATGAAATCATATAGAAAGGAACTTCATTTCAATCTCCCGTCCCGTCGCGGACTTGTGAACATTACCTCAGATGTCCAGAGAGCCATAGATGCAAGCGGCGTGCGTGAAGGCATGGTTCTTGTAAACGCGATGAATATCACAGCAAGTGTCTTCATCAATGATGATGAGAGAGGTCTCCATAACGATTACGAGAAATGGCTTGAAGGACTCGCTCCTGAGAAACCCTACTCTCAGTACCAGCATAACGGGTATGAGGACAATGCAGATGCCCACCTGAAAAGGACGATCATGGGGCGTGAAACTGTCTGTGCCATCACCGAAGGCAGGCTCGATTTCGGCACCTGGGAACAGATCTTCTACTTTGAATTCGATGGAAAACGAAACAAGAGAGTACTCATCAAGATTATTGGGGAGTAATTCGAATTTTGTTGAGGAAAGATGGGGTATATATGATCTGCACGAAGTCTATGGATTTTTTATCGTGTTTGTAACAACTACCATTTATCAGAGATCATCAATAGGAAATATTCATAAAATACGCCTTTTTATATCTAATATATGTCTGTTTTATTTACATTAGACATATTTTATGATATATTCTTTATAAGACACACCTATTTATAGGTGTTTATTCCTTAGGAAAGAGGATGTGTATGGCTCTTAAAGCGGATACCAGCATGACGATTAGAATGAATCGAGATATTAAGAAACAGGCTCAGAAAATATTTGCAGACCTCGGAATGGATATGACTACCGCTGTGAATGTGTTTCTACGGCAGGCAATTTCCCATAAAGGGTTTCCCTTCGAAGTAACACTCAACACACCAAATACAGTTACAATGGCTGCAATCGATTCTGCAGAACAGGATGATGTGTATGGCCCATTTGATAGCGTTTCTGATCTCATGGATGATCTTAATGCTTAAACCGGTATACACATGACAGTTTTAAAAAGATTACAAGCTGGCAGTCAGGAGAGGGTGCAGCCCAAAAAAGTTGGAAAAAGTAATTACCCTCCTTTGCAGCGGAGAAGCTTTGCCGGAAAATTATCGAGATCATGCACTTACTAATTCTAAGAATTATAGAGATGTCAGAGAGTGCCATATCCAACCGGACTGGCTCCTTATCTATCAGAAAGTTGAAGAATCTATTGTTTTAAAATTGATCCGCACAGGATCCCATAGTGACCTGTTCTAATTCAGAGGAGATGCTTCCGGGGTTAAAGATGAAGATATCTGGTTACGATGAGACTTATTATAGAAGCTTAAATCCTCGAATGCTTTCATTAGCCAGGTACGACAAGAAAAACCTGTAAACATGAGAATAGTCTGCTTACCTTATCAAAATTCCTATAATAATCAATAAAGACGAGTAACTAGTTTTCTCTAGTAAACGCGATGAATATCACAGCAAGTGTCTTCATCAATGATGATGAGAGAGGTCTCCATAACGATTATGAGAAATGGCTTGAAGGACTCGCTCCTGAGAAACCCTACTCTCAGTACCAGCATAACGGGTATGAGGACAATGCAGATGCCCACCTGAAAAGGACGATCATGGGGCGTGAAACTGTCTGTGCCATCACCGAAGGCAGGCTCGATTTCGGCACCTGGGAACAGATCTTCTACTTTGAATTCGATGGAAAACGAAACAAGAGAGTACTTATCAAGATCATCGGGGAATAACTTTATCAAACATGATTACACAGTATGTAATACTTGCGTTACGTGTATTACATATAATACAATCATGAATGGAGGACAGAACCATGAGCAAATCTATTTCAGTGCGGTTACCAAAAGAATTGATTGACCGTATCGACAGTCTTGCAAAAAAGACTGGAAGAACAAAGACATATTACATTCAGGAAGCACTTTTTGAGAAAGTAAGCGAACAGGAGATGGTATATTTAGCTGAGAAACGTGAAGAGGATCTCAGAGCAGGTCGAAGTAGCACACACACATTAGATGAGGTTATCGAAGCGAATGGCTTGGCAGATAAGATTTGAAACAAAGGCAGAGAAAGAATTTTCTGCTCTGGACAATTCAGTAAAAATCAAAATCCTGAAATATCTGAAGAAACTCGAAATCATGCGAGAATCCAAGCGCTCTCGGGAAACCTCTGACAGAAAACCTATCAGGATACTGGCGGTATCGGGTCGGCAGCTATCGGATTATCTCGCGAATTAATGATACTGAACTCATCGTACTTCTACTTGCAGTCAAGAAGAGAGAGATCGTATATAAAATTACATTATAAACAACCATCTAGGATGAAGACTGAGGAGTAACTAATTTTCTTTAGTGAACGCGATGAATATCACGGCAAGTGTGTTCATCAATGACGATGAGAGAGGACTCCATAACGACTACGAGAAATGGCTTGAAGGACTCGCTCCGGAAAAACCCTACTCCCAATACCAGCACAACGGGTATGAAAGCATAATACGGTCAGAATATATAATCCCGCACCCATGTAAATACGTAATAAACAGAGAGAAGGATCTATCAAATGTGTTTCATAGATGTCGTCAAAATTACCCTCTTGAGCCTGATCTGGTCTTCAGCATCTTCTTGTATCAGGTAGCAGCAAGCCAGGAGACAGCGTTCCTCCACATGATGCTGTACCCTGACCACTCAACAAAGGGAGTAGGACACCAATGGGGTCCTATATCACTCATCCACACCAGTGAGCGTCCCCTTCCATACTGCATAACTGCAAGGAGAGGGTCTCCGTACTGTGTTCGTGCGATCAGATGGGCTTTTTCCTTGAGAGGAGCTTCCTGATACCCCAGCAGAAGTGGCCATGATTCGGGTACGCCCTCGAGGATAGGATGTTCAGGATCTATCACCTTCACTTCCACACCCTCTGGACACTCGATTCTATCATCAAATGTGTAGATATCTACAGGGAGGATCTCTTCCAGAGGAGTCCGGTAATATTTCGCGGCCCCCTGAATACCTGAGAACGAAAGATATCCACCGCACATGCAGAGGCTTCCGCCCTGACCGACCCACTCCTTCAGAAGGCGTAGACGGTTTACAGAAGGTTTTCCTTCCAGGAACACCTTCCTGCTGAGAAGGAGGGTGTTTGCACCGACATCACTGAGAATCACAACATCGTACTTCGAGAGTTCCTCCATCGACTCAGGAAACTGCTCACTTACCAGGTGACCGGGGATATGGGTGTACTCGATATACTCAGAGTCTTCCAGCGCTTTTTTGAGGAATCCATGACCAGTCTCATACATCCCTGATGAGAAATAATCAAAACCCTTATGATGGGTACTCACCGATACCCATGACTCTCCCGCGAGGAGAACGCGAATAGTTTTCATATCTGTCTCTCCCTACTCTGTTTTCATTGCAGCTGTTCCAGTTTTCACCCTGGGCTTCATGGAATTCTCAGAAAAATAATTGAGAACCATGACGAGAATGAGAACGCCGCCCCAGATGAGAGAGATGTAGTAGCTGCTGATAGACGGGAACCTGTTCAGGCCGGTTTCAAGCATTCTAAGGAGGATAATGGCAAGAACGACTCCGCTGATCTTCCCCTTTCCCCCGATAGGATTCACGCCGCCGAGAACCACGATGAGCACACACTGAAGGGTGTACACCGTACCATAGTCAGCCCTTGCTGAATTGTAGTTGGCTAGCATGATCATACCGCCGAGCGCTGCACATATACCGCTGAGCATGTAGGTCTTGATGAGAAGTGAGTCTGTCTTCAATCCACTGAATTTCGCAACAGTCTCACTTGTCCCGAGCATATAGAGTTTTGATCCATATACTGTCCTGGAGAGGAGAAACCAGATAAGAACGGCCATAACGGCGAAGATCACCAGCTGCACGGGAATCAGAGAGAACATTCTGTTGTTGATGGTCATAGAATAGGTTCGGGAGAATTTACTGACGGCATTCCCGTTCGTGAAAGCAAGACATATACCTGTGAAAAGTTCTCCTGAACCCATGGTCGCCAGAATCGGGGGAATGTGGAATTTCGATACCAGAATCCCATTGAAGATACCGAGAGTTGCACCGATACCTATCGCGAGGAGAAAGACGATTGGAATAGCATATGACGGGATATTCCCTGCAGCATCTGTCAGATGAATCAGCAGAAACGCCATGAATATGGAGGTGAGGTTCGCTACACCGACTACGGAAAGGTCGATACCTCCTGTAATCATTGCGATCATGACGCCGAGGCTCATCAGACCGAACTCGGGAAACTGGGCTGCCATGGTCTGAAAATTGAGAAGTGAATAGAACTTGCCAAAGCGTGTAATCGCCATGAAGAGCATCCAGAGGATGATCATTAGGACAAGGCGCCATACATGCCGGTCGCTTCTGTATACCTGTTCAAGACGATGTATCGGTCGAAGTGTCGCGCTGCTCATCATGCCACCTCCTGTGTTCTGGTCTTTGTTCGCCGTGTCCGGTTCATCCGTATTACCTGATAGGCACTTACACCGGTTCCGATGATGATCAAAGCTCCAGTGAAGACGCTCCTGAAGGAGGTCGGGACCCCGATAAGGATCAGGGAGTTCTGTACGATGACGATAAGGAGGGTACCCAGCATACAGCCGAAGAGTGTTCCGCGTCCTCCGGTGATCGCCGTTCCGCCGAGAACGACACCCGCGATAATATTCATTTCCATACCGAACATGTTGGTAGGATGAGCCTGCTGCATCATACATACTCTGATGACACCCGCAAGGCTTGCGATCATTCCCACCATGATGTACATGATGAATTTCGTCCTGACGACATTGAAACCGGCACGGTGGGCACTGGTCTCGCTGCCCCCTATCGCGTAGATTCCCCTTCCGAACATCGTATAGCGGAGCATGACAGAGACTCCGGCAAGAACGATCAGAAACGCGATGAAGGTGACCGGCATGCGGCTGGTCAGTCCTGACACAGAGTTTTCTGCCGTAAAGAGTGCTGCAGTCCCCCAGTCCCTCATTCCCTGAGGAATGATCGTGAGCTGACGTGATTTCAGAGCACCCTGCATGAGTCCCTTAAACACACTTGAAGAACCGAGGGAAACTATCAGTGCCGGCAGTTTGAAGTAACCGATGAACAGACCGTTGAAAGCTCCGAGCAGGGCACCGAACACGAGGGCCAGGACGATTGCGATCCATACTCCTCCCTCATAGTTGAGATCAAGGAGAAGCTTCGTTGTCGCATAGACACTCAAGGAAGCGAGAGCAGGAAACGATACATCGATTCCCCCTGAAATGATAACAAGAAATGCGCCGATAGCGAACAGTCCTGGGACAATCAGTGCCGAAGCGATGTCCACGAGATTATTCGGTGAAAAGAACTGTCCGGAGCGCACTTCTATCAGAACACACAGGGCAAGAAGAACAAGAAAGATATAGGGTTCATTCCGCCGTGAGAGCCGTTTTATCATAGATTTCGTATGGGTACTCATCTCTCTTCCTCCTACAGCATGTACGACAGAATCGTCTGTTCATCTGTTTCATCGGCTTTCATTTCCGCTACGATTCGACCGGATTTCATCACAATCACCTTAGAACAGTTTTCAAGGACTTCCGGCAGGTCATCACTGATGATGACGAGTCCGAGCCCATCTTTCGCCAGTTCCTGAAGGATTCCATGAATATCATGTTTGGAGCCTATATCGACACCGACCGTAGGACCGTTCAGAACGAGGATATCCAGGTTGCATGCGAGCCATTTAGCCAGCACTACACGCTGCTGATTCCCCCCTGAGAGTGTCTGACAGGCATTGTTCGCATCAGGGGTCGCGATAGCCATTTCCTTCACCCACTTATCGATCTCGGCACGTCGTTTTTCTCTATCGACGATACCGGCTCCTTTGGTGAGCCTGTCGATCTCTGAAATGATAATATTCTCTGCAATACTCTGCGGGAGGAACAGACCTTCGCTCAGTCGGTCTTCGGGAACATATCCGAGGTTATGACGGATAGCCTCCCCCGGGCTCGTGAGAGAGACATTCTTCCCTCCGATCAGGTACGAGCCCCTTTCAATGGGTTTTATACCGAACATCGAGAGGGCAAGCTCGGATCGTCCGGAATCGAGAAGTCCGGTGATTCCCACGATCTCTCCGCGATGGACTTTAAACGAGATATCCTCGAACACTCCTTCTATTCCTGCGGATCGTGCTTCAAAGACCGGTTCTTCAGAAACATTTACAGGAACGAAATGACGTTTTACGAATTCACGTCCTGTCATGTAATAGGAGAATTTATGGTCATCGAGATCAGCAGTCGATCCTGTAGCTACAAGCTCACCGCTACGGAGAATCGTATAATTCTCCGAGATTTCAAACACCTCATTAAGCTTATGGCTTACAAAAAGGATTGCTATACCCCGTTCTTTCAGTTTCAGGATAATGTCGAACAGGTTTTTCACTTCCTTCTTTGTAAGGGCAGTCGTAGGTTCATCCATGATGATGAGCTTCGTATTGAAAATAAGCGCGCGGCTGATGGCGACCATCTGCTTCTCCGCGACTGTCAGGGACCCGACGTACGCATCCAGATCAACCTTGAAATCAATCTTGGCAACAGCCTCCTCGGCGATCTCTCTCATCCTCTTCCAGTTCACCAGTTTCTTTCCGTCGGCAAGCTCGCTGTTGAACGCGAGATTCTCCATCACGGTGAGATTTGAGAATACAGAAAAGTCCTGATAAATGACCTGAATACCGTTATTGATGGCTTCGATAGGTGTGATCTTCTCGTACCGGTGACCATTGAACTCCATACGCCCCGCATCGGGTGTATACACTCCACTGATCACCTTGATCAACGTTGATTTCCCACTGCCGTTCTCTCCCGCAAGGCAGTGAATCTCTCCAGGCCTGATTTCAAACGATACATTCTTCAGTGCCTGAACGCCTACGAACGATTTATAGATACCGTCGGCTCTGAACAGACTTTCACCCATGATGCCCCCCTCTCTCTGTACATGTTCTCATCTCTCTCATCATAATACAAGACTGCCCTGCCGAACACAAAAAGTCCGACAGGGCAGAAAACACATTCAAATCATCAGAAACCGAAGTCATACACATTATCTGCGTTGATGACTATCCATCCTTCTCCTTCGAGAACAGTATCGCTTCCGCTCTTGAACTTCATGTTGGTATATCCATCAACACCGAGATCGAGAGGAGCGGAGATCGTTTCACCGTCAAGAATCTTGACTGCGAGGGCGATCATGGCCTGACCGGCAAGTGCGGGGTCCCAGAGAGTAAGAGACTTGACAACTCCGCTTTCCAGCAGTTCTGCATTGTCGAGAGGCATACCGGTACCGGAGGTAAACGCCTTTCCGATAAGTCCGAGTTCATCAAGAGCACGTGCAACACCCGGAGCGTCATAGGAAGAAGTCCCCATGATTCCCTTCAGGTTGGAATACTTCTTGAAAAGTTCCTTCGCGACGTTGTACGCAACATCTCCGTTGTCGTTTGACTCAACTCTCTTTTCAGCTTCGAGAAGCTGCATCTTCGGGTAGGCAGCCTTCTGGTGAGCAACACCTGCATCTGCCCATTCATTATGAGAACCGTTGGTAAGAGATGCTACCATTGTTGTATAGACACCTTCTTCTCCCATCGCTTCCGCAAGGTTGTCCATGATGAATGCACCATAGCCGGCGTTACTGAAGGCCTCAATGTCATAATCGACATTCTCCAGGTCAGCACCTTCGTGTGTGACGACGACGATTCCCGCGTCACGGGCCTGAGCAAGCACAGGTTCAAGTGATTCGAGGTCTACAGGAACGACACACAGTGCATCAACACCCTGAGCAATCAGGTCCTGAATGAGCTGTGCCTGGAGTGTAGCATCTATCTGTGCCGTGCCCCTCTGGTATACATTGATACCGGTCTTTTCGGCATATTCGTCAACACCGACCGCCATTCTGACGAACCACGGATTCGATGCATCTTTAGGGACGACAACGATCTCATAGCCTTCCTCTTCTCCAGCTCCCGCAGCGAACAGTGCCGGTCCTGCGATAAGCACGAGCAGCATTAAAACAAGTAGTTTCTTCATACTGTTATTCCTCCTTTACAGTCTGTGTCTGTATTTTAAACGACCAGTTTTGAGAAGTCAAACGATAATTAATTAATTTAGTAAACACCATCCACATCAGACTTCAAAAACAATGTTTTGCACACGTTTTTATCATGATTCCACTTATTTAGCATAGTTTAACCGCTATAACTAAATTTTTTCACTAAATTTAGTTTAAACATTTGACACCGATATGACTCGCCTGTATGCTGTCTGTATGGGCATCAAAGAAATTGCAAAAAGAGCGAATGTTTCCAAGACGACAGTATCTCTGGCACTGAACGGACACAAGGGTGTAGGCCATCAGACGAGGATGAAAATCATCGAGATCGCACGGGAGATGAACTACCGCGTACCGGGAGAACGGGCTGTGGCTCACCCCAGCCGGGGGTTTATCCTCTTCGCCCGCCTGAGCAAGCACGGTATCTTTCTCAGCGAGGATCAGAATATCTTTATCATCCACTATATAGACGGCATCAACAGAGTCGTGAAGGATTCAGGCTATACCCTGGAGATATTCGATCACCATCTTGAGTCGATTGAGGCTTTCACCGAAGAAGTCGCGAACCGGCAGCCGAAAGGAGTCGTCATTCTCGGAACCGAACTCAGTGCAGCGGAGGTGGAAGGCCTTTCCCGGCTGAATGTACCCTACGTGGTGATCGACACCTACTTTGAGCATATCCCCTGTGACTTCGTCGATATGGCGAATATCGGAGCTGTCTACAATGTTGTGGAACACCTTGTCGCAACCGGGCACAAAGATATCTGCATGGTGACCAGCAGTGTTAAAACTGGAAACATCCTGATGAGAGAGCGAGGTTTTGCCCTCGCCCTTCAGCAATTCGGCATGAGAGGGGATGAATCCGCCTTTCTCGAGGTAAGGCCGGGATTCAACGGCGCGTATGAAGATATGAAAAGACGCCTGGAAGGAGAAGGCACTCTTCCTCAGGCTGTATTCTGCTACAACGATGTCGCTGCATTCGGAACCATCAAAGCACTGAAAGAGAGCGGAATCCATGTTCCCGAGCACATTTCGATCGTCGGGTTCGACGATCTTCCAATGTCCTCGATGCTCGAACCCCATCTGAGTTCGGTAAAGGTGTCGAACATGCAGATAGGAAGCGCCGCAGCCGAGATTCTCATCGAACGGCTTGAAGTACGGAGAACCCACGCGCCGAGCAGCCTGCTTGTAAGCGGAACGCTGATGATGCGTGACAGTGTCATAGATAGAAGAGAATAGGAGGTAAGACGGATGAGCAAATACTCGATCATACTGGGAAATCTCGGGAATACCTGCGATAGATTTCTTTCATCAGGGTATAAGGATGAACTGCCCAAGGAGACACTCCTGAGACAGGCATCTGAAATCACCGGAGTCACAGGAGTGGAACTTGTCGGGACCTGGGATGTAGACCCTGCCACGACCGATCAGATGGGAGAACTTCTCGCTAAACACAATCTGAAATGTGTTTCGATAATTCCTGACCACTTCAGCCAGAAACGGTGGGGACGTGGAAGCCTTTCCGCGAAGGATCCCGGTATACGGGAACAGGCTCTTGAATATACCTTCGAATGTGTTGAGATGGCAAGAAAGCTGGGCTGCGGCACACTGAATATCTGGCCGGGGCAGGATGGGTATGACTACGTCCTTCAGTCCCATCTTGTTCAGGAGAGACACTGGCTCATGGAGAATATAGCTAAGGTTGCGGCCTCTGCTCCTGATATCCGTTTCGCCCTCGAGTATAAACCGAAAGAACCGAGAAATTTCTCATTTATGGCACGTGCCTCAGACACGCTTCTTCTCGCAAAGGAGACCGGCTTGGATAACGTAGGAGTCTGCATCGATACAGGTCACGCCTTTGTCGCGGGAGAAAATGTCGCTGAATCCATAGTTATTCTGCAGGAATACGGAAGGAAACTGTTCCACATGCATTTCAATGACAACTACAACTCTTGGGATGATGACATGATTGTCGGCTCTGTACATTTCCCTCTCTACGTCGAAACGCTTTTCTGGCTGAAAGAGACCGGGTATGACGGATGGCTCTCCATGGATCAGTACCCATACAGAGAAGACGGTCAAGGGGCTCTGAGAGAAAGTGTCGAATTCCTGCAGATGATTGAAGAGAAGCTGACTCCTTCCGTACTTGATGAAATCAGGGATCTCGTAACAGCGGGAGACGCTGTAAAAACCCAGCGATGGCTCCGACACACCTTCTTTAAATAACAACATCTGAGAACATGTTTATCAGTACCGGCAGCAGACCTGCTGCCGGTTTTTTCCCCTCCCTTGAACCTCTGTGCCAATGTGGTATACTTTCACCTGCAGAGGCTATTTCATACTTTCATCCCCTCTGCAGCCGCATAGGGCTCTGAACACTTCTGCCTGAAGGAGATTCATACCTCATGATAGAGTTACAGCAGGTCACCAAGCATTACGGCAGTGTTGCTGCCGTAGACGGATTGTCGTTCCGCGGAGAGAAAGGAAAGATCACGGGAATCATCGGCCCCAACGGTGCCGGAAAGACGACAACCATCCGCATGATCATGAATATCATCGCGCCTGATTCGGGATCTATCCTCTTTGACGGACGCCCTCTCGCTGATGAAGACATGGAACAGATTGGATATCTCCCGGAAGAAAGAGGGCTATACCGGAAGGAGAAAGTTCATGACCTCCTGCTCTATCTGGGACGTCTGAAAGGAAAAGATACCGAAACCCTGAATAAGGCGATCGATTACTGGCTGGAACAGTTTGACCTCCTCGAATGGAAGGAGAGGAAGGTTGAGGAACTGAGCAAGGGAATGGCCCAGAAGGTTCAGTTCATCTCCTCAGTGATTCATGATCCGGCGATTGTCTTCCTTGATGAGCCGTTCAGCGGACTGGACCCGGTAAGCACCGACAGGATGAGGGAAGTGATCATGAATCTTTCCCGAAATGGAAAGACAATCCTGTTCTCGACACATATCATGGAACAGGCGGAAAAGATCTGTGACACGATACTGCTCATGAACAGGGGAAAGGCCCTCCTGTACGGCCCTGTACAGGAGGTAAGAAAGCAGGCGGGGAAACAACTCTCTCATTATAGAGTTCACAGGGGATGCCTCGGTCATTAGGGATCTGCCTCAGGTGGAGAAGCTGATCGAATACCCGTCGTACATAGAAATGCTCCTGAAAGAAGACGCCGATACCGATGCCCTGTTCGCTGCCCTTGCAGGCAGAATTTCAATCAGGAGGTACGAACTGAGTTCTCCCTCCCTCCATTCTCTGTTTGTATCGCTTGTAGGCGACAAGGAGGAATAAGATGCTGAGAAAAGAAAAGATACGTATCATTGCAGATCATGAATTCAGAGCAGTCGCTCATACGAAGACCTTCCTTATCATCACCATTCTCGGCCCCTTCCTGATCTTCGCCGTCACGGTGCTGCCCACCATTCTTTCGAATGGAGAAGGACAGGTTCAGGAAGGATCGATGATTGCCGTCACAGGTACCGGAGATGACGTCGTCTCTGCCCTGCAGGCGGCTTTTGAGCCGCGGGGAGTGCAGATTGTACAGGGAGATAACCTGGAGTCACTCAAGGAAGAATTACTCGACAATGACAGTCTTCAGGGGATTGTAGCTATCGGCGGAGATCTCACCGATATCGACTTTTTCACCTACTACTCAACTACAGGAACCGACTACATCTACTCGCAGATGGTCAGTGCGGTTCTGGGAGATATTGTACTCTCCGAGAGGCTCCTTGATTCAGGGTTCTCGGAGCAGGAGTATAGGGAACTCTCACGTGTTCCCGTCCCTGTCATGAAGAAAGTCACCTCCTCAGGCGATACGGATGGGGAAGATATGTTCACCGTGATCATCACGGCGATCTCCTTCATCATGCTGCTCTATATGTCCACCCTGTTGTACGGTCAGATGATCGGACGATCGGTCGTTGTAGAGAAGACTTCGAAGACAGTCGAGGTACTCCTCTCCTCGGCCCGACCGGGCGAGATCATGGCAGGAAAAATCATCGGAATCGGCAGTGCGGGACTTCTGCAGTACCTTATCTGGATTGCAGCGGCCCTGATCATACAGATCCTGTTCAGAGATCTCTCCCTCCCCTCTTCCTTCTCTGCAGGACGTCTCGGCCTGCTCTTCCTCTTCTTCCTCACCGCCTTCAGCCTCTACTCGTCGATCTACGCGGCTCTCGGAGCCGCGGCGGAGAATGAACAGAATCTGGGACAGCTCTCCTGGCCTCTCATCATATTCCTTGTCATCCCGATGGTCATGATATCGACACTGGTGATGAATCCCCGCTCAGTGCTCACGGTGGCGCTCTCCTACTTTCCGCTCACCTCTCCGATGGTGATGTTCATCAGGGTCATGATCGATACCCCCTCCTTCTGGGAACTTGGTCTCTGCTTCGCCATCCTTCTGGCCTCCATCGCGGGATCTCTGTGGATGTCTTCAAAGATATTCAGAGTGGGAATTCTCCTTACAGGGAAGAAAGGCTCCCTGAAGGAGATAGTGAAGTGGCTGCGGTATAAGTGATCAGTCCCAGTCAAGGAGCCGCTTCGGCTCAGTCAGCTCCTGCAGATGTGATATCTCCTGGGTGATCTCGAGGGTTCCTTTGTAGACTCCCTCCTCATTCCGGATCGCACGGTATTCGATCCGGATCTTCTGAGAGTTCATGACAATGAAAAACTCGGCAGTATCCCTCGTGCCGGCTTTGAAGGCGGCGAGAATCTTCTCCACGACATGAAGAGATTTCGGCGGATGACAGTTCTTCACGTTCCGCCCGATAATACCCTTGGACCGGTGGAAGACCCGGTGGTCGGGAGTGCTGAAAAAGACAACCTCGTCATTCTCGTCAATGAAGGTGATATCGACGGGAAGATTATTGAAGATGGAGACGATCTGGCGGAGGGTGGGATTTCCCGTAAGCAGGTCAACCTTCTCGTCAGCATCCCGTTCACTGGTGAATGCGGCTTTCCCGCTCTCAAGCTGATCCTCGTTCATGGTAAGAAGGGCATTTTCCGGGACCATCCGGATCACCTCAGGAAAGAGGATCTGCTCCTCCCTCATGATCATCGTCTTCATATCGAAAAAGAGTGCTCCGAAAGCCTTGTTGTACTCATCAATCCCTGAACTCTCTTCTTTGGAGAGGGAGGAGAGTTCTGTCAGCGTCTTCCTGATATCATCGTGGATGGCCCACATCAGCTGCACGCAGCGATGTTCAGTAATGAATTTTTCCACCAGCGGGAATAGGCGATATTCTTTCTCCTGGTAATGGCTGATGAGCTGACTGATCGTTGTGACCTGCTGATCCAGCAGAGTACGGAGTTCTCGGCTAAACCCGTCGGTCCTCGCCATCTTCAAGGCATCAGAGCAGAGAGCAAGCTGTTCATTGATGAGATCGTTTCTTTCTAGAAGCTTCTCTATCGGATCGATATGACGGGGAAAGGGTCTCTTCTCCCGATTGATTCCCTTGCTGAAGGAGTGAATCATACGTGTCACGAGAATTTTCACCTTCTCGATATCATCAACGTTCTTCATCACGTCATCGACAAGAGCCATGACTACATCGCTCGTCACCGAGTCAAAATAGGGCCGGCAGGCCTGGAGGCGTTCCGTATTCTCCTTCGGAGTATCGAGATGGAGTACATACTCAAGCAACTGGTCATATACTTCGCGATCCATCACACATCTCCTTCGGGAGGAACTATACAGAGAAAGGTGAGGCCCGTTATCCGATAAAGCCCGTATCTGATGGAGTGTATCACTGGGGACATAGGATACCGAACCGCCACTCAGAGGATGCTCTTCTCCTTCAAAGAAGAGAACACCCTCACCTTCGAGAACATAGACGATGTGAGGCCAGGGATGGGAGTGTTTCGGGGCGTAACCGCCGGCATCAAGTACGAAGCGTCGCATCACATAGTCGCCCCAACCCTGCTCTGGGGAGACCAGAACCTGCTTTGTGACTCCTGAAGTCACCTCGTTCTCAATTCTTTTTGAACTTATTTCATCAATATGTGAGATGTACATAGTTACCCTCTTTATTCACGAGATACACTATTGTACCATAGAGTCATAATTCCTTGACACCCCGTGTGTATCAGAGAATACAATGCAGATATAGGAGTAAGGTGAAGCGCAACCTATGACACAATTTACTTCTATCCCCATACATGATATATTTCATTCAGACATCAGAGAGCATGACTGTGTGATCTCAGCAGGGTTTAATGTTTCGCTCTAAAGAGAAATGGATGAATAGTATGCAGAAAGAGCAGAAGAATAGCACCGTGAAGAAAATCTCCAACATCATACTCCTCATTGTCATTCTCCTCACTCTCGGCCTGCTTATCCTCTCGACAGAAACCCCTGAGCTGGAGATGAACAGGAAGAAGGTCGCACCGCTCAATTCCGATTGGATGGTCTCGTACAGAAATACCGTCGTGACGAACTTTACTCTTCCCTACGACATCGATCTTGATCCCGGAGAGACGTATACGATCCAAAGAAAAATCACGGAGGAAGATTTCCCCTATTCCATCATGAGATTACGTTCATCGATGATGGATATCAGAGTTACGGTCGGTGAAGAAGTGATCTTTGACTACAACATTACTGACACCTTCTCCGGTTTTCATCTTCCTTACCCCTCGTCCTGGCAGCTGGTCAGACTTCCTGTACAGGAGAACCTCGGGAAGGTGCTGAAGATTACATTCACTTCCCCTACGAAGGAATTTGCCGGCTATCTCAACCCTATTCTCATAGGAGAAGGCGAAGCTCTGATCATGGACGTCATATATGAGAACAGGATCAACCTAGTGGTAGCTATTCTCATCTCACTTCTCTCTCTCGCGGCCTTCACCGTTGTCTTCTGGGTGAAGGATCCTTCGGTCAGAAAGCAGATCACCCATCTCGCATCCTTCGGCCTGGTTTGCGGTATCTGGATATTCTCAGAGTCGACCCTCCTGCAGTT
>CAXXSP010000040.1:0-38106 GCA_963676605.2 Sphaerochaetaceae bacterium | reverse complement strand
TTACCTAAACAGATATCTTGCCGGCACCACCTGTCGGCATTCTATTCGCAGTCGAACGTTGTCATCTTCACCTTGTGAGGGGCGATCATCTGAGCGAACTCTACATGGAGAGGATGTTCGAGATAAATCTTTAGATCCTCTTTCTCTTTCAGGTCCACGCGCAGCATCACATCAGCATTGGAATCTCTCTCTACGATGTTTTTTCTAATCTCAAACCCGGTCATTCCTGCGATCGCTTCCTGCATATCACTGAAGGCTTTGTTCATCACGGAGAAAAACTCCTCATCCAGAAATCCTTCCTCGAAATTTAAAAGAACGTAATGTTTCATATAATCCTCTCTCCTCAGGTATGGTTCAGCTCAATGCCGAGCTCCCTTTTTCTGCTCAGCATATCGTGTTTGAGACTCTAACGGAAGGGAATACTGGAGAGAAGAGGGAAAAAGAAGGGGATAGAGTGAATGAGATCCACTTCGGAAATAGTTGATGTATCATGGAAAAAGTACTTCGGACATGAAATGGGTGTTCTTGGATATAAAGAGCGTCTGTGATGTGCTTAGGTGATTGATCCTTCTTTCAGGTAGCAGGCTCACATGCCTTTGTTGAAGACATCATGAGCCTGTGGATTTCCGTTGGAACGGTTTCGTGCAGAAGATAGATTTGGGTCATGCTTCCCTTCAGGAGTGTTCACTTCTCATGAATCATCCACTGGGTAGGTTTTCTGTCCGTGCGTAGATGAAGCCTCCGATCAGAGCGGTAAGTGGTGCGGTGAGCACCAGACCGAAACTCCCTACGAGTGTATGAAGGATTTCCGCACTCACGTACGTCAGATTCAGTATATTGGCTGCCGGAGTACCCTGTGCCATCATGACCATGAGAACGGCAGTATAGCTTCCCGAATACGCGAGAAGCAGGGTAGTTGTCATTGTTCCTACGACTGCCCGTCCGACCTTGATTCCCGAGATAATGAGTTCTTTTGGATGGATGTCGGGTTTCTTCTGCCGTATCTCATACATTGAAGCAGAGATGTCCATGCTGATATCCATAACGGCACCGCTGGAAGCAAGGAATATTCCCGATATGAGGATGGCATGAAGATCCAGATGGCCATACCCGGAGTAGAGGAGGCTTTCAGAGAATGGTTTCACCGCTCCGTGAATATGAAACAGTGTACCGAAGAGTATTGAGAAGATCGCGGTGAAGCCGGCACCTGCCAACGTCCCGAGCAGAGAGATAAGTCCCTTCAGGGAAAGCCCTCCTACGAGCAGTACGATGACACCGGAGATTACAGCGACAACAAGAAGGGAGATGAGGATCGGGGAGAAGCCGAGGAGAAAACCGGGAAGAAGGATCTTCCAGATCATCATTCCTGTGAAAACGAAAGAGACCAGGGCTTTTATCCCGGTCCATCCTGCATAGAGCACAAGAAGACCTGAGAAGAGGAACAGGAGGATTCCTTCTGTCCGCAGGCGGTAGTGATCCACCGGGTTCGCATATACAAACTCGCCCTGCTCATCCATATCTATGGTGGTAAGGGCAATATCCCCTACGGCATACATCTTATCGAGCTCGAGCTTTCCGATAAGCATATTATTCGATTTTGTCTCCAGTCCCTTGAAAGGCCCGTTCAGTATCTTCAGTGTGACACCCTGATTGCCTGTCTTCACGATCCCGTACTGTTCCAGTTCACTGTTATCAACTTCGATGATTTCGGCACGGGCCCTGATACTGTTTCCTTGTTTTCTCTCATCGAAACCGCCGGGTATGAAAAACGTGAGCAGTGTGAGCATACAGATCACACCTGTGAATATGATATCTTTCCGTGTATTTTTCTCTGCAATGAACATGATCTTCCTCTTGAAAGTCGTGAAAGCAGGGAGAGCAGAGCTCTCCCCGTCACGTAATCGATTGTTTCCTATTGATGTGTGTTTCTGTTCTTATGCCATGGGAGCAGCATCGTCAGAGATCATGATCGAATAGATTTTCCTGAAGATATCGGTGTTATCATAATATCCATTGAACAGGTTCTGACCGACACCAAGCGCAAAAGTCTGTACGGGGACACCGGTGTGAGAGTAGGAAGTCCAGGCAAGACCGGCTCTCTGGTTGAGCAGGTGGGTGATGGTCACAGTCAGAGGCTCGTATCCACCGTACAGGAGATAATCCTGCGTCTTGGAGGTGATAACCTCATCGCCTTTCATGCTTCTTTCGAAAGCATCTGCAAGCATGGTCGATTCATAGTCGTTAAGATCTGTGAGTCCGAAGTTCTTCTCAATCTCAGGAAGCAGCTCTGCGAGGGTGCCCTTTCCTGCAGTTTCAGCCTTGAAAGGTTTGAGAACGAAGGTGTCGAACGCTTCATACGACATATTCTGTTTGGCGATCTCTTTGAAGGCCGAGTCGTACTTCGTTCCTGCAAAACCGAGGGTGAGACCACCGGTCTCATGGTCGCCGGTCACGATGATGAGAGTCTCTTGTGGGTGTGCGTTATAGAACGCAACCGCTTCTGCGATCGCATCATCGAAGGCCATGGTATTGCTGATCGAAGAGGCTGCGTCATTCGCATGACATGCCCAGTCGATCTTTCCGCCCTCAACCATCATGAAAAACCCTTCTTCGTTATCGAGAAGCTCTATACCTTTCTTTGTATACTCGGCAAGGCTGATATCATCTGCTTCCTGGTCCAGAGCATAATCGAGTGAATTTCGTGTGAAGCTTGTGCCGTAATAGGCGTACACCTGATTATTTCCAGGAGTGAGAGCGTTGAGTTCCTCTCTGCTTGAAGCAATGTTCCAGCCCTTCTCTTCCATGAGAGCATGGGCTGATTTTTCGCCTGCAGGAGTTTTGTCTACCCGTACCATACCACCGGCGAAATAATCGAAGTCACTGTTTGCAAGCTGCATGTTGATTTCATAATAATCACTTCTGCTCTTCTGTTTTGCATAGAAAGAGGCTGGTGTAGCGTGGTCGAGGTTCACACTTGAGATGATACCGACCTTCTTCCCGGACTCCTTTGCATATTCTGCGATCGTCTTGAACGTCTTGGTTTTTGTCTCATCATAGTTGATCACGCCTGACAGAGTTTTATTCCCGCTCGCGATGGCTGTTCCTGCGGAGGCAGAGTCGGTGATGAAGGACCCTGCATCGTAGGTGGTGGTAAGTCCCTGTGCCGGGAACTGCGTGAAACCGAGTCTGCTGACTCCAGGTTTCGTTCCATTCTGAGCACTCATATACGCTTCGGCAGCGTTTATCTGCGGCATAGCCATCCCGTCACCTATAAAAAGGAAAACGTATTTGGCCTTGTCTTCGGATACGTTCTGGGTATCCAATGCGGGTTCCTGCTGACCCTGTGCAAAAGCTGCAAAGGAAAACAGGAGAACGAACAATACTGTACTGATTTTATTCATTTCTTAACTCCTTGAAACCTCATGGTTTAACTCATCCTGCCCCCAGAAGTTTAAGAAATGATCATGAAAACGTGAAAAATATATGAACCCGAAGATGTGTTCTGTGTGCCCGGCTGAAGTCTCATCGGTGCATATACAGGTAGACTCAAAAATCCTAACCGGAGGATCGAAGAGAAGGGAGACGGCAGGAAAAACATCCTCCCGGCAGAATTTCCTCCTGACCGAAGGAAAGTGTTCTTGCTGTAGCGCTGTGAGTAATCTCGATTTTACGCTATTAAATCAGCAATCTCGGAAAATTCTTATATTCATTTCGGAAATATTTTACATGTACATGAACAATGTTTGACGTATACTGTTATTACATATACTGTACGCATAAAGAAGACACTTACAAGTTTGGACATCAGAGGATACAGGAGGAGCACCTTTGTTGTGAGCAGGAAACCACGTAGTACGAATGCTATTCTTCTCGTAGGACGACAGAATCTTATTCTTTCCGGTATTGAAAAAATCCTTCATGGAGACCTGAAAAAGAACATCAGAATCGACCAAGATACAGACGTGAATGATGCGCTCACTCGTTACCGGGAGCTGTCACCCGACCTTACGATCATCATTGATGACTATAATGATGTCTATATCCCGAACCTTATCCAGGAGATCAAATATATTCGGAAGAAGGCAGCAGTCCTTCTGGTTTCGGGAAGGTTGAGTGAGGTTAAGGTGAGGACTCTGGTCGAAACAGGTGTTGACGGCATCGTATCGAAGACCTGTACTGATGAGACATTTGTAACAGCGGTGAAGACTGTGCTCGACGGGCAGAGTTATTTTTGCCACAACTCAGCAAATCTCCTGGCAAAGAATGTGCGTCATGCAGAGGCTCTTGATGATAGAGCTCAGGAAATGAATCTCCTGAGCCGGAGAGAGAAGGAGATCTTCTTCTCCCTTCTGAACGGGACGACTCCGGAAGATATTGCATCCTTTTATCACATATCAGTAAAGACCGTATCTTCTCACAAATCGAATATCATGAAAAAGTTCAAGCTGAAAAGCGATTTCGAACTGTTCAAGGTAGGTCTGGAGATAGGGTTCTACGAATAACACTCTTCGCCTCTTCCTTTTTTTCTCTAAATTGTTATGACATATGGGCTATAAACTCATGCTGAATGGATTGTGCGCTCTCGAAGAAATTCATATATATCATATGTGTTGTTTCTCTCTTTTTCATGTTTGATCTACCTATGAATAGGTTTAATTACCTTTAAGAAAATAGAATATAAGAAACTCTCGGAAAATTCCGATATTTAAAAAAGAAAATGCTTAGAAAAAAAATATGATATAACCTACCTCGAAACATGCTGTCTCTGAGTTAGAATATATGACAACAGTAAGAAAGATATACTGATGGTGCTCCCGTGATATGGGGGCTGCACTCTCAGTGTATGTTTTCTGCTGAATGGATAATCAAATCTATGTTACGAGAGAGGTGAATCATGAAATCAAGGAAAGTACTCTTCGTTCTGTTCGTTGCAGTCGTATTGCTGTTCAGTTCCTGTGACCTGCTGAAATCAGATATCTTCCAGGAAGCCAAGGAGGTGAACCTGTTCAAAGAGTTTGAGGATAACCCTTTTCTGACGAGTGAGGAGCTTCTCGCCTACCTCGAACCCTACGGATCTATTACTGACGAGTGTGTTACCTTCCCCAGTGTACCGGATACCACAGGCTACCGGAATGTCTTTACCATGACCACCGTCTTCAACAGCAGTGCGGCTATCGTCATCGAATCCTTCACGATCGTACCTGATCTGAATGAATATCTGGAAAAGGTCAATTCAATGATTGCGAATGATACACTCTTCGAGTACGAGATGAGCGGGGGAAGTATCGGGGCTCTGTCAGTCAATGTAGACCGGATAAGGGAAAAAGTAGCAAGCCTGAAAGTCACGGTCAACAATGTAGGGTTTATAACGGAGACTGTCGGTACTCAGGTGAATACTGAACTCGACACTATCATATCCTTTGCAGAAGCAATTCTCTCCGATCTGACAGGGGAGGTGTGATGGTGAGATACAGAAGAATAATTCTTTTACTCATTCTGCTATGCTCGGTTGCTGCCTTCCCGGTATCAGCCAAGACCTATATCTCGCCTATGCGGTTCCTGGACGCAAGAACTCTTGCGATGGGAGGTGTGCAGGGTCCTACAGCCGAAGGCGTATCTGCTCTGTTCACGAATCCAGCGGGTATAGTGAGGAAGAATGAATTTCAGACTACGGGGATCGGAGCCGGTCTGAACGCTCAGTTCGATCCGGAATTCATCGACGCCGCACAGCAGTATGCACAGGAGTTCGACGGGGACTTCGAAAACCCCACAGAAGTGCTTTCACACGCGGATTTCAGTGATGGAGTAGGTTTTTCGGAGAGTTACACGCTCGGCGCCGCCTTTTTCGGTCTCGGTGCCGGTCTCAACTTTTCCAACGAACTCCAAGTTTCACAGTATACAACGGATTCAGATGCTCTCATTGATTACCGAAGCGGTTTTTCCATTGCCTACGGTGGTTCCTTCAAAATCCCGCTAGGAGATAACAAACTCTATATCGGTGCGAACGCGAAGAATGTATATCAGGCGATGGCGAGAGAGTACGTAGAAACAGACAATGTGGCGCAGTTGCTCGGGGACGATCAGATCCCTACTGACCTTCCTGCCGTTCTCGGTACCGGATTCGGATTCGATGCAGGAGTGATCTATGACGCTGATCCTTTCATCTTGAGCCTGAGCTTCAGGGATATAGGAGAAACAAAACTTCAGAGTTATCAGAGTGATCTCGGCTACATGCAGGAAATGACGAGAAATGTACGTGACAATGTCTTTGATCTATTCCTCGGTGATCCCTCATTTATTATGCCGGAACCGTCATACACGGGAACCGAAATCGATGCCCGGGTGATCCCAACGACTATCGTCTTCGGAGCCGGTTTCGATGTTGATCTGATGAACGTTCTCCGTATGGAGCTGCTGGGGGACTTTACCTATTATCCTGTGTATGCCGAAGGTACTGATACGATCTGGCAGAATATCCACCTCGGTACCGAGCTCGATATTCTTGATATTTTTCAGGTACGGGCAGGAATTAACCAGGGATATCTCACCGGCGGTATCGGTATCAGCTTCATGAAATTCTTCAACCTTCTCAATATGACGCTTGATCTCACCTACTACTCCTGGGAGGCCGGAAACTTTGCCGGACACCGGCAGAGCGAGGCTATCAAGTGTGATATAAGGCTATCAATCTAAGTGAAAGAGAACGTACACCCGAAAGAAAGGAGATCTATACGATGAAAAACCCAAGGAATGTAACAAGCAGACTGACTGACAGACACATACTGGCTTCTGTGCTGATTATACTGACGTTATTTCTGTTTGTCGGATCGGGATGTACCTTTCTGTTTCCTGAACAGGAAGCGGAGGATCTTGATCCGAGCGAATTGGACAATAGGCTTCCCTCGGATTGGGATATCCGATATGAAAAACCGGAAAGCACCTCGATTTCCGGAATAGATGGTCAGTGGTACTATTTTAATCTGTATACCATCGATGCAATCTCACCTGCCGGTATAGACTACCTGAAGGTCACTTTCTCAGGCTCCTATCAGCTGATGCTGGTCCCGACCTCTTCTGCATATGAGGGCTCTCACAGTTTCACTGCCTGGGTCTTTATTCCAGATTCGTATGTGTTATCCAGAAGTACTGTTTTTTCGGTAGAACGATCCGATGGAGTGAGTATTCGTGATATGGAAATGCTGAATCTGAGGATTTCTCCCTATCTTCAGGATAACGGTTACTATTCCGGAGCAGTTCCCTACTCAGGTGATTCTGATTATGGAGAGTTCCGGAAAGTGATACGGACCTGGACTGATACCGAGCTGCCGGAACAGACGATGTCTATCCAGGTAGCTTACGATGTTCCGGTGAACACGGGAGCTCTGTCCTTCGAGGGTGAGTACGCATGTACTCCTGACATCCTGTCCAGTTCCCGCTCAACAAGCGGAGGAGATCCTGATTATGTGATCAGCAGCACAGGCTCTGACGGAGACTACACGGTAACGCTGAAGCACCTTCCGTATCTCTCTTCGAGTGTAGAGCAGGCGATCGGCAATACCGCCGCTATCAATCTGGTGGTATCGCGTGATATGTATAATATGCTCACCTTTGAGAAGAATCTCCGTGTTCCCTCTGAGATCATGAATCCACTCAAGACCTTCTCTTCGCAGACGATGGCTATTCTCAAGTTCCTCACGATGAAATTCGAACTCTCTTCAGATAAGAGCTTCGGTGATGGGGATGTCAATTCCGTTACTCTGAGCTCGATGTATCCCTGGGATGTCTCTTCTGCATACGAACCCTATCTCCCTTTCAATGATTCGCTGATGAGTGATATTCACAGTTTTGATCCCGACAATGATGATGACTCTGAACTGGATTTTACCGGGGACGGATCTTCTTACTGGATCGGGTTCCGAGGTACTGAAACCTATTCAGATTCTTCGGGATCTATCACCTTCGAGTCTATTACTTCCTATGATGGTGCGGCGAGTTCAATGAGTCCGAGAAATGAGAACAGCGGAATTACGTTCACTGAAGAGGACGGAGTGACCGTGATAGGAGTCACTTCAGGAGGATCTTATTATCGCGCGGAACTGACCCGTGTGAGACCGATGAGTGCTGCTGAATTTTCACAGTTAGATAGTCAGACACACCTGAATAACCCTATAGATGACATCTTTGGCGATTGACCGAAGGAGCAGGAGATATAAGAACATGATTGGGAGGAGATATATGGACAGCAGATATTATCCGGGAAGAAAAACGTTGATACTCGTGGTTTCCCTTATGCTTCTGTGCGTGATGGGAGTGTTGTATGCAGATGTTACCGTAAACGCGGCTCCTCCCCGGTTCTATACCGCGGAGAGCCTCGCGATGGGAGGGTCGTTCTCGATCCTGTCCTCAGGGTATGAGTCCGTGTTTTCGAATCCCGCAGGTATCGCCCGGGAGAACGGACTTGAATTCATCGGGATCGGAATGGGCCCGAGGGTGAACCTTGAAGAGGAGATGATACCCTATCTTGATGAGTGGCTGACACAGGGGTATCAGAAGACAGAGTACTTCGTCAATGAGAGTACGCTGGTCAATGGAGATCTGCACAACGGTATAGGAGGCATCTACACGATGAGCGGGGGAGGCTCCTTTGCCGGATTTGGTGCCGGTCTCATGTACACCGTGGAACCTCTCTTCACACAGAAAAGGGAAGGGGAGCCGGTGCACCTGAGCTATCAGGCGAATGCAGGCTTCGGCGGTGGCCTTTCCTACGGGATTCCACTCAGTAACGGAAAACTCTACCTGGGAGCCAGTTTCATGCAGCTGGCAGTAGTGTATGCTGAAGAAGATATAGCGGAAGAGGAACTGACTTCGTATCTGAACGATGAGGGTGGAAAACTCTCGTCAATACCGTGTTCCAGTATGACCGGATACGGTATGAACTTTGGAGCGATCTATGAAAGAGGACCGTTTCTGCTAGGAGCCGGGGTGAAGAACGTAGGAGCGAGCGAGTTGGAAGGCGGTACGCTGTCACTCGGGGAGGCGCTTGCATATCAGAAAGGGATCCTCAATCTTGAAGGAACTGAAGATAACTTCTTCTTCGGGAATTTCATACCGAATGCCTCAACGGATCTGGGTGTGGGCTCGAGTGTGGTATCGATTCCGATCTCTGTGGTTCTGAGTACGGGACTTGATTTTGATTTCGGGAAGATCGCAGGATTGAAAGTCGCCGGCGAGTATGAGTACGCCTTTTCAGGCGCTGACGACGGAGAGGATGATATGACCTTCTGGAAGAGCCTGCATATCGGAGGAGAATTCGAGCTGCTTGATACCCTTCGGGTGAGAGCGGGCATCAACCAGGGCTATCTGACCGGAGGTCTTGGCGTCACTGTAGTGAATCTCTTCCACCTCATTGATGTCACATTCAACGGCACCTACTATGCGACTGAGCTGGGAAAATATGCCGGCCAGATCCAGAGCGAGGGGATGCTTTTCGAGGTTGGCGTCAATCTCCATCCCGATTTCTAATCTCCGCCGGAGAGAAGAGCAGCCGGCATACAGATGACCGCCACTCCTGTTCAGGGAGAAGGCGGTCTTGCTGTTGTAATATGCTGATCAGCCACTGAGAGATTCTGCACACCTAACTTCTGACGGTGTCTATCAATTCCTTCCTTTCCTGATCAGGACAGGGAGCGGGGATTCAAAGGGAATTACTTCTCACCTCCTTACTTTACAGATTTACAAAAACCGTAGGAATAAAATATAATGCCATCACATACTGAAATACGTATTGAATGGTGTGCTTTCGTAATGAGAGGTGTCCTCTCCTCACGGAACTGCCGTGAGGAGCTGAATATATGGACATCGGATTTATCGGGCTGGGAGTGATGGGCAAGGCTATGGTGAGGAACCTGCTGAAGGCAGGCTACACCGTTCATGTCTATGACATTGATGATTCCTTCATTGAGACAATGAAGAGTGAGGGTGCCCTGGGATCCTCTTCTTCCAGGGAGGTTGCATCAGTATCTGATGTCATCTTCACCATGCTCCCGGGGTCTCCGCAGGTGAAGAGTGTCATTCTCGGCGAGAACGGCATTATCGAAGGAGCACGGAAGGGCAGCATTGTCGTAGACACCTCCTCAGGAAGTCCTCTTGTCAGCAAAGAGATCGCCGCTCAACTTGAGAAGGTCGGTGTTTCCATGATGGATGCACCGGTTTCAGGAGGAGAGCCCAAGGCGATTGATGGAACCCTTGCCATCATGGCGGGCGGTCCTGAGGCTGCCTTCGAGCAGGTGAAGGATATCCTGTATGCGATGGGAACCACCGTCACCCATGTGGGAGACATCGGAAGCGGGAATACGACAAAGCTGGCAAATCAGATCATGGTAGCCATCCACCTTGCGGGGATGGCTGAGGCTCTGGTCTTCTCTACAAAAGCAGGAGTTGATCCAGAGAAGGTTTTTCAGGCTATTCGCGGCGGTCTTGCCCAGAGTACCGTCTTCGACGCGAAGATGCCTCTGATACTTGAAGGGAATTTCAAGCCCGGAGCGCGCATGGATCTTCACATCAAAGACCTGAGGAATGCCCTCGATACGGCTGCCTCCATCGAGGCTCCTATCCCTCTTTCAGATTCAATACATGTCATGATGAGTGCGCTCTCTGAAGCCGGAAAGGGTTCTGATGACCACGGCGGACTTATTCAGTGGTATGAAAAAGAGGCATCAGTAGAAGTGAGGAAATAGATGAGCAGAGAGATTGTTCACGCAGGAATAGAGGATCTTGCCTGGGTGAATGAACAGTACCGGAGTATCGGATTTCTTCCCTCTGACGGTGTCGACGAGACGATCGTGATTGCTCGTGTGAACGGAGAACGGGCCGGGCTCGGAAGACTGAAGAGAATTGATGCTGATTCTGCTGAACTCGGCGGTATCTATGTGTTTCCCTCGTACAGGAAGAAGGGCGTTGCAGCTGCAGTCGTTGCCTCGCTGGTTGCCGAAGGGAAGAGGTATAAAACACTCTACTGCCTTCCCTTCGAGCATCTCAGAGCCTTCTATGAGAGCTATGGCTTCATCATGACAGATCCGGATGCGTCGGTGCCTGCCGATATAAGAAAGAAACTTGCTTTCTGTGGAAAGACGTATGAGAGCAGGGTGCTCCTGCTTATCCTGAATTCTGCTTTCTCAGACTGACGACATCCTACTCAGACGAGACTTCCTGAGAGCAGTTTTGTGTCTTGAAAATGAATGCATACAACAATAGAAATGTGGAAAAACATAGATTTACACCAATTCAATTGTGGTGTATACTTGTATCAGGATGAAAACATTACAGTATATCCATAGGAATTTGAGTATCGACTCAGTGATTTCCAGGAAATCGATATTTCTCATCGGTCCGCGTCTTACGGGGAAGTCCACGTACATACGTGAACAGATTTCTACCGAGTTCGCCCTTGAATGGAATCTCCTCAAAGGGAAACTGCTGTATGCGGTGAATACGAATCCGGGACTGCTGATAGAGGAAGTTGAAGCAAGGGATCTCCACGACTGTGCCATCTTCATTGATGAGATCCAGAAGTGTCCGTTTCTCCTTGATGATATTCATTATCTTATTGAAGAGAAACATATCAGGTTCCTGCTCACTGGATCCAGCTTATATAAGCTGAGAAAGGGGGGAGTGAATCTTCTCGGTGGACGGGCATCGATTCGCTATTTCTTTCCCCTTAATTACTCTGAAGTTTCTTCTCTTGAGGGAAGGAATGCCCCGGATTTATCTCGAATATTTCAGACGGGACTGCTGCCGGCGCTCTATCTTTCAGAAGACTTTGAAGAAGATGTGAGCTCATATATTCAAACCTATCTCACTGAAGAGGTGGCTGCAGAAGGAGTCGTCAGGAATCTTGGTGTGTTCACCCGATTCCTTCAGACCGCCTCGCTTGTAAGCGGTCAGATATTGAATTATCAGAATGTCGCGAACGATACGTTCATGCCTCCTCAGACAGTCAAGAACTGGTTCCAGATTCTCTACGATACCCTTCTCGGGTTCGAGGTTCCCGCTTTCACCCGAACTTCCAAACGCAAAGCTTTTACAAGAAGTAAATTCTATCTTTTTGATGTGGGGGTTATGCGCTTTTTAAGGAATGTGGCGGTCCCTTCAGAAAACAGCACCGATTTCGGAGATTTCTTCGAACAGTATATTGCGATCGAACTCAGGACCTGGATTGAGTATAATTCGAGACAGAGTACGCTTAGTTACTGGCGAAGTGTGAATGGATTGGAGGTGGATTTTCTTATAGATGAAAAGCTGGCAATAGAAGTCAAATCAGCTACGAACATTACCTCTAAACACATGAAAGGGCTGAAGGCACTGGCAGAGGAGCACCTCTTCAGCAAGTACGTGATTGTGTGCAGAGAAGAGCGACCACGAAAAGTTGATGGTATCTACATACTTCCCTGGCAGTATTTCCTGAATGAGCTTTGGACCAAAGGTATCTGATCTCTCTGGTCAATCATCCAGGCAGAGATGTCTGATCGTTTCAGGAGGTTCCTGATCTCATGTTATCTTACATTGTTCCTTGTAGGACACATAGAGCCTATGTGCCTATCGATGTAAGGAAAAAACAGACGTATGAGAGCAGGGTGCTCCTGTTCATTCTGAAATCTGCTTTCTCAGACTGACGACATCCTACTCAGGCGAGACTTCCTGAGAGAATTCTCTATATTCGGTTATGGCATCTATTGTAGCCTGCAGATGCTCTTCCATGAGTCTTTCACAGGCATCTTTATCCCTCATTCTCAGTGCTGAAATCAGCTGCCGGTGGTACCGTATGCCGATTGCACAACCGATAAGAGATACAATTGAGTCCATCGTTGTCGAGAGAACCTCTTCTATAGCTATATTTGCGCGGATGAGGATCTGATTTTTTGAGCACTCGGCGATCTTCCGATGGAAAAGGTAGTCTGCCTTACTGAATTTCTTAATATTGTCATGATTGATCAGCATGCCGTTAAAGATCTCTTCCAGTTCAGTAAGATCGTCGTCACTTATTTTTTGTGCTGCTAGACCTATTGTTCCCTTCTCTACCACTTTTCTGTACTCAAGTACGGTCACTATATCAGGATGGAACTCGAAGTGCTGCAGAGGATTCAGTGAGGAGACCGCTCCTTTTTCCTGTATTCTGAGAACTGTTGTACGTCCACCCTGCTGTGTCTTGACCAGACCGATCGCTTCCAGCTGCTGTATTGCAGCACGGATAGTTATTCTACTTACATGATATTCCTGACAGAGCTGATTTTCCGAAGGGAATTTACTGTTCAGCTCCCATTCACCTGAAGTGATTCGTTGCTTCAGTTTTTCATATATCATGGAACGGAGGGACTGCTTCTGTGTGCTGTTCTGTTTCATATGTAATAACCTGTGAATATAACCTAGCATACAGGTCAGAGTGACGCAAGAAGCGAATCAGTGTCAGTGGAAATTTTATTTTTACGGTTTCTCCTCTGTGACCGAATAATCTATAGGATTATAAAACATGGTGATAAAGAGACCTGTATTGTAGCTAGGCATAGACCGAAATACGATCTTCGTCTGTAATGCATGTCATAACCTGTCATACAAATGTCTTGAGTAAGTACCTGAAATCTATAGGTATACAGAGCGAGTATTTCTGTCTTATTCAAATCGATACCTCTACCTCGATAATTATATATTCTGTTGGGTTATGGGTATAGTTTTTATAGATAAATTTAAACTTGTAATATAAGTAGATGTGTATGTGTGTATTTGATTGGTGAAGGAGGTGATATATAAAATATTATATAACTAATTATATTATAAAGAAATAATATTACTTAAGAAAAATCTTGTAAATTTTTCTTTACAAATAAGAAAACCGCTTGTAAGATAAGTTAAACAATTAAAGGAGAATACAGGCATATGAAAAAGTATTTCGTTGTTATCGCTCTTGTAGCGATTATGGTTTTCACGTTCGTCGGATGTGAAAAGAAGGCTACCGCAGCCGCAAGCACTGCAGGCACCATGGCTGCCGCAAAGACCACAGAGGCTGCTCCTGCTGCACCGGCAGAAGAGAAGAAGGTTGATGTCTCTATCAAAAAGGAAGTGAGAACAGTTGAACCCGACTACACAATCAGGTTCGCCTATTATGATGCAGCAACATGGCCGACCATTTCGAAGACTCCTCTTCCTGAGCACGCGTTCGCTCTTGTTTTCAAGAGTATTGTTGAATCAAGCACAAATGGTAAAGTTGCAGTTGAACTCTACCCCGGTAATGCTCTCGGTGATACCAAGGCGACAATGGAAATGGCAATGAGCGGAGGCCTTGAAATGGTTACTACAACCGGTACTGTTTCATCTCTCCTCCCTGAAGCTCAGATCATCTTCCTTCCCTATGTATTCAAGAGCGATGAGATTGCATGGGACTTCTTCGATAACAGCGAACTCTGGAAAGAGATGACGGCTGAACTCGAAGAGATCAGCGGACTGAAGATGCTTGCAGTAGGACAGAACGGTACACGTCATTTCACAAACAATGTCCGTCCTATCCACACACCTGCTGATATGAAAAACCTCAAGTTCCGTGTTATGCAGTCCCCGATCTACGTGAAGATGGTTGAGGCAATGGGTGCAAAGGCTACCCCTCTTGCATCAGGAGAAATCTACACTGCATGTCAGACCGGTGTTGTTGATGGTCAGGAGAACCCAATCTGGAATATCGCCGCTAACAAGTGGTATGAGGTTCAGAAGTACATCACTCTCGATGGTCATACATGGAGTGAAAACTTCGTGACAATCAATGCTGACTTCTTCAATTCTCTACCTGAAGAATACCAGCATATCATCGAAGTCGCTGCCTATCATGCACAGAATACAGACCGCGCAGCTGAAGCTCTTGCTTCTCGTGTTCTTGACTTCGACTCAGTGAAAGATTCTATGGAAGTCTATGTTCCCACTCCGGCGGAACTCGAAGAGTTCAAAGCCGCTGCAGCACCTACCTATGACTGGCTGAGAGGCGAAATCGGTGATGAGATTGTCGATCGCTTCCTTGCAGAGGTGAAGAAATCTGAAGCAAAGTTCGGTTGGTAAAATCGAAAAAGTCATGTGGCCTTTACAACGGTGAAGGCCACACTTTCAATTGAGGTGTATTGTGTTATTAAAAGTATTGGACAGAATCAGTCTGATTATGGGAATGATCGGTAAATATCTTTCAGGTATCATTCTTATCGGAGTCTTCGGTGTGATTCTGCTTGGGATTTCAGCCCGGTTTACGGGGATGCAGATCGCCTGGACCGAAGAACTTTCACGTTGGGGACTGGTCAGTCTCACCTACGTCGGTGCGAGTGCCGCATTGCGGTATAAACAGCATGCAGGGGTGACATTTGTTCTTTCTCTTCTTCCCCGGCAGGTCGCAAAGATCATTGCTGCTGTCGCATATCTGGTTATGCTGCTGGCCGTCGTCTATTTCTGTATGAACAGCTTTGAAGCTGCTGTGAAGGCAGCTCGTATTCGTGGGGATATTCTTCCGCTCTCCATGATGTATGTGAAACTTCTGATTCCGGCAAGCTTTATCATGATGTTTTTTCACCTGGTCTGGGGTCTTGCAGACCTGCTTACGAGTGATGAAATCACCGGCAAGACAGTAGGAGTGTGAGGATAATATGGCACTATTAATTCCAGTTTTTATAGGAGCGCTTGCGATCGGTATCCCTATCGCATTTGTGCTCGGAGTATCTTCTCTCTTCTATTTCCTGTTCCTCGGGAATATTCCGATGACGATGATCGGGCAGAAGATGTACAGCGGTATCGACAATTATATTCTGCTGGCGATTCCGTTCTTCATACTTGCCGGCGAGTTGATGAACCGCTCCAAGATAACCGATGCTCTGATAAGTTTTTCCAATATTCTTGTGGGAAGAATCCACGGAGCACTCGCTCAGGTGAATATCGTTGCAAGTGTCTTCTTCGCAGGAATTACAGGCAGCGGAGTTGCTGACACAGCTGCCCTTGGGTCCATTCTGATTCCGGCAATGGAGAAAGAAGGGTATAGCGCAGAGTATGCAACGGCGGTAACTGTCGCCTCCTCCGTCATCGGACCTATTATTCCCCCGAGTGTCATCATGGTTATCTATTCGATGGCAACCGGAGAATCGGTAGGTGCGTTATTCGCAGCGGGATATGTTCCGGGGCTTGCAGTCGCTGGTTCACTGATGATTCTCGCGGTGTATTATGCGAAGAAGCATAACCATCCCAGAAGAACAGAAAAGATTCCGATGAAGACTGTGATATATACACTGAAGGAATCGATCTATGGACTTCTCTGTCCCGTTATTCTTGTTGTAGGTATCTTCAGTGGTGTCTTTACTCCGACTGAAGCGGCGGTTATCGCATGTCTATACGCAATTATTGCAGGATTGTTCCTCCTCAAGACGATGAAGATGAAAGATATCGTTGACAGCTTCTTCAGTGCAGCGGTGACATCTTCGGTCACGCTCCTGGTCATTGCTCTTGCAAACCTCTTCGGTCAGGTTCTTGCTCTTGAGAAGATCCCGTCACTGATCGCGAATTTTATGCTCGGACTTACGGACAACAGATTCCTGTTCCTTCTGCTGATCAATATCTTCTTCCTATTTATGGGAATGATCATGGATCCTGGTGCAAGTATTCTGATTCTCGCTCCGATCTTCCTCCCGATCGCACTTGCTCTGGGAATACAACCGCTTCACTTCGCGATCGTCATGCTGGTCAATCTGAATTTCGGACTGATCACACCACCTGTAGGGACGTGTCTGTATGCTGCTGCCCCTATAGCGAAACTAAGTATAGAAAAGATATCGAAGGCTGTGCTGCCGTTCCTTGGAGTGGAACTTATCGCACTCCTTCTGCTGACATATATTCCCCAGCTGACACTCTTCCTTCCGCGGCTGCTGGGATATATCTACTGATGACAATACGAGGAATACGAATATGAAAGCATTATATTATCTTGGCGATAAAACGATGGAGCTCAGAGAAACCAAGAAGCCGGTCCCCGGCAAGGGTGAATATCTGATCCAGGTGAAGGCGAACGGTATCTGCGGTTCCGACTTTGAGGGGTACCTCGGAAAGACCGGGAGGCGTACGCCTCCCATGATCATGGGTCATGAATTCTCCGGTATCATTGAGCAGGCACCCGAGGGTGGAATATATGAGGTAGGGCAGAAGGTTGTTGTGTTTCCTAAACCGTATTGCGGCGTGTGTGAATTCTGCCAGCAGGGTATGGTGAACGTCTGTCCTGAAGGTATTTGCATGGGAGTTCTGGATGTGCCGGGATCGATGTGTGAATACGTCGTCATTGAAGAGAAGTATATTCTCCCTTTCGAGGGTATCAGTTTCAATGAAGCCGCTTTCACTGAGCCTCTCGCAGTTGCCTATCGATCAGTTCACAAGATCAGTGATGAGGAATTGAAAAAGGCGAAGTACACCCTGATCATCGGAGCCGGGACGATCGGTCTTATGGCTCTCGCTCTTCTGAAATACCGAGGCGCGAAAAACGTGATCATGAGTGATGCAACCGATTTCCGTCTCGATATCGCACAGAAGATGGGTGCAGATTATACACTGAATCCTGTAAGTGAGGATTTCAATGCCGGCATTGCCCGTATCACTGAGGGTGCCCTGTGTGATTTCGCCATTGAGGCGGTCGGTATCGCACCGACTGCAAAGAACTCCCTTGAGGCTCTGAAGATCGGCGGTACCGCCATCTGGATCGGCAATGCCCAGAAGATGGTGGAAGTGAATATGCAGAAGATCGTCACCAGTGAGCTTACGATCAGAGGGAATTACGTCTATGACCTTGAGGGGTTTGCCGATTCCCTTCGTCTTCTCAGTGAGAAGAAGATCGATGTGAGTCCCCTGATGACCGATGTATATCCCCTGGAAGAAGGTGTAAAAGCGTTTAAAGCCCTTGAGAGCAACAAGGACGGAAGAATGCTCAAGGTTATTCTGGAGAGCTGAACTATGAATGTACAAGGTAAGGTGGTACTCATCACCGGCGGCGCCGGTGCTCTGGGTGCAGGAATGGCGAAGGCCCTCCTTGACGGGGGAGCACGTGTCTATCTTCTTGACCTGAACAGGACTCAGGGAGAAGAGACAGCTTCAATGCTGTCAGGTGATGTTTCGTTCATCCAGATGAATATTACTGAGGAGGCTGCCTGGAAGGCTGTCATCGCTCAGGTTCTGGAGGAGGAAGGCAGGATCGATGTCCTGATCAACAATGCGGGTATCAACATCCGTAAGTCGATAGAGGATATGAGTCTTGAAGAGTTCAATACGATGATGAGTGTGAATGTGTCGAGTGTGTTCCTTGGAATACAGTCGGTCATTCCCGTCATGAGGGCTCAGGGAGGCGGATCGATCATTAACACCTCTTCGGTGTGTGGTCTTATCGGTCATAAATTCACCCCTGAAGCCTACACGACGACGAAGGGAGCGGTGACGCTTCTCACGAAGTCGATTGCGAGCAGGTACGGGAAGGAGAATATCAGGTGTAACTCGGTTCATCCGAGTACGGTGGAGACTCCCCTTGTTGCCGAACTGTTCTCTGATCCCGCGAAGAAACAGGAGCGTATCGACGAGGTTCCCCTTGGTCGTCTCGCATCGATAGAGGACGTGGCTCAGGCAGTCATGTTCCTCGCAAGCACAGAAGCCCAATTCATCAATGGCGTTGCCCTGCCGGTAGACGGCGGAGTGACAAGCTGGTGATTACATATAGGTGATGAGGAGAAAGAATATGAAATATTCTAAAGAACTGATGAAGGATTTGCAGCTGAAGGCGATTCAGGTTCGTGCAAATATACTGGAGATGATACCTCCGGGGAAAGTCGGCCACCTGGGAGGCAGTTCCTCCAGTGCCGATATCATGGCAGCACTCTATTTCAATGCCATGAAGGTGAACAGGAACGACCCGAAGGATCCCGCCCGTGACCGTGTTGTCATGTCGAAGGGACACGCCGTACTGGTTCAGTATGCCTGTCTTGCCGAGCTCGGCTATTTCGACAGGAGCGAGCTGGGGAAGGTGAAGACCTTCGAAGGAAAGCTTCAGGGGCACCCTGATATGGATAAGACTCCCGGAATCGAGGCAGTCACAGGATCTCTCGGACAGGGACTTTCCGTCTCTCTCGGTATGGCCATGGGCCTTACCCTTGATGGAAGTGACAGCAGAGTCTATGCGATCCTCGGAGACGGAGAACTCGCAGAAGGTCAGATCTGGGAAGCGGTTATGGCAGCGAAAGTACACAAGGCATCGAATCTGACAGCAATCGTTGACTGGAACGGTATTCAGGCGACCAGTACGACTGCCGAGATCTTCCCCATCGAGAACCTCGTGGAGAAGTGGAAGGCGTTCGGCTGGAATGTCCTTGAGATCGATGGACATGACATGCCTCAGATCGTTGAAGCCCTTGATGCCGCCAAGGCCTACACAGAAGGTCCTACCGTCATCCTGGCCCATACCGTGAAGGGAAAAGGATTCTCCTTCGCTGAAGGGAAGGCCAAGTACCATAACGCTTCCATGAGTGAAGAAGAGTACGACATTGCATGGAAGTGTATTGAAGATATGAAGAAGGAGGTCGGAGCATGAGAACTTCAGACAGTCTCAGAAAAACCTATGGTGAAACCCTCGTTGAGCTGGGTGAGAACAATAAGAATATCGTAATGCTGGAAGCCGACCTCGGTAACTCGACGATGTCGAGCCTGTTTGCCGGTGCCTATCCTGAGCGATACTACCAGATGGGTATTGCAGAGCAGAACATGGCATCCGTCTCCGCAGGACTCTCCCTCACAGGAAAGATTCCCTTCATGAACTCCTTTGCCGTGTTCGCTTCGGGAAGAGCCTATGACCAGATCAGGTCCTCGATCACGATCGCGAACCTGAATGTGAAGATCTGCGGATCCTCTGCAGGACTTTCCGATTACGGTGACGGAAAGACTCACCAGAGTATTGATGATATCGCTCTGATGCAGGTGCTCCCCCACATGACCGTGCTCTCCCCCTGTGATGCAGTTGAGACCGAGAAGATGGTGAAGGCGATGGTCGAAGAAAAAGGGCCGATGTATATCAGAATCAACAGGAACGACCTTCCCGTCGTTACCGACCCTGATGAGCCGTATCATATCGGAAAGATGACTCAGATGGTTGACGGTACCGATGTGGTCATCTTCGCTACCGGTGTGATGGTGCAGCAGTCGATCAAGGCGGCAGAGCTTCTGAAGAAAGAAGGGATTTCTGCACGGGTTATCAATGTGAGTACGATCAAGCCGCTCGATAAGAAGGCGCTTCTCGCCTACTGCGAGGGTGTGAAAGGCATTGTCACGGCAGAGGAACACAACGTGATCGGAGGCCTGGGTTCAGTTGTCGCTTCAGCGGTTTCAAAGACCCGTCTGCCCCTGGAAATGCTCGGGGTGGACGACCGCTACGGCACCTCAGCCGAGAACTATGACGTGTTGTTGAAGCACTACGGACTTGAGCCGGAGCATGTTGCAGAGAAAGTACGCAGCGTACTCGCGTAACGAACAGGGAGACAAACGATATGAAGATTGGATGTATAGGACTTGGAATCATGGGTAAGCCCATGGCGAAGAATCTGCTGAAAGCAGGATATGATCTGGTCGTGAATGACATCAACAAGGACGCAGTGAATGAACTGGTCGAAGCGGGAGCAGCTTCTGCTTCCTCTCCGAAGGAGGTTGCCGCCCTCTGTGATGTAATCATCACGATGCTGCCGAACTCACCTCACGTGAAAAACTGTCGTTCTCGGCGAAGGCGGAGTGATCGAGGGAGCGAAGGAAGGAACGATCGTCGTTGACATGAGTTCCATCAGCCCTATCGTGAGCCGCGAGGTATCTGCTGAACTTGAGAAGAAGGGTATCATCATGATCGATGCACCTGTCTCAGGCGGAGAGCCGAAGGCTATCGACGGTACTCTTGCCATCATGGTCGGCGGACCGGAGGATGCGTTTGCGAAGGTGGAAGATATCCTGAAGGTGATGGGAGCCAGTGTGACACTCGTGGGAGAGATCGGAAGCGGGAACATCACAAAGCTCGCCAACCAGATCATGGTTGCCTCGAACATTGCAGGAATGGCCGAAGCCCTCGTCCTTGCAACGAAGGCGAATGTGAATCCTGAGAAAGTATTCAATGCCGTTCGCGGCGGTCTCGCCGGGAGTACGGTGCTTGATGCCAAGGCTCCCATGGTGCTCGACGGAAACTTCAAGCCCGGGTTTAGAATCGACCCTGCACATCAAGGACCTTCAGAATGCCCTCGATACCGCTGCAGCGGTGAAGACTCCCACCCCCATCTCTGATTCTGCCATCAATATGATGAAGGCGCTTTCTGCAGATGGAAAGGGCTCTGATGATCACGGCGGACTTATTCAGTGGTATGAAAAGGAAGCAACAGTCGAAGTAAGGAAATAAGGAGTAATCCTTTGTAATAGGTATAGTCCCCGGTGTAGATGTGATGTCTGCGTCGGGGCATGTTTCGTTTCTAGGGAGAGCCGTTCTCTCAGGAGCAAGATGCACTTCAGGGACAGTTTTACCGGATTCAAGAAAACAGATCCGTGATCCCTGTGCGAGGGACGAAGTTAAACTCCTCTCGAGATCGTGTTTTGTGCGTCTTGTATAGTGTTTTTATCTCATCTGATATCACTTACGGTTTCAAAAAATATCTGGAGTATGCTGGGATCAAAGAACGTTCCTGATTTCTCCGAAAGAGCCTCAAGGGAAGCCTCCACCGTCATCTTCTCTACATGGGTGTGGTAATCGTACATCTCTATGATCGCGAGAACGCGTGAGAGGAGAGGTATCTTCTCTCCCTTCAGTCCTCGCGGTATTCCGCTGCCATCCCAGTGTTCATGGTAGGTGTAGACGATCTCTGCGATATCGAGCATGTCATCGAAGAGGTTGAGGATACGGTAGCCCATGACCGGATGCATCTGGAAAGCATCGAACTCTTCCGCTGTGAGAGGCTCCTTGCGGAAAAGGTGCTCCTCGAGGGTGATCATCCCTATATCGTGGTAGAGGAGAGCCTTCTGCAGTTTCTCGCGTTCAGGTTTCGGGAGTCTGAGGGCTTTCCCTATATCATCACAGAGTGCCGCGGCTTCCGGGGAGGTATTCCAGGAGTTCTGCTTCTTCTCTGCGAGGGCTTCCCTGATCGTTGCGATACTGACAGCCTGAGTATCCTTCTTGTTCTGGGCCTTATCCTTGTACATCTCATCCTCGGCTATCGCAATCAGGGACTCGACAGACTCGTTTCCCTCTTTCTTTGTTGCATATCCGAGAGCCATGGAATACTTGATCGCATCAATCCGTTTATCCTTGAACCCGGACTTTATCTGCGCAATGACTCCTTCAGTCTCCTTCTCCGTCGTATGGGGAAGGAGAATAAGGAATTCATCTCCTCCGATCCTTGCCGCGATATCGTGTGATCTCAGGGAGTCGGAAAGTACCTCTGAAGCCCCTGCTATCAGGGCATCTCCCGTGGCATGGCCGAACAGGTCATTGGTCATCTTGAGACCGTTGAGGTCTCCGAAGATGACGGAGAGGGGATAGTGTTCAGGGGTATCGATGTGGAGGAATAACTCCTCGATCGTGCTTCGGTTGAGCAGTCCGGTCAGAGAGTCGTGACAACGCAGGTATTCGATCTGCTTCTCTCTCTCTTTCTTCTCCGTGATATCGAGGAAGGTGATGACTCCTCCTGCTATCTCTCCGTCACGGACCAGGGGATAGGAGTGGAAGGCGACATCTATGAACTTGCCGTCTGCTTTCCTGAAAACATCGTCTTCCGAGCTGTATCCCCTGCCGGTACGGATTGAAGTGATGATCGGGCAGGAATCGGGTGAGCAGTCTGTATCCCTGTCGTGTCGGTGATGGATAAGGTCGTGCATCCGCTCTCCCAGAAGAGTGCTCTGGTCACTATAGCCGAGGAGACGGAGCGATGCCCTATTTAAAAAGGTGCATCTCCCCTCCAGGTCGATACCGAAGATCCCTTCCGCCGTGGAATCGAGGAGTGTCTGGAGCTGTATTCTGCTCTCATCCAGGTCGCTGTTCGCCAGATTCAGCTCACCTGTCCTTTCATCAACGATCTTTTCGAGATTGTTGATCAGGTACTGCATCTTATCCGCGACAAGGTTGAGTCCTTCGGAAATTGTCCCTATCTCATCTTTACGTACTATGCGGACTCGCTCATTGAGGTTTCCGGCTGAAAGGGATTTTGCTACAGAGAGGAGATTGTCCATCGGTTTCCAGAGGTTTCGTGACACCAGGTAGTAGATACCTATCGAGAGAAGGAGGGCTGCGAGGACGAGGTAGCCTGCAAGGCCGATACTCTCCCGCGCATGATGGAAAAGAAAAGCTTCGGGAACGGCGGTGATGACCATCCACTTGATCCCCGGCAGGTTGATATCTCTCACGCTGACGTAAAGCGTATCCTCAATATTTTCGGGGTGGGTGACGAAGGAGGTGTCTTCGGCTGAATAATCTCTGCCGATACTCTGAACCGCCGTGTTCTCAATATCATCAAGGGTGAGCCTCTGAGAGGTCTTGTCCTCGTGTACTATGAAGTTCTTCAGTCCCATCGAGTTCGCGATGAGGTAGCCGCTCTCCTTTTCCACGATGAACGCATACCCGTCATATTCACTGATCGCTTCAGCGAGGAACTCCCCGGCTCCTCCGAGGAGCATGTGGGAGCCCATGACACCGATCAGCTTTCCATTCGAATGATCCTGTACGGGGATAGCAGCCGAGATCGTCAGGTCGTTCATCACAAAATGCTGATAGACCGGTGAGAAGGAGGGGCCGTCCGCTGAGAGAGCCGCTTTATACCATTCTCTCGTTCTCGGGTCGAACCGGTTCAGCTTCACCGCGATATCTGATGCGGTGAGATCGTCATTGATCGAGTAGTACCATGAGTGACCGCCTGTGGAGGCGTTATTCCTCATGATTTCAATCTCTCCGACTTCATTACGCCGTGCACCGTAGTACTCCCCGTTCACCGTTCCGATACTGAACGAGTAGATCTGTTCGGTCTGGCTTGCCAGGGTACCAGTAAAAAACTTCTCCCTCAGTTTCTGATTTTCCAGGGAGAGGATTCCGTTCTCTATGATCTTGTGGTTCTCGTCATTCACTTGAAGAGGAATTTCCATGAAGGAGATGATCTGTTTGGAAACATCCCTGGCAATCGTTGATGATATCCTGATACTCGTTTCCTGAGCTGAGCGCGTCCATCGTGAGAACAGGAGACCAATAATGAGAAGCGCCGAGATAATCGTGACAGTTTCAAATACGATGATTATGGTATGTTTGATCGAGAGGGGTTTTCTTGTCTTGCTCATCTGCAGTTCACTGCTCCTCCTGTGGTGTGCCTTGTATTGTATCATAACTTATGTCACTTGTCATCGTGAGAATTAGATCTAATTCAAAAAGTTCTCTCATAACCTGAAAATAACCGTATTGCTTGCTGTATATCATAATATATTTCTTGATGAAATCTGCCATAAGTGAGAAATTTGCGTGAAGATGTGTCATGAGAATAGGTCGCAGCCGAAGCTGGTGTGTAGAGGAGCGCACACAGAGGTGATAGATCCATTACTTCGTCTGCTTTCTTCTTTTATTGTTGGAATAAAGGATATTATTATATACAATATATCCATAGATGGTTGATATAATAATCATTATTGGAGGATTGGGTTGTCAAGAAAGAGTGTAACGGTGCTTCCGTCAGTACAGGACATCATGAGTGATTTCGGAGAGCGTATCCGCCTTGCCCGTCTGAGACGGCGTATCACGACAGAGATGCTCTCCCAGAGGGCGGGAATCACCCGTACGACGCTCAGGAAAGTGGAAAACGGCAATCCTGCCGTTTCTTTCGGTATCTATGCGAATGTCCTGTTCTGCCTCGGTCTTGAATATGATCTGAATGAAGTTGCCAAGGATGATGAGGTGGGAAGACGTCTTCAGGATCTGGGCCTGAAGAGTCCGAGGAAACGGGTGAATAAGAGAGAAAAGGAGTGAAGAGTTCACTTCGGAGACAAAAGACCTCCTACATATATGTTCACTGGAAAGGGATGACCACTCCTACACTCGTGGGAAATCTTCATGTGTCTGTTACAGGAGGAAAAGAAGTGTTTTCTTTTGCGTACGCTCCTGAAGGGCTTAATCCCCAGCCGATAAAGCGGCTAAACATGTATCCGATCTTCCATAACCTTCCCAACTTGATATAACTCATCCTTTTTTCTATGATGTGATGCACAAAGAGTAAGACAATTTCATCTAAGAAGGAAGGAGGTACGTTATGAGTACACTGGTTCTGATTATTCTTATCATTCTCACTGTTGCCTCTGTGTCCCTGATTTCCTTTGTTGTGATGAAAAAGAGTGTGCAGAAGCTCGAGAAGGAGCTTCGTGTTCTGATGAGCGAACAGAATGAGAAGAGTGTAGGGACGCTGACTCAGATGGCTTCGCTGACACAGAACCAGCTCTTCCAGGTGAATGAGACGATCGACCGCAAGATAGCCTCCCTTCAGGAGAGTAATGAAAAACGGCTTGAGCAGATCAGAACAACGGTCGATACGCAGCTGCATGACACCCTGGAGAAGCGTCTGGGGGAGTCCTTCAAGGTTGTGAGTGATCAGCTGAGTGCTGTGAATAAGGGCCTTGGTGAGATGAGTCAGCTTGCCGATGGCGTGGGAGACCTGAAAAGAGTTCTCACGAATGTGAAGTCGAGGGGCATGTGGGGAGAGTTTCAGCTTCATGCGATTCTCGAGGAGGTGCTCACTCCTTCCCAGTATGAAAAGAATGTGGCGACGAAGAAGAACAGCAGCGAGAGGGTTGAGTTCGCTATCCGCCTTCCTGGTATGGATGACGGAGATCCGGTGCTCCTTCCTATTGATGCGAAGTTCCCCAAGGAGGATTACGAGCGCCTTGTCGATGCCCGTGAGAAGGGAGACAAGGCTGCCGTAGAAGAGTCCAGAAAGGCAATCCTCGTCAGGGTGAAGAAAGAGGCAAAAGATATCAGCGATAAGTATATCAATGTCCCGGTGACAACCGATTTCGCCGTCCTGTTTCTCCCCACCGAGGGGCTCTACGCCGAGGTGCTCCAGTCTCCCGGTTTCGTTCAGGAGATTCAGAGACGCTACCGTGTTTCGATTGCAGGACCTACAACCCTTGCCGCTCTCCTGAATTCCCTGCAGATGGGATTCAGGACGCTTGCCATACAGAAACGTTCAAGTGAGGTGTGGCACCTCCTTGCAAATGTGAAGAATGAGATATCGAAATTCGCTCTTCTTCTCGATAAAATGAGAAAACATCTCGATCTGGCCACAAGTGACCTCTCGCAGGTTACGAAAAGAAGTGATACGATACAGAAGAAACTCCGCTCGGTCGAGTCGATCGATGAAGAGCCGGAGTATCAGATAGAGGAGAATTGAAGAGATGAATTTGAAAGGAAGAAGCTTACTTACCCTGAAAGATTACACAGCCGAGGAGATCACCTATCTGCTCGACCTGTCAGATACATTAAAGAAGAAGAAACTCGAGAAGCGCACAGAAAAGCTCCTTGAAGGAAAGAATATTGTCCTGATCTTCGACAAACCCTCCACCCGTACCCGCTGCGCCTTTGAGGTCGCCGCCATGGACGAAGGGGCCGGGGTTACCTATCTCACCAATTCACAGATGGGAAAGAAGGAATCGATCGAGGATACAGCAAAGGTGCTCGGCCGTTTCTATGACGGACTCCAGTACCGGGGCAACAGCCAGGAACTTGTCGAGGAACTCGCCGAGTTCTCCGGGATTCCCGTGTATAACGGTCTGACCGACATCGACCACCCGACCCAGATCCTTGCCGACTTTATGACAATCAGAGAGCACAGCAGCAAAGCGCTCAATGAGATCAAGTTTGTCTTCGTCGGTGACGGACGGAACAACATGGCCAACGCACTCATGATCGGGGCTGCGAAGATGGGTATGCACTTCGTCATCACAAGCCCGAGCGAGCTTCCCGCCAATAAGGAACTGATGGAAGAACTCCAGGGAGACTGTGCGAAGAGCGGAGCAAAACTGGAATATATCGTGGATCCGAAAGAAGCCGTGAAGGACGCAGACGTGATCTACACGGATGTCTGGGTTTCCATGGGTGAAGAGGATCAGATGGAAGAGAGAATCAGACTTCTCCTGCCCTACCAGGTGAATGACGAGCTGATGGCAGCCTCAGGGAATCCTGAAGTGATGTTCCAGCACTGTCTTCCTGCCTTTCATGACACGAACACCTCTGTGAGTAAGATGGTCGAGGAGACCTACGGACTCAAGGAGATGGAAGTGACTGACTCCGTGTTCCGTTCGAAAAACTCGGTTGTATTCGACGAAGCTGAGAACAGAATGCACACGATCAAGGCAGTCATGGTTGCCACAGTGAGTGACGTGCTCTAGGAACTGACAGATCCGACCCGGGAGCGTCCTCCCTGGCAGAATGAATCGACGGGAATCGAAGATGCTGTGTATGCATCGGACTTTCCCGTCTTTTTTTTCTCTCTTTCCCGGAAATAGAAAAAGGCCATTCTCGCGAAATATCTCCAACCTGAAATAAGAAACAGAATTACAGCTCTTTATTTAAAATAAGGAGTCTAAATTGAAATAAGAAACTTGAAATACGGTCCTTATTTCAAGTTAGATTTACAAATTGAAATAAGGATGGTATCATGACGTGTATTATTTCAAACTGTCCATAGGAAGGTGCGAGAAATGGAGAGAAGAGAAGGCGGATTCAGATCACAACTGTATGGGGAGTTGGCCTACCAGTCATTTCTGCCTTCCTCCCTTCCTCCGAATCCTCCTATTCTCTGTGATGATGAAATGACTCAGCTCCTGATTCAGTCACATAGCTGGATAGCAAAACTGGAAAACATTTCATCACTGATACCTCATATCTCATTGTTTGTGTCAATGTATGTCCGTAAAGAAGCACTCATGTCTTCCCAGATTGAAGGCACTCAATGCACGTTGGAGGATGTACTTGATCCAGAACAGAAATCGAACGCGAACAGGGATGTCGCAGATGTTATACAGTATATCAAGGCAACAGACTATGCGATTGAGAGACTGCAGAACCTGCCGCTCTGCAACCGACTGATACGGGAAACTCATGCGATACTCATGGATGGAGTTCGTGGGCAGGAGAAAAGTCCCGGAGAGTTTCGCACTTCACAGAATTGGATCGGTGGAGGAGGAATGTCTTTGAAGAGTGCACGATACATTCCTCCACACCCTGATGATATGCAATTCCTGATGTCTGACCTGGAGAAATATATGAACTCGATCGATACCCTCGATGTACTGATCCGGGCAGCTTTGATCCATTACCAATTTGAGACTATCCATCCGTTTCTTGATGGGAATGGAAGGATTGGACGGTTGCTTATCACCTTGTTCCTCATGGAACAGAAGACTCTGACAACTCCAGCCCTCTATATCTCTTATTTCCTTAAGAAAAATAGAACAGAGTATTATGACCGGTTGTCCTTGGTGAGAAGTAAGGGAGATTATGAACAATGGATCAGATTTTTCCTGAGCGCAGTATCTGAATCGGCACAGGATGCATATAATAATATCGTGCTGCTTTCTAAACTTCATGATACCTATACAACCCGAATCAACGCTCTGGGGCGTGCAAGGAATACAGCATATGCACTGTTCTCCTATCTTGAACAGAACCCGATCATGGAAATTACCGGAACAGCTAAAGCTTTGCAGCTTTCATACAACACAACAGCAAGTGCGGTTGCTCGACTGGTCGATATCGGCATTCTCGCACAGACCGGTGGCAATAAACGTTCAAGGACCTTCATATATAAAGAGTATCTAAATATCTTAAGAGAAGGAACATGATGGATCCTCCATTGGTCATTGCCGGCATTATCCTCTCCAGTCATTGATCCTCCTTCTCATATCCTCAAGAGAGAGGGTGAGCATCTGTGTCGCTCTCGGATATGATATCAGACCCTCCTCATAGGCACGGCGAACGAGGGCCGGGTACCTGAGGGGAATGATGGAAGAGGGACCGATGGGGAAGGGTTCGTAGAAGTTTTTCAGATCATGATTATACTTCATCTTGTAATCGATGGCGAAACGTCTCCTGAGATCAGCAAGACGGAGACCGTCCTCAATCTGATAGAGACGCTGAAGTACCGTCTGGTAACTGACGGAGAAGATGCCTTTCAGGCGGAGCACCTTCGAGACAAAGTCGAGTCCTGCCGCAGCATCCCAGGCCTCACAGAACGCCTTCTCTGGAAGGATGAAGTTCCCTGCAAACTCATTTGCCTCTTTCTCTTCTCCTGCATGTTCACTTTCGAGAGTCGGTTCATAGGAGTGCTGATGGAGCAGGAGATGACCGAGTTCATGTGCGATGGTGAAGATCTGACGCTCCACACTCATCGCAGTGCTGCGGTTTATAATGATGGCAGGTCCTCCGTCAGCTTCTCCGATGGAGAAGCCGCTTGTCTTTGAGAATCCGAAGTCGCTAAGACGTACTTTTATGCCTCCGGCCTCAAGTAAGGATGTGAGAGAGATGAGAGGATCACCTTCTCCCATCCCGAAAACCCTTCGCGCGGAACGTGCTGTCTCCATGGGAGACTCCGGTGTGATATCAGAGCAGAGACAGGGCTGCCGGTCATGAAGAGCCTCTTCCAGAGAGCTGTAGTCTTCAAGCCAGACCGTCGCTTTTCTGATACTTTCTCGCCGTTTCAGTTTCTCTCCATTACTCAACTGACGCGTCCTGAATCTCAGGGAGGTCAGAGATCCATATTCTGACAGGATATCTGAGCTTTCTACATGAAGTGAGTCGGCAATTTTCTGCACGAGAGTCGAACCGGGAACAAGACGTCCCCGAATGACCAGTGATAGCATATGAGCCTTAATTCCGACACGCTGAGCCAAATCTTCGATACTCATTCCCTGCTGTTTCATCAGCCGTTCAATGTTTTCTGCAGTGTACTGTGTGTCCATGTGTGAATCCTCTCCGTCTACATGTGTTGGTATATACAGTACGGACGGGAAATGGATTCTGCTTTTCTCTGAAAGAAAATTTCTTTACGGGGTATTCGTCTCACGGTGTGAACCGGTATCAATCAGGATGGTAGAACGGATCCTCTGCAACGGGGTCATCGAAGCCGATTTGACGGAGTCGGGAAGATTCTCCCGGTGAGGCAGAGGATCCGAGTGTGTGTCAGGTGATGTAGGGACCTAGAAGCTGACAGTAGCCTCCGGCATTGACTCCGTCTCCCGTCGCTCTGATAACGAGGATATATCCCGAGTCGGCAGAAGTTGATGTATACGAGGCTCCTGTTGCCCCGGTGATAGGAGTCATCAGCTCGAAATCATCAGGATTGAGCCGGTACCACTGATAGGTGAGGGCATCTTCGACAACGCTGTTATCTGAGGTCTTCCATACCGTGAAGGAGGATTCAGTTGTTTTACCTGCTGAATACGCATCAATGTATTCATAGAATCCACCGGGTGATATGCTCCATCCTTGGAACCAGGTTGAGACGGTGCTGAGGACGACTTCAACCTCGTTTGAGTACATGCCGTCATACTCTCCTCCGGTGATTGCGAGCCGGATGAGGGAATCATTGCCGAGATTGATATCAAAGTTGTCAGATATTTCAGAGGTCGTTGTCAGATCTTCTCCGTAATACTGGAAATTATTCCATGACGTTCCACCGTCTAAAGATTGCTGAAGTGTATACGAGGTTGCTCCGATATCTTCAGGCGGGGCGAACTCCATGTACGTTTCAGGAGTTCCAGAGAATGCGCTGTAATCGGATTCCTGAATAAACAGAAGATTCTGAGGCGTTCTGACTAATGTGAATTCTGAATTGTCGTCGCCGGATCCAAGCAGGTCACACCCTGTGAAAAGCATGGCAAGAAGAAGTATGGACATGAACAGGTATAATCCGGATCTTTCTCGTTTTTCCATGGTTTCCTCCTTGATGATTCCATGCGAGTTATCCGTTTGTTCACTCATCAGTATACTACAGGAATGGAAACAGTGGGAAAAATCTTATAGATACATCAGAAAGAATGGCAGTCACTTTGAACAAACAACACTTAAGATCCTACGAGTGAGTTTTAATACCTTTTTTATGGTAAGTAGGTTCTGTTACTTTGTTGGCTGTTTCTGGTGAAAACAATTCTACAGAAGAGAAGGGAGTGTATGTACTACAGTTTTATTCTATGGCGGACATTCTATAACTTATGTGTGTATAACATATTGAGATCCGATTCGAGCCGATACTGATGAAAACACGGCACTTCGAAATCTGGTATGACTTTATGAGGGAAGTATACTGCTGAGGTGTTCATGGAACTGAATCATTTCCTTGATGTTCACCGGCTGATTCTTCTTCATGCTCTCGTTCGCCGCTATCCCTGTGAGAATCGACTGGGCTCCCTCAATGTGTGTCGCAGCACGGCCGAGGGGGTCATCTCCTCCGCCGACAAGGATGTCTCTCAGTAGGCGGTCATCGCCGCCGCCGTGACCGCCTTCATTCACAGTCTCTACAACAACATCATAGGGTTCTTCCCAGTGGGGTCTGACCTTGATGGAAACTTCTTCTTTCATCTCGAAATCTTCCTTCTGTCTGACATCCATCCGGTTTGGATCATTCTCTTCTCCTGAGATATAGGCTTTTTCGACAACTTCATACTCAAGCCGTCCCTTCGTTCCGTTGAAGTTCACCCTGAAACCTTCCCAGGGGGAGTAGGCGGTGAGATGATAAGACATGACAGCCCTGTTTGCGTAGGAGACGATGACAGCCATGTCATCCTCGATGGAGATCCCGTGACTGAATACACTCTGATCTCTCAGGTATCCGTCTTCCTTTTCGGCCTTGAGGTAGAGTTCTCTGCTTCTTTCTTCACTGTTGAGATCAAGGGCGAACGGATCCTGTACTGCAGGGTCTGTGCCTCGGTGATAGAATTTCTTCACTCCGCGCTTCTCGGCATTTTCTTTCCCGTAGAAGGCAAGGGTTCCCTGCGCATATACCTGGGTAGGAGTGCTGTCGAGCCACCAGTTCATGAGATCAAAGTGATGGGTCGCCTTGTGAACCATGAGGCCTCCGGAATTCTTCTTGTCACGGTGCCAGCGTCTGAAGTAATCAGCGCCGTGCTTTGTGTCGAGGAGCCACTCGAAATGGACCGAGGTGACTTCCCCGACGATGCCCTCCTGAAGAAGACGTTTCACCTGGGAGTTTCTCGGTGCATAGCGGTAGTTGAAGGTGACGGTGAGATGTTTTCCGGTCTCCTGAGACGCCTTGAAGATCTCCTCCGCTTTATCACAATCGATAGTGAGGGGTTTCTCGGAGATGACGTCACAGCCTGCATACATCGCCCGCACGATATAATCGTGGTGGGTCCTGTCCATTGAGGTGACGATGAGGGTGTCTGCCTTCTGATCCTTCAGCATCTTCTCGAATTCTGAAGGAGCATACATGCTGAGGCCTTCTGAGCCGTAGGTCTTTTTTACATAGCTGTTCACGTACTCCATGCGGATAGAGTTGGAATCACAGATTCCCTTCAGCTTTCCCGATGAGCTGTACGGTCCGAAGAGGGCATCAACATACATGAAGGACCGGCTTCCGGTCCCGACCAGGCAATATACTTTTTCTGACATAGGCATCTCCAAGAAAAACTGTATAGCAGAATGAATGCTCATACTGTGCAATTTCAGGGAAGTTGTTTATCATTTTCGCTCATGGGTAAGAAAAGACGGGTTCAGGTATAGAGGGGCTGATGGTCACTCCTGAGCTGAACGGGAGAGACGGAATAGAAGCTCTTGAACGCCCTGCTGAACGAGCTCTGATTGCTGTACCCGCACTCGAGGGAGATCTCGATCATTGACATCTGAGTCAGTTCCACCAGCTCCCGTGCACGGTTCATCCTGCATGCCTCGAACACTTTATTCGGGCTGGTATTCTTTGCCTTCAGGAAGATCTTTCTCAACTGCGATACACTGTATCCCATATTATCGGCAGCTTCCTGAATGCCGACTCCTTCGTTCATATGGGCACAGTACCAGGCCACCGATGCGCTCACGATGTGGTGAGTGTGGTTCTTCGGGTGCCTGAGTGCACTCTCTTCCGAGTTTTCCAGAAAGAGGATACTGAGTCTTCTGCAGCAGATCTCGAATTCAAGCATGCTTGTGTAGGAAGGGGAACGGACAAGGGGCGCCAGAGTTCTTGACAGCCGCTCTGCCTCTTCGAGTGCTTCACGGCTGACAGTCGTTGACAGTGTTGTCCTTCCTTTGAAGATATCGGAGAGGACTTCGGGGACCTCCGAGAAGTGAAATACGGCAATCTGCGAATTCTCTCTCTCCTCGCTAGACCAGCCGTGTATGGAATCGGGTGAGGAGATAAAGAAGTTGTGGTCTTTACTCCACGTTTGAGGATCATTGTCGAGTTTCGTCATAATGTTCCGTCCGGAGAGTGAGAACTGGAATTCCCAGCATCCGCGTGTGTTGATGGGGATCGGTTTCAGCCTGTAGTTTCTATCTCCATAATTGCAATAGATGAGCGACATTGAATATACCTCATATTTCATTTGAAACTGTATTCTTAAAGAATATAGAGTAACTATAGCTTCATTTTAGATAGAAATAAAGGAAACAGTGAAGAAATCTGCAAAGAAAGAATAGGGTCTGGTTCACACGGGGAGGGTGTGTTGTGAGCGAAATTGCTAAAGATTAAGATTGTTTCTGTATATAGTTCACAGTTTTTCCATAGTAGCCTAATGTTAGGCTGTATTCGCGACCCCTCCGGTTCCGGCTGCCGAGGAAATGAAACATTGAACGGGTGAAGCGAACGCCTGATATACCTGAATGGAGAATATATGAGATTGAATAAGAAAATGCGTCAGAATCTGACGTCCTACGCGTTTCTCACCCCCTGGCTGATAGGGTTTCTGGGGCTGACGCTCTATCCCATGTTCTACTCTCTGTTTCTCTCCTTTACCGATTTCAATCTCCGTTCCGCTCCCGAGTGGGTGGGACTGAAGAACTTCATTGTCATGTTCGGGGGGAATGATACCTACCGGGGAGATGAGAGGTTTCTCAATTCCCTCTTCGTCACTTTCAAGTTCGTCTTCGTCTCCGTACCGATGAAACTTGTATTCGCTCTCGCTGTGGCGATGCTGATGAACAAGAAACTCACCTTCATTCCGCTCTACCGGGCACTCTATTATATCCCGACACTGCTGGGAGGGTCGGTTGCGATCGCTGTTCTGTGGAGAAGGATTTTCGCAGGAGACGGACTGTTAAACCTGATTCTCACCGAGGTTTTCTCGGTTGCAGAACCTCCCGCCTGGATATCAAATCCGCAGTATGCATTAGGGACTCTGATACTTCTCGCCGTCTGGCAGTTCGGCTCCCCGATGATCATCTTCCTCGCAGGTCTTCAGCAGATTCCTCAGGAGTATTATGAAGCGGCGAGTGTCGACGGGGCAGGGAAGGTGCGTCAGTTCTTCGCGATCACCCTTCCCGGACTCTCACCGATCATCTTCTTCAACTTCGTCATGCAGATGGTGAGTGCCTTCCAGTCATTCACGCAGGCCTTCATCGTATCGGGAGGCTCGGGAGGGCCGCTCGATTCCACGATGTTCTACTCCCTGTATCTCTATATCAAGGGGTTCGGTTTCTCGGAGATGGGGTACGCTGCCGCCATGGCATGGGTCCTCCTGGTCATCATCGCAGCACTGACCGCGATTGCCTTCAAGTTCTCAGGGACTCTGGTCACCTACGGAAGCGGGGAGTAAGCAATGAACAAGAAAAAGAAAACACTGAACTCAATCCTGCTGAACCTCTTTATCCTCGCTCTGGGCGTCGGTATGCTCTATCCGATCCTCTGGCTGATCGGCGCCTCATTCAAGCCGAGCAATACAATCTTCACCACCGCAGGGATCTTTCCCGAGGTCTTCACCTTCACCAACTACAGTGAGGGGTGGAAGGGTATCGGTATCGTCGGCTTCGATACCTTCTTCCGCAACAGCTTCACGATCTGTTTCATCTCGGCACTGGCCAATGTGATCTTCTGCTCTCTTACCGCCTATGCCTTCGCCCGTCTCGAGTTTACGGGAAAGAAACTCTGGTTCGTCCTCATGATGACGACCCTGATGCTTCCTGCCCACGTCACGACTATCCCGCGATACGTCATGTTCCGCACCTTCGGGTGGATCAATACCTTCCTCCCGATCATCGTGCCGAAATTCTTTGCGACAGACGCCTTCTTCATCTTCCTGCTGATACAGTTCATCAGGGGACTTCCCAAGGATCTTGATGACTCTGCGTATATCGACGGGTGTAATAAATTCACCATCTATACCAGGATCATCATGCCACTGACCCTTCCGGCACTGATCACGACCGTCCTCTTCTCGTTCCTGTGGACCTGGGATGACTTCTTCAATCAGCTGCTCTACCTGACCTCTCCCGACAAGTATACGGTTCCCATGGGACTCCGTCTCTTCCTTGATGCCTCGGGAATCTCTTCGTGGGGTCCGATGTTCGCCATGTCGGTACTCTCGCTGATACCGGCATTCATACTCTTTTTCTCTCTTCAGAAGTATTTCGTGAAGGGGATCGCAACAACTGGAATCAAGGGATAATCATCCCTTCAGATATAAAAACAGGAGGAAACTATGAAAAAGTTTTTCGTGACAATGCTTGTAGTTCTTACAGGATGTTCGATGATGTTCGCAGCAGGCGCACCCGAAAGTGCAGCCGCAGACGAAGGAACTGTCATCCGCTGGGCTTACTGGGGAAGCGGTGAAAGAGTGACGATATCTCAGGAGGCTATCGATCTCTATGAATCAAGAAATCCCGGAATCAAGGTGAACCCGGAAGTCTCCGGCGGTGCAGGTGATCACTTCGTGAAGGTTGATACACAGCTCGCAGGCGGCAACGGTCCCGATATCATTCAGATGGGAGGAAATATCTACGACTATGAAGATGTTCTTCTTCCCCTCGATGTCTATGCAGGCAATGCCCTGAATGTGGATGTGATCGACCCCAGTGCTGTCGCTTCAGGTACGATCTACGGCGATCTCAAGGGTGTCTCCACCGGTGTAACCATGCCTTCCCTCGTCATCAACAAGACTCTCATTGAAGAAGCAGGCGCTCCCCTTCCTGCCAAGTCGATGACTTATGCAGAGTTCCGCGACTACCTCGTCATGCTGAAGGGCAAGCTTCCCAAGGGTGTCTATCCGATGCAGGACATCGGTGTAACCTCCAGCAGCTCCACAGCCTTCGGTTACTGGACACGGTACAACGGCACTCCCCTCTATGATGCAGCGACCAACTCTACTGCTGTCACAGCAGCTGCCGCACAGAAATACCTTGAACTGTTCAAGGACTACCGTGACAACGGACTCATTCCTCCTGCCGATATCGCAGCAGGGTACGGTGAGAACAATGCCGACAACGCCGCAATCATCGCAGGCAAGGCTGCCATCTCCTTCCTCTTTACCAACCAGCTGAGCGGTTACCAGGCAGCAACGACCGATGAACTTGACCTGATCGAGTTCCCGGGCGCCGCAGCAACCAAGGCTCTCTGGCAGGCACCGAGCCAGTTCTACACAGTCAACAAGGATTCAAAGAATGCTGAAGAGACTGTGAAGTTCATCAACTTCCTGGTCAACGATCCCGATGCAGCGAAGATCCTCGGAAGCAACCGCGGAGCATCAGCATCAGCCTCAGCACGTGCAGCAGGCGCAAGCAGCGATGCAGATCAGAAGATCCTCGATTACATGGATGTTTCAGGTCCTCACTCTTCCATGGAAACAGACCACGTTCCCAATGATACTGAGTTCAACAGCACACTGTTCCTCATTTATCAGAGAGTTGCATTCGGTCAGAATACTCCCGCCGAAGGCGGAGAAGAGATTCATGATCTCATCCAGAGACTTATTGAAAAATAAGATACTATGATAGCAGGGCAGTCTTCTGTACAGAGGGCTGCTCTCTTTTTTTTGCTCCTCAGGCATGATAGCCTGAGACGGGAGGCCCCATGATCCATCGAGACGATCTACAGATCAGAGATCCCTTTATCTTTCCGATGCACTCAAGCGGACGGTATTACCTGTTCGGGACGACAGATCTCAACCCCTGGAATGAAAGAGGCGTCGGCTTCAACGCCTACGTGAGTGAAGACCTCCTCCATTTCGAGGGACCGTTTCAGGTATTTAGGCCTGAGAGCGGGTTCTGGGGGACCGTCGACTTCTGGGCACCGGAAGTCCACTCCTATCATGGACGCTATTATATGTTCGCGACTTTCACTTCAAAAGAGAGAAGACGCGGCACCCAAATCCTTTCTGCCGATTCTATTCTCGGACCCTATGAACCGCTCGTAAACCGTGCGGTGACTCCCCCTGAATGGGAGTGTCTTGATGGAACGCTTTTTGTCGATGAAGAGGGTGATCCATGGATCGTGTTCTGCCATGAATGGGTTCAGGTTCATAACGGGAGCGTCTGTGCAATGAGACTCTCAGAAGACCTGACGGAGGCAATAAGTGAGCCGCAGGTACTCTTTCGGGCAGGCGAAGCACCCTGGCCGGCGGCTCGAGAGAGACGGGACGGATCGGGAAAGCATGATGCCTACGTCACCGACGGTCCCTTCCTCCACCGGATAAGTGACGGCTCTCTCATCATGCTCTGGTCGAGCACGGGAGAGACGGGGTATGCAATGGGACAGGCCCGCTCAATGAGCGGTACGATCCTGGGTCCGTGGGAGCACTCACCGACGCCTCTGATCAGCGGTGACGGAGGTCACGGGATGGTGTTTCGCGATTTTGAGGGACGGCTGAAGGTCACCTACCACACCCCGAACACGACACCCCAGGAACGGTTCTTTCAGACAGAAGTGGCGGAAGAAGCAGGCTTCCTGGTACGAAGGGAGGAGCTATGATTGACAGAAAAGCTCTCGTTCAGCGCCATAATCCTCACCTCAAAGACTGGGATCCTCGCTCTCCTCTTTCAGTGGGAAATGGGGAGTTCGTCTTCACCTCCGATTTTACCGGACTGCA
>CAXXSP010000039.1:0-17858 GCA_963676605.2 Sphaerochaetaceae bacterium | reverse complement strand
ACTCCTCCTGCACCGAAGTCGTTCGAGCGCTTGATCATCTTCTTCACTTCAGGGTTCCTGAACAGGCGCTGCAGCTTTCTCTCTTCGAGCGGATTCCCTTTCTGGATCTGAGCGTAGGAGGTGTCGAGAGATTCGGAGGTATGAGAGACCGAGGAGCCGCTTGCTCCTCCGATACCGTCTTTTCCCGTTTTTCCTCCGAGAAGGACGATGAGGTCTCCCGGCTGCGGGCGCTCCCTGACAACTTCTGCTTTGGGGGTGATACCGACGACGGCACCGAGTTCCAGGTGTTTGGCAACGTAGCTCGGGTGATAGATCTCTTTCACGAGGGTGGTCGCCATGCCGATCTGATTTCCGTAGGAACTGAAACCTCTCGCTGCCTCCTTTACGATCGTGGACTGAGGAAGCTTATTCTCCATGGTTTCTTTCACATCGACTGTCGGGTCGGCGGCACCTGTGATACGTATTCCCTGATAGACGAAACTCCGTCCGCTCAAGGGGTCGCGGATAGCACCTCCGAGACAGGTCTGCGCGCCTCCGAAGGGTTCGATCTCTGTCGGATGGTTATGGGTCTCGTTCTTGAACATCAGAAGATACTCATCATGTTCGTCACTCACATAGACGCTGCAGGCATTGATCTCCTCGGAGACCTCAACTTTATCCAGCTGACCCTTCGCCTTGAGATAACGGGCAGAGTGGGTCGCAAGGTCCATCAATGTGATATCCTTCTTCCGTCCGATCTCTTCTCTCTGTGCAAGATACTTCGTGAAGCTTGCTTCGATCTCCTCTTTATAGACTCCGGCAAAGGAAACATCGGTGAGTGTGGTGAGGAAGGTCGTATGTCTGCAGTGATCGGACCAGTAGGTGTCGAAGAGAAAGAGTTCTGTTTCCGTCGCACTCTTATGTTCTGTTCTGTAATACTCCTGAACGTAGGCAAGGGTATCGAGATCCATGGTGAGTCCGAGTTCCCCTCTGAGTTCATTCAGCTGATCTCTGTTCATCTCTGTGAGACTTGAAACATCTGCCATCGCCTTGACCTGTGCCTTCGGCACCTGTTCAAAGGCGAGAGAACGCTCGCGGGTATCGACAGGATTGATCAGGTAGATCCTGATTTTCTCCATCAGCTCATCTGATATCTTCTCCTCGAAGAGAAGCACGGTAGAGGATCTCACTGCGAACTGATCGGTATGGTCGAGGGCCATCTTCCCGGCCTGAAGGGCGTAATACGCTCTCTGGTCGAAGTGTCCTGCAAGAAAGGTATAGGCAAGGGTCTGTTTTCCCTCTGTATCGAGCTCGTTCGTTATGATATCGGTGATCTTATCTCCGAGAATTTCCTCCTGAAAGTAGGCGAGGGCACTCTCTGAGAGTCCTTCCACTTCGTACAGTGCATAGAGGGTAGCTTTTACTCTCGTGTGCAGCGCATGCTCGATCTTCTCACACAGCGCTGTGCTGACTCCGTCGAATTCTTCTCTCTTGCGAATGAATACCTGGTTTTTCATCATCAGTTTCTTGCCTCTTTGAGTGTGTGTATATGATCGGCAGGCCCGTTGATATGGCCCACCTTCCTATCATGTTTTGTGCTGTTTTTTCCGTAGTCGTAGAAGATCCCAGGCATTTCGCTCTCTCTCACATTCTCCACATGCTGGCCGAGGACATTGACCATGCACCATGAGCGGTCGATCTCGATCTGAGGAAACTCGAGATCAAGAATCGCGTAGAGGTGGAGGAGGAACTGGCTGACCGAGGCGGCATCCAGTGTGATATGTCCGCTGTTGTGGACTCTCGGTGCTACCTCGTTTACATAGAGCTGACCATCTGAGTAGAAGAATTCCACGGTCAGGATACCGCAGTAATCAAGAGCCTCGGCTATCGTGACAGCTTTGGTGAACATCTTCTGTTCCAGCTCTTCACTGACTGAGGCGAATTCACTTGTGTCGAGTATCTGATTGATATGAACGTTCTCAAGCGGAGGATAATGGGTAACTCTGCCACGTACGCTGCGGGCGATGATGATGGAGTATTCTGTCAGGTCTTCAAGATACTTCTCTGCCACCATTCCCTTCTGTACCAGAGGAAGATCTTCTTCTCCTCTGATCAGGTACTGTCCCTTGCCGTCATACCCAAGGGTTTTCGTTTTCACGATGTAGGGGAAGGGAAAGGTGAAGTCTTCCGATTCCACTTCCGCGTAGGGGACGCAGGTCACTCCTTCGAGGGAGTTGATGAACTTCTTCTCCAGAGCCCTGTTCTGGAGGGTTCTCAGGGCTGCAGATCCCTGCACTGCATTGTCCAGAGCCTCGATGACCTCGGGAGCGATGTTCTCGAATTCATAGGTGACGACATCTTTGCCTGCTGCGAACTCCTTTACGCGTTCCACGTCGTTGAACGCTCCGATGGTGAATGAGTCTGCTTGTGTGCGTGCACAGGCTTCAGCAGAGGCATCATAGATCGCTATCTCAACAGGGAAAGGGAGAGATCGGGACGCTTCAGCGATCATTTTTCCAAGCTGGCCGCCACCGATGATTCCTATTCTCTTCATGCTTAGACTCCGAGTCCGGTTTCAATCACTTCGGCAGCGACCTGCACCCGGGACGATTCAAGTCTCTCACTGAGTTCTTCGCTCGAGAGTGCGAGAATTCTCAGCGCATAGAGCGCAGCATTCTTCGCTCCAGCAACGCCGATACTCATCGTAGCCACGGGAACACCTCCCGGCATCTGCACGATCGAGAGAAGCGAGTCCACACCGTTTAAGGTGCTGCTCTTGATGGGGATGCCGATAACCGGCAGAGTGGTGAGGGAGGCAACCATACCCGGCAGGTGGGCGGCTCCGCCGGCACCTGCGATGATCACATCAATCCCGTTCTCCTTTGCACTTCTGGCGTACTCCACCATAAACTCGGGAGTCCTGTGAGCTGAGACCACCTTGACCTCGGTTTCGATCTCATATGCTGTGAGAATCTTTTCTGCCTCGGACATCTGAGGATAGTCCGACTTGCTTCCCATGATGATCGCTACTTTCATACCCGCCTCCTAGAAACTCTGTTCCTTCAGGATGACATCATGTGCCGATCCTTCGTTGAGGGACATCTCGGATACAACGGTGAGTGTTGCTTCCTCCTGGAATTCCTTGATGCTCATACAGCCTGAATTTACCATGGTTGACTTGATCTTTGCCAGAGTGATGGCAAGGTTATCTTTCAGAGGACCTGCATAGGGGACGTAGGAATCGACTCCCTCTTCGAAGGTCATCTGCCGTTTGTCATGCTTGTCGTACCGGGCCCAGTTCTTGGCCCTGTTGCTTCCTTCACCCCAGTATTCCTTCACGAAATTCCCGTTGACACGATAGCGTCTTCCGGGAGCTTCCTCGAAACGGGCGAAGTAGCGGCCGAGCATCACAAAGTCAGCGCCCATGGCAAGGGCGAGGGTGACGTGGTAGTCCTGGACGATACCGCCGTCAGAGGCGAGGGGGATGTAGATGCCGGTCTCTTCATAATAGGTGTCGCGTGCCTTTGCGACTTCCAGGATGGCCGTTGCCTGTCCGCGTCCGATACCTTTCTGTTCGCGGGTGATACAGATAGAACCGCCGCCGACACCGATCTTGATGAAGTCGGCTCCGGCGTCTGCGAGGTAGCGGAACGCATCTTCGTCGACGACATTCCCTGCACCGATTTTCACGCTTTCGCCGTAATTGCTTCTCACATAATCGATCACATCCTTCTGGTACTCACTGAATCCGTCGGAGGAGTCGATACACAGGACATCCGCACCGCTCTCGATCAGGGCAGGAATACGTTTCTTATAGTCGTGGGTATTCACTCCGGCTCCCACGAGGTAGGACTTCTTTTCATCCATGAGGGCTGAGGGGTTCTCTTCATCCGAGTCATAGTCTTTGCGGAATACGAGGGCGGTGAGCTTATTCCCATTCACAATGGGGAGAACGCTGAGTTTATGGTCCCAGAGCTTGTCATAGGCTTCATCGAGGGTGATTCCGTCTTCTCCGCAGATCAGCTTGTCAAAGGGGTCATGAAATCGAGAACAGGGGTATCAAGAGCCATCTGGGGAACTCGCCAGTCACGGTCCGTGATGAGACCTTGAAGCTCTCCGTGAGGAGATCCGTCGCTTGTGATGGTGATCGTGGAGTGGTCGGTCTTTTCCTTGATGCGTACCACGTCAGACAGGGTTGCATCCTTTGTGAGGTTGTAGCGGCTCTCAACGAAGCCGAGTTTGAAGTGTTTCACCTTTCTGATCATTTCCGCCTGGGCCTTGATCGACTGTGAGGAATAGATGAAGGAGAGTCCGCCCTGAAGGGCGAGGGCGATAGCGAGGCGGTCATCACTTACTGCCTGCATGATCGCGGAAGTAAAGGGGATATTCAGTTCGACTGCAGGCTTCTCCCCCTTCCTGAACCGGGTGATCGGGGTCTTGAGAGAGACCTGATCGGGCAGATGCTCTTTCTTAGTCAGTCGTGGGATCAGAAGGTATTCGTTGAATGTCCTTGATACTTCATTGTAGATCTTCGCCATTTTGCACTCCTCGCAGAAATAAAAAAAAGCAGACTCGTACAAGTCTACTTATATGTCAACGACGGAAGAGACATCATCTTCGAGATGTCATTCCAGAGCCGTTGTATCATAGTCCCCGAATATCCGGACGGGGGTAGAAACTTGCTAACCTTATCATAGCGATTATATGATACGATATTTCATTCACAAAAAACGATTGCACAGCATCCTCTGCCGTTACCCTTAAATAAAAAAGGCAACCAGTCTGCACACGTCAGGCCAGTTGCCTTTTCTGCGGAGCCGCAGTAGACCCAATTTGATGTATTGAAAAGAATTCAACTTCAAACATGGGACCCGACCCTCCGTAAAAAAAGTATGCCATACCATAGTATAAGGACTTAAATCTTGTCAACCACCTGAGGAGGGTAAACGCAGGTGGGAAAAATGAATCATAAGGACGGGGCTTATGGGATGACTTCCCGTTGCTCTTGGAGTATCCTGTATAAAGGAGTGTACTATAATGAAACCTCGTAAGAAACACATCTCTGCTTTAATTTTTGTTCTCTTTTTTCTCTCCTCTGTGCTCTATGCAGGTGCAGGAGATACCGATTATCAATATTTTTCCCAGAAAGAGGAGCTGTTGATTCTCTATGAGAAAATTCTTACTCAGGGACAGCACGTATACCCCTTCGATCTATATGGCGATATACATTGGTATGCTGTGGAGGAGGACCCGTACGCGAGTTTCGGTGTAGGGCTCCTGTTCCGGCCATTTGCTTCGAAACCCTATCAGCATAAAAGGACTTTCCGTCTTCATCAGTTATATGAAGAGACGAAGGTTCAGACGGGTATATCCCTCACAGTAAAAGCGGAAGAGGAGATGAAGAAAATTATCGATGATATCCTTGAATGGGAGAACCGTGCATGGTGGAGGAGGGTAGTACTTCTCGGAGGACATAATATCCCATTTGCTCTTCCTGATTTCGATTATCGAGATAATCACTGGTATGTTTCGGCAGGGTATGAGATCTGGGAGGATACAGTCATCTCGGCGGGAATCTCACTCGAAGAGAGTCCTGCTCTTACGATTGCTTGTTCCTATACCTTCTTCTCAGACGTGTATGCAGGTGCAGCCTACCTGATGGAACGGGTAGAGAATACGCTTACAACTCAGCGCGTGTATCATAATCAGTGAATATGTCCTTGTTCAGCGAGTGGGGTGACCTCTCGACTGCGTGTTATAATTTCAGGAAGTATTTCATGATACCTTGACCTTTTCTCTGTTTTCCGTCACATCAGAAGGGGGGAACAACGGTTTCACAGAAGGGAGGTCCATGAACCCATTCATCATTATCAGCGCATCGCTGGGCTATGCGACAGAGAGTGTTTTCGGCTTCGGCGGTTCCATCGTCACATTTCTCCTGCTCACGCAGAGCATCCCTGCGAAGGAAGCCGTGAGTCTTCTTCCCATATTTGCGATAGCAGGGAGCCTGTTCATCGTGATCAGCGACTACCGGTCGGTGATGTGGGTGTTTATCGGCAAGGTCCTCCTGTTCGTCCTTCCCGGGCTCCTGCTCGGAAGCTTCTTCATGAGCTATGTCCCCGAGCTGACCTTCCGGCTCTTCGTACTTTCCATTATTTTTATCTACGGGGTGAACCTCATACGGGGAAAGGATCCCACGATACCTCCGCGCTGGAGTATTCCGCTGTACATCACAGGTGGTTTCATTATCGGAGCGACGAGCCTTGGAGTGTTTCTCGTTCCAGTGATCGGATCCCGTTTGAAGGGACAGCGCGTCTACCGCGCCTCACTCGGTTTCCTCTGGCTGGCGACGGCTGTCGCCAGGCTGTACCTGTATATGATGCAGGGAATCCTCTCGACAGAGGGTGTGATGAATGCACTCCCCGCGGTTCCCTTCCTTCTTGCGGCGACCCTGATCGGGTATTACATTCACCGCATGATACCCGAAGCCCATTACAAGAAGTATGTCGGTATTGCCATCATCCTGACAGCCTGCGTGAATACAGTATCTCTGTTCGTGTGATACTCTCATGTATCAATTCTGACCAGCTCCTCTGAGGAGATGAGCGCATTTCTGTAGGTGAGATCCGTACGGGCAGTGAACCCTATCGATTCCCAGAAGGCATTGCCTGTCTCATTGCGGGAAAAGACTACCAGAGCGACTTTCGTTATCTGTTCTTCTCTCAGGGCATCGAGAGCTTCTGCTACAAGGGCCTTTCCTATACCTTTCCTTCTCTCCTCTTCTTTCACGCTCAGGTGATAGATGAATCCGCGTCTGCCGTCATGACCGCTCAGGATGACTCCGAGAACCTGTTCTTCTTCCATGGCTACGAAGCAGGTGGAGGGATTTCTCTTGAGGAACCTGTCGATCCCTTCAGGTGAGTCATCTATGGTGTTCAGCCCCATACCTGCAGTGCCCATCCAGAGCTGATACGCTGCATCATAGTCAGTGCTCTTCATGTTTCTTATCTGCATGACAGTCTTCCTTTACAAGACAGACACCCCGCGGGGATGTCTGAAGTACTGTGACGGGTGATGGAACTACAGCGATTGAATGAGCTGCTGTGTTTCCTCGAACTTTTTCATGGTCTCGCCTTCGGGAGCCTTGGTGAAGAGGCTTACCACCACGATGGCGATGAATGCGAGGATGAAGCCCGGCAGCAGTTCATAGAAGTATTCTCCTTCGATGGAGATATAGTTCTTCACGATGAAGATCGTGACTGCCCCGACGATGATACCTGCCAGAGCTCCCCACTTTGTGGTGCGCTTCCACATGAGTGAGAGAATCATAACCGGACCGAAGGCCGCACCGAAACCGCCCCAGGCGTAGCCCACCATGTTCAGGATAGTTCCTGAGTCGTTTGCGGCGATGATGAAGGCGATCAGGGCGAACCCGATGATACCTCCGCGGCTGATCCATTCTCTCTTTTTCTCACTCAGCTTTGCTATTGCCGGGATATCTTCGGTGAGAGAGGAGGAGAGTACCAGCAGCTGAGAGTCTGCTGTCGACATGACGGCGGCAAGAACTGCGGCAAGGACGAGGCCTGCGAAGAAGGGGTGGAAGAGCGCCGTGGTGAGTGCGAGGAAGATCCTTTCACTGCTTCCGCCTTCACCGGTGAGGCCAGCAAGAGGCTGAACAGAGTTGAAGCCGATTCCGATGAGTCCGATTACCGAAGCGAGGATGAGGGAGATCACCATCCAGGTGATGCCGATTCTCCGTGCCGGTTTGACCGACTGTGCGTCCTTTATCCCGATGAATCGGGCGAGGATATGGGGCTGACCGAAGTAACCGAATCCCCAGGCCATGAGAGAGACTGCGGTAATCCATCCGGTGGAGAAGCTGAATGCGTCGGGATTTGCCGCCCTGATATCTGCTCCTGAACCGCTGATGGCGAAGAATCCGAGGAGGGCAACGAAGACAAGTGCTGTGATCATGAGGAGCCCCTGTATCAGGTCTGTCCAGCAGACGGCGAGGTACCCACCGAGGAAGGTGTAGCCGACGACTACGAGCGTCGTGATGATCAGTGCCGTTGATTCTGAGGCTCCGAAGGTATGGGCGAACAGCAGGGTTCCTCCCTTCAGTCCGGAGGCGACATAGAGCGTGAAGAAGAAAAGAATGACCAGGGTCGCTACCACTTTCAGGATGTGGGTATTGTCATCGAATCTCTTTGAGATGAAAGAGGGAAGCGTGATGGCTCCGTATCTCTCCGAGAGGTCTCTCAGCCGTCCTGCAACGAGAAGCCAGTTGATATAGGCTCCGATGGAGAGTCCGAGGGAGATCCAGACACCTTCGACAAGACCGCTTGTGAATACGGCACCCGGAAGTCCGAGAAGAAGCCAGCTGGACATGTCTGATGCCCCTGCCGAGATCGCCGAGGTGAATGGACCGAGCGTCCTCCCTCCGATGATGAAGTCGGTATTCGTATTCGTCTTTTTCATCGAGTAGACACCGATGCCGAGCATGAGGACAAGGTAGAGTCCGAACTGCACATACAATAAAGCCATTTAGCAACTCCTTTCATTCCATTGATGTGATGTGTGTGTATTTTTATGTTATGCTAGCAGGAAATATGTGAAAATGCAAATGATATGACGAATATGTATGCACTCTATATACAGAATGCTGAATATTGAGGAGTTGTTGCGTAAGAAGATGCCCCGTGAATCAGATCTGCATATTCCTGTTTTCTTCGGTGAACAGCTGGTCTATATTTTCACGTCTTACGAGGTCTGCAAGTTCTTCATCTGTATAGGTTTCATGAGTGGCAGCGGCTTTCAGCATCATCGGCAGCAGCGAGATATCACCGACGGTATTCATGAATACCTGCTCGTTCTGCAGGACCCATGAGACACTCATCCGGATCGCTTCCTCTCTGTCCAGCGGCCTGTACCAGGTTGAAAATGAGGTGTCCTGAGGTGTCTTCAGGCGCTGGGCTATAGATTTTATAGTCTGTACAGCAATCTTCTTCTCATCACAGAGCGAGAGCAGCTGCCTCATATCACCTGCATACTTCGGATCCTGCATCATCGTATAATTATAGGGCAGAAGGACAGAATCGAACGGATAGCGCTCCAGAGATCTCAGATGCATTTCCGCAGTCTGGATCCCGTGTCCGGTTACCCCAATGTACGAGATCATTCCCTCCTCTTTTGCCTGTATAGCGGCTTCGAGGACTCCGTCAGAACCCATAGCGGTCTCCCATTCATCCTCCTCCACGAGGCAGTGGAACTGCCACAGGTCGATATGGTCGGTCTGCAGCCGCTCGAGGGACTCGTTGAGTTCTCTCCAGGCGCCTTCGCGGGTTCTCTCTCCAGTTTTCGAAGCGAGGAAGTAACTGTCACGTGCATGGGCCATCCATGGGCCGAGACGCACTTCCGCCTCACCGTAGGATCGGGCTGTGTCTATATGATTGATCCCGAACTCGTTGATAAGCTCCATCGTCCTGTCTGCATCGTCCTGTGACACGAAGGCCAGCGAAGCTGCTCCGAAGAGTGCACGGGTACTGAGATGTCCGGTACTGCCGAACATCATCTTTGATATATTTTTATTCTCACTTTCCATGATATCCCCCAATGAAAAGAGGATACCACAGGGGTGGGGAAGATGAAAGGTCCTGTCACATTTTCAGTGTGGAGTTTTTCAGCCTTTACCTATCCTGTCCAGTGACCATTGGTAGAGATGTCTATACTCTTCTGCCGAGGTTTCCCAGGAGAAACGGCGGCTCATCGCCTCCCTTCGCATCTTTTCGATATGTTCAGGCCTGTCATACCAGGTGCTGACAGCCCATCCCACGGTGTAGTAGATATTCATCGGACTCATCTCATCAAACAGGAAACCTGTTCCCTCTCCTGAACTCTCATCATACTGTTCCACGGTGTCTGCAAGGCCTCCCGTTCTTCGCACGATCGGAAGGGTCCCATAGCGCAGGGAATAGAGCTGGTTCAGGCCGCAGGGTTCGTATTTACTCGGCATGAGGAAGAAGTCCGAGGCTCCTTCCACGAGGTGGGCAAGACGGTTGGAGTAGGTGATATAGGTCTTCAGATTAGTGCATGAAGCATCAAGATTCATCAGCTCCCTTTCACACCACTCCTCGCCCGTTCCGACGATCACGAACTGAACGACCATGTCGTGAAGCATACTGTAGAGTTTCCCGTGACCCGGACCGCAGAGGTCACCGAATCCCTTCTGATCGACAAGACGGCTGACCATGCCGATCAGGGGATACGGGGATTCACTTCCAGTCCCGCTTCCTCCTGCAGTTTCATCTTGAGCTCCGCCTTTCTGGCGAGCGTGTCTTCTGAAAAATTGAGCGGAGAGAGGAAGGGGTCATCCTCAGGATTCCACTCTCCGTAATCCATTCCGTTGATGATTCCGAACAGGTCATGTTCACGATAGCGGAGCGAGCCGTCGAGCCCGCAGCCGGCCTCCGGTGATTGTATCTCCTCGGCGTAGCTGGGAGAGACTGTGGTTACTATTTCTGCATTCTCTATTCCCATCTTCAGGTAGTTGATATCACCTTCGTGAGTTCCGTGATGGTAGGCGATCTCCTCGAGAGATACCGGCAGGGCTCCGGCCATCTCTGTACCGTAATTCCCCTGATACCCGAGATTATGAATCGTCATGACCGAAGATGTGCTGTGGAAGTCCCCCCATCGCTCCCTCATCTTAAGCAGAAGCGGGACAGGCCCGGAAGGCCAGTCATGGCAGTGCATCACATCGGGGATCCACTCAAGTTTTCTGCAGAGCTCGAAAGCGGCAACTGAGAGGAGGGCAAAGCGTTGGGGGTTATCGTCGAAGGAGGAGGAGGGGGTAGGTCCGTAGATACCGTTCCTTCCATAGTAGTGCTCACATTCGATGAAATAGACCGGCACCTCAGTTTCCGGGATATTCGTAGTCAGTACCTGACACCACTCTTCTCCGTACCCCATGTGGACACACATGGAGCCGAGATCCGTAAGACGATCCTTCGGGATCGTATAGTAGCGCGGCATGATGATTCTCACATCATCTCCCTGATTCCTGAGTTCAACACTGAGAGCACCGACCATGTCGGCAAGCCCCCCTGATTTCGCGAAGGGAACTGACTCGCTGGTAACCATTAATATACGACGGGATTTCACTCTTTTTTCTCCTGATATGTCTCTTTATCATATTCTACGGGGCTTTATAAGGAAATACAATCATTTCTTTGGAAGGATTACAGAATAACCGAAGCAACCCAAATACACATAAAATGGAATGGCTTCACTTTTCTTTTCAGACAAGAATACGTATAGTTAGGGTACATTATAGAGTTACAAGGAGTGAATCGTATGGAAACAACACAGGCGATTCTTGAAGCGATGAAGGCATCGGGTGAACCGATGAGTGCCGGTCAGATCGCGGATGCAACAGGTATCGATCGCAAAGAGATCGATAAGGCTATGAAGACAATGAAGAAGGATGAGACTATCGTCTCTCCCAAGCGCTGCTACTGGGAGCCGAAGTAATCAGAGACCTGATACAAGCTTCTTACAGGTGTATCTGATAATTCGTGACGAGATCCTTGTTCTCCGCCATGACGACGTTGTGGATGATCTCGGTGTCCTCGAAGCGTGTCTCTTCTGGAGATTCGAGAATTCTTTCCAGGGTTTTTACAGCGTAGTAGCCCTGGAGGATCGGATTCTGGTAGATGGCGGCGGTCAGCAGATGGGTTTCCAGGTGACTGATCGCAGTCTTATCGAGATCGTGCAGCACAGTCACCGTGTCACGGTAATCGAGTGAGTCGATTGCATTCAGAAAGAGCCTGTTGAATGCAGGGATGAGGTAGACTGCGTCCACCTTTCCCTCCCGCTCCGCGAGGATATCACGGATCTGCGAGTCCATCAGCTCCGGCTGGTAGTGGGTGGTGATCATCCTGATTTCGCAGGAGATGTGAGGATACCTCTCCCTCATGATCTGAAGGAACCCTTTCAGCCTCTCCGTGTTGATATCAGGAGCATCCGAGTAGGTCGAGGTATCTTCGTTGAGATTGATCACCAGAGCGCTGCTCTGTTTCTTCAGTCGGAGCATCTTTCCGATGAATTCTGCCGCCAGACGTCCTCCCGCGGCATAATCACTTCCGATATAACAGGTACGCCTGCTCCGGGGAGCATCAACGTTGAAGGTGACGTATGGAATGGCGAACGAGTCAATCTTCGCGATGATCCTGTCCATATCGTACTTTCGCTGATTTACGAACCCTACTGCATCAAGACCCGCAGCATGTAATTTCTCGAGTTCCTTGAGATAGAGATCCGAATCATACTCGGGGATATTGTGATAGGTGATTATATAGTTGAAGCCTTCGATCTGCTGCGCGGCGATATCGACTCCGCGTCTGATCTCGTCCCAGAAGTAGGCGGGCAGGGAAGAGGAAAAGAGGGCGATGCGACGCTGTTTGTTCCGTACGAGGACCTGTGAGGCTTTGGATGGGACGTAGTTATGCTTCTTCGCAAATGAGAGGATCTGGTCCTTCAATTCCTGTGAGACATAGCCTGTCCCGTTGAGCGCCCTGCTTACGGTGATCAGGGATATCCCCAGGCTCTTTGCAATCTCCTTTTGTGTTATACGCATATCATACTCCCGATCAGTGCCATGCTGAAAAAACTGGAAATCCTACCCTGTGTATTTCTCAGCGACCAGCATCTGATGTATGTATTATACGTTAATATAATGCATAAAACAATGAAGAACGGAAGAAAATTGATATCAGCGTTTTCTCCGGGGCGTAATTCAATTACATATAAATTTTATTTGACATCTGATATGTCGTATGATATACGTATATCATATCTTCATAAAGAAGATTCGTTGAAACAGTTTTTCATGTCATACAAATAAGGAGGTATCGAATGAAAAAGCTTGCATTGATTCTACTTATCGCATTGCTTGCGATGAACGTTTCTCTTTTCGCACAGGGCGGAGCAGAGGAAGAGGTGGAAACAACCCTTCAGTTACTGTTCTACTCACCTGAGCTTCAGGACCAGTACAATGATATGGTGGAAGCCTATAAGGCTGAGACCGGCGTCAATCTCGAAATTACCGTTCTTCAGACTGACTTCAGAGCAGTTCTTACCAGTAAGATCAACTCCGGTGATATCCCCGACATCTTCATGTCCAGCGCTTACGCTGACAACTCGACCTATAAGGACTACGTCTATGATCTCACTGACGAACCCTTCATGCAGAATATCGAACCCTCAGTCCTCACCGGTGTGACCGTCGACGGCAGAGTGATCGGTTATCCGTTCCTTGTACAGTCTCACTCCTTCATCTACGACAAGGCGCTGTTCAGCAAGCTCGGTCTTGATGCTCCCGAAACCATCAGCGAGCTCGAAGCAACTGCAAAGAAGCTCGAAGCTGCAGGCGTACAGCCCTTCGGTACCGGTTTCAAGGAATTCTGGGTACTCCCCCAGACAGCATGGCAGATTCTTGCTCCCTACGTTGCAAACTACGGCGGTTTCGAGAAGTTCGTGAGCGGACTCAATGACAACACTCTCGACTTCGCAGACGTCGAAGAGATGAAGTACGTATTCGATGTCCTCGATATCATCGGCGAGTACGGCGGACCCAAGCCCAACGAATCAGACTTCACTGATCAGACCGCATCCATTGCAGTCGGTAAGGTCGGAATCATCCACCAGGGTAACTGGGCAGAAGGTTCAATCCTCTCAGTCAATCCTGATGCAGAACTCGGTTTCCTTGTCGGACCCACAGCAGGCGACGTTGAAGGCGGAATCATGTTCGACTCCAATCAGACGATCAGAATCGCAAAGGACGGTAAAAACCTCCAGGCAGCTCTCGACTGGCTCGAATGGCTCACCACCAGTGAATACGGTAAGAACTGGGTCCCCGGAAAGATCAAGCAGTCTTCTCCGATCAAGGGTGCAGCAGCTCCCGATTCACAGATCGCACAGGCAACCAGCGCTCTTCTCGCTGACGGCGTTCCCGGATACCCGTGGTTCTACCAGATGTTCCCCACCGGAACAGAACAGCAGCTCGGCGCCATCTTCCAGGGATATTGCGCAGGTGTAACAGACCGTGCTGAGACCCTCAAGGCTCTCGACACTGCATACGACAAGATTGCAGGCGCTCTCTAAGATTCATCACACATCCTCTTCCCCTCTCTGAAGTGAGAGGGGAAGGGTTTCTTCCCCCGTATCAGATGCGGTACCTTCCCGTACTGCAATTCACCCCTCAGACAAGATGAGAGAGTCGTCATCGACGGATCCTCCTCTCGGCGTGTGCGCCGGTCAGGTCTCTCTCAAAGGCAAGGAAGCTTATGAACCTATACCAGAAAAAACAATTCAATAGTTTTCTGATATTCCTCGGTTTCACCGTTCCTGCGCTGGCTACGATACTCCTTTCCGTGGAGATCCCGTTCATCATGAGTGTGGTCTACTCCTTCACGAAGTGGAACGGACTGGACAAGGTCCCCGTATTCATCGGGCTGGCGAACTATATCGAGATATTCACGAATGACCCCGATGCGCTGTATGCTCTCGGCTTCACACTGCGCATGGCGGCATTCACTGTCATATTCACCAACGTCTTCGCCCTTGCTCTTGCGGTCTTCCTCGACAGCGATATCAGGGGAAAGAACGCACTGAGAGTCGCCTTCTATATCCCGAACATCATTTCACTCATCGTCATCGGGTATGTATGGCGTTTCATATTCACGAAGGGATTCGACTCCTTCTTCGAAATGACTGAGTGGGGCGTGTTCATGCTCAGCTGGCTAGGGGATAAGAACCTGGCCTTCTTCTCACTCGTTCTGGTGAGGGTCTGGCAGCAGCTCGGCTTCTACCTGGTGATCTATATCGCAGGACTGCAGACGGTCCCCAAGAACCTGATAGAGGCGGCAATGATCGACGGGGCATCCCCCCTTGCACGATTCTTCCGTGTCACCCTCCCGATGATCATGCCATCGGTGACCGTAGCGGTCTTCTATTCACTCTCCAATGGGCTGAAAGTCTTTGACGTGATCCTCTCGCTCACAAGCGGAGGTCCGGGGAATGCGACCATGAGTATCGCACTCGATATCTACCGGACTGCATTTGTTACAGGACGCTTCGGGTACGGTACAGCAAAATCGGTTGTTCTGTTCCTCGTCATTCTGGTCCTCACGGTATTCCAGGTCAAAGTCTTCAAGCAGAGGGAGGTCGAAGTATGAAAAAAGGTAAGATTTCACTCGGTATCACCATAGGTCTGACACTTATCGCACTCATCTATCTCTATCCTCTGTTCCTGATCGTCATCAACTCACTGAAGACGTTCGCGGAGATCACAATCAATGCGGTCGCTCTTCCTGAAAAACCGCAGTTCAGCAACTACGTTGAGACCTTTAAACTGATGAAATACCCGAACCTGTTCCTGAATACGCTTATCGCAACAGGTATCGGAGTCTTCGGTGTCGTCCTTGTCGCCTCGATGGCGGGCTATAAACTCTCGAGAACGAAGACGAAGTATTCATGGGCGATGTTCATCATTCTCATCGCTCCGATGATGATCCCCTTCCATTCCTTCATGATCGCACTTGTGAAGGTGGCGAAGGTGCTTCACCTGACAGGGACTCCCTGGGGACTGGGTGTCATGTACTGGGGACTCGGCGCATCACTCGCGCTCTTCCTGTATCACGGATTCGTGAAATCGGTTCCCCGTGACCTGGATGACTGTGCAATGATCGACGGGGCTTCTCCTATGAGAGCCTTCTTCCAGGTCATCCTGCCGTTGCTTCAGCCTGTGACTGTCTCGGTTATCGTTATCAATGCGATGTGGATGTGGAACGACTTCCTCCTGCCTCTGCTGCTGCTCAGCGGGTCGAAGAAGGCTCTGACCCTCCAGCTCGCTGCCTATAACTTCTTCGGTCAGTACAAGGTCGAATGGCACTATGCGATGGCGGGTGTACTGCTCACGATCATTCCTGCCGTGATCATCTTCCTTGCTCTGCAGCGTCATATTATCAAGGGTATGGTGGCTGGAGCAGTCAAGACCTGATGAGAGAGATCTCTCACAGGTAATCAAACGTAAGGAGAATACGATATGAAATTCAGAGACGGTTACTGGGGACTGAAAGAGGGAGTGAGACTCCTCAACCCTGTAGAAGTCAGAGATAGTGATCATTCAGAGGATACCCTCACACTCTACTCCGCAACGCGGAAGATCCATCATCGAGGAGCGACACTGAACTGCCCGGTTCTCACCACTGAGATATCTTCTCCCCATGAAGATATCATCAGGGTGAAGACTTCTCACTTTCAGGGAACACTGAATCAGGGACCTGAGTTCGTCCTTACCGAAGGAAATCCCGAGGTGCGAATCTCGTCCGATGAGATGGTCTCTTCGTTTACAAGCGGGTCTCTCACCGCACGTATCGAGAAAAAAGATCCGGTCATGGAGGCTGTCGCCTATTCCTCCTGGGCTCTCACCTTTTCCCGTGAGGGGAAGAAGCTGACAGAGATCTCCGGCCGTCACTCGGGCCACATGACCCTCGACGCCCGTCTTTCCGGTCACTATGAGAGCGGTCAGAAAGAGACCTATATGTGCGAATACCTCAATCTCTCGGTCGGTGAGACGATCTACGGGCTCGGCGAACGGTTCACTCCGTTCGTGAAGAACGGGCAGGTTGTCGATATCTGGAATGAGGACGGCGGTACAAGCAGCGAGATCTCGTATAAGAATATTCCGTTCTACCTCTCAAGCAGGGGCTACGGCATTCTCGTGAATAACCCGGGACGGGTCCAGTTCGAGGTGGCCAGCGAAGTGGTCACGGCTGTGCAGTTCTCGGTTCCCGGCGAGGAGATTGACTACTACATCATCACCGGAGATACGCTCAAGGATGTACTGAGCAATTACACCCTCCTTTCGGGGCGCCCAGCGCTGCCTCCCGCCTGGTCGTTCGGCCTGTGGCTCACCACAAGCTTCACCACCAGCTATGACGAGCAGACCGTCACCGGGTTCATCGACGGTATGGCCGAGCGTGACATTCCCCTCCATGTCTTCCATTTCGACTGCTTCTGGATGAAGGAGTACCGTTGGACAGACTTTGTCTGGGATGAGGAACTGTTCCCGGATCCCGATGCGATGCTGACACGGCTGAAAGGGAAGGGACTCAATATCTGCGTGTGGATCAATCCCTATATCGCGCAGCGCTCTGTCCTCTTCGCCGAAGGTGCAGCCAAGGGCTACCTCGTGAAAAACACCGACGGTTCGGTGTGGCAGTGGGACCGCTGGCAGGCGGGAATGGGTCTTGTCGACTTCACCAACCCAGCGGCACGCGAGTGGTACAGGGACGGACTCAGAGGACTGATCCGTCAGGGAGTCGATACCTTCAAGACCGACTTCGGCGAGAGGATTCCCACCGACGTGGTCTACCACGACGGCTCTGATCCGATGAAGATGCACAACTACTATACCTACCTCTATAACGAAGCGGTCTTCTCTCTCCTTGAAGAGGAACTCGGGGAAGGCAGGCACTTGTCTTCGCCCGCTCGGCGACCGCCGGCGGCCAGAAGTTCCCCGTCCACTGGGGAGGCGACTGCTCGGCGACCTATGAATCGATGGCGGAAACACTCCGCGGAGGACTCTCCCTCGCGCTCTCAGGCTTCGGATTCTGGTCACACGATATCAGCGGTTTCGAGCTTACTGCGAGTCCGGACCTCTACAAACGATGGATCGCCTTCGGCTCCTTCTCCTCACACTCCCGGCTTCACGGAAACGAATCGTATCGTGTTCCCTGGAATTTCGATGATGAGTCGAGCGATGTACTCAGAGCCTTCACCCGTCTCAAGTGTTCGCTCATGCCCTACATCTACGGCGA
>CAXXSP010000038.1:0-41209 GCA_963676605.2 Sphaerochaetaceae bacterium | reverse complement strand
AACATCCTTCGCACTGACAAAATTCCTCAGGGAACCGGTCAGTCTGATACCGACGACTTTCGGCGCGATGATCTGGAACGGTTTTCCTGCCATGGCAACTGCGATATCGAGTCCACCGGCACCGATGGCGATCATGGCCAGACCGCCTCCTGTCGGTGTGTGAGAATCACTGCCGAGGAGAGTCTTTCCGGGAGCCCCGAACCGTTCGAGATGCACCTGGTGACAGATACCGTTACCCGGGCGGGAAAAGACGATATTGTAGTGTTCTGCTACGCTCTGAAGATACTGATGGTCATCCGCATTCTCGAATCCGACCTGAATCGTATTATGGTCTACATAACTCACGGCAAGTTCGTTCTGAACCTTGGGTAAGCCGAGAGCCTCGAACTGGAGATATGCCATCGTCCCGGTGGCATCCTGTGTTAATGTCTGATCGATCCTGATAGAAATCGGGCTTCCTTTCTCGAGAGTCCCCTTTTCAAGGTGCTCGGCGAGAATCTTGTAGGTCACATTTGAACCCATGCGTTTCCTCCAACTGTGGTATAAGAGTATACCTATTGTGGTGGAAAATGAGGAAATGGTACAGACCTAGGAACCTCTTTTTGCCCTATACCCGATCAACAGAAGAGGAAGAGGAGCAAGAAGAAGGAGAGAGCTCATGAGAAGCACTGTCGAGAATCCATAATACTGATAGAGAGACGCTCCGAAGGTATTTCCTATCACAGTACCCACAGTGAGAAGTGACTCATGGATCAGCATGCGCCGTGTTCTGTTGATGCTTCCCGAGAAGCCGTGAAAAATACTGAAGGAATACATAGCGGCGAACAGTACCCCGAAGAGCATGAAGAATACAGTATAGCCCGCATAGCTCTCAATATAGCGCATTAAGAATGTAAGTGCTGAGGCCGTGAGCAGGGTCGCTGCTATGAGAGATCGTTTGAAATGCCAGAAGCGTGTCTTTCCCATGAAGGTGAATACTGCGACTGTGACAGCACCCCGCAGGAAGAGCAGAATACCGACCCCGGAGGTCTTGAACGGTAATGAATCTAACGCATAGAGGGGAAAGATGGTGAGAATGACAGCCAGGACGACATAGAAACTGAGATTTCCCACCCAGGAAGCAAACCTGATCGGAGTTGAGCGGTCAGTCCCCTCATGCATGTTCCTGTTCGCATGTTCGCTGACAGCTGTTCTCAATCCCACAGCAATGGCCGTGAATATCATCATGAGTACGGCAACCAGAAGAAACAGGAGAATAAAGATCTTCAGTGTCATCCCGGGGTCTATCTCGACAAGGAATCCGGTCATAAGCGGTGATAGAGCTACACCGGCAGACCAGGAGACGTTGAATGCTCCCGTAGCCCTGCTGAGCGCATGCCCCTCTCTTCCCCGGCTGATCCAGCCGGCGAGCTGGGGCCAGAGAAAGGCCATGAAAAATCCATAGATAATAAGAAGAGGAAAAACCATCCAGACAGACCGAAGATGCAGGATGGCAAAGATACTTCCCCCCATCCCGAGCTGAGAGATGATGATCGAGGTGGATGGCTTCAATTTCGATGCAAGCGGATCTACCAGAGAACAGAAGAAAAAGTAACTGAGGGTATAGGCTGCGGCGGAAAAGCCGATCATCTGGGAAGAGAGCTGGAACGTTATCCTGAGAAAATAGATCAATGCAAGGTTTACACTCGTAATTGCCGCCTGAGCGGTCAGTGCGATAACAGAGAGGTAGATCAGTTCCTTTGATCTCTTTTCGGCCGATTGTCCTTCCATACAGGGAAATGTAGTAGGTTCTCTGATACTACGCAAGTATTTCAGAGAAAAAAGCCTTCAATGCGCAGACATTACACAAAAAAGGACATCAGGGTATCATCCACACGTTCAGAGACTGAAACATGCGTGAACAGTGTGTAAAATGTTAGGATAGTCTTTTTTTACTAACTCCTGAGTGGTGAATAGTTGAATTTCCCTATGATTTGTGGATAATACTTTCATATGGAAGAATTGCTCCTTAACAGACCATTGCTCAGCGCGGTCATCGCGGCATTGCTTGCTCAGTTCATGAAACCCTTTCTCCTCTTCCCTGTGGAAAAGAAGTTCGATGCTTCTCTCTTTTTCTCAACAGGAGGGATGCCTTCATCTCATACAGCCGCAGTAGTCGCTCTCTGCACAAGCCTTTTCATCCTGGAAGGATGGCAGAATTACTACTTCGCCATCTCACTGACCTTTGCTGCCATCACCATCCATGATGCGATGGGAATACGAAGAGCGGCAGGAAAACAGGCGGAAATCATCAATGAATGGTCTAAAATATTCGCGAATATACACGAGGAAGGACAGTTCACCCCGGAAAACCTTAAAACGATGCTCGGCCATTCATTCCTGCAGGTCGTCGGAGGATTCATCCTCGGCCTCATTGTCAGTATCGTGGTGACTCTCTACCTGTAACCCCCCCCCCTCTTTCCTCTTATTTTTTTTCATTCTGGAACAGGGAGCAGCCTTACACCGGCACATTTCTTACATTTTAGTAACATTTTCCGCACATCCACTCTTCTTCGCCAGAAAAAAACACCCATTTCTCAGGGTTTAAACGCATTTTTCCATATCATTATAGTGCATGTGAATAATAATATGATATACTCACGTAAAAGTTTATTAAGAACGAAAAATCACAGGAGACAAATTATGAAGAAACGCATGTTAATCGTACTGCTCTGTATCGCAGCTGTTTTCACAGTGTATGCTCAGGGAGCACAGGAAGAAGCTACTTCTGAACTGAATCTGATGAAAGCCGGAACTCTTACCATGGGTGTAGAGATCGGATATCCTCCGTTCGAGGATTTTGCGAATGACGGAGTGACACCTGTCGGGTATGACATCGACTTCGCAAATGCACTTGCTGAAAAACTGGGCCTTGAGCTTGTGTTCATCAACACCGCATGGGACGGCATCTTCCAGGGAATCGGTGTGAACTATGATATCGTCATCTCTGCTGTAACCATTACAGAAGAAAGAAAAGAAAGCATGGATTTCTCAGATCCCTATATCGACAACTACCAGGCTGTCGTATTGAGAGCTGACTCCGATGCTACCATCGAAAGCTTCTTCGATCTTGACGGCTTAGCTCTTGCTGTTCAGAAGGAAACTACTTCAGATATTCTTATTTCCGACTACATCTCTACCGGATCACTGAACAGTACCGTTGCACAGAACGAGAAAGTTGTTACCTGTTTCACACAGCTTGACAACAAGGAAGTTGACGCAGTTGTTGTTGACTCCACTGTTGCTGTAGGACAGGTCGGCAAGTACCCTGACAAGTACAAGATCGCCTATCTCGACAAGAGTGAAGCAGAACAGTTCGGCGTAGCCATGGTCAAGGGCAACACAGAACTCCTTAACGCAATCAACGAAGCAATTGCAGAACTGAAAGAAGAAGGCTTCTTCCAGGAAGCAATCGAATACTGGTTCGGCGGCTGATAAGGATCCTATGAAGAAATTCCTTATCAAGCTTATTACAGTAAAAGAATGGAAAAAATCTTCAAAGACAACTGCCATAATCGCTATGGCAGTTGTTCTTGTGTTGATTGCACTTTCTGCTATCAATGTCTCTGAGTCAGAGATGATGGATCACGCTTCAGCTCAGGTGAAGCAGATGATCGAAGAAGAGAAAGATAATTCGAGAAAGCGGCTCACCATTACCTATAATGATTTCAACGCAATCAGTTATCTTTCTTTCTCCACTTCCGGAGCTCAGTCTATCCAGGAAGCTTACGTTGGATTCGCAGGAAACATATTCAAGGCTGACGAAGGATTCGCAAAGTTCACCGGACAGATGGTTAACTATACCTACCGGATGCTGGGAATTAACCAGAACCTTCTTCACGGCGTGAAACTGACCCTGCTTCTCACCACGACATCTATTCTGATCGGTTTCGTCTTCAGTATTTTCCTTGCACTGGGAAAGATCTCGACGAACAAGATCATTAGCAAGCTCTGCAGCGGCTATATCTTCTTTTTCAGAGGGACCCCTCTGCTTATTCAGCTGTTCGTCGTCTATTTCTCCTTCCCGGGAATTTTCGGATTCTCCTGGAGAGGATTGTTTGATGTCGCTGATACGGAAGCGGTCTACAAGGGAGCCTTCCTCGCTGCCCTGATAGCTTTCTCCCTCAACTCTGCAGCTTACTGTGCGGAAATAGTGAGAGCGGCTATACAGTCCATTGACAAAGGTCAGCATGAAGCAGCAAAAACCCTGGGACTCGGCTATGGTCAGACCATGGCTCATATCGTGATTCCCCAGGCTACGCGAAGAATGATACCGCCTCTCTCAAATGAATTCATCATGATGATCAAAGACGTTTCTCTCGTCTTCGCCATCTCTCTGATGGATATCACAACGATATCAAAGACGATTATGACAAGTGAAGGGAATTACCTTGTATTCCTCCCTGCCCTTGTGATCTACCTTGTAGTGACCGGAATCTTCACATGGATCTTCGGAAAGATGGAAGAGAGGTTATCTGTCTATGAATAATGAACCTATGACTCAGAATTACGAGTATCTCATACGTACGGAGAAGCTGTGTAAATCCTTCGGACATCTTGAAGTTCTCAGGGATGTCGATATCTCGGTGAAAAAGGGTGAAGTGATCTGTATCATCGGCCCCTCCGGAGCAGGAAAATCGACCTACCTCCGTTCGCTGAACCATCTTGAACAGATTACTGAAGGGAAGATTTTTATTGAAGACAAACTGTTTCTTCACCGGAAACATAACCGAACTGTCCATAAGGTGCATGCCGACGAACAGAAGGCGATGCTTCTCGAGATGGGGATGGTATTCCAACGTTTCAACCTCTTCCCCCATAAGACTGTCCTTGAGAATCTGATCCTTGCTCCCATGCTGATCAGAAAAAAATCACGGGCGGAGGCTGTTGCAGCCGCTGAGAAGCTGATTGCGCGTGTCGGGTTATCTGACAAGAGAGACGTCTACCCGAGCAAACTCTCCGGAGGCCAGCAGCAGCGTGTCGCAATAGCACGCGCTCTTGCCATGGATCCTCAGATTATGCTCTTCGATGAGCCGACCAGTGCTCTGGATCCGGAACTCGTCGGTGAAGTGCTCGCAGTCATGAAAGACCTTGCGAAGCAGGGAATGACGATGCTCTGCGTGACTCACGAAATGGGCTTCGCCAAGGAAGTCGCAGACAGGGTTGTCTTCATGGCTGACGGAATGATCCTCGAAGAAGGTCCGCCCGAGGAACTGTTCGGGAACCCGAAACATGAGAAGACAAAGAATTTCCTGAAGAACGTGTTATAGAGACCGCTTTTCACACCTCACGAAGAAGAATCCTGCACATCTGCTGCAGGATTCTCTCTATACAGCCGTATACACTGGTAGATCCCCTACTGGTATATTTCTATCGCATCGATGCAGAAGATTTAGTACATCCTCACTATTGCCAGAGTGACGGGCTTTCAGCTACCAATAGATCATGAACAGAATGACACAATGGCTTGAAAGCCACATCACATTGCATACCCATGCATCACAGAACGAAGAGAAGGCCAATGCAGCGACTCATTTCCTCGCCTCCGCGGCAGCTCTCGCCTATCTGGTGTACGTGATTACCCGGAAAAACGAATTCGTCACACACGATGTGTTCAAGGCGATGATTATCTTCTCATCAACCCAGCTGCTTCTGTTTTCTTCCAGCACCTTCTACCACCGGGCTGTGAACCTGAACCTCAAGCGTGTAGGCAGGATACTCGATCACCTGAACATCTATCTGCTTATCTGGGGCACCTATACGCCCGTCCTTCTGTTCACCGGAACAGAGGCCGCGTTCCTACTCTTCGTCATCCTTACCCTGTTTCTTATCCTAGGAAGTGTATTTACAATCCTGTTCTGGGGTAGGTTCAAGGCTCTGCATGTGATCCTGTATCTCCTGATGGGCTGGTCGTTGGTATTTCTCTGGAATGATATCGTGAGAGCAATGCCCTCTCATCTCTTTCCCTTCGTCATAGCAGGAGGGGTCACCTATACGCTGGGAGTGATCTTCTATGCTCTTAAAAAGATACCCTACGGTCACGCGGTATGGCATCTCTTCTGTGCCCTTGCCTCAGGGATTTTCAGTGCGGGTTTCCTGCTCAACTTTCTGGGTTGATGTGGACAGGAAGGTGAAACTCCGCTAATGTGATCTCATGGCCAAGTCCCGTGAGAAACAAACCTTCAATTCCTATTATGCTCAGATGTACGGCTCAAGGTGGGACATCCTCAAGGAGACACTGCTGAGTGAGGCGCGTACCGTCCCCCTTGATGAGAGAGAACACCCCTACTACCTTGATGAAGCGAGCATCATAGCGGCAAAAACGCTGCCGGTAGAAGCGGGAGATCACCTCCTCGATATGTGCGCCGCTCCGGGAGGAAAGTCACTCATACTCGCCAGCCAGATCGGAACAGAAGGAACCCTTGTCAGCAATGACCGCTCAAGTAACCGGCGAGCTCGTCTTCATCGTGTACTCGATGAGTATGTTCCCGTTGACCGCAGGGGACAGATTACGGTGACAAGTCATGATGCGAGCAAATGGGGACTGTATGAACAGAATGTTTATGATGCCATTCTGCTTGATGCACCCTGTTCTTCTGAACGGCACGTTATACAGGATAGCTCTGCACTTGCCATGTGGAGTGAAAGAAGGACACGTAATCTTCAATCCCTCCAGTTTGCTATGCTTGCAAGCGCCCTGGAAGCTGTGAAAGTCGGAGGATATATCCTGTACAGCACCTGCAGTATCAACCACCATGAGAACCAGGAAGTTGTGAGACGTCTCGAGAAAAAGCGGAGCGGAAGGTACAGAATCATCACATTAGAACATCAGCGGGGTGAATCATGTGATCCGGGTATCATCATCCTTCCCGACAGAGAAGATAATCTCGGACCGCTGTATTACGCGCTTATTCAGAGGACGGAGTAAGAGGATGTTGAAGAAAGTTACCGTAGGAATCGATTCCTGTAAAACGTATGAAGAGATGCCTCTCATGCAGGTGATTAACCGTATCATAGAGACAACAGACTTTCCCGATGTTGAGGGAAAGAATATTCTCCTCAAACCCAATGTTCTCTCGGATTCAGAGCCCCAAAAGGCGATCACAACCCATCCCGCATTTCTGAAAGCCATCATCTCCGTCCTGAAGGAACGGGGAGCCGGAACTCTCTATGTCGGGGACTCTCCGGGGCTTCAGGGGAATCATTTCACTCCGAGAAAGTCGGGCATTCAGGCTGTCTGTGATGAAACCGGCTCCACCTGGGTGAACTTCGCCGAGCATCCGGTGCCTACCCGAATACCGTTCACCTACGGAAGACGCCTGCCTCTTCCCGCAGTGCTCGACAAGGTCGATCTCGTATTCTCTCTGGCTAAGATGAAGAGCCATCAGCTGATGTATTTCACCGGAGCCGTGAAGAATATGTTCGGCCTTGTTCCCGGACTTCATAAAAGCGGATCCCACATGCTCTATCCTACTGTTGAATCGTTTTCCAGACTGATCGCCGGCATCTATGCTGCAGCGACACCCGATTACGCTTTCCTCGATGGAATTGTCTCAATGGAAGGGACAGGCCCTGCAAACGGAGATATACGGCACACGGGTCTGGTCATAGGATCCTCCGATGCGGCCGCCCTTGATTTCACCATGGCCTCCATCATGGGCTACGAGATTGATAAGATGCCGCTCCTGAAGGAACTATCTAAGAGGAAGCTGACACCGGTACACACTCTGGAAGATATTGAATTTCCACTACAGGATGCAGGGAATCTTATTCTTCCTGATTTTAAAAGAATTCCGCAGCAGCAGAGGATCCGCATACTCAGGACACTCATTGGTCCCCTGTTCACCCGTACCTTCAAATTTTACGTTTCACGGCATAAGCCGAAACCTCTCTTTGATAACGAGAAATGTATCTCCTGCGGAAAATGTATTGCCATATGTCCCGGGAAAGCGTTACAGTTTGACGGCGCAAAACATATTGAAGCAGACTATTCCAAATGCATTAGATGCTACTGCTGTGCTGAAGTCTGCCCGGCAGATGCGATAGAGATAGAAAAACAGGGAGAGAAGTGAATGCAGACAGCAGATATCGTGATGACCGTCTTTCTCGGACTGGCACCGATCAGCGAACTGAGAGGAGCCCTGCCGTATGCCTATTTCCACGGGATGTCGCTGCCTGGGGCAGCACTCCTCGCCGTTGCGGCGAACCTGCTGGTATTCCCTCTTTTGACATTCTTTCTCCATTTCTTCCATCATATCTTCTATGAGAGGATCAGACTCTACTCAACGCTGTTCGACCGGTGGGTAGTATCAACTCAGAAGAAAATAGAATCAAAAGTCGCCCGCTGGGGATATATCGGACTGACCCTGTTTGTTGCTGTTCCGCTTCCGATCACGGGAGCCTATACCGGTACGCTCGGAGCATGGCTGTTCGCCATGAACAGAAAGAAGGCCTTCCTTGCTGTATCGCTCGGGGTATTCATCTCGGCGACAATCGTCTCCCTCATCCTCTCTGCAGGAGCGGGTACCTATTCAATATTTATCAAACACATCTGAGCCACAGGAGAAAACATGACATCACCCCTTTTGACCTCTCTGAATGAGAGTCAGAGAAGAAGTGTAGAACAGACAGAAGGACCTCTGCTCATTATAGCCGGTGCAGGCAGCGGTAAAACGAGAATGATCACTCACCGGATTGCATACCTGATGGAAACCGGTGTATCTCCAGAATCTATCCTCGCCCTCACCTTCACGAATAAAGCTGCCCGTGAGATGGCCGAAAGAATCAGTGAATTACGGAAAGGAAAGAAGGGAGAGGCTCCTGTCACAGCGACCTTCCACTCCTTTGCACTCATGGTGCTTAAATCAACGATCCATCTCCTCGGCTACACCTCCAGATTCACAATTTATGATACACAGGATTCCATTTCGCTCATGAAGGAAGTCATGCGGGAGCATGATGTAGATATCACAGCTGTTGACGCACGCGATCTTCTTGACATTTATAGCAGATATAGAAGAGGCCAGAAAGAAGCTCTCCTCGAGTATACCGATCTTACGAAAGAGTTGTGCGAGTCGTATCAGGAACATAAGAAAGGATATAACGCTCTCGATTTCGATGACCTGATCCATCTTCTTCTTATAATCTTCAGCGAGCATGAGGAGGTACTTGAAACCTATAGAAAACAGTTTCAGTATATCATGGTCGATGAGTTCCAGGACACCTCCAGAGAACAGTACAGAATTGTGCAGATGCTCGCATGTAACCACAGAAATCTCGCAGTCGTCGGAGATGATGACCAGTCCATCTACTCCTGGAGAGGAGCAGATTACGGCAATATTCTGCAGTTCGAACATGATTTCCAGGAACGTACAGAGATCTTTCTTGACCGAAACTACCGCTCGACCGGCATGATTCTCTCTGCAGCAAATCAGCTGATTCTCAATAACAGTGAACGGAAGAAGAAGAACCTCTGGACTCAGGAGGATCAGGGTACCGCTATTACTCTCATCGAAAGTGAAGACAGCGAGAAAGAGGCTGCCGCTATCGCAGAGAAGATCAGACAGGATGCCTTCACTCATCAGCGACCTTACAGCGATTATGCGGTCCTTGTCAGAACCAATCACCTTCTCCCTACCCTTGAGACTCAGCTCATGGACCGCCAGATGAAAGTGAGCGTAAGCGGAGGCATGAGCTTCTACGACAGGCGTGAAGTGAAGGATGTCATCGCATATATCCGTCTTTTTTCAAACAAGAATGATGATATCGCACTGCTGAGGATCATCAATACTCCAAAAAGACGAATCGGGCTTACCACACTGAAACTCCTGAGAAAAGTAAAGGATGCTCACGGAGTCTCCTACTATGACGCGATACGGCTGATTGTTGATCAGAATAACGGTGAGCATTCACGTCAGAAGGATGCCCTGAAGCATTTCATAGATCTTATCGACCTGTATAGTGAACTCTTCATGAAGGAAAGAAACGGGAAACACCGGATCCTGAGCAGGCTTCTCGATGAAATCCATTATCGTTCCTACCTGATCGGTGAATATCCTGCGAATGAGAAGACCGCACAGGCCAAGTATCTCTCTGCGGTACAGTACATCAAGTTCTTCCGTCAGTGGGAGGAAGAGCGTGCAGGAGACGAGTCTATCTATGATTACCTCAGACGCCTGACCCTGAATACCAGCGAGAAATCTGAACGTGACGGTGGAGAGCCTGCGGTTCATCTTATGACGATGCACGCATCGAAAGGACTGGAGTTCCATACTGTCTTCCTCGCTGGAATCGAAGATTCGATCATTCCTCATAAGCGAAGCGTCGAAGAAAACGAGGGGAACCTGGAAGAAGAGCGGAGATTGTTCTATGTAGCCATTACACGGGCACAGAAACACCTCTTTATCAGCTATGCGAAGCAGCGGAAAATCAGGAATGAAGTGATTGAATCAATGCCTTCACGGTTTCTCAGCGAGATTGAGGAGATCCACTTCGCACAACCGGAAGAACCGAAGGAAATGCCGAAGGAAGATCATCTTGACCGCCTGAAGGCGTTTCTCTCCGTCCTTGATGACAAAGAAAAGGACACTATATAACAGCTATATCTTTCTTATATTGGTTTAACAGATTATCAGTATATACTTGATATAGTTACTGTATCAGAATACAACACATCCGATACTGAACAGTATCGGATGAATAACGGGGAAACAGTCGATACGGGAGGTGTATCAGTCAGAATATTTCTTCAGAAACTCTCTGAGGGCAAACCGTATACCGGCAGCCCAGCCGAGCCCCATTCCGTGAAACATGGACTCCAGTTCTTTCTTGAAAGAAGGTTCAATGGAAAAGGTGGTGAGAATTTTCTTCTCTTTCTGTGTTCTGTTTGCCTGTTTGAACAGGTTCTCTGCTTTCTCCACTGAATCAAAGGAAGCATCGGTCGGTCCTTCTTTCTTCTTTAATGCCATCACTTAACTCCAAATCTCACTGGCAATGGTCCTGATTGCCAGCTTCGTTGTCTTTTTCAATCCCTTTCCACGGTCAGAATATTTCTGCGGTGGAAGATGAAACTCCTGAGATTTTCTGAATACCGGGTCAACCGGGACACGGTAAATAGTATACGGGCCTGACTCAGCAGCTTTCAGCATCTGCTTGTGCTGCAGGATTCGTCCATCGAAACCATTGATGATCACTCGTTTGTGGGCAGCCTTTGTTGTATAAGCACGTCTGATCTTTTCAAGCTCGTATATAAAAATCTCAAGTCCATCAAGACTGAATATTTCAGGAGTCATCGGAGTGATCACCTCATCACTGGCAATCAGGGCGGAGCGTTCCAGATTCCCCAGACCCGGCGACAGGTCAAGAATGATTCTGTCAAACCTCTGGGACAGCTGGGCCACCATCTCCGAGATGATATAGGGTTCATTCATAATTGTCTGTTCCCCATACTCTTTCAATTCACCTCCTATCCCGAAGGAAGGAAGGATATACAGGTTCTCAATAGTCTCGACCTTTTTCACTGCATCCCATACGTAACAGACACCCTTGAGGACATCCGCCACTTCGTAGGTAGCAGCTCCAGTATAAAACCATGAGGAAGTATTACCCTGAGGGTCAAGATCGACAAGCACTGTCGACACTCCACTCATTGCTGACTCACATGCAACCGCTCCGGAAATCGTGGTCTTCCCAACTCCTCCCTTCTGCAAGTGGAATGAAATAGTCTTTTTCATACTGATGAACCTTTATCATTTGATTATAAAAACAGTTATTGGATAAATCAAGGAAAATAGATAATCAAACCCCATTCAGTATGACTGATACGAGATATAAGGTAAACATATATGTAGCTTTTTACAGCATTCCGGTATAATTTTACATTGTTTTTATATAAGTACTATCTCCAATGTATTGTTATAACTTATCTCATAATAATCAGAAACACCATTAAACCGAAATAGAAACAGTGTATTATTGTATATATCTTATATAACACTTATGGTTAATAGATATATTTTCTTCCTGTTTACATATTTTTCTTATATGTATAGTTCTGACGTGAAACAATTGTATCCAGGAAATCACCTATGGAAAGAGAGTACATGTTCTTCCCGGGCGCACACTGAAAAGGATGCCAACCCCTTCTCATATTATATGTACCAATCAGAGCAGTGCCTCCGCAAAGTCATTGACAGACTCTCTTCTGATTCTATATCGTAATACAAGCCGAACCATCTTATCCCGGCTACAGTAGTTGAAAAGGAGAATGAAAGGGATGAAGAATCAGTTTCCAAAGGAATACACCCCTATTATGGATGCACGTCACACTGAACGTGCAGTGAAGTTTGTAAAGGATACATTTGAGAGAGAATTAAGTGGAGAGCTCTACCTTTCACGTGTTACAAGCCCGTTATTTGTAGCAAAGGGTTCGGGTATCAACGATGATCTGAACGGTATTGAACGCCCCGTAAGCTTCGAGGTTATGAATCTCGGAAACAGAAACATGGAGATAGTTCATTCACTTGCAAAATGGAAACGGATGGCACTTGCAGATTACTCCTTCGAGAAAGGGACAGGTCTGTATACCGACATGAACGCTATCAGACCTGATGATGATATCGATGAGATTCACTCGATCTACGTTGACCAGTGGGACTGGGAAATGTCGATGCCTGACAACTCACGGAATCTTGAGTATCTGAAATATATCGTACGAAAGATCTACGGAGCCCTGAAAAGGACTGAATTCCTTGTTGGAGAGATGTTCCCTCAGTGTCCTGCTTACCTTCCTGAAGAGATCACCTTCATCCATACCGAAGAAGCGCTGGAACGGTATCCTGAGCTTTCTCCTGTACAGAGAGAGAAGGAACTGGCGAAGGAGTATGGTGCAATATTCCTGATCGGAATCGGTAAGGAACTCGCCGACGGTGTCAAACAGGGCGGCCGTGCACCAGATTATGATGACTGGTCCACACCCACCTCGGATACAACCTTCGGTCTCAACGGCGATATCATCGTGTGGGACAGAGTCCGTCAGGATTCTCTTGAACTCTCAAGTATGGGTATCAGAGTTGATGCTGAATCTCTCCTCCGTCAGCTCTCTCTTACCGGGAAGGAAGAAAGAAAAGAACTCTACTGGCATAGCAGATTGCTGGGTGGTGAATTCCCTCAAAGTGTCGGCGGCGGTATCGGACAGTCCCGTATCTGTATGTTCCTTCTGAAAAAGGCTCATATCGGAGAAGTTCAGGCTTCGGTCTGGCCTGATGAAATCCACGCAGAAGCATCTCAGCACAACGTAACACTGCTCTAACTACGGAGGAAAACACTATGGCTCTCTATAATTTCGGCTCCACGAATATTGATATCATCTTTAAAGTTGACCATATCGTACGTCCTGGAGAAACGATTCCATCTACTTCGCTCGAAAGAAGTGTCGGAGGGAAGGGAGCTAATCAGTCTGTCGGCGCTTCATACGCCGGTGAGGCTGAGGTCTTCCATGTAGGCAGAATAGGAGGGGATGGCGAATTTATTCCTCCCCTTCTTAAAGAGAAAGGAGTCGATGTCACCTACCTGAAGAACGTTGATACTCCTACGGGACAGGCTCTTATTCAGGTGACGAAAGAGGGGCAGAACTCCATCGTCCTGTATGGCGGGGGGAATCAGACCTTCACTGAAAAGGATGTTGATAGTGTTCTCTCACACGCATCACCGGGAGACTGGATTCTTCTCCAGAATGAAATAAATCTCAACCGGTACATCATAGAACAGGGAAAGAAACGAGGCTTGAAGATCTGTTTCAACCCTGCTCCATACCATGATGATGTGCGACAGCTCCCACTTGAACTCATTGATATCTTCGTGTTGAACGAGACGGAGGCTGAAGGCCTCAGCTCGGTAGCTGAACCTCTTGATTCACTTGCTGTCCTGAGTAAAAGGTTTCCTGAAAGTGAAATCCTCATCACGCTCGGCAAAGACGGCGTGATGCAGAAACAGGGAGAGGGGAACATAGTTTCCTGCGGAGTCTGGGAGGTCCCGGTAAAGGACACCACAGCAGCAGGAGATACCTTCATCGGATGTTATGTCGCTAACCGGAGCAAGGGGATAGATGTCAAGGAGGCCCTTCTCAGAGCCTCCAAGGCAAGCAATATCACAGTCATGAGAGAGGGAGCACTCCCCTCAATCCCCCATCCCGGGGAATTCTCTCTTCTCGACGAGTACACCTACAGGGAGCTCTCACTTTCCTAGAGCACTGAGCCGACTTCACCTCGCAAGGGGGGATTCGCCCCTTTGCGGCTTGTGGTTACGGCAGCCGCCTGCACAGCAAATTCAAGCATCTGCCTGATTTGGGTTTCTGAAAGGTCCCGGGTCTGTTGAATCCCGTTCTCACTGAGGTAGGTCAGCACTGCCCCGCTTACCGTATCGCCGGCTCCGACTGTATCCACGATAGGATTGTCTATAGCAGGCACTTCAACTGTACGCCCTTCCCTATCCATCCATCTGAGGCCATCCTTACCGAGTGTGAGAATGATAGCCTGTGTCTTTCCCTCCATGAGTCTGGCAAGTCCGTCCTGTACTGAAAGATCGGGATAGAGGAACTCGAGATCCTCATGGGAGAGTTTTATGATGGAAGAGAGAGAAGCTAGCTCTTTCATTCTCTTCAGATATTTTTCGAAATCTTCAATGACAGTCGGTCTCACATTCGGGTCGAAGAACACGAAGGGGAGGTTCTCTACACTCTTGAGTGCATTGAGGATATGAGTACCGCTCGTCTCGAGTGCTACAGAAACCGACCCGGTAAGAATATACTCGAGGGAGGGAGTCTCCTCGATAGTTTTCCGTATCTCCTCTGCACTGAAGGAAGTCACACTCGTGTCTGAGGTGTAGAACACATAGGAAGCAGCACCGCTCTCATCTATCTTGGCAAACCCGATCATGGAATTTTCCGGAACATCAACGAGATCGTCCCTGATCTGTACATTGTTCGCTATAAAGTAGTCCTTCATCTTCTGCCCGAACATATCTTTCGAGAGCTTACCCAGGAAAAGAGCATCACTTCCAAGACGGGCAGCTGCTGTGGCAGCGTTCAGAGTCGAGCCGCCGCTATAGTAATGGAAGAACGGATCTCCACCCCCTGAGGCATCACCTGAAATAAAATCTATAAGAGCTTCACCAAGAAATCCGATCATATCATTTCTCCTTTTCTACAGATACTGGTTATAATCCTTTCCGACTATTCTAGCATACAATTCAATATATGGCTTTACCGGAGACATGTTGATTTTGGGAATCAGCACCTCCTCCACCTGAAAATATCCGACATCACCGGACATATCAATTTCTATGGCTATAGGCTTGGTTTTTCCTTCAATAATTCTCACCTTCTCAATAGCATTGGAAGAGTATTTGTGGATATCACCGACCTTGGCTCCGTGAGAAAGAACAAGAGGTATTCTTGCACGCCCCTTCTCCATGTCACAGCCGTCAGCGAGAAGAATGATACCTGATTCCACAGAGTGGATACGTCTGTTCGCCATATGACCGACAATCCCTTCGAGAGCGATTGAACGTATCACGACCTGTTTATACAGGTCGTCTGGATATATTTTTGCCAGAAGACGGTTGATCACCGGCATTGCCAGAGTCGAACTCATCAATTCATGGTCCTCCCTCCCCACAGCCATGCCCAGGTCATGAAGAAAGGAGGAGAGAAGAATCGCAGTAATCGAATCATCAGCGTTTCCTACGTTATCCTGTTCAAGAGATCCTGTTATTCCTTTTTTCTGAAGCAGTTGAAACAGCTTCAGGGCGTTGATCGTTACCTGTTTCATGTGCACGGGACCATGATCGTTGAAGCCCAGCCGCACGATTGAGACGCTGTTCGCATATTCCTGCATGAGGTGGATTTCCTCATCCTCAAGGAGAAGACGGAGGAGTCTACCTGCAGACGTTTCATCACTGAGCAGAGAGAGCAGTTTCTTTTCCAGATTCAATTCTTTTTGTGATTTCATAGATGTATCGTACAAAGAGGTGGTAAAAAAGGCAACTCAATCCTTGGAAAAGAGTCGTGTTATCAGGATAAATATAAAGGGAGGCCGAAGCCTCCCTCACATAATTCCGATCTATCTATACCGATCAGTTGGCACTACCGACATTCATGATCTCTGTGAGATAGACTGTCAGGAAATTATCTTCGAAGGAATCAGAAGAGAAGATGGAACTGATAAGTTCCTGCTGAGCCTGCTGTCCCTTCATGTAATCGTAGAGCATACCCATATAGCTGCTTGCCGACTCTTCCATAGGAGCAGATTCAGTGGCTGTAGCCACAAGATACGAGCCGTTTGCTTCGAGGAGAGAGCTTACCTCTCCCACTTCGAGCGCATAGAGAGCCTTCATTGCATCAACATCTGAATTGAGAGAGGCAAGGTAACCACCCTGGTCTGTATACTGGAAACCGATCAGGAAGGCTGATGAATTCACATCAACGGGAGTCAGGCCGACACTCACGGGTTCGAGAGAGAGTTCAGCTCCGGCATCGGTGAAGCTCTTGCCACCGTTCACATCTGCAATAAACTGTTCTCCGACACTCTGTATGTAGGATGTTACAAGTTCAGCATTGTTGTCCTGGATATAGGACCTCACGTTATCGAGGACTTCAGGATCAGTGAAATCGGCAGGGAAAGGCTTCTGCTCAACCTGATAGAGTGCATAGCCTGCAGCGGTCTCAAAGGGGCGGGTGATCTCACCTGCACCTGTGGAGAAGAGCTCATTCACCTCTTCTTCGTTGGCAAAGTTGCTTCTCACTTCGTGAAGATAGTAGACTCCTGCTTTTCCTCCGTCAGCTGCGAGAGCATCCTGTGAATACTCGACAGCGGCATCTGCGAAGCTCATCTCGCCGCTCTCCACTTTCGTCTTGATCTCGAGCGCTTCGGCTTCGGTAGCAGTGGAAATGATGGAAATATCGACACCGGTAAATTCTGATGGATTATTGAGCCCGAATTCACGGGTAAGTTCATCCGGATACAGAGAGGCGTCAAACACGACATATTCGAAGGCCTTGCTTGCATCACCAAGTGCCTTGATGTATTCGAGTTCACCGGCAGGATCGAGAGACTTAGCCATATCAGAGATGATGATCCTCGTCGGGATATAATCCTCGACCTGCTTCTTCAGGGTATTTCTGCTTTCAACTGAGGTGCTTTCGTAGGTTGCATTGTCGAACTTACCGTCCTTGTCATACGCACCGCTGTCGATGATAGCCTTCTTGAGTGTTTCTTCTGAGACCACGATCCCCGCGTCGTCAGCGATCTGGGTCATGGCTGTATGGAAGACTGTGCTCTGATATGCGCCGTTCCAGATCTGGTAGGCTGCAGTTTCATCACTTCCCGTTGACTGCTGTGCCTGAGCCTGATACTGACGGTAGAAGTAGTTTCCGGGGGTAAAGACAATATCTTCACCGTCATAGGAACCGAATGAGATCGAATTATTCCTTGATGAAGAGCCAAGAGATGGCACCACGATTCCTACGATAAGAACGATGGAAATGACAGCAAGTATGATATACGTAACGATTTTAGAGAAATAGAGTGAAGAACTCTTCTTGTCGGTATCCTTTTTCTGACCGGCTGAAATCTTCACAACCTTTCCATTTTTCTGTTCGTTCTGGTTCGAGTCCTTGGAGGGCATGCATTACCTCTTTATTTAATGAATATACGTGGTCTTCTTCAGGAAAAGACACCTTCGCAAAGGTACCATACTGTGATTGATTCTGTCAACGCAACTCTTCACACTATATTCACTACAGTCGTTGACACGCCTCGATTCTTTCCCTATAGTAATTTCGTGACGGGCAGTAGCGCAGGGGCTAGCGCACTTGGTTCGGGACCAAGGGGTCGGAGGTTCAAATCCTCTCTGCCCGATACCGTACAGAACATGAAAGGAACCAGTATGAGACTTCATACGACGGTTCCTTTCTCTTTATTCAGGCATATGAGGTTCTATGCCATGTACTCCGGGATATAACCTCTGCTTTCGAACACCTTTCTCTGCTGTCCGTTCAGGATACGCTTACATAATCTGATCGAGGAAGGGGTCACCTCCACCATCTCATCATCCTTGATGAACCGTATAGCCTGTTCGAGTGTCATCGGAACGACGGGAGTAAGCGTCACAGCTTCGTCTTTTCCCGAGGCTCTCATGTTGGTAAGCTTTTTGGTTCTCGCAGGATTCACGGCAAGGTCGACCTCACGGTTGTGTTCACCCACGATCATTCCTTCGTAGACGGGTTCACCGGGAGTGACGAACAGTCTTCCTCGCGGCTCAAGGCCGAACAGTCCATAGGCAACAGCCTGTCCCTGTCTATCGGAGATGAGAGAGCCGCTGAAGCGGTCGGGGAAGTCCCCGCGGTATGCCTCATACCCTTTCAGATGTGCATTCATCACGCCGTTCCCCTTCGTGTCGGTGAGAAACTCATCGCGGTAACCGATCAGGGCTCGGGAAGGAATCTCGAATCTCATGGTGACTCTCCCTTCCACGTCATAGGTAATGTCCATCATCTGCCCCTTACGCTTGGCGAGCTTTTCCATGACAACGCCGCTGAACTCGTCAGGACAGTCGATCCGGAGGAATTCTACGGGTTCAGTCTTCCGTCCCTCCTCATCCTCTCTGAAGATGATGGTCGGACGACCGACACAGAGTTCGAAGCCTTCCCGTCTCATCGATTCAATGATGATCGCAAGCTGGAATTCTCCCCTTCCCTTCACGATGATGGAGTCATCGGTACTACTTTTCTCCACTCTGATGGAGACATTCTGAAGAGCCTCCTTCTGGAGCCTCTCATAGATCTTGGTGGACTGAACGTGCTTTCCTTCCTTACCTGCCAGGGGGGAGATATTCTTACTGAAGCGCATGGCAACGGTAGGTTCATCGACGGTGATTCTATCGAGTGCCTTGGGAGCCTCACGGTTACAGATCGTATCACCGATAGAAACCTTGTCGATTCCTGAGAGGACGACGATATCGCCGGGATCGACGTGACCCGCGTCACGGAAGGTAGGACCGTCATAACACTGCAGTCGGGTTACTCTGAGAGGAACCTTGGAGTTTTCAGGACCGAGGCAGACAAGAGAGTCGTTTGTGTCTGCACTGCCGTTCACGACCTTTCCGATAGCAAGTCTTCCCAGGAAATCACTGTACCCGAGGTCTGAAACCAGCATCTGGAACGGTTCTTCATCATCATACTGCGGAGGCGGTATCCGCTTCACCATCATATCAAGAAGGGCATGCAGATCTCCCTGAAGTGCATCTGGTTCAGTCCCGCAGGTCCCTTCCCTGCCGATACAGTAGAGAACCGGAACCTCAAGCATGGCCTCATCAGGGTTCAGTTCCAGAAGCAGGTCATACACTTCCTCGAGAACTTCCTGGGGACGAGCGTCCTGTCTATCTACCTTATTGATGACGATAATGACTTCAAGATTCAGATTCAGAGCCTTCTGCAGGACGAATCGTGTCTGAGGGAGGGGACCCTCAGCTGCATCTACAAGAAGCACTACCCCGTTTACCATGGAGAGGCCTCGTTCCACCTCACCGCCGAAATCGGCGTGTCCCGGAGTGTCGATGATATTGATCTTCACCCCCTTCCACATGACGGCACAGTTCTTTGCGCTGATGGTGATACCACGCTCTCTCTCAAGAGCGCCTGAGTCCATGATGCGGTCCTGTCCATCACGTGCGGCAAACAGGCCGCTCTGAGTGAACAGACCGTCCACGAGTGTTGTCTTTCCGTGGTCAACGTGTGCGATAATCGCAATATTTCGTATTGAATCGTTTGTTTTTAACATAGCTGCGACACTATAGCATAATAGGGATACTTTACCTAGCATCTAAAACGTTTTTTTTCAAAGAGTTATACAATCTTGAATCAGGTAAAAAGAACGAGGAGACAGCCGGTGGTATAACCGGTCATCTCCTCTCTTCGGTATGGGTACCAGGTATCTGAAGGGTATCAGACCTCGGTGATGTGAATGGTACCGCTCTTTGCGAACCTGATAGCTTCTACAGCTGCCTTGGCTGCGGAAAGTGTCGTCGTGTAGGGTATGTTGTGCATCAGGGCTACCTGCCTCAGGGAAATCGATGTATCGTGTGCTCTTTTTCCCTTCGGAGTATTGATCAGAAGATCCACCATACCGTTCTCCAGCTGGTCCACGATATTCGGATGTCCGTCTCCTGCCTTGGGAAGCACTTCGCAGATAATCCCATGGTCGAAAAGAACTCCTGCCGTTCCTTTTGTAGCCGCAATGGTGAATCCGAGATCTATGAGATCGCGGATGATCGGAACAACCTTCTTCTGGTCACTGCTCGTCACACTGACACAGACCTTCCCGGACACCGGAAGAGGATTCCCGCTTGCAAGCTGACTCTTGTAGTAGGCTTCCCCGAAGGATTGACCGACGCCGACGACTTCCCCTGTGGACTTCATCTGAGGTCCGAGGAGGGGATCGAGGTGGCTGAATCTTCCGAAAGAGAAGACGGCTTCCTTCACTGCCCAGCCGGTGGTGCAGGTTCCCATTGCAACCTCTCCTGCGCGCTTGACGACATTCTGCTCTTTGAGGCTCTTTCCCTCCCACACATTGACCGCCATGTTGATAATGTCGGTATTGCTGTTCTTGGAGAGGAAGGGAATCGTCCGGCTCGCTCTTGGGTTCACTTCAATGACATAGAGTTCCTCGTTCTTGCTGGCGAACTGGATATTCATCAGCCCCTTCACTTGAAGCGTGGTGGCAAGATCCTTGGCAATCTTCACCATCTCATTCTGCAGTTTCTCGCTCAGCTGGTAGGCCGGGAAGACGGCTGCAGAGTCTCCCGAGTGAATTCCCGCGGCCTCGATATGCTGCATGATTCCGCAGATATAGATCGACTCACCGTCAGAGACGACATCAACATCGTACTCGAAGGCATCTTCAAGGAAGTAGTCTATCAGGAGCGGATTCTCCTCATCGATCAGCATCGGCTGAGCGAGGTAGTTGTCAAGGTCATGGCTGTTATAGAGCACTTCCATCCGTGCGCCTCCGAGCACATGGGAGGGGCGCACGATGAGAGGATAGGTGACTTCTTCCGCGAGAGCCGCCACCTGCGAGATATCGACTGCAGAGCGGTTCGGAGTAGTATGTACATCGAGTCTGTCTAGAAGTTCTGAGAATTTCTTCCTCTCGTCACAGATTTCGATATTCTCATATGATGTCCCGGTGATGGTTACACCTGCCTTTTTCAAAGCGGCAAGAAGCTTGAGAGGCGTCTGTCCTCCAAGCTGAACAACGACCTGTTCGATCTGTTCCTTTTCAATGATCGTGAGAACTTCTTCGCTGGAAAGGGTTTCCATATAGAGTCGGTCACTGATCGTGTAGTCGGTACTGACCGTCTCGGGGTTGTTATTCACCATGATGACTTTCCGTCCGAGCTGTTTATAGGCCAGGGCCGCCTGCGTACAGCAGGTATCGAACTCAAGTCCCTGCCCGACCCTGTTGGGACCGCTTGCGATTATGAGGGTATTCCCTTCTCCAACAGGCTTGGTCTCATTGAATTCGTTATAGGTGAGGTAACAGTAGGGAGTGGAAACTTCAAACTCTCCGGCACAGGTATCGACGACGTGTATATTCGCCTTGATATCGAAATTATTCAGGGCTTCGTCGATCTCTTCTTTTGTGAGAGAAAGAATCTGACCGATTCTCTTGGAGCTCATGCCTCTTTCTTTCGCGGCAAGAAGTATCTCGCTGTTCAGCCCTTCGGCCTTCAGTGTCATATCGAACTCTACCTGTTCCCATACTTCCTGAATGATGAACGGGTGGTACTGGGTGATCTGACGGGCGCTCTCGAACGCGCCGTAGCCGCTCATTTCAAGGAATGAATAGAGTGCATGGATTTTATAGGGATGAAGAGAGTGAAGGACCGACAGGATGGAGGCGACATTACCCGAGTCATAGCCCGAAATACAGGTGAGGGGTACAAGGCCTTCTCTTCCGTCTTCACATCCCCTGATGCCTTTGTTTAGAGCTTCGATGAAGGTTCTTCCAAGTGCGAGTGATTCCCCTACACTTCTCATCTGCGTCCCCAGGGTACTGGTGGCCAGGGGAAATTTCTCCAGTTCGAAGCGGGGAACCTTCACTGCCATATAATCGAGCGTAGGCTCGAAGGCCGCACTTGTCGTGTGAGTGATCTCATTCTGAACCTGGTCGAGTGAATACCCGAGGGCAAGAAGGAGAGAGACTCTCGCGATAGGATAGCCGGTCGCCTTGCTGGCGAGTGCCGAAGAACGGCTTACACGCGGGTTCATTTCGATCACCATCATCTCATAGGTTTCAGGATGGATTGCAAACTGGACGTTCACTCCGCCGGAGGTCACTCCGACTTCCCTGATGATATTCAGCGAAGCATCTCTCATGTTCTGGTACACCTGGTCAGGCAGGTTGATGGCAGGAGCCATGGTGATGGAGTCCCCGGTATGGATACCCATCGGGTCAATGTTCTCAATTGAACAGACAACGATCGCGTTGCCTGTCGCATCGGCAATCACTTCCATTTCAAACTCGGCCCAGCCGAGAAGAGACTGCTCTACAAGCACTTCATGCACGGTGGATGCCTGAAGAGCCGTGTTCACCATTGCATCGAAAGACTCTTCCTTCTCGATGATGCCTCCGCCCACTCCACCGAGGGTATACGAGGGTCGCAGGATGAGGGGAAGAGCATAGTCGGCATGGAAGGCGCGGGCCTCATCCAATGAGTGAGCAAGAAGGGACTGCGGGGAGCTGTAGCCGAGTCTGGTCACGAGGTCTTTGAATTCCTGTCTATCCTCTCCCCTCTTGATAGCTTCGACAGAGACTCCGAGGAGCTTTACGCCGTACTTCTCAAGAATCCCCTGCTCATGGAGCTCCATGGTGAGGTTGAGGGCTGTCTGCCCGCCGAAGGTTCCGATCAGACCGCTCGGTTTCTCTTTCCTGATAATCTCTTCGATGTAGGGAACCTCGAGAGGTTCCATATAGATCTTTCCTCCGAGGATGGAGGAATTCATCACGGTTGCGGGGTTCGGGTTCACCACAATAGCTTCATAGCCTCTCTCCTTGAGAGCGATGAGTGCCTGTGTTCCCGAATAGTCGAATTCGCAGCCCTGACCGATGACGATCGGACCGCTTCCTATAATCAGAATCTTGCTGTTCTTCTTTTCTACTGCCATGTCCTCTCTCCTTACGCCAGAAAATCTTCAAACACGTAGAGGGCGTCGTGTGTTCCAGGAGCCGATTCAGGGTGAAACTGTGTACACATCACATTCTTCGCAGGTGAGATGAGTCCTTCCACACTTCCGTCATTCAGGTTCGTAAACCAGACCTTTGATCCTTCAGGGAGAGAAGACTCTTCAACCGTATAAGTGTGGTTCTGGCTTGTGATACAGACGGTATTTCTCTCTTTGTTCAGTACAGGGTGGTTGGACCCATGGTGACCGTAAGCCATCTTGTCAACCTGTGCGCCGAGAGCGAGTGATATGAGCTGATGCCCGAGGCATATACCCCTCACTGCCATTTTTCCGATCAGGTTTCCTATCTTCTCGACATGGTCGACAAGAAATCGAGGATCTCCGGGACCGTTCGAGAGAAAGAGGAAATCATATTCCATGATAGCATCTTCCGATGCTGCGAGGAATTCGTCAGCACTCAGGCTGTCTACGGTCACGTCCAGATGAGCAATCGATGCGATAATCTCGCGCTTTGCGCCGTAGTCTATGACGAGTACGCTTTTCTTCTTTCCTTTTTCACTGAAGGAGGATCCCGGCTGAGAGCAGAGCGTGATAAAATCTCTCTCCGCCATGGAAGGAAGAGCTTTCAGCCGTGCCACTGTCTCGCTGATGAGGGCTGCATCAGGGATACTCTCAGTGTCCACCATGGCGGCATACATCGCTCCATGTTCCCGGATATGCACGGTAAGACGACGGGTGTCGACATCCTTCACTCCCGGGATCTTCCATGTTTTCATCAGTTCATCTAAAGAAACAGTCCCTGCGGGGACTGCTCCGGTATAGAGTTTCTTGACGATCATGCCTTCGATGAGCGGCTTTTCGGTAAGATGCTGATAGAATTCAGGCCTGCATCCATAGGTGCCGATATGGGAGGAAGTCATGACGACTATCTGACCGGCATAGGAATTATCGGTCAGCACCTGCGGATAGCTGTTGCATGCGGTATTGAAGACCACTTCCCCGGTGCCCGCGTTCGGATGCCCGAACGGTGTGCCTTTGAATAGAGTACCGTCTTCAAGAATAAGATATCTGTAGGTCAAGAGAATCACCCCTTCTGATCTCACAACACATCGTGTTGCATATTCATAAAAATTTGTTGCATTATACAGAGAATTGTATGTTTATGCAACTATCTATACATATTTATACAGAAATTAGGGTAAACACTCCATCTGCGGTAACTGTTATGCAACAGACGCTCGTGCATGAACAATGATTCAGATGAGAAAACGATAGCAATAACCCCTCTTTCTTTCCCGTTCTGCTCCCCCCTGTGAGGGTTTGGCCTATCTTACATGAATCGGTATGGTTTGCCCATAGGGCGACCTTTGAGATCAGCGCATCGGATGAGGAAATTATCGGGTCAGTTCATATCTCAGGCATGAAACAAAAAAAAGAGATCCTCCGTCGGGAAGACCTCTTTGCAGGCTGGTTCATCAGTCTGTTTATGGAGTGAATACCTTCACTTTCTGCTTTTCGGTGATGATCTCCCGTCCTTCCTGGAGAGAGGAAAGTGCACCTGTGGCGCTCATCTGTACCAGCAGGTTGCCGAGGGCGGTCGCTTCGACGGGACCGGCGACCACTTCGCGTCCGGTCTCTTCTGCCGTCCACTTGTCGAGGATCTCGTTCTTACAACCTCCACCGATAATGTGAATGCGTGTAAAGGATTGTCCGGTGATCTTCTCGATCTCGGTGAGGGAGCTGCTGTACGCCTTCGCAAGTCCGCGATAAATGGCGACCATGACTTCACCGTGTGATTCGGGAGCCCTGAATCCGAGCGCTTCACAGTTTTTTCTCACTCTCTCTTCCATGAGGGAATCGGGAGTATTCGGTTTAAGGAAAACTCCATCCATCACATCGATATAGCCTTCATACGAGGACTGATCGAGAGTTTCCTGATCGAGTGTTCTGTAATCTATCGTTTCGCCCTGTCTTTCCCAGTGGCGTACACACTCCTGCTGAATCCACATACCCATGATGTTCTTGAGGAAACGGATCTTTCCGTTTACCCCCGACTTCATTGGTGAATCCTGCGTCCAGAGCTTCTTTTGTAAGGATAGGAGCTTCTACCTCGACACCGAGCAGGGACCAGGTCCCGCTCGAGATATAGAGGAAATCTTCCCCTTCCTTTGCAGGAACTGCGGCAACGGCACTGGCCGTATCATGAGTTCCGACTGCTACAACCTGAATATCATGTGAGAGCCCGAGCTCCGCCTTGATAACAGGTTCGAGCGCCCCCACGACAGTGCCGCTGGGGATGACTGTTGGGAACATGTCGGGGTTCAGTCCTACTTCCTCGATGAACGAGCGGTTCCACTCCATCTTCTTGGGATCAAAGAGCTGTGTGGTGGAAGCATGAGTTGTCTCATTGCTGATAACCCCGGTGAGCCAGAAGGTGATCACATCAGGGATACTCAGATAGTAGGCTGCCGTTTTCACGAGTTCAGCTCTAGTTTCATTGAGTGCATGAAGCTGGTAGAGCGTGTTGAACGGCTGAAAGGCGATACCCGGTTTCCTGGTAGATATGCTCTCTTCCGTACTTTTCGCAGAGTTCGTCGATCTTTCCGTCCGTTCTTCCGTCACGGTAATGATAGGCGAAGGTGAGCGGATTCTTTCCTTCATCAAGAAGAAGGTGGTCCACTCCCCAGGTATCGACGCCGATCGAAACGATCTCTTCACCGTACATCTCTACTGCTTTCTTGATTCCCGCACGGATCTCCGTGTAGATATAGAGGAGATCCCAGTAGGTGGTATCAAGGACGCGGATATTCCGTGTTATGAACCGATGGACGACCTCGAAAGATTCGAGGTCTCCGACAATCACACGTCCGTTCGATGCTCCCAGGTCAATTGCAATGTGTTTACTCATGACGCAGCTCCTCCGGTTATGCTTTCGGTGCGTTGGCAAGCAGGTACTGTTCTGCCTCAAGTGACCACAGTCCGTTATGACGTTCGGTGATTTCAGCAAGTGCTGCATAGAAAGGATCGGTTTTTCCTTTTTCAGCGAATTCACTGATTGCCGTGAGAGGAAGGTCATAGTGGGTATACATCAGCTTCTTCCCTCCCGGAATACTCGGCAGGTCGATGACGGTCTGAGGAACGGCATTGAGTCCGCCGACATGGGTTACCATGCTTGCGGGTTTGAGTTTTCCGCTCTCCATCATTCTGAGAGATTCAACCATATCGTCTGTATTTCCACCGCTCGTTCCCACGATGTGAGTTGATGCGTAGTGGACATTATAGAAGTTGAGCTTTGCTGAGAAATCAGTCCTGTTCGGACCTGCAAAGAAGTTGAGACAGCCGTCTTTCTTCATGATAGCATCGGCCTGTTCCACGAGAGGCGCAACGGGAGCCATGACGAGCACGTCATCATACCCGTCCCCTCCTGCTGCATCGAGAAGAGCCTGAACAGGGTCGGAAGTATCTTTCGTATTGAGATAGACAAGCTTCACACCCTCTTTCGCGGCATCCTCTTCGCTGAACAGGCTGCGGGCACGGGCGATTCTCGCCTCATCGATATCGGTTACAACGATCGTACCCGGTTTTCTGTCACAGTGGACAGCATAGTCGATGGCACCAAGACCCATAGGTCCGACACCTGCGAGGATAGCGAGGTTTCCTCCTTCCACGATACCCATGTTGTGGACGTAAGAGCCGCCCTTCGTGTGATACATCGCATGATAGGTTCCGACGATACAGGAAACCGGCTCGGCGAGAGAGCCGAGGAAATAGGCATCACCTTCGTACTGAAGGAGACAGTTCATTTCCATCACTTCCTTGGGAATGACGATATAGGTTGCATCTCCCCCGATGTAATGGAAGGAGTAGCCGGGAGCATCAAGTGTTCCCTTGTAATTGAGTGCAGGCTGAATCGAGAACTTGTTTCCCTACGGTGAACTGGTCCTTCCAGGTGTCGCCCACCTCAAGGATCTCTCCGCAGAATTCATGACCGAGCATGACAGGATTCTCTGCGATGTCATTGGGAACTCTCTTGTGGTCTGCACCCTGTTCGGCAGCCTTGTGGTCACTCATACAGACACTGTTGGTGACAATCTTCGCAAGGATCTCATCCTTGGTGATTGCGGGGAGTTCGAACTCCTCGATTCTCAGATCGTTCTTTCCATATAAACGTACTGCGCGTGTTTTCATAATAGCTCCTCCTAGTTGAGCATGACCTGCCCGCCCGTGACGGGAACAGCCTGCCCTGTTTCATATTTCTGTTCTACGATGTAACAGACTGCTCTCATTACATCCTCGGTTGTACATCCACGTGAGATGGGGACCTTTGATTCATAAAATTTTCTGACGTCCTGGACACTCTTCGCGCCGGGAACCTTGTTCGCCTTGAAGTACTGGACGAACAGACCGCGGTCAGGATCAGACCAGAGCGGACCGTCAAGGAAGTTCCCCGGACAGACCGCGTTCACCTTGATATTGTCTGTGACGAGTTCAAGGGCGAAGGACTGGGTGAGACCGATCGTACCGAACTTTGCTCCTGCATAGGCTCCGTTCTTGTTCGATCCTTCGAGACCGCTCTTGGAGCTGATGGCGATGATATCGCTCATATAGAGTCCCCGGGAACCGCTGTTCTGAGCTGCAAGGACAGGAGCAGCGTGCTTTGTGCAGAGGAAGAATCCGGTGTAATCGACGGTGGTGACGAAATCGAAGTCCTTCAGACTCATCTCCTTCACACTTCCCGCCCGCAGGACACCTGCGTTGCTGATAAAGATATCGAGGCCACCGGAGACGCGGACAACTTCATCCATCATTGCTTTCACAGACTCCTCATCGGCGACATTGACCTGAATGGGATAGGCTACGGTCTTGCCTGCAGCACTGTTGAATTCCTCGGCACTCTTCTTCGCACCTTCGATATTCATGTCTGCTATATAGACGAAACCGCCCTCCTCGATGAGACCGCTGACCATGCCGGCTCCAAATCCCTGAGCACCTCCGGTGACCAGAGAGATCTTATTCTTCATCACCTCGGAGCGTCTGGACGAGCCGGTATAGCCTACTGCACGGGAAAAGCTGTCGTGAGTGAGAGCTTCATCATAATCTACGCCGAAGCAGAAGACTTCTTTCCCATCCTCAACCGATACACAGTGGGGGTACCGTCCGTTCTCGACAACGAAAGCGTTGATCGAAGAGTGAATGATATCGACCTGGTCTTCGAGTTTTTCCTCTTCAATGCCTGAAGGGAGGATAACTTCTCCGACTTTTCCCTGTACGCTATGGACAAAGACGGAGGACTCCCCGTCATAGAAATAGCCTCTCAGCAGCGAGGCAATTGAATTACTCATACTTCATTCTCTCCTTTGTTCAGTTCCTGTTCCACGAGAGTGAACAGCGTTGAAGTGTCAGACGCATCCATCTTCTTCGCCAGAGTACTGTACAGTGCTATTCTCTCATTGAGAGAAGCTGCAAGCGGATTCCCGTCAGCGAAGAGAGAATAGAGAGGATCCCGGTCAACCAGGATCTCATGGCCTACAAGAGCCCAGGCGGAATCCACAAGGTGAACGGCCTCAGGTTCAAGAAGCTCAGGGCAGTTGAAGCTCTGCCGTGAGGAATTGATATCGACACCGCTGATCTCCATCAGGTTGTGCTTTCTGCACAGCGCCTGAAGGCGAGCCATCTGCGCCTTCGAATTTCTCGGCGGCATGTAGGTGATTGCCGGATACCCTATCTCGGCAAGGAAGGCAACGAGTTCATCAAGGAACGAGTCTTCGAATTTCTCTGCCTTCTTGTCCCCGGTCACGCTCTGCTCGACATCTCCAAGGTAGGCATAGGCCGGAATCGCATCAATCGAGAGTGCGAAATTCACCACGTCTCTCACATCGGGAATCTCCTCCCCGGAAGGCTGGATGAAGAACTGGGGAAGAAAAGCGCTTTTCATCACTCCAAGCAGATCATAGAGGTAGTGAGGATTTTCCTCATCCAGAAGAAAGCCTTTGATGGTATCTTTCAGCTCAAGTTTCAGAGACCCGGTCAGGAAGGCGACGAGGTCGCCTTTCACAGGGAATGTCTTCTGCAGTTTCTTTGCGAGAGCGAAGAGGATATGCCGTTCGGTGATTTCTCCTCCGTCATTCCACCTGCTTAAGGGGATCACTTCACTGTCGAAATCTATGAGGTCGATCCCTTTTTCAAGGAGTATACCGTTCAGGGATGCGACCTGGGTTCGGTTTCTGTTCATGCGGGCATTGCGGATCGGTTCAAGGAACTTCTTCACGCTCTGAACTGCACTGCTCTTCACCCCGTGCACGACCATATAGACGATGCCGGGAGAGTCGGGATTATTGATCTTCCTGTCAGCGAAGGGGGTGTCAAGGAAGGAGACCCTCAGCTCGAACCCTGTGGTTGAGGCAATATCGAGGATCTGAGCGGCTTCCTTCGTCTCAGCTGCCGCCGAGATAGAGTCATGGTCTACGGATCCGACGATGCTGAGCCCTGCCTTCTTCGCCTGATACACTGCTGCCGCAGGCTCGTAGGGACTGAAGGAGTAACTTGTATGGACATGGTTGTTCACTTCAGCAAGGGAAGGGAACACAATGGTTCCCTTCCTGATGAGTGAGATGATCTCCTGAGCGCTTGCTAAGCGCTCGCTGTAATCAGAACTGTTGATGCCCTGTTCAGCTGTGAGGATACTCATCATACCCCCTTCTGACTCTGGCGGAGGAACTCTCCGTCACTCATGTTTCTCACTGCCTTGCGGTTTGCAATGGGGAGAATCTGTTCATTCAGAGCATCCACGATAGCATCAACCTGCGGGAAGTAGATCTCTTCCATCTCTGCCGGCGGTGTGATCCAGTTACGGGAACCGACGACAACGGGAGGAGCATCAAGGTAGTCGAATGCCAGTCTTGAGATATTCGCGGAAACGGTCTGGAGGTAGGAACCTCTTTCGCTGCTGTCTGTGACAAGAATAACCTTACCGGTCTTCTTGATAGATTCGATGATCTTGTCGTACTTGAGAGGATTGATCCATCTCAGGTCGATCACTTCGCTGCTGATTCCGTACTCTTCCCGAAGACTTTTTTCTGCTGCCATACAGGTATACAGTGACGGCCCGAGAGCGATGAGGGTGAGGTCACTGCCTTCCACCTTCACTGCAGGTTCGCCTTCAGGGATCTCATAGTACCCTTCAGGGACACCCTCTTTCACGAACTGTTCTCCGATTCCGTAGAGCTTCTGGCTTTCGAAGAAGACGACGGGGTCAGTTCCTCTCAGTGCGTAGTTGAGCATACCCTTCACGTCGTACGGTGTTGCGGGGTACATGGCCTTGAGGCCGGGAACGGATGCGACCATGCTGGTCCATTCCTGTGAGTGCTGTGCACCGTACTTGTTACCGACCGATACTCTGAGCACGAGGGGCATCGTGAGCGCGCCGGCTGACATGCTCTGCCATTTCGGCATCTGGTTGAAGACTTCGTCCCCTGCACAGCCGAGGAAGTCACAGTACATCAGCTCGACAACGGCACGTCCTCCGCTCATTGCATAGCCGACACCGGAACCGACGATCGCGGATTCACTGATCGGGGAGTTGAAGAAACGGTGGTACGGGAGGAGTTCGGTAAGTCCGCGATAGCAGGCAAAGGCTCCGCCCCAGTCACGATGGTCTTCACCGTAGGCGACCATGGTCGGGTCTTTCGCGAAGCGGTAAGCCATCGCTTCGAAGACTGCGTCTCTGTACTGGTACTGGCGTGAGGCACTCAGTTCCTTGCCGTTCTCATCATAGGCATAGCGGCTTCTACGTGCGATCTGCTTGACTCTGGCGTTATCCTCAAGTTTCTCGAGGAGTTCAGGTTCTCTGTCATCATAGGACTCGACAGTACCTTCACTGAACATCACTGACTCGATGAACTCTCCATCCACCATGGGAGAGATCTCATCATTGACGGTGATCGTAAGGGCCTGCTTGATCTTGGCAAGGACCTCGCTTCTCATCTCTTCAAGATCCTTCTCTGTTGCAACCTTGTTATCCACAAGGTAAGCACCGTAGGCGATGATCGGGTCCTGGTCACGGAAGGCATCAACCTCTTCCTTCGTTCTGTAGGTCATGGCATCGGAAGGTGAGTGACCGCTGAAGCGGTAGGTGATGGTGTCCATCAGGACGGGTCCGTCACCGGCGACGAGGATCTTCTTCTTCCGTGCAGTAGCCTCTGCAACTGCAAGGGGGTTGAAACCGTCGACTCTCTCTGCATGCATGGAAGAAGGATTTACACCGCTTCCGATTCGTGCATGTACACCGACACCGCTGGTTTCACCGACAGGCTGTCCGCCCATCCCGTAGAAGTTGTTGAAGACATTGACCATGTAGGGAGGTGCACCCTTGTTCTCGTCCCAGAGTGTCTTGTACTGGTCCATGGCTGCCATGTTCATGGCTTCCCAGACCGGGCCGCGTGCGAGTGAGCCGTCTCCGATATTGGCAATAACGATCCCCTCCTTGCGGTTTACCTTCTTATAGAGGGCGCTACCGAAGGCGATGGTTCCGCTTCCGCCGACGATCGCGTTGTTCGGCATCGAACCGAAGGGAGCGAAGAAGGTGTGCATCGAGCCGCCGAGTCCTCGGGAGAAACCGGTTGATTTAGCATAGATCTCTGCGAGGGTTCCGTAGATGATGAAGTTGATCGCTGTATCCTTCACATCCTTTCCCTTGAAGTGAGCATCAACGACCTTGTAGGTGTCACCTTCCATGAATTCGGTGATGATGGTTTCGATATCTGCATCGTCCATCTTATCGATGGCGGAAAGACACTTGGCGAGAATCTCGCCGTGGGAGCGGTGGGAACCGAAGATGAAGTCTTCGGGGTCGAGATTCATCGACTGACCGACGGCTGCGCTCTCCTGTCCGATGGAAAGGTGGGCGGGTCCTTTATGGTTGTAGCTGATGCCCTCATAGACACCCTCTTTCTTGATGGAATCGAGCATGGTCTCGAATTCACGGATGACGACCATGTCATAGTAGACTTTCTTGAGTCTCTTCTCTCCGTAGGTCTTCAGTTCTTTCTTGATGTCATTCTTGTAGGTGTTTACGGGAATGGCATTAAGCTTCAAATCTTCACTTTCTCTTACCTTGATAGGGTCAAATGCTATCTGTCTTGACATATTGTTTATCTCACCTCTTTTCGATGGTTTTTCATTTCAACGAGACGATTGTCTCTTTCAGTACTTCTGATACGCTTGGGTGGGGGAATACCACCTCGTTTATCTCATCAACTCTCAGTTCACTCTCGATGATGATTGCAGCGGCAAAGATCATCTCTGAAGCGTAGGGACCGATCATCTGAACGCCAAGCACGACTCTGCTTGCCTCATCGATGACTACCTTGCACAGCCCGGCAGCCTTCTTTCCGTTCTCAGCAAGGAATCTGCCGTTGGAACGCATCTGCTGGGAAGCTGTCCTGACGGTATAGCCGCGCTTCACAGCCTCCTCTTCAGTCAATCCGCATCCGGCGACTTCGGGCAGAGTGTAGACGGCCCAGGGGATCGCATCATAACGCATCCGCTGTTTTTTATCACCGTAAAGGTTATTCACTGCGACCTCCGCCATGCGGGAGGCACTGTGTGCCAAAAGTGATCTGCCGTTCACGTCTCCGATCGCGTAGATACCGGGAAGGTTTGTCCTGCACACATCATCCACGACGACGGCACGACGGTCGATAAAGACTCCGAGCTGCTCGGCGAAGGCAGTGTTCGGCATACGTCCAGTGCTCATGAGCACAAGATCAGCTTCAGCTTTCCCTTCCTTGCCGTTCTTGTCTGTATAGGTGACCGAGCTCTCATCGATCTTCATCACTCTACAGGAGAGATTGAAATCGACATCTCTCAGCTCACGCCTGAGAAGCTTCGCTATCTGTGCATCTGCCATCGGGATGATCTCTTCGGTCATCTCGATCACACTCACTTTCACGCCGAGCGTTGAGAAGAGAGCCGCGAACTCGATACCGATCACTCCGCCTCCGATCACTGCAAGCTTTTCAGGAAGCGTCTCAAGTGAAAGGATCTCGGTACTGGTGACGACGTTCGGGCCTTTCGCACCCTCGATGGGAATCATCGCGGAGGAGGACCCTGTTGCGATGATGATCGCATCACTGGTGTAGGTCTCACCGTTCACGGTGATACTCCTGTCTTTATGACCGACTGCCTCACCGAATACGACGTCGACTGAAGCGCTCTTCATTAAATAGGCGATTCCCTTCTGCAGAGTATCGATCGTCTCCTGCTTCCACTTCATCGCGGCTGTGAGGTCGAAAGATACAGAACCTGCAATGACTCCCTTTTCCTGAGAGTGCAGAGCATGTTCATAGAGCTTTGCAGAATTGAGAAGACTCTTGGTGGGGATACATCCCCAGTTGGTGCAGACTCCGCCAAGAGCGTCCTTCTCAATGATCATGACCTTCTTGCCGAGGTGTCCGGCCTTGTGTGCCGCCTCATACCCTCCGGGGCCTGAACCGACAACTATCAGATCGTAATGTGCCATTCCTTCCTCCTACAGGGCGAGCGTCAGCTCGATATCTGCGATATTCTGTGTAAGTGCCTTGAGGAACCGTGCAGCGGGAGCTCCGTCGACGGCCATGTGGTTGATCGTCAGGGAGAGACCGAGGTGCGGTACGAAAGAGACATCATCACCTCCGGTTCCGACCGGCTTCAGAGAAATCTCGCCGACACCGAGGATAGCCACTTCGGGGATGTTGATCACAGGAGTGAAAGTGTCTATTCCGAGAGCTCCGAGGTTACTGACCGTAAAGGTCGAACCGCTGAGCTCTTCCATGGAGGCTTTTCCGTCAATAGCCTTGAAGGCAAGACGCTTTGTCTCATCACTGAGCTCTTTCAGACTTCTCACATCTGCATAGGTAACAACGGGAACAAGAAGGCCCTTGGGAGTATCACAGGCGAAGCCGAGCTGTACATTCTCGAATTCGGTGATAGCTTCCATCGAGAAGTGCGCATTCATGAAGGGGAACTCTTTAAGTGTCCTTGAGACGGCGAACATCACCATATCGTTGATACTGACCTTGTTCATGCCGAGCTCTTCTCTGCTGTTCTTCAGTCTCTTCCTCAGACTCATCAGGCCTCGTGCATCCGCGTAGGCGTTGAGAGTGAACTGAGCTGTCGTGTCGAGAGACTCCTTCATCCGCTGAGCTGTCACCTTTCTGATCCCCTTCACAGGAGTAACCTTTGCTTCTGTTTCAAGAGCAGGAGCGACGGCCTCACCTCTGCTGATGAGGTCCTTCAGAAGGATTCGTCCGCCGATACCGCTTCCCGTTTCAGGGAATACAGACCCGGTAGAGAGCGCCATGGCTTTTGCTGCGGGAGAGGCTGAAACTGACGAAGCAGCGGCGGCAATAACGTCGCGCTCTATGATACGGCCTTTGGGGCCGGTAGGTGCGATACCGTCAAGGGAGATACCTTCTTTTACGGCACGCTGTTTTGCTCTGGGAGAGGCGGCCTCTGCTGTTGCAGCAGTGGCCGGCTTCTCCGCCACTGGCGCTGCGGGAGCAGCGGGGGCAGGAGCAGCTTCGACAGGTGCAGCAGGCTCTTCAGCGGCAGCTGCCTGAGGAGCATCATAGGCTTCGCCCTCTGCACCGACGGCCATGATAGGCTGCATGACGGGAACTTCGTCACCTTCACTCCACAGAAGAGCGAGGACTGTTCCTTCTGCAGTGGATTCGACTTCGATGGTCGACTTATCGGTCTCAGCTTCGCAGATGATATCCCCGGTAGAGATAGTATCTCCGACCTTGACCTTCCATTCGATCAGTATACACGCTTCAACGCTGTTACCCTGTTTGGGCATCACTACTTCAGTAGCCATTTCTTTCTCCCTTGTATTCGTTATTCAGCAAGCAAGAGCTCAATATTCATATCTTCTATCCGGTGGCGCGCTTCCTGGGGAAGGCGTCCATCGGTAATGATCACATCAACTTCATTGAGGTTGAAGATTCTGACGAAACCGACCTGATCGAACTTCGAGGAATCTGCGACGATCACCCGCCTGGCCCCCTGCCCGCACATTCGTCTCACGATCTCGGCATTCTCGGTAAGGTGAGTGGTCAGTCCATGAGTCACCGAGAATCCATCGGTCCCGGCAAAGGTGATCCCCACATGGTAGTGTTCGAGCTGCCCCAGTGCGATAGGACCGACAAGCGCCTCTGCAGAGGGGCGGAACTCGCCTCCGACCACGGTGAGGGAAATGTTCGGGTTGCTGCGCATGTAGGGAAGCAGGAGGGTTGAATTGGTCACGATCTGTATATCACGCTTACCGTACAGGTACTTGGCAATGAGGGCACTGGTCGTCCCGTTCGTGACCATGATCTTCTCACCGTCACCCACCATGCCTGCGGCGATCTGTGCGATCTTGTTTTTGTATTCTGTATTACTGTTCTGCTTTTCGAGGAAGTAGGGATGGTAGGCGGCCATGGCCGTACCATGCGACCTGATGATCATCCCTTTCGCTTCAAGGGAACGGAGGTCACTGCGGATCGTGACGGCAGAGACTCCAAGGAGATCCGAAAGAGCGGATACCGCTATCTCGCCTTCGGTAACAATCTGTGAGAGTATTTCCTGTTCTCTATTCGAAAAACCAACCATATTCTTTTCACATCTCTTTTGAAGTGTTTTCTAATTGCTTTCGATTATATTTCACTTTGCTTTCATAATCAAGGACTAATTACAGGTTTTTCAGAAATAATCTCATAGAAGTTGCTGTACAAGACCGAACCGGTACCTACCGGGGAACAGAAATTGCGGTGCAAGCACCTCCGTGTTGTATAAACTGTATCTTTCAAGTATATATAGCGGTATGAATATTCTCATACAGGTACTGATCTATTCTCTCATCGCCCTTGCCGGCATCGTGATATCACTCCTCTCCCCTATACCTCTGCCTTCTTCCATCCTTTCCATGGTACTTCTCTTCCTTCTGCTGCTGTTCAAGGTGATTAAAAAAGAAAGAATCAGGGAAGTCTCGACATTTCTGATCCAGGTGATGGCACTGTTCTTTGTGACTCCTGTGGTGTCGATGGTGCATGCATCAGCTGACGCGGGGGATGAACTCTTCGGTCTCATCATGGTCTCAGTCATCGCGACACTCATCACCTTTACGGTAAGCACTACAGCAATACGGATAACCCTGCGCCTGATGAAAGGGAGGGAAAGATGATAGCATCCCTCTCAGCCAATCCTTTCTTCGGGACTGTTCTGACCGTCACCCTCTTCCTCTGTGCACGCATGATTTCCCGAAAGGCTCAGAATCCACTGGTGAATGAAGTCATCCTTACCGCTCTCATGATACTAGGGGCGACATCTCTTCTTGATATATCACTTGAGGACTACTCTCGAAGCACGGCTGCCCTGCAGTTCATGATCGTTCCTGCGACCATCGCACTCTCCTATTCCATCTACCTGAACCTTCCTATCCTGAAGAAATATTTCATCCCGATTCTGGTCGGGACAGCAGTGGGAGGCATTACAAACCTCGTCAGTGTCATGGTACTGGGAAAACTCTTCGGTCTCTCCTACTTCTCCAGCATGTCCCTCGTACCTAAATCTGTGACTACCGCGATAGCGATCGAACTGGGTAAACTGATTCAGGGAGATGTCTCAATAGCGATTCTCGGTGTCTATGTCTCCGGTTTCGCCGGAGTCCTGTTCAATCCGGTCCTGGTTAAACTCCTGAAGATCGAGAATCCGGTTGCCCGCGGCCTCGGTTTCGGGATCTCTGCCCACGTGATAGGAACGACCAAGGCTTTCGATTACAGCGAAGCTGACGGAGCACTCTCCTCCGTTGCCATCTTCTTCATGGGAATCATGACGACCATTGCAGCGCTCTTATTCCTGTGAGCCTATCTCCTGCAGATACCGGGCACGGTACAGGGTGGGAGCAAGAGAGGTTTTCGCCTTGAACTGCTTGGAGAAATGAAACTCACTCGAGAAGGAGAGCCTTTCGGCTATCTCCTTCACCGACATATCGGTACAGGTGAGCATCGCACTCGCAGCTTCAATCTTCAGTTTCATATAATATCTCATCGGAGACTGGTTCATGCGGGACCTGAACAGCCTCACCACGTAGGAATCGCTCAGAGAGAGCTGCCCGGCAAGGTCGGTAAGAGTAAGGGAACTGAAAACGCTCTTCTGCATGATCTTGAGAGCTTTTTCCAGGTGGCGTGACTCGTGTTCCCCCTGGAGTCTCGTCCCACCGTCGGTAACCTGATAGAGCAGCGATGCCATCTGATGACATGCAGAGAGGTGCCTGAACCGGGAATTGCTCAGCGCCTTCTCCTTCACCTCCTCGAAAAAGAACCGGTAGTTTGTCCCGATCGTATGGGGAGAGGTCCTCAGGCTGTTGTCGAGCAGATCCTTCAATTCCCCGTCATGCTCCTCAAGACGCATGAGAATGGCATAATAGGTGACAGGATCATGAGCGGTCGCCGTTATGGCATGGACAGACTCGGGAAGTGATACCAGCATCATCCCGGGCGATATTGTATATCGGGTGGGACCATTGAGAAAGACACCATCACCGTCGAGAAAATAATGGATTTCATACTCTCCTTCACTGTGAGAGTGGACTCTGCCGTGCCACAGCAGTTCGTTCCTGCTCTTCATCTGATAGACAAATACCGCGTCAAGAATCTTCATATGTCAATAATAGACATGCTCGTACAATTTTGTCTATTCTTTTCAAAGATATTATAGTTCAGACTTTAGACAAGCTCATGCGAAGCATGAAATTATCTTATGATATCAAATACTATAAAGGAGCAGCGATATGAAAAACATCTATATCGGAGAGACAGAATACTTTAAGGGAATAGGTCAGATCCCCTACGAAGGTCCCAAGAGCGATAACCCCCTTGCCTTCAAATACTATGACCCTGAGAAGAAGATCGGCGGAAAGACGATGGAGGAACACCTGAGATTCTCTATCGCCTACTGGCACTCCTTCTGCGCTGACGGAAAGGATCCGTTCGGTAATGCAACGATCGACTTTCCCTGGAGCGATGCAGACCCGATGAAAAGCGCTATGCAGAAGGCTGACGCAGCATTCGAATTCATGAGCAAGCTCGGCACCCCCTTCTACGCATTCCACGATGCAGATGTGGCTCCCGAAGGCGATAGTCCTTCCGAATATGTCGATAATTACCTGAAAGTCGCCGCGAAGCTGAAAGAGCTGCAGGACGCTACAGGCATCCGTCTTCTCTGGAACACAAGCAATCTGTTCAGCAACCCACGCTACATGAACGGAGGCGTGAGCAATCCTGAGTTCTCCGTTCTCTCCCGTGCAGCCCTTCAGGTGAAGACATCACTTGATGTGAATGTGATGCTCGGCGGTTCAGGCTATACCTTCTGGGGCGGAAGAGAGGGGTATATGACCCTCTGGAATACCGATATGGGTCGCGAACTCGACCACCTCGGTGCATTCTTCTCCCTTGCGCGTGATTACGGACGGAAAATCGGATTCAACGGTGCCTTCTATATCGAACCGAAGCCGATGGAGCCGAGTAAGCACCAGTACGACTACGATGCTGCAACGACGATCGGATTCATCAGAAAGTATGGACTCGAGAAAGATTTCTCCTGCAATATCGAGAACAACCACGCGACCCTCGCCGGCCACTCCTTTGCTCATGACCTCACCGTCTGTGCCTCGGAAGGACTTCTGGGAAGCGTCGATGCAAACCAGGGTGACAACCAGAACGGCTGGGACACTGACGAATTCCCGACCAATGTGTATGAGACGGTTGAAGCCATGACAGTCATCCTGAAGAACGGCGGTTTCACAACCGGCGGACTGAACTTCGATGCGAAGAGACGGAGAAACTCAACAGACCTTGAGGACCTCTTCATCTCACACATCGGAGGAATGGACACCTTCGCTCTCGGTCTTACCATCGCACAGAAGATGCTTGATGACGGAAAGCTCGAGGATATGAGAAATCAGCGGTATGCTTCCTTTGACAGCGGAGACGGAAAAGCATTCGAAGATGGGAAATTATCTCTCGAAGAGCTCGCTGCTCTCGGCATGAAGAGTGTTGATACAAAGATCAGCGGTAAGCAGGAACTGATCTACAATATGATTAATCAGTACATGTTCAGCTAAGCTCAGCTGTCCCAGACTCTCTTTTTCAACAGGCTGCGGAAGCAGCCTGTTGCTGTATCATGAGATACGATATGCTCTGGAAAGAGCGTATCAATCCGATAGAAGAACAGAGGTAGTACATAAAGACTGTCGGGATTCAGCTAGAAGGCACACTGTCATCTCCATCTCCTCAGAAGCAATCCCGAGGGACACTCTTCAGAAAAGCGACGGAGACATCAGTTGGAAAATGCAAAATACGGAGAGAGACTCAGAGCCCCTCTCCGGCCTGAAAGGCGAAGGGATCAGCCCTCTATAACACCCTTCTTCAGTATGATATTCGCATAGAGAGCAGGCTCTCCGGTTGCAATGATTGCATAGGCTTTCTTCGACCTTTCATAGAATGCGAAACGTTCAATGAAGTCAAACCCCTTGAAATGAACATCACCTTTGCTCGCGAGCTCACGGTAGGTCTCCCAGATCGGAGTCTTCGCATCATCTCCGGGAACCTTTTCCATGAGGAAGGCATTGGCTTCAAACCTATCCAGAGGAAACAACTGAGAGAAGAGCCTCCAGAATCTCGGGAACACCATGGCCGTCAAGCCGAATCAGACGCTGGGAATAATTCGCCGCAGGAAAGTTGCCGTCCCCTATGACGATCTCGTCTCCATGACCCATTTCCATCAGGATCTTCAGAAGTTCTGGAGAAAGGATGGAAGGAATGTTTTTTAACATCTTACGCACCTCACTTGTTAAAGTTTCATTTGCATTATCCGTTTCGATATGTCATACTGTGAAACATAATGTAAACGATTACAATTCTTTCTTACAATCGTAACACAGGAGGGCTGTGATGGCAATCAAGATATGAAAGTTCATACCGGTGAATCATGGTATGCGGGATCTCTTCCGAAGATCGGAATCAGACCTACAATTGACGGCAGAATGAGAGGAGTACGGGAATCTCTCGAAGATCAGACCATGAATATGGCGAAAGCAGCTGCCGCACTGATCAGTGAAAATATTTTTCATGCAAACGGCGAAAAAGTCGAATGTGTGATCGCTGACTCCACCATCGGAGGAGTCCTTGAAGCGGCCGCATGTGCAGACAAATTCAAGAAGAAAATGTAGCAGTGACTCTCACAGTCACTCCCTGCTGGTGTTACGGCACTGAAACCTTTGATGATGACCCGCTTACAGTCAAGGCTGTATGGGGCTTCAACGGTACCGAGAGACCCGGCGCAGTCTATCTTGCAGCTGTACTTGCAGCACATGCCCAGAAAGGTATACCAGCCTTCGGCATTTACGGACGTGATGTGCAGGATTCAGATGACACCTCGATCCCCGAGGATGTGAAGGAAAAGATCTCCGCTTCGCGCGTGCCGCCTTGCCGCCGCTACCATGAAAGGGAAATCGTACCTCTCCATCGGCGGAATGTCGATGGGTATCGCAGGCTCGATCGTTGACCAGGAATTCCTTGCAGCTTATCTCGGCATGAGAACCGAAGTCGTCGACATGAGTGAGATCGAACGTCGTGTCGAAGAGAATATCTTCGACCCTGAAGAGTATAAAATGGCCCGAAAGTGGGTATCGGAAAACATCACAGAAGCTGTTGATACAGTGAATCCTCCCGAATATAAGAGAGATGCTGACCAGCGGGAGAAAGACTGGATTATGTCGTGAAGATGGTGATGATCGGTCGTGACCTGATGATCGGCAATGACAGACTGAAAGATCTCGGATTCGGTGAAGAGGCCATGGGACACAATGCGATTGCAGGAGGTTTCCAGGGTCAGCGTCAGTGGACGACTTCC
>CAXXSP010000037.1:0-2788 GCA_963676605.2 Sphaerochaetaceae bacterium | reverse complement strand
TCAATCTGCTCCCTGACCGGGGTCATGTCCGAAACGCCGGTCACGTTCCCCTCGCCCCGATCGGTGCTTGTTATGAGTCCTGCGTCTACAGGGTCCGTAACCGCGCAGAACACGACAGGCCTGTCGGTGATTGCCTGCGCCAGCGCCTGCGCCGTCGGGGTTGCAATTCCCACGGCTATATCGACCTTCTCTGCCTTGAACTCTCCGCGCTATCGAAGAAGCTGTGGACATCTCTCCGTTCGCGTTCTGAAGGTCAAACTCGGCATCGGGATACTCTTCGGAGACGACCTCGACTATTCCCTGCTCGAGCGCGTCCAGCGCCGGATGAACGACGATCTTCGATATTCCTATCAGGATCCCATCATCCGCTTTTTCCTGGCTTCCACCGGCAAAGAGCACGGCCCCCGCCAGAATCATCACCATCATGACTATCGCAATTTTAATTTTCATAAGAAGCACTCCTTTTGTTCTTATTCATAGAAACACTATCACTCCTTTTTATTTTCGTCAAGCATCCGATAGACTATAAGGCTCCTAATTGTTAATATACGGGCATGGCAATACAGCTAGAAAAAGAACTCAACGACATGCAGTGCAAAGCCGCCTCGACGGTTGAAGGCCCGGTTCTGATCATCGCCGGAGCCGGAAGCGGCAAGACGAGGATGATCACCTTCCGGATAGCTCATATGCTGGAGAAAGGAATACCGCAGTCCTCGATACTTGCGCTCACCTTTACCAACAAGGCCGCGCGAGAGATGGAAGAGCGGATCAAGGAACTCACCGGCAAGAAGCTCAGCCAGCTTACCGTGTCCACCTTTCACGCCTTCGGTGTGAAGATCCTCCGGGAGTCGATAAACCACCTCGAAGGATACCGGGACAACTTCACTATCTATGATCAGGCGGACAAGAACGCGGCAGTAAAGGAAGCCGCTCTTCATACCGGCCTCGGAGGGGACAACCTCGATCTCTACATGGTCGGCAACCTCATCTCCGAGATAAAGACGGGGAGAAAGGTCTGGGACAACACGAACGACGTCTATAGAAAACTCTACGACCGCTACCAGAACCACCTGGTGGCCTACAACGCGGTCGATTTCGACGATCTGATAGTTCTTCCTCAGGTTCTTTTCAAGCATAAGCCTGAGGTCCTCGACGAATACCGCGACAGGTATAACTACATTATGGTTGACGAGTTCCAGGACACATCCATGGCTCAGTACAACATGGTGAAGCTGCTCGGAGAGACGAACCGCAATGTCTGCGTAGTCGGCGACGACGATCAGTCCATCTATTCCTGGAGGGGCGCGAACTACCAGAACATAGTAAACTTCGAGAACGATTTTCCCGAGCGGATCGAGGTAAAGCTTGAGCAGAACTACCGTTCGACCCAGAACATCCTGGCGGCGGCTAACAACGTCATAGCCAACAATACAAACAGAAAAGAGAAGGAACTCTGGACCGGCGCAGGCGGCGGAAAAAGCGATTGAAATATTCTATCCTGAGAACGAGGTCAAGGAAGCCGAGTTCATAAGCGATCTGATCTTCAAGTTCTCACATGAGGAAAACGTCAAGTACCATGATATCGGGGTTCTAGTGAGAACCAACAGCCTTACGGCGATCCTCGAGGAGGAATTTCTCGCCAACAACATTCCCTACAGGGTATCCGGCGGGCAGAGCTTCTTTCAGCGAAAGGAGATCAAGGACATAATTTCCTACATGAGGGTAGCCTCCAACCCCGACGACGACGTCAACCTCCTCCGGATAATCAACACCCCGAGGCGAGGTATCGGAAACACAACCCTTCTGAAGATAAGAGCTCTTGCCGAACATCAGAACTGTTCAATCTTCTCTGCCATGACGCTGATATCCCGGGATGAGGATTCCTCCCTTAAGGACTCTCTCCGGGGACATATCATAGACTTCATCGATCTCGTTAACGGATACAGGGAGAGGTTTCTCACCGGAAAACAGATGGGCAAGACCCTCAGGAACCTGGTAGAGGAGATCGACTACTGGGGCTACCTGATAACCGACAATTCGAAGAACGAGAAACTCGCCAGGTGGAAGTTCGGCAACGTTCAGAAGTTCATGGAATTCTTTGAAAACTGGGAGCGCGATCCGGACAACATCAAACCCAGCATATACGACTACCTCAACAAGATAACCCTCGTGACCCGGGACGATGTCGACGACGAGGAGGAAGGAAAGCTGAACCTGATGACCATTCACGCGTCCAAGGGGCTAGAGTTTCAGGTTGTGTTCCTGCCGGGAGTCGAGGATCACATCATCCCGCACGCCCGCTCGATGGAGGAAAATCCCGAGAACATAGAGGAAGAACGCAGACTCTTCTATGTTGCGATTACGAGAGCCAGGGAAAAACTATTCATGACCTCCTGCCGAAACCGCAGAATCATGCGTGAGATAACCGAGACCATCCCGTCAAGGTTCCTCGAAGAGATTCCCGCGGATCTCATCGAGCTCCACAAGGAGGACGAGGTCCTGGACACCTCCGCGGCCCTCGCCCAGTTCGCCGCGATGAAGGCAAAATTCGGTTCCAGCTAAGGTGAAACTCCAAAAATAAAGGGCATCTTTAACAAAGATGCCCTTTAAAAATTAAAGGAGAAGAAGAAAAAAGGAGGCACGTTACCCAACGTTCCTATATATTATAATAGTTATTTTGTAATGAAAAATCAAATTTTATTTGACAATTTTTATCAGAAAAGCAATCACGCTTTCATCCGGTAAACTTCTTCATCGTCCTGCCCGGTACCGATACGTTCCGCCGGCA
>CAXXSP010000036.1:0-25756 GCA_963676605.2 Sphaerochaetaceae bacterium | reverse complement strand
TCCTTCACCGTAAATTCCGATACCGGTCTTATCGTCGCCTACAAGCTATGATAAGACAACCGGTACTCTGTCGAAGATAGACGCCCGCCGGTCCCGACGATCAGGTGTGGGGAGAACATCTTACGAATATCGTGATCGATCCTATCACCAACCACCTATTCATCCTCGACCGGGATACGACTCAGATCCATGTTCTCAGCTATGAGAACGGGAATTTTTCTCTCGTCAGATCATCTGCGCTCGGACAGTTTTTCCAGCCGATCGCAGAGGGAGAGTTCCTCTCCATCTCTCATTCGTACGACACCCTGTTCCTGTCATCACCATCGAACAATACCTTCCATACCTACATGATCGCTTATAATCATGAAGGAACTCCGTCGATCACCTTCGGCAGCAATAATCTGCTTGAGAGTGCCCGGGGAACTGTCAGGAAAGGGTATATCGTGAGTGACCGTCTTCATCTGCTCACCACTGACGGGTGGCATCTGTACACCTATAACGGATCTTCACTCTCGTATGTGCATGAACAGCAGATCGGTTCCTCCCTGGCAGATACACAGGAGGTTGTCTACGATTCAGCCTTCGCACACGGTTGGGTCATTGAGGAAGATTCTGCTATGTGTATCTCACCGTTCGATATCATATCCGGAGTCCCCGATCCTCTCAGGCGGCTCGACCTCACTGCCGGTTCTCACACCGGTGGCAGCATCGGTATCGACGCAGGGGAACTATCTGGTGATGACCGGTTCTTCCTCACTGAGGACTCTACAGACTCAATGACCTGTAGGAAAGGAGATTGAAAAGCGCGTTCCCTCTTTCTTATCACTTGTCAAGCTGACATGCCCCTCGTGGAGGGATGCAATCTGACTGACTATCGTCAGGCCGAGTCCGGTCCCGGGGGCGTTCCGTGCGAACTCGCCCCGGTACAGCCGTTCGAAGATCTTCTCGCTCTCTTCGGGGGAGATGACAGGCCCTCTGTTGCGTACGCTCAGAACGACCTCATCTCCCTCTTCTGCTACCAGTACACCGATTTCAGTGTGTTCGTCTCCGTAGAGAATCGCATTCATGATCAGATTCCCCAACGCTCTTGCAAGAAGGGACTCATCTCCTGTGAACTCGGAGACTTCAGAGTGAACCGAGATTGTCATGCTCTTTGTCACCGCGAGGGAAGTAAACATCTCCTTCAGGTCCGAAAGGAGAGCCTCCGAATAGATCGTATCCTTTTCCACCCTGATTTCCGGAGACTCGAGTTTCATCAGAGTCTCCAGATCTCCGATCAGGGATTCAATTCTCTTGAGTTCCTTCAGCATCATCTCGAACCTCTGCGGTGTCGGCTTCAGGACAGTATCAGCCATCCCTTCCACCTGAGAAGTCAGGGAAGCGACGGGTGTTCTCAGATCGTGTGCGATATCCTGTCCCCACTGGGCTCTGAGTCCCTGTTCGTGCTTCATCCGCCTACGCAGCGTTTCCACTGAGGTGCCGACTCCGACGAGTTCGGCGTCACCTGTGACACTTACTTCCTGCTCCAGGTTCCCTTCACTCATATCCCTGAGATGTGAGGAGAGAATATCTGCAGGTTTCGAAATAGACCGGGAAAACAGATAGGCGGCAAGAAGTGATATCAGAAGGGATACGGCAAAGGCGACGAATGAGATTCTCAGCATTGATGAGAAGAGTGCCTCATTTGCGATGTCATCCTTGAACTCATCAACGTTGATGGAGTAATAGCCGATGAGTTCTCCCTGGCTCCGCACGGGCATCATATCACCGAAGGCATTCCTTCCTGCCATTCTTCCCATCGCCCGGGGTGCCTGAGAGCTCCCTATCATCTGCTGATTCGCATCGAATATCATGATGGGCCAGGGAGCATCGATAAAGACCGATTCATCCTCTGAGAGAGAGAGCACTTCTTTCACGATGGAGGCTGATTCCTCCTGTCTGATTCTTTCCCACTGCCCCATTGATCTATTAAAACCGAAGGTGATAAGCGTGCCCACAAGCAGGATCTGGATAAGGAAAGAGAGGGAGAATACCAGAAACGTTTTCTTTACCAGGGTCATGAATCCTTTCTCCCGACAAATCTGTACCCGAAACCGCGGACGGTCTCCACCCAGTTCACTTTATTGAGTTTCGCCCTGATATTCTTCATGTGAGTATTCACACTCCTCTCGGAGCCTTCCGCCAGATAATCGAGACACTGCCCGAGGATCTGCTCCCGGGTGATGAGTGCCTCATGGTGCTGGGCAAGGTGATGGAGAATCTTCCATTCGGCCGCTGTAAGACGGACATTCTCACCGTCATGCATGAGCATGTGCACCTTCTCGTCAAATTCAATGGTATGAGAAACGCCCTCTTCATCCACAAGGGAGAAGATGAGGGAAGCGGCTTCCTCCCCTTCCGCTCTCGGGGCTGTCCTGGAAAGAATAGACCTCACCCGGAGCATCAGCTCCCTCATCGAGAAAGGTTTCACCACATAATCGTCAGCTCCAAGCTCGAAGCCTGTGATCCGGTCAGATTCACTCGAACGTGCTGTCAGGAATAGAATAGGGATATCGGCCTTTGCCTTCAGCTGACGTGCTATGGAGAACCCGTTCCCGTCAGGGAGCATCACATCAAGAATAATGAGAGCAGGCATCGCCATGAGGGCAGAATCAACAACTCCCTGAAGCCGGTCGAAGAGAACAGGGTCGTGACCTTCGATCGACAGGTAGGAAACGATTGCGTCGCTGAGCCCTGCATTGTCTTCCACTACAAATATTTTTGCCATCTTTATACCTCTGATATACTTCAGTATACATATACCTAACACCATCACCATAATGATTGGGTAAATTTCAGATAAATTTTCTTCAATTATCTTTCAGATGAAGCAGAAAACTTGCAAGAAGCAGCAGGAGGGAGGTAACAAGAAGAGATATCTCGAGAGAGAACAATGAAGTAAGAGCTCCCACGATCAGTGAGAAGATGACAGCAAAAAGAGTCTCCAGCTGGGACTCCACAGAGAGTGATGATGCAAGAACACTTTCATCCATGAAAGAGGAAATGTAGGAAAGCCCGACAGGTTTTCTCAGATTCTCCACCAGATAGATACCGAAGAACAGAAGAATCGAAAGGAGGGGGATGGAGAAAAAGTATGCCGCCGCGCTCGCTACGGCACACCACGCGCCGACAGCAAAGAAGACATTCATTGCTCCAGCTTCACTTCTGAATCTGCCTGCCGCCCGTGAAGCGTACTTTGATGCATACGAGGTTCCGAAATAGAGGACCGAGTAGACGACTCCAGTGAAAAACGCCGAGCGTTGCACTTCTTCATATGAATGTAAAAAGGGAGTGGCGAGGGAAAGTGCTACTATCATAGGCTGAATATAGTCCTTCAGTGCCTTGTAGTACCCTGAATAGAGAGACTGATTCAACAGTCCTTTCAGCAGTACGGTCCGCTTCAGGGAGAGAAAAAGGGAGGAAAGAAGTTCAGAGAACAGCTTCCTGAGCCCTTTTCCCTCATGCATATCATTCCCGTCGAGCCATGAAGGATAGCTGAGAATCAGGAAGAAGTCTAAGATATACGGAATAAGGGTGAACAGAAAGACCGGAGCGTAGGATCCGGTATAAAACACCAGGAAGGCTGCGATGAGGGCACTGAGGGCGGAACCGATCTGTGACCACGAACGCGTATGCCCGTAGTAGAGTCCCTTGAGATGCCCCATTCCGTTCTCGTTGATGTAGGAGTAGATCATCGCCTTGTGCGTTCCGGTCCTGAACGCATCCCCCACCGCGTAGAAGACCATAGCTCCCATGAGGGCGAGATAGACATCCGAAAAGAAAAAGATGATGAATGAAACGATATAGGCTCCGAGAGAAAAGGCCATCGTCCGCCTCCGTCCGAAGGCATCGGCAACGATTCCGCTGGGAATCTCGAAGATATTCACCAGCAGTTCCCGCAAGGCATAGAGTGTTCCTATCTCGAAGTAGGTGACCCCCTTCTCCAGGAAAAAGAGAATGAGGAACGGTTCGAAGAATTTCAGATTCTTCAGAAACCCGTAGGCACTGAATTTATAATATTGCAGATCTTTCGTTATAGAGTCTTTTCTTTCTGGCATGAACTTTGTTCCTCTTTGGCTATTGCTTGGAGTATACAGGGTTTTATAAAATATTCAAATCACTTCTTGACAAACCCACTCTCTTAGTGTACTAGTTAATTAAGACACTAATCATGGAGGCACATATGATACAGATAGATTCGATGAGTTTTCAGTACGGAAAGACCGGACTGTTCTCATCACTTTCTCTCAATCTGGAGAAAGGAAACATTTACGGACTGCTGGGATTGAACGGAGCGGGGAAGACCACCCTTCTCAAGCTCATCACCGGACAGCTGTTCAGTCAGGGAGGATCCATCAGCGTGATGGGCTTCACTCCTGACAGGCGTGAGGCTGCGCTTCTCGAGAAGATTTCATTCGTTCCCGAGGAATTCGCACTCCCCGCTATGACAGGGAAGCGGTATGTTGCTGTCTATGCACCATTCTATCCGCTTTTCAGCACAGAGCAGATGAACAGGTACTGTGAGGAACTGCAGATCGATATCGCACAACCACTGACGAAGATGAGTTTCGGTCAGAAGAAGAAATTCACCCTTGCCTTCGCCCTCGCCTCGAACACATCTCTCGTCATCCTTGATGAACCGACGAACGGACTCGATATCCCAAGCAAGAGCCAGCTCAGAAGAACTGTCTCCTCTGCGATGAGTGATGAAAGAACGGTCATTATCAGTACCCACCAGGTCAGGGACATGGAGCATCTTATCGACCCCCTCGTCATTCTTCACAATCAGAGAATCGTCATGAACAGCTCTCTGGAAGAGATCGAGTCACGCTACTCAGTGAACTCTTCTGCAGGAATCCCCTCAGCCCCGCGATCCATCTACAGTGAGGATATGGGACTCGGGTACAGAAACCTGTACAGGAAGGAAGATCTTGCAGAATCAGAAGGTCTCGATATCGAGTTCCTGTTCAACGCCGTCATCTCGAACCCGCACGCATTCACACTAGAAGGAGGCAACGCATGAGACTCTTATCTGTTCTTATCCGTGACCTTGAAGACGACAGAAAATCACTGATAACCTACATCACGACAATCGTGGGAATTATCACAGCCATGGCACTCCTCGGAGCTATCGCATACAGATTCTTTCATCAGGGGAGTGATGAAGTCTATTCAAGTTCCTACTATGCATTCCTGTTCCTCGGAGGAGCGATATTCACCTCTCTCATGTTCAGCGATGACCTGTACAGCAGGATCAAGAACCATCAGTTCCTGATGCTTCCGGCTTCGCCTCTCGAGAAGTTCCTCTCCAGAGCACTCATCATCGCCGTCATCTACCCTCTGGCTCTCACCGTGCTCTTCTCACTCGCATCCCTGATCCTGGAACCGCTCATGTATCTGTTCTTCTCAGAGCCTATCACCCTGTTCAATCCATTCACCAGAGCTCATATCATCAGCTATCTCCACTACGTGACAGTCACCTCTGTGTTCTTTCTGGGAAGCGTCTACTTCAGGAAGATTCATTTCTTCAAGACGATCCTTGCTGTCCTGGGGGTTCTGTTCTCTCTCGGAATAATCACCATGTTCCTGATGAGACTCATCTTCACCTCCTATTTTGTAGGATGGGAGCTTACCCAGGAGTTTCAGAGTTACTTCACCATACACTATTCCTACCCGTTCAAGACGTGGGAGACCGTAGGAAACATCGTCTATTTCGTGCTCTTCCCACTCTACTTCTACACAGTCGCTTACTTCAGGATGAAGGAGGTACAGGCAACAGATGCACTTCAATAACAATACCCCCATCTACATTCAGATTGCAGAATTTCTCTACCAGAAGATTCTAAGTGGAGAATATGAAAACGGGTCACGTATCCCCTCGGTGAGGGATATGGCGGTCGCTCTCGAAGTGAACCCGAATACCGTGACGCGCTCGTACATGATTCTTCAGGAGGAAGGCGTGATAGAGAACAGAAGAGGCATCGGATATTTTACGAACGAAGATGCCGGAAGGATTGTCCTGGAAAAGAAGCAGAAGGAATTCCTCGATACCGAGGTCCCCACCTTCTTCCGCAGAATAGAGCAGCTGGGGCTCTCGCTCGAACAGATAATCGAGCGCCATACCCAGGAAAAAGGAAAGAAATAATGAAAAAAAGCACAATACTTCTTCTAGCCGGCTACGGTGGGATGATTCTCACGATAATCACTTGGCTTCTCTACGTGAGATGGGGACTCCTTCCCGCTCTCACCTCAGGAATGTAACAGACGTTTCTTCTTCCGATATCCACCCCGTTTCTTGTTGAACCCTGCTCCTTCTGATAGTATGATGGGCTCACACAAGGGGTGGATATGGATTACGACAGACAGGAAAGACAGCGCTACATACTGATTGGGCTGTTTCTTGCCATAGCGGTGATACTGGGAATCGCAGAACAGGGAATCACGGGTTCTCTGTCATCGTTTCTCCTGATACAGAAAGTTTCAGGGCGCCTGATTCAGGACTACACGAGCTTCGGTATCGGAGGCGCTTTGCTAAACGCATCCCTCGTCGCACTGATGGGACTCCTTCTCATCCGCTTCTCTTCGGTAACCCTTGCGGGACCGACGATAGCTGCAGTGTTCACGATGTTCGGCTTCGGATTATTCGGCAAGAGTGTGCTGAACAGCGGGTGGGTCATCCTCGGCGTATTCATAGCAGCACGTATGGCCGGAAAGTCCTTCGGAGCATACTCCCTGATCGCACTGTTCGGGACAGCTCTCGGACCTCTGGTCACCTATATCATGTTCGATATAGGCCTCCCCCTGGGAGTGTCGATCCCGCTCGCCATTCTCAGCGGTATCCTCTCCGGGATACTCCTTCCCTCGATTGCGGGGCAGATGCTCTCCCTCCATCAGGGCTACAGTCTCTACAATATGGGATTCACCTGCGGTTTTCTCGGCCTGTTCGCCGCAAGCATTCTGAAAGCGGCAGGAGTGATGAAAGAGATAGAGGTTGTATGGAATACAGAATATTCCGTCTCCCTGACGCTCCTCATCCCCCTGTTCTCGATCATCTCCATCCTCTACGGCTTCCTGTTCTCCCGTCAGCCGTTCAAGAGGACACTCTCGGAAGTTATCGGTATCCAGAAGCAGACGGGAAGACTGCCGAGCGACTTTTTTGATCTCGTAGAATCGAGTGAATCTCCCTGGATCAACATGGGACTGCTCGGACTTGCAGGCTATGTCCTGGTCATCGTCACCGGATCCCCCCTGAATGGTCCGGTTCTCGCAGGCCTCGCGACTGTCATGGGCTTCGGCCTCTTCGGAAAAAGTCTGAAGAACTCCTACCCAATCGTCATCGGTGTCATCCTTGCAGCCCTGATCTTCCAGAAGCCGCTGACACATCCCGGTGTGATTCTCGCCATTCTCTTTTCAACGACACTCGCTCCGATAGCAGGCCAGTTCGGTGTCATTATCGGAATCATCACAGGCTTCCTCCATCTCACGATGGTGGAAACTACAGGACTCTGGCACGGAGGATTCGACCTGTACAACAATGGATTCGCAGGCGGACTTACAGCTACTCTGGTCATCTCAGTCATACACTGGTGGCAGACAATCAGTATCAAAGAGGATTTCATAGATGAAACGTAAAGAATTTTTAAACAACCTGATCGCGGAAGTGACGAATTTTCTCCTGGAGGGGAATCCCCTGAGGATGGTAGTCTCACTGCACCAGGAAGACGATGGTGCCCATCTCAGTTTCTTCGACGACCACAAGCGGAGCGAGGCGGAGCTGATGAGCATACGAAAGGCGCTCAATCCGCAGAAGACCCGTCCCGAGCTTGCCGGGTACTACGGGATGATGGCCGGGCACGATACCTCCTGGGATGCACGCCTCAAGCTCATCGGCTGGCAGATCAAACGGGCGACGGTCTCGAACACGGACAGCGGTGTACAGATAGACCTCTGGCTCGGCTCAGACAAGTTCAATCCCGCCAACTTCTCTATCGGCGATCATGAATAGTTTCTGAAGAGAAAAGGAATGCCAGCTCTTTGTCACACAGATGACAGGAAGCCGGCATTTCAGTATCTCAGGGAGAAGGGATTACTCCCACTCGATCGTCCCTGGCGGTTTGCTCGTGATATCATAGAGGACGCGGTTGACTCCGCTGACCTCGTTACAGATTCTGGCAGATGCCTTCTGGAGAACATCCGGCGGGAAGCGGTACCAGTCTGCAGTCATCGCATCTTCACTTACCACAGCTCTGAGGGAACAGACTTCCTCGTAGGTTCTCTCGTCTCCCTGGACACCGACACTCTTCACAGGGAGGAGACAGGCGAGAGCCTGCCAGATCTCACCGTAAAGCCCTGCCTTCCTTATCTCATCAATAAAGATCTCATCAACATCACGGAGTGTCTCAAGACGCTCCTTTGTGATCTCACCGATACAGCGGACAGAGAGTCCCGGACCGGGGAACGGATGGCGGTATACAATCTCATCGGGAAGACCGAGTTCTTTTCCGAGCTCCCGTACTTCGTCCTTGAAGAGCTCTCTCAGTGGTTCAAGAAGGGTGAACTTCAAGTCCTCGGGAAGACCTCCTACATTATGATGGCTCTTAATGGTGACGCTTGGACCGCCGGAAGGGCTGATACTCTCGATCACGTCGGGATACAGGGTTCCCTGAGCAAGGAAGGTCGCATCGCTCGCCTTGCGGGCTTCAGCCTCAAAGACATCAATGAATATCTTACCGACTATCTTGCGCTTCGTCTCGGGATCACTCACTCCCTTGAGAGCGGAGAGGAACTGCTCTTCAACGTCAGCATACTGCAGACGTATATGGAAGGTGTCTTTGAATACGGAGAGGACCAGATCGGCCTCACCCTTTCTGAGGAGTCCGTTATTGACGAACACACAGATCAACTGATCACCGATCGCCTTGTGCAGGAGTGCGGCGACAACTGAGGAGTCGACTCCTCCGCTCAGGCCGCAGAGGACAGTCTTGTCACCGACAAGCTGCCGGACTTCCTCAACTTTGGTATCAATGAACGATTCCATCGACCAGGACTGATCCGCCTTACAGATATTCACCACGAAGTTCTCGATAAGACGGAAACCCTCGACAGTGTGAACGACTTCCGGGTGGAACTGCACCCCGTAGAGCTGGCGCTCTTCGCTCTCTACAACAGTGAACTCACAGTTCTCGGTCGAGGCGGTACAGACGCCTCCCTCCATGGGAGAGAATACAGAGTCTCCATGGCTCATCCAGACCTGAGACTTCCTGCTTATACCTTCGAGAAGAGGGGTCTCTTTGAGGATATCGAGATGGGCGATTCCATACTCTCTCTTATCCGGGCGTTCCACTTTTCCCGAGTTCATCACGGTAATCACCTGAAGACCGTAACAGATACCGAGAATAGGGATACCGAGATCGAAGATTCCTGCATCAGGACGGGGAGAACCTTCCGTAGAGACACTTGCAGGGCCTCCAGAGAAGATAATTCCCTTCGGGTTCATCTTCTTCACATCCTCGGCACTGATAGTGTACGGGACGATCTGAGAATAGACATGGGTCTCTCTGACTCTTCGGGCGATCAGCTGAGAATACTGAGCTCCGAAATCGAGAACGAGAATCGCATCATGTGAAAACTGTTCCATAGGTTATCCTTATCTATGTTATTACCAGGTAAGATACCTGACAGGCGGGTACGCTTTCCGTACAGTCTTTGTTGCGGTGATCCCGAGGATCACACCGACGACAGACTGTATAAGATTCAAGGGGATTTCCGTTGCAGCCGGCTCGAACCCGTAGAAGAATCCTCCTACTATGAAATAACCTCCTACCATCACGAGGGTTCCTAGAAGCCCTGCTCCTGCCACGGCAATGACGGAGGCATCTGAGATCACCTCGGTTTTCGAGGCGTGTTTCGCGATAAGTCCGATCAGAGCACCCTGCAGGCCATGAATAAGGAAGGAGAAGGGAGCCCACTGGCTGTAGCCTCCGATCACGTCTGCGATAGCTGTCCCGAGACCTCCGGTGATCAGTGCTGTCCAGGGTCCGAACAGGTATGCGCTGAATACGATCGCGACATCACACAGCGAGATGTATCCTTTGATCGGAGTGGGAACCCGCACCACAATGGTGAAGACCGTTGTAAGGGCTGTAAGTACTGCTATCAGAGCAATCTGTAATGCCTTTCGGCTCTCTGTTTTTGATTCCATCATCCACCCCGTTCATTCTTCCTGCTCCTCACCTGAGGAAAAGCACCAAAAAAGTTGTGGCAATCATAGCGCAAATGAATAGATGGGTAAAGAGGGAAGACCCTGCCGGGAGAGACCTGTATCTGCTTCGCGTGGAACTGTTCCCGAACCCGCGGTGTTCAAGACTCATGGCGAGGTGAGGGATACTCTTCAGAGCGTAGATCAGGGTACAGCTTATGGCAGGGAGGATATCTGCTATCCTCTTCCATCCCTTTGACTGTGAAGCAGTCGATTCCCTCAGGGAATGTGCCTCCTGAATTCTGGTGAAGGTATCGGCGATGGAAGGAATGAATCTGAAGGTGAGTGTGATGATAAGGGCTCCGTTATAGGGAAGTCGGAACCATCTGAAGGTAAGGAGGATATCGTTCATCTGGGTCGTCCAGACGAAGATCGTTGTGAGATAGGTGATGCTTATGAACCGTCCGGTGTGGGTCAGGAACTGCGTGAGACTCTCACGGGTGAGAAGCACACGAGAACCTGCCTGGAGAAGCGGTTCGCCTGCACGGTAGGTGAAAGGGATGAACAGAATCATGATGGTGATGATAGGGAGAATTGCCTTCAAAGGAGAAAAAGCCTGACGGGCTCCGACAGCCTGCAGGAGTGAGATGAAGGCAAGCAGAAAGAGGAGGTAGAGGCCTACCAGATCCACAGGGAGGAAGACTTCCACACAGAGAGCCAGAGTGAGAAGGAGTTTTGCCCTGGGGTCAAACCGGTACCAGGGGCCTTTTCCGCTGATGAAGGTAGAACTGATCATCGGTTTTTCTCCTCAGAGACCTTCCCATCTCTGATCAGATAGCTCCGCTCTGCAAGAGATTGGGCGATGGACGGATCATGAGTGATGATGATGACTCCTGCTCCCCTGCGTCTGAGCAGTTCGATGCTTTCGTAGGCCATCTCATAGGTCATTCCGCTGTCTATCTCATCGATGATGATGAACGGACGCTCGAGAAGGGATGCGACCGCCGCCTGCAGTCTCTTCTTCGCCCCGTAACTCATCAAGGTCGGATTATCTTCAAGCGAGAGAGAAAATTCAGATGCACGCTCCTGAACCTTTTTCAGGGTGGCCTTCTTTGAAAGGCCTTCCTTCCGTACAGAGAAGGAGAGTTCATCCTCCACTGTCGGCAGGAAAATCGAAAAGTCGGGATTCTGAAACAGGTATGCTACCTTGAGTCTCCTTGCCTTCGCACTGAGAGGCACACCTTCGATGGTACAATTTCCGTTGAGAGGATCAGCAAGACCGCAGAGCATACGTGCAAGTGTACTTTTCCCCGCCCCGTTCTCTCCTACAAGTGCTATCACCTCCCCCTGAGAGAGGTGAAGAGATTCGACCTGAAGCCTGAACGGATGGGAAATTCTTTCCGATTTTCGTGAATGTTCCAGGAGTACGCCATTCACTGAGAGGAGGGTCGCTTGAGAAGACGTATCGCGCCTAGGAATGCTCCTGCCCTGTGATGTGGGGGTGGAGAGGAGTTCCTTTTCGTCTACCTCCAGGAGGTGTCCGTCGCTTAAGGAGACAATCCTCGAAAAAGCACCATGAAATTCCTGAAGGAATCTGCTGGCAAACAGCAGTGTCGTCTTGTTCTTCTCTTTCAGGAGGTCCAGCACTCTACGCTTCCAGAACAGATCAAGATCATCGAACACCTCATCGAGAATCCACACGGGAGCGTCGATCGCATCAGTGACTGCGAAGAGAACTCTCTTACGCTCTCCCCCGCTCAGTTCCTGAGGGTGAACATTCCTGAGATGGGAAAGATTCCAATCACCAAGTACACGATCGATCCTTCCGGCAATCTCCTCCTTTGAGAGTTCCATAGACTCAAGGGGAAAAGCGATCTCATCCTCGAGTGTGTTCATGAGAAGCTGTTCCTGCGGATTCTGGAATATACAGGTGAGATGAGAGATCAGCTTCGGCGGAGGTGTATGCAGAACATCGAGAGATCCGAGGGTGATACTCCCGGCAAGCTTCCCTGAGGTGTAGCGCGGAACACCTCCGCTCAGGATTTTCGTCAGGGTTGACTTTCCCGAGTCGGGAGGGGAAAGGAAAAGGAGTGTCTCACCTTCATTCACAGTCAGGGACAGATCCCTGAACAGTTCTCTTCCGCTACCCGGCGGGTGCGAGTAATCGGGATAGGAGAATGAAAGGTGTTCAATGTTCAGCATACGGTTCCGTTTCTCATGAAGGCAGCGCCAGCGTCTGTCCTTCTTTGATCACACCGCTGATGGTATCACTGAGAGATTTCATCTCTTCGTCGCTGAGAGTGGAAGTATCGATCGGCTCTGCTATCGTGAGATAGACCTTCGGAAAGCTGATCGTACGTTTTGCTTCAAGGGCATGGCGCGTTCCGTCTATGGTGATAGGAATGACGAGAGCCTTTGCCCGTGTAGCGAGCTTGAGCGAACCCTGCTTGAACTCTCCGAGCTCACCGGTTTTGCTTCTTGTTCCCTCCGGGAAGATCACCATGGGAGTTCCCTTCCTGATATTATCAACACCCTTGAAGATGGCATCGATCGAGGAGCGAGGACTCTTCCTGTCGATATAGACACAGTGCATCGCCTGTATCCAGGAAGAGAGGACCGGAACACTGTTGAGTTCTTTTTTCGCGATGAATCCAGCCCAGACACCGGCATAGGCGATCAGGGCCGGGATATCGAGCATACTCTGATGGTTTGCGACAAAGCAAGCCTTACTTCCTTCAGGAGGAAGGTGTTCAAGCCCCCTCACTTCCATGCGGCACCCGAGGGTGATCATGATGGTACGTGAGATTCCGATCGCATTGAGTCTCATCCATTTCTCATACATGCGTGTGGCACCGAACACTCGCATAAGAGCTCCGGGGATGATGGCTACAAAGATAGAGAAAATAAAGACGGGAATGATGATGAATGCCGCTATAGCTATCTGTATGTATTTCATGATGTCTCTCCTACAATGACTGATTCCGGTAGAGCCTTGCGTATTGTCCGTCTCTTGCAAGGAGCTCCTCATGTGTTCCTATCTCGGCAATTCGCCGGTTATGGAGTACATATATTCTATCAGCATCTCTGACAGTTGCAAGTCTGTGAGCGATGACGATGGCGGTTCTCCCTTCGCTGAGCCGGTTGAAAGCCTGCTGAATGAGGAATTCATTCTCACTGTCGAGAGAGCTCGTTGCCTCATCGAAAATAATGATTCTCGGGTTCTTCAGAAATGCCCGTGCGATCGAGATTCTCTGCTTCTCACCGCCTGACAGGCGTGTTCCGTGTTCTTTTACATTCGTCTCCATCCCTTCGGGAAGGGAATCCACAAAATCCTTCAGACCTGCAAGGGCGAGGGCCTCGCGAAGTTCCGCTTCAGTGGCATCCTGTTTCCCATACAGGAGATTCTCGCGGATAGTGCCATCGAAAAGGAAAACATTCTGCTGGACAACGCCGATCTGGGAACGGAGGGACTTCTTCGTCAGCTGCGTAACGTCCTGAGAGTCTACCGTGACTACTCCGGTATCTGCCTCATAGAAACGGGGAATAAGAGAGACAAGAGTTGATTTTCCTGCACCGGAAGAGCCGACGACGGCTACAGTCTCACCGCCTTTCACACTGAGAGATATGTCACTCAGAACCTGAGTACTCTCTCCGGTATAGGTGAAGTTCACATGGGAAAATTCAATCGAACCGTCTGCCGGTACCAGATCCTTCGCTCCGTGTACATCATTGATATCACTCTGAACCTCCATCACTTCTACAAAGCGTTCAAAAGAGGCAAGGCCCTGATGCATCTGCTCAGTAAACCTGATCAGACGGTCGATGGGAGGAAGTACGACAGAGATGTAGAGGATAAAGGCTACAAGGTCATAGGATTCGACAAGACCGAGATAAATGAGAAGAGCTCCGCCTGCAACCGTGACGAAGTAGTACATTTCCCTGAAGAAGATCATGGTCGATTCGAATCGTGCCATCACTTTGTACTGTTCGCTCTTCGCTTCCTGAAACTTCTCATTCACCTTACGGAACTTACGGGTCTCATGCTTCTCACTGGTATAGGACTGAACTTCTCTGATCCCCTGAATCGAATTCTCCACCACTGCATTGACGTCTGCGACAGTCTTGCGAACCTCTCTGAATCCCTCTCTCAGTCTGCTTCCGAAATAGATTCCGTAAAAAAGAAGAAGCGGGAGAGGAATGAGGGATACGAAGGCAAGATAGACATTATTCATGAACATCAGCGTGTACGCACCGATGATCACAATAACCGATATCAGAAAATCCTCAGGTGCATGGTGTGCGGTTTCCGCGATCATGAACAGATCATTCGTGATGCGGGACATGAGGTGTCCTGTCTTTGTGTTGTCAAAGTAGGTGAAGGATTGACGCTGCAGGTGCTCGAACAGGTCCTGCCGCATATCACGTTCCATAAAGACCCCGAGCTGATGTCCCCACCGCACCCTCAGGTAGGTGGTGAACGTCTGCACAAGGTAGATCATGAGCATGATGACAAGCAGCAGGATCATGACTCTCCACTGCCGGTTTGGAATCACCGTACGGAGCAGTTCCCTCGTGATCTGAGGGAACGCTATGGAGAGGAGTGAGCCGACGACCGCGGCTCCTATATCAAGAGAGAACAGTCCCTTGTACGGTCTGTAATACGATACAAATCTTTTCAGCATCACCGGGACTATTTTCCGAACAGACGTGAGAAGAAGCCTTTCTTCTTCGGTTTCTCTCCTGTTTTTTCAGCAGGAGGAGTCTGAGAGGGTTTGGGAGCCTGTTTCTTTCCGGTCTCCTGAGACCCAGAGGATTTCTTCTGTGCCGGCTTACCGGAATTTCCTGAAGGTTTTGAAGGCTTCTGGGAAGAAGATTTTTCTGATGAGGGTTTGGACTCAGAAGATTTCTTCGGTCCTGAGGAAGTCCCTTTGCCCTTCGACTGACTGTTCCCGCGCTTTCGGGAGCTTCTTTTCTTCGTCCCGGACTCTCTGCCAGAGGGAGTCTGCGTCTCCTTCTTAGGGGCTTCTCCCTCTTCCAGGTACATATTCTTGTAATAGGCCATTCTCTGATTGAGATCCATTTTCTGAATATCCTGATAACTCTTCCCGGATGCGGGCCCGCGGCTTTTCTTGGGAGGATGATCCTTTGAAGAGTGGGAGTTCTGGGGAGAACGTTTCTTCTGTGAGGCATCAGCATGGTGAGTTGGCTTGCGTGAGCGGGATTGAGAGGAACGGCGTCCTGTGCCGCGGCCTTTCGAACCGTCCCTGCGGCCTCTGTCACTCTTTCCACCGAATTCATTTCGGGGGACAAGATCCCTGAAGCTCATCCCTTCGGAAGCATCTTTCACGAGGGGAAGCGTTTCTTCATCCACCCACTCAACAGGTATTTTCATCTGAATGTACTGTTCAATGGATTCAAGGGAATAGACATACTCCTCGCAGCCGAGGGTGATAGCTTTTCCGCTCTTCCCGGCACGAGCCGTTCGACCGATTCTGTGAACATAATTCTCGAAATCCTCGGGGATATCGAAATTCACCACGAGCTGCAGATCATCGATCTGGAGACCTCGGGCGGCGACATCGGTGGCAACAAGGAATCTGAGCTCACCCGACTTCATTCTATTCAGGACCTGAAGGCGCTTATTCTGAGGGAGGTCTCCCATCAGGTACTGGGTCTTGTAGTTGTTCAGCTGAAGGCGCTTGGTTATCTCGACTGCCTTTGCCTTTGTGTTGGTGAAGATGAGACAGCTTTCAGGCTGTTCCCTGTTCAGAAGACGGAGCAGGATCGAGAACTTCTCGTCACTGGAGACATGGTAGAGTTCCTGTGTGATGTTCTTCACAGTGATCTCTTCCATCTGCACTTCGAACTCTTCGGGTTCGTTCATGTAATTCCATGCGAGGTTTCTCACGCGGTTGGATAAGGTCGCACTGAAGAGCATCGTCTGACGTTTCTCTTTCGGTGACATGAGGGAGAACATCCTCTGGATGTCAGGGTAGAACCCCATATCGAAGAGGCGGTCTGCCTCATCGATAACGAAGGCATTCACCTTCCGGAAATCGAGTTTTCCCATCTTCTGATAATCGAGAATTCTTCCCGGGGTACCGATAACGATATCGACACCCTTCTTAAGCATTTCATCCTGCTTCTGATATCCGACTCCACCATAGAAACATCCGATTCGTGTTCCTTTCATGCCGTGAGAGAGGAGCTTGGCATCTCCTTCGATCTGTACGGCGAGCTCTCTCGTGGGAGCAATGATCAAAGCGAATCCTTCGGATTCTTTTCCTTCAGCTTTCTGCTGTGCGATGTTCTGCAAAATGGTAATGAGGAAGACGGCTGTCTTTCCCGATCCGGTCTTCGACTGGACCATAACATCTTTACCTGTAAGGGATACGGGTAATACATTTTCCTGGACAGTCATGCACTCGACGAATGAGGCATGGTCAATACCCGCAAGGAGACTCTGATGCAACGGTAATTCTTTAAACTTCATGCGTCCTACTATACTTGGTTTTCTCTTTTTATGGTAGTAGGTTATTCTCCCATGAACGAATGAGTCTGTGGATATTCTTCGTATGTTCATGACGGAAGGGGAGAGCCGTGTCGTCAAGCGAGCACACGGGAAGTGCTCCCATCGAAGTGGAAGAGATGAACAGTCCGTCATAATGGCCTGCTATAACTGTTTCGTAACCGAGGAGTTCATATTCAACGGAGAGGGAGAGCTGCCCTGCCGCCTCGATGATATGGTCACGTGTCACGCCCTCAAGCACCATCTCGGTGGGAGCCGTGAAGAGGGTGTCTCCCTTCAGGGCGAACAGGTTCGTCCGTGATCCCTCAAGCAGATATCCTTCATAGTTCTGCAGGAGAGCTTCGAAAGCACCGCGTTCTTTTGCTTCTGCACGGGAAAGGTGATTGAGCAGCAGATTTCCGGTCTTGTACTGGGGAAGGTAGCGCTCACCCCTGTAGGAGATCACCTTTACACCATCGCTGTAGTAGGACTCGGGATAGGTGAGAAGATCCTGTGTGAGTGATGTACAGTCTCGGGTTTTCGCCTCCGGTGAGGGTGATACGGATGGTGGCCTCACGGCAGTTCTCATACTCAATGAGGTTCCGTATAAAGGAAATGATCTGATCCTGAGTCAAACTGATGATTGATGGAGAGACCGTGCTGCCGAGCTGAAGAGTCGGGCAATATGATCTTCAGGATAGATCAGGTGGGAATTCACGAGTTTCAGCGATTCATACACGCTGTACGCGCTCTGGAAGGCAGGCTCGTCGATGGAGATAACACACTCGCTTCTGGGGACCAGAGTCCCGTTCACAGATGCTGTCTGATGACTGTTCATAGAAGGCTCCTCGATCAATCGGGTATCCGAAGAAGTTCTCTCGGTTTACTGCCTCGAGAAGGTCCTACGACGCCCTCTTCCTCCAGCAGTTCAATGATTCTCGCTGCTTTGTTGTATCCTATTCTCAGCCTTCTCTGCAAGTAGGAGGCACTCGCCCCGTTTCTCTCGACGATAATACGGATAGCCTTCTCGCGAAGCGCTTCATCGCTGTCATCATCCAGCTCATCATCGCTCTCATCGCTGCTCTCTACCTCATCCTCGAAGAACGACTCGTCAAGATAATCAGGTTCACCCTGTGTCTTCACATACTCGACTACCCGTTCCACCTCATCATCCGAGAGGAACGCTCCCTGGATTCTGGTGCTGTTCGGTTCCCAGCCGGGAGCTAGGAGCATATCGCCCTGGCCGAGCAGTTTCTCTGCTCCGTTTTCATCTATGATGATACGGCTGTTGATCTGTCCGCTCACGGTGAAGGCGATACGGGATGGGATATTGGACTTGATGGTTCCTGTAATGACATCCGAAGACGGACGTTGCGTAGCAAGTACGAGGTGGATTCCCACTGCACGGGCCATCGCCGCAAGGCGGGCGAGGATCGTCTCGAGTTCTTTCCCTACGGTGGTCATGATATCGGCGAACTCATCGATGACAACGACGATATAGGGGAGACGCTCACGCGCGATCTTCTGTGAGGCGACTTTCGAGTTGTACGCAGAGATGTTACGTACTGCGAGGGAGTTGAGCATCTTGTACCTGCGGTCCATCTCATAAAGGCAGAATTCGAGAGCCTTGATCGTCTTCTTGGGTTCGGTGATGACGGGAGTGAGAAGATGGGGAATTCCGTTGTACATCCTCAGCTCGACGATCTTCGGATCGACAAGGATCAGCCGTACCTCCTTCGGAGACTTCAGGTAGAGAAGGGAGTTGATCAGAGCATTCACACAGACACTCTTACCTGAACCGGTGGCTCCTGCAATCAGGAGGTGGGGCGTACGGGCTATATCCATGACAACCGGCTCTCCGGTGATCTTTCTTCCGAGGATCATCGGGAGGTGGGGAGTCTTATGGGAGTCTACCGTTCCGAGAAGGTCACGGAAACCGATTATGGAGCGGTGCGGATTGGGGACCTCGATGCCTACCGCCTGCTTTCCCGGAATGGGAGCGACGATTCGCACCCGCTGTGCTGCAAGCTCCATTGCGATATTATCACTCAGGTTTATGATGCTGCTAACTCTCACACCGGGGGCAAGAGTTACCTCGTACATAGTGACTGTCGGTCCTTTTATGATATTCGCGACCTTCGCCTCGATCTTAAACTCTCTCAGGGTGTCCATCAGCCGCTGTCCGGCATTCCTGGTCTCCTCATCAACTTCCGTGGAGTGATTCGGATACGAATCGAGAAGCTCCTCAGAAGGATGGGTGTACCCTATCCTGCTTCTCGAGAGGAGGGCAGAAGAGCTGTCACGCACAAGTCCTCCGACTCCGCTGACATAATCAATATCATCTGAAGAAGTATCAGGCGGGTCTTCAGCTTCCTGAGGCGTCTCGCTTTCAGCTCTTTGAGAATCCTGTACGGACGTCTGAGTCTGACGGGAAACCGGGGGCTTCACAGGTGCAGCTTCACTGGTATCAGCTCTCTTCTCGGGAACAACCTCCGTCTTCTCGGGAGTAGATTCCCGTATGTTCTCTTTTTCCACTGCTGCTTCTGGTGCCGAACCCTTTGAGGTGAGAGGAGGAACACGTGTGGGGACGGTGAAGTCCCTGGTCATACGGTCCTGCTCAAGGTGTTCATATAATGACTGGAGATGATTTCTTTTTCCTGCTGCCGGCTCTTCCTCTTCATCGGGAACTTCCACCTCGACGGGTACGTCGGTAAGCACAAGGGAGGAGTCACTCAGTTCATTCAGTCTGCCCATGTAGATACCCTGATCACGGGTCACTCCGACCGTAGGCATATCGGGAACATCTTTCAGGGTGGGGAAGGCCAGAGGCCCTTCACTTGAGACCTGCTGAGCGGCTGGTTCAGCTGCCGGGGAAACCGGCCTCTCTTTCTCTTTCCGCCTTCTGCTCTTTGTATCCTCTTTCCTCTTTCTCTTCCTATTCTTCATCTCCTTCTGAGTCTCAGGTTCTTTCTCTTTTCCTTTTCCCGGTTCTCCGGTTTTTCTGTTCACCTGTTTCTTCTTTGAAGAGGAGGGCTTCCTACCCAGTCTGACTGAGAGGAAAAGGAAAAGGAGAACGATAATGCCTTCCAGAATGAGTGCCAGTGTCAGCAGCAGCTGGCCGAGGAAGGGATTGGAGCTGAGCACAGCAAGAGCTCTTCCGGGCGTTGAGAACTTTCCGGTGAGTCTCAGGAAGATAAACAGGGTATAGTAGACGACGTAGAGAGCTGGAATAAGCCACCAGAATCTGAGAGCTTTCTGAAAAAGAAGAAAAAGGAGGGCTGAAAGCAAGAGAAAAGCCGGTATGAGATAGATCTGATACGGTTGTGGGATCTGGGATACCTGCGTGTATGGGATAAGGACTGAGAAGGCACGTTCCACCTGAGGGAAGAAAGGGAGGAACTCGATCCAGGAGCGCGGAGCGAGGATGATCACGAATGACAGCGCCGACGCCGCGAAACAGATCAGTGCCAGAACACGAGCTAAGAACTTCTTCCCTTTCACACTGACCTCCTCGTCATTTCTTTACATCGAGAACAAGAGCAATCCTGTAGACGCACATACCAGATAGATACTGAAATACCAGAGCCTCGCTTTACCTATCACCCATAGTAACATCTTAAGAGAGAAAAATCCCGTAATCAATGCAGAAACTGATCCGATGGTGAGAGCTGCCGCTGAGACGGGGGGGGCACCGGTGGCTCCTTCAGCGAGAGCAAGGACCAGAGCGCCGAGAATAGCGGGGATGGAAAGGAGGAAGGAATAGGTACCCGCATCCTTTCTCTCCAGTCCCGCAGCATGGGAAGCCGTGATCGTGATACCTGACCGGCTGATACCCGCGAGGGTCCCGAACCCCTGTGCAAAACCGATGAGAAGAGCGTGTGAGGCTTTCAGTTCAGTGATACCTCCCCTTTTTTCCTTCTTCGGGCGGTAGAGAAGCAGTGCCGCAGTCACGTACATCAGTACAGCCACCTGTGTAATATGCTCTGCATCCGGAAGCAGTGCCTTCAACACAAGGGCAAGGATGACGGTGGCGACCGTCGAGATGATCATATTGAGAAGGATTCTCAGGTTACCCCGGTCTTCCTCCCCGACATCGCGTCGGACAAGACGGAGAAGGGCAATAAGAATTCCCCACACATATCTGCGGTAGAAAAAGAGAACGACAATCAGAGTCGCGACATGGAGCGTCACATCAAAGAGCAGCGGGACCTCCGGCATGGAGAACAGGTGACGGGCAAGAATGAGATGACCGCTGCTTGATACAGGAAGGAACTCGGTCAGTCCCTGAATAACACCAAGAAATGCCGATTCTATCAGTGACAACGTATCTGTCATACTCTCCCCTTATTATTCACTCTTCCTGAGAACCGCGAGTGTTCTCTCGGACTCGAGGAAAGGGGTTTTCACATCATGGAGATGATATTCATACCCCGCAAGACTTCCTTCCCTCTCACTTCTGCTCTCTGCCTGAAGATCTTTCATCTCCTCGTGCACCTGTGAAAGGCGTCCCTTATATGCACATATGTATCCGCCAGGAGTAACGATCCTGTCCAGTGGAGCCATCACTTCTACAAGCGATGAAACAGCCCTGAAGGTCACCATATGATAGAAGGCGTCTATATTCTTCAAGTCTTTATTTAAAACAGCCACGCGCCCCTGAAGGTTACAGGCTGCAACAACGTTCAGAAGAAAACCGGCGCGCTTCCCTGACCGCTCGATCAGTGTCCATCGGGTGGAAGGGAAGAGGATGGCAAGGGGAATAGCCGGGAATCCTCCCCCGCTGCCGACATCGGCGCAGGAAGGAGACTCCTCTTCTTTAATAATATCTTTCAGGAAAACTGCCGGAGCAAGGGAGTCAAGGAAGTGTTTGATGATCAGTTCCTCATCCTTTGCGTTCACGAGGCGGTAGACATCATTGAACAGCATGAGTTCGTCATAGAAACGTTCCAGCTGACTCCACTGGTCAGAAGAGAGCGTAAAACCCAAGGTATCGGTCCCCTTCTTCAGAAGATCAAACAGTCTATTTCTGTCCATACGCTATCTCTTCTCTCTTCGGTTGAGGATAACCATAAGGACTGCCATATCGGAATTCCTCACTCCGCTGATACGTCCGGCCTGTCCGAGGTTCTTCGGCCGTATGGCCTTGAACTTCTCCTTCGCCTCAGCACTGAGCCCCTCAATATGTTCGTATTCGAAATCATCGGGGATCATGATCTTCTCCATCTTCAAATGGCGTTCCACCTGCTTCTCCTGCCGCTGGATATACCCGCTGTACTTCACATCGAGTTCCACCTGGTAGGTGATGGACGGTTCCACCTGCTCGAGCTCCGGAATCTCCTTTCTGATATCATCCATGGTGATCTCAACCTGCTTGAGGTATTCAGAGGCTTTCTTTCCTCCTATCCTCCTGGCATCAAGAAGAGTTTTCACCATATCGATCTTCTCGATCTTCCGGGTGAGCCGTTCCATGTTCTGCTCACTTTGAAGGCCGATCTCATACCCGTAGGGTGTAAGTCTCTGGTCTGCACTGTCATGGCGGAGGTTGAGTCGGTACTCGGCCCGGCTGGTGAACATTCTATAGGGCTCGTTCGTCCCTTTTGTAACAAGGTCATCGATAAGAACACCGGTGTAGGCCTCCGAGCGGGTGAGGACAAGAGGGTCTTCCCCCTCCAGACTTCTAACTGCGTTGATTCCCGCGAGGAGTCCCTGACAGGCGGCTTCCTCGTAGCCGCTGGTGCCGTTGGTCTGTCCTGCGATGAAGAGGTGTCTCATATGCTTCGATTCGAGCGACGGGTAGAGGTCGGTGGGATCGGAAAAATCATACTCCACCGCATACCCCGGTCTCATGATCTCAGCTTCCTCAAGTCCCGGGATACTGTGGATATACTCTCTCTGCACGTCCTCAGGAAGAGAGGAGCTCATACCGTTCAGGTAATACTCCTCTGTTCCCACACCTTCGGGCTCGACAAAGATCTGGTGACGGTCCCGGTTCGGAAACCGCACGACCTTGTCTTCGATCGACGGGCAGTAACGGGGACCTTTTCCGACGATAACTCCCGAATACAGGGGAGAGCGATGCATGTTCCGCTGGATGATGGCATGGGTCTTGTCATTCGTGAAGACGACATAACAGGGAAGCGAGGGGCGTTCTACTGCATCGTAGTCGAAGCTGAAGGGCATCATCACCTCATCACCTTCCTGGATCTCCATTTTCGAGAAATCAAGAGTCGACTTCTTCACCCGTGCAGGTGTTCCTGTCTTCAGACGTGCTATCCGGAACCCTTTCTTCCTCAGCGCATCGCCGAGACCGATCGCTGCAGGCTCTCCGATCCTTCCTGAGGAGGCGACATACTCGCCGATGAAAATCTTCCCTTCCATGAAGGTTCCTGTAGTCAGAACAATACGCTTCGCGCTGATACGGTTTCCCCGTTCAGTTACGATCTCTGTGGCACAGCCCGTCTTCTCATCCGAAAGGATATCGACGATGGTATCCTGGAAAACAGAGAGATTGGGAGTTCCTTCTACCGTCTCCTTCGCAAGACGATGGTAGGTGAACTTATCTGCCTGGGCACGGGGCGCCTGCACGGCAGGTCCCCGTCTCCTGTTGAGGACACGGAACTGGATCATCGAGGCATCGATGAGATGTCCCATCTCTCCCCCGAGTGCGTCCACTTCCCTCACGATATTTCCTTTGGCAAGACCGCCGATGGCGGGGTTGCAGCTGAGGCGTCCGATCGCATCAAGATTCTGCGTCACCAGAAGGGTCTTCTTTCCGAGTCGGCTGGAGGCCAGTGCAGCTTCAATGCCTGCATGCCCTGCGCCGATCACTATCACATCATAATCCATATTATTTTCCTACACAGAATCCACTGAAAATCGTATCGAGGATATCAGAAGAGGTGACCTCTCCCGTGAGATTTCCTATCGCTTCGAGGGCCTCATGGAGATCGACAGCGAGAACATCGAGCGGCTGCTCCTCAGCTTCGGAGGCAAGAGCTCTCTTCAAAGCATCAGCTGCCCTTGCCAGTTCATCCGACTGGCGTCTTGATTCGATAATCACCTCATCTCCGCCGCCGAGAGCAACACCCTTCCCTATTCTTGAGAGAATCTCTTTCTCGAGCCGGGCGAAGCCCGCTCCGGTTTTTGCGCTGAGAGCGATTACATCCTCGGGTATACTCCGTTTCGTGGTATCAACCTTGTTATACACGACGATGCACCGTTCATCTTCCATGACATCCAGATGTTCGCTCAGCTGAACCTCAGCCTCATCGGCATCCACCAGAAGGAGTATCACATCGGAGTTCTCGACAAGGTAGCGGGAGCGCCGCACTCCCTCCATCTCTATCTGATCCGAGGACGTTCTCAGTCCGGCGGTATCGAACAGGAGCGCCGGGATACCTCCGATGACACTCTGCCCCTCAATGAAATCACGGGTGGTACCGTGGGTGTCTGAGACAATTGAGCGCTCGCTCTTCATAAGAAGATTGAACAGTGTCGATTTTCCGGCATTCGTCGGTCCTGCGAGAACGATCTTCACTCCGTCCCTGTAGATCTTTCCGACCCTATAGGTATCGAGAAGAGATTCGATGTCACCAAGAGCTGCAGTGAGCTCATCGGTGGGAACCTCGACCTCGTCGGAAAAGTCATCTTCAGCGTAATCGAGCTGCACTTCGATAGAGCTCATGGCCCTGAGCAGTCTCTCTTTTATATCATTAATACGGGTAAACAGCGCACCCTCAAGACGATGGAGGGCAAGTGAGTGAGCCTGACGGGAGTGTGAATGAACAATCTCCATGACTGCTTCGCTCCGGGTAAGGTCGATCTTCCCGTGGGAGAATGCGCGGTAGGTGAATTCTCCCGGCTCCGCCTTTCTCATTCCGGCTGAGGCGAGAAGATCCAGGATCATCTCTATACCGAACAGGCTCCCGTGACAGGAGATCTCAAGACTCTCCTCTCCCGTATACCCTCTCGATCCCCGGAAAACGGACAGGACGACTTCATCAATATCCTCTCCTTCCTCCGTTCTGAGAATCCCGTGAAGGAGGGAATGACTCTCTGAGCCGAACAGCGCCTCCGACCGGGAGAAATAAGGAGAAAAAGCCTCGATGCAGCCCGGACCGCTTATGCGGATTACGGCGAGTGCGCTTGGGGCGAAAGGTGTCGCGAGAGCAAAGATAATGTCATCATGTTGATAGAGATTCATACTCATGTGCTCTGATTATAATTAACCCGTTCAGGTGTGTCCATATAACGATTCTTTACATCGGAGGAACCACACGGTATATTCTCCAGTATGAATAGAGAAGCGATACGCCAGAGGGGAGAACTCTACAGGAATCTCCGATCCTGGTTTGACTCACACGGGTACCTGGAGGTATTCACCCCCACCCTCTCCACCCACCTGATTCCCGAACACTCCATAGCAAACTTCTCAGCCCGCTATATCAGTGAATTCCGCCCCTCAAGAGAACTCTACCTTATTCCGAGTCCCGAAGTATTCATGAAACAGATCCTCAGGGAATATCCAGAGAGCATCTACCAGATATCTTCATGTTTCAGAAACAACGAACAGATCGGAGACCATCACAATCCCGAGTTCACCATGCTCGAGTACTACACCGTTGGTGCCGATGATGAGGACTCCATAGCTATCACAGAAGAACTCCTTGCACAAACCTCTCTCAAGGAGACTCCCGATTATGCCCTTCCGCCGTTCAGAAAGATGAGTGTAGCGGAGGCGTGCAGGACCTATGCGGACATCGACCTTGATAAACTTCAGCGTCCCTCTCAGCTGAGAGAGGCCGCACGCTCACTGGGACTTCATCTCCCTGAAGGTCCGGAGACCTGGGAAGAGACCTTCCACAGGATATTCCTCACTCTTGTCGAGCCTGAACTTCCTCAGGAAAAACCGCTCGTCCTGACCGAATACCCTGCTCAGATAGATACGCTGGCGAAGAAGATTCCCGGAAAACCTTATCGCAGACGCTGGGAGATGTACATTGCAGGAGTGG
>CAXXSP010000035.1:0-1995 GCA_963676605.2 Sphaerochaetaceae bacterium | reverse complement strand
ATGAGATTCGATTTACTCTGAACAATAATGAGGTAGCTATCACCTGTGACCCCCTGAAGCGTCCTTCTGGACGTCCCTCAGGGAAGATTTTGGACTCTTCGGTACGAAAGAGGCCTGTGGGGAAGGGGAGTGCGGAGCCTGCTCGGTACTGATGAACGGACGTCTCATAACCACCTGTATGGTACCGGTAGGTGCTGTGAAGGGTAAGGAGGATTATGACGATCGAAGGTCTCAGGGATACCGACAGAGGCAAGACGATCATTGATGCCTTCGCAGACGGGGGAGCAGTCCAGTGTGGATTCTGTATTCCCGGCATGGTCATCGCAGCCGAGTCCCTTCTCAGCAAGAACGCGAAACCCACCGAAGAAGAGATTCGGCTCGGCATCGCCGGCAACCTGTGCCGCTGCACAGGGTATGATCTCATCGTGGAGAGCATCAAACTCGCAAGCGAAAGGGGGGAAGGACTATGGTAGAGACCAGTTATATCCCGCAGACTCTCGAAGAGGCCCTGAGAATACGAAAAGAGACGGGAGCAAAACCTCTGGCCGGAGGGACCGACCTGATGGTGATGCACCGCAGAGGAACCGGGGTAATACCCTCGTTTCCGTGGCCAGTCATGATCATCTCTTCTCTGGAGGAGCTGAAATATATCAGACGGGATGGAGATGAGATCGTCATCGGCAGCGTACTACTACCTGTCACGCCATTGAGGATGACCCGTCAGTTCCCTATGCTGTCAAGAAGGCTGCGAGCCTGATGGGAGCTGAATCTCTCAGAAACCTTGCGACCATAGGAGGGAATGTATGCAACGCCTCACCAAAGGCCGACCTGCCCGTCCCTCTGATCATGATGGATGCCAGGGGTGACTCTTGTGAGTGCTACCGGTTCCAGAACACTGCTGCTTGAATGAATTCATCACGGGTCCGAAGGAGACCGTCCTCAAAGATGACGAGCTGCTGCTGGAAGTGAGAATACCTCTTCCCGAAAAAGAGTATTCGCATGTCTGGTACCGCAAGATAGGGAACCAGAAAGGCAAATAGCCATTTCGAAACTGAGCATTTCTGCTGCCATCACCCTTGATGCTGATGGGTTCATTCAGGACTTCAGAAGTGCCAACGGTGCCAGTGGACCTAAGGTTGCCCGTTCGTCAGAGGTGGAGAAGCTGCTTGAAGGGAAGAACGTCAAAGAGATCCATTCTGTTCTTTGAAACAGTTCCTGGATGCGTATGATGCCATTCTCTCTCCCCATGCGATGCCCACCTACAGACGTCTCTCGACACGCCAGAATGCCTGGCACACTTTCTAACGGAAGTCGCTACCGGAGCTCAGGGAATGATCATCACCTGACCTGCCGGGAATAAGATGATGGAAAGGGAGGATTCTTGATGATTGTACTGCAGAACATATTCTGTCTCGTAACCGATCCTGCGGCCCGATGCGCAGTTCAATACCGATCTGTTCATCACGGGAAACCGTGTGAGCAGGATCGTTCCGACTGGAACACCAGCCGATACCGGCAGATGCCCGTGTCATCGACTGTTCCCGCCATGTGGTTATTCCGGGCCTTGTCAACACCCACCAACCATTTTTATCAGACACTGACCAGGAATATCCCGGCTGTTCAGAATGTTGAACTGTTCGACTGGCTTGTGCATCTGTATGATGTGTGGAAGTATCTTGATGAGGAAGCTCTCTATTACTCGTCGCTCTCGGCGATGAGCGAACTGCTCAAGACCGGATGCACCCTCAGTACCGACCACCACTACCTCTACCCGAGAAACTTCGGTGGCGATATCATGGCGATGCAGTTCCGTGCAGCCGGTGAGGTGGGTATCCGTTTTTTCCCCTACCCGGGGCAGCATGTCACTGAGCAAGAAGGATGGAGGGCTACCTCCTGATTCGGTCGTTCAGAGCGATGAAGAGATACTCAAGGACAGTGAACGGGTCATCAGTGAGTTCCACGATCCGTCAGAGGACTCGATGAAGAAGATTGTGC
>CAXXSP010000034.1:0-138768 GCA_963676605.2 Sphaerochaetaceae bacterium | reverse complement strand
TTGCTGGATATCTTCGGGGGTGACATAGTCACGTCCCGCCAGCCAGGCGCGGGCTCTGGAACAGCGGTCGAGGGCAATAGTGGCGCGCGGGCTGGCGCCGTAGATCAGCCAGTCGGCCAGTTCGTCGCCCCAGTTCTGCGGCTTGCGCGTCGCCAGAATCAACTGCACCAGGTACTCCTCCAGGTTTTCGGCCATATGGACTGCGAGGACCTGCTGGCGTGCCTGACGCAGCTCTGCCGTTGAGATCGGTTCCGTTTTGACCGTTTCGGCTGCTTGCGCTGCTTCGCCGCGGGCCAGCTGTAGAATCTGGCGTTCGGTTGCGGCCTCGGGATAGTCGATCAGTACATGAAGCAGAAAGCGGTCGAGCTGGGCCTCCGGCAGGGGATAGGTGCCTTCCTGTTCGATCGGGTTCTGGGTTGCCATGACCAGAAACGGGTCGGCAAGTTTATAGCTGGTCTGGCCAACGGTGATCTGATGTTCGGCCAGCCATCGCCTCGAGCAGGGCTGACTGGACCTTGGCCGGAGCACGGTTGATCTCATCGGCGAGGATCAGGTTGTGAAACAGCGGGCCGCGCTGGAACTGAAAGCTGCCATCCTGGGGGCGGAAGATCTCGGTTCCGGTCAGGTCGGCCGGGAGCAGATCGGGGGTGAACTGGACGCGGTGAAAGCTGCCTTCAAGCTGGTCTCCCAGTTGGCGGATCGCTCTTGTCTTGGCCAGTCCGGGGGCTCCTTCAACCAGCAGGTGGCCATCGGCCAGCAGGGCGATCAGCAGCGCCTCGATCAGGTGCGGCTGACCGATGATCTGTGTCTGCAGGGTTTCGGCAAGGGATTTAAAGCGTTGTTGTACAGTATCCATCCTTGATTCCTTAGGGTCGAAGTTTTGCGGTCAAGGACCGTGACAGTGCTACGGTCGCTTCATCTGTATTTTCTGGGCGAATAGCAGTTTATCCGGCGGATTTTAGCCGATTATTTTGTCTTTGAAACCGTTTTTTTGGCAAATGGTTGTTGCTCTGGTTCAGATGCTGTTCCTGGCTGGTGGGGGACGGTTCGGGTACAATGCCCAGAGTGGACGGCTGTTTCCGGTTGCTACCGGAGAAAGAGTGCTTCGGTCAGTTTCGGCGATCTGCTGCTGACAGGGATCGATTGCAGGGCTGGGGGGGATAGGCAGATCCGCGGGATAGCTGAACTCTGCTTCTGGTTGAACGCTTTCCGCGGCGATGGCCTGCAGGTTGTTTGTCTGGCCACTGGCTGCAGAGACGGGAGTAGGGTGAAGCTGGCAGACCATGACAATGACCATCAGGACCAGAATAAAGCTGTAGATATATTTCGTTTTCATCGCTGTCATTTTGTTCATAGATCTTAACTGTTAGCAAACCTCGCGCCAAAGTAAATATACAATGAATTCGGCATGTTGTGCAAGCGCAGGGTGGGGCATTTTTACTCACTGGGGCAATCTGCCCCGCTTGACTGTGCCCCAATGTTTGATTTCTTTTACGTTTTGTCACAAAAAAGCTAAACAGTTGTCATCGGGCAGTCGAAGAGGTGGTGACAACTCTATCCAGTATTTCGACTTTGTCACCTTTTGGCGCGTCACGGAGGATGGCCATGATCATACAAAGTTCGCAAATCGCAATGGCGAGTCAGCACCAGGCAACCAAGGTAGAGAAGGAAACGGAGAGCCTTCACTACTGGAACAACGCGACAAACGAAGAAGCTGCCGAGAGTGCCGTTTCCTCGCTGCAATTCCAAAGCGACAAGGTTTCAATCTCCCACCAGCAGAGTCAGTCCGCTCTGGTTCAGAGCAGTCAACCGCTCAGCAGAAATAAGGAAATTAAAGAGTTCGATCCGGAAGAAGACCTCCAGCATGGCTGGAAGATCGGTTTACTGCGGCGTCTGGTTGAGAACCTGACCGGGAAAGAACTGAAGATTTTCAAGGCCAGTGATTTCAGACCGGACGGGGAGGAAGTTGTTATTACCGATCCCTCAGAGTACGCGCCCGGGCAGGAAAAACAGGCGGCCGACGAGATGGCGGGTTGGGGGGTGGAGTATCATTATCAGCACAGTGTCTATGAGAGTGAGCAGACCAGCTTCAGTGCCCAGGGCATTGTCAACACGGCTGACGGGCGGCAGATCAACCTTAATGTCCAGTTGAACATGAGCCGCGAATTTGCCAGCTATGAGGGCATCGATATCCGTGCCGGCGATGCCTTGAAGGACCCGCTGGTTATCAATTATGCCGGAACAGCGGCACAGCTGGAAGCGACTGATCTGCAGTTCGATATCGACCTGGACGGCAGCCCCGATCAGATGAAGTTCGTAACTGAGGGGAGCGGCTTCCTTGCCCTCGATAAAAACGGCGACGGCCAGATTAACGATGGCAGCGAACTGTTTGGCCCGACCAGTGGTGATGGTTTTGCGGAGCTGGCAGCTTATGACAGTGACGGTAACAACTGGATCGACGAAAATGACGAGATATTCGACCGTCTGCAGATCTGGGAGCGTAGCGCAGAGGGCGAGTTTTCCCTGCTGGCTCTGGGACAGCGTGGTGTCGGTGCCATTTATCTCGATCGGGTAGAAAGCGAATTTTCGCTGAATGACGAGCAGAACACCCAGCTTGGCCAGGTCCGGACCACGGGGCTGTTTTTGCAGGAGAGCGGGCTGGCCGGGACGGTGCAGCAGTTGGATCTGATAGTCTAGAGCCCATCCGGAAACGGCCCTTTTCCGCCGTGGCGGTGTCATCAGGGCATGTGAAAATAGTTCCTTCTCCCGTTTGGGAGAAGGTGCCCACAGGGCGGATGAGGGGTAATCTGCGATCCGCCTGTCCCCTCACCACCCCCTCTCCTTTATGCCCTTTAGGGTCCTTATGAGAGGGACTTTAAACGTTTTCTCCGGTGGTAATGGCCGCGCAAGTCAAAGATTTAATCCAATATCAAATAGCACTACGCATTCTCCTTTCTGCAGAAGAGTTGTCTTCATCCTCACGCTATATCAAATTTTGGAATTATCATTAGTGTTTTGTTGTTTGTTTATGTATGTTGCTTTTCTGTAACGATCTGAAGAAATGATTGTTCTATGTTTTGAAAATAGGGAGGGATGCAATGGATAGTCGTAAACAGAGAATTGCGATTCTGAGCCACAAACTGGATACCTTTGAATCACGCAGTTACGTCCTGCGGCATCTGACGAAACTCTGGACAGAACAGGGGCACGATGTTTTTTTTCTGTACGGGGTCGCTGATTACAGGCCAGCGGATATTTTGTTTATGCATGTCAATTTGACTGTCGTTCCTGATGAATATCTGGCGTTCGCGAAAAAATATCCGGTCGTCGTTAACGCTTCCGTTGCCGACATTTCCAAAAGCAAATTGAGCACCCATCTTGTTCAGCCGGGTTGTGCCGATACGGGTCCGGTTATTGTGAAGACGGACAACAATTGCGGCGGAACTCCTGAAAAACTTGTCCGGAGGAGGGGCAGCCGGGGATACCGGATGTTAAGAAAGGTCCGGAGGCTTTTCTCTTTCGGCAAGGACAGCCGCAAATCATGTGATTATCAGATATATCAGACACAGGCTGACGTTCCTGCTGCCGTCTGGAACGACCAGAAACTGGTTGTTGAGAAATTCCTGCCTGAGCGGGAGGGGGAGTATTTCTGTATCCGTCAGTGGCTCTTTATCGGGGATCGTGAATACAGCCAGAGGGTGTATTCACCCAAACCGATCGTCAAGGCAAACGATGTTGTCAAGCGTGACTATGACTGTCCCGTTCCGGAGGCCTTAAGAGAGCGACGGCGGCAATTGGGATTTGATTTTGGCAAGTTTGATTATACCGTTGTTGATGGTGAGGTGGTTCTCTTCGATACCAACTCGACACCGATGATGCGAATGGATGGGAGCCCATCGCTCCGTCTGCAATCTGCTTTGGAGGAGTTGTCCCGTGGCCTGTATTCCTTTACGGCTGAAGGGAAGGTTGAAAGCTGATGGCGAAAATTGAGCCATTAATGACCATGGCTGAGATATACGGGAAGGATCTTTTCTATTCTCCACGTATCCCTTCCAACATGTCTGACTGGCTACCGCAGGATGAAGCGACAATCGACTCTCTGACCGCAGGACAGCTGACGATTATGGGCGAACTCCCTGTCCTCTGCGCCAGAGGTGTTTCGACGCGTGCCGGTCTACAGTTGTTGGAAACTGCGGGGCTGCCGGTTCCGGCCAGTTGTTATCAGTATGCTGACGGTCAGGATTATTTTGATATGTTATCCGGGCTTATCAGTGTTCTTGGCAGTTCGGTCGCAGTCCAGCATGTTCATATGTGCGACGATCTTCCCGTCGAATCCAGCTGGGTTCGGCCTGACCTCCTCTCTTTTTTGAATAATAAGGGCAATCTTGCCGCGTTGGTACCGGAGCGCTATCTTCCCGGCAGAGAGGTTGTTTCGGTTCGGGATCTGACAAAAAAATCCCGGTTGAAGACGTTTCCGTTGGTATTCAAGGCTGTGACAGATCAGTCCAGCGGTGGTGGTTGTGATGTTGTTATCTGCCGGTCTGCTGAGGAACTGCCGGCGATTGAGCGGTTGTTTTCTTCCTGTGATCAGGTTGTCGCTGAAGAATATCTGGATATAGGTCAGAATCTTTGTCTTAACTATGCTGTTTTCCCAACGGGAGAGGTCACTTTTTTAGGTGCTGCAGAGCAGGTTGTTGACGACCGGGGGAATTATCTGGGGAACTGGATAGAAAAAGGCCTGCAGGTGCCGGACGAAGCTGTTGAGGCTGGCCGTCAGCTTGCCGCAGAAGGGTTCACCAGAGGTTTTTGGGGGTGCGTCGGTATTGATGTTGCTGTTTTGAATAATGGCGGCATTTGTGTATATGATCTGAATTTCCGGGTTAACGGTTCAACTGCGGCCTTATTACTGGCTGACTCGATTTTTTCTGCGACGGGGAGCAGAGTTGCGCGGCTCTGTTCGATGAAAAGTACGATCTCTTATGAGGCTATGCTGGAAGTGGCCTACCGTGCTATTGATGATAAGATTTTTCTGCCTCTTGGAAGCTATGATCCTGTTGCCGGTGGGCAGAAGGGAGCTCCATCCAGATTGTCCGGGTTGGTCCTGGGGGAGAACAGAACTGACGTTGGGAGACATCTTGATTTCCTGGCGAAACGGGGAGTAGGTTCTGGTCAGAATTGTCATATCGATTAGGATCAGTGTCAAAATGATAAAGATGGTCGTTACGTGCCAATGATGTTTATGTTGCCCCCATGTTGAAGATTCAATCCAATATAAAAAAACTCTACGCTTTCTCTTTTCTGCAGATGAGCCTCTTTCCGATGGCGATCATCACGCTGTTCTGGAAAGATCAGATCGGTATGAGCCTGACGCAGATCCTTGTGCTGCAGGGGATCTTTGCTGTGGCGATGGTGGTTATGGAGTATCCGTCAGGGTACGTCAGTGACCGTATCGGTTATCGCCGGGCGCTGAATTATGCAGCGTTGATCGGTGTTGCCGGCTGGGGAGTCTACACCATTGCCGACTCTTTCAGCGGTGTGCTGATCGCTGAAATCCTCCTTGGGATTTCGATGTCTTTTATCAGTGGTTCGGATAGTGCGCTGCTGTTTGAAAGCCTCAAAATTACCGGTCATGAGCAGGATTACACCCGCCAGCAGGGGAGGGTGAGCGGGGCCGGACAGGTCGGCGAGGCCTGCGGCGCTATATTTGCCGGACTTCTCTACGCCATGGCGCCGCTGTTGCCGTTTATTATCCAGGTGGTGGTCTGGGTTCTGATATTCCTGCTGACCCGGACTCTGGTTGAACCGGAGCGGTCCGTTGCGCCGCCGACCAGTCATTTCCTGGAGGCCTGGCGCTCGACCCGTTATGCGTTGCTGGAGAACCGGCGCCTGCGTTACACCATTCTGCTCAACCTGGTGCTGGGACTGGCGTCCTTCTATCCGGTCTGGTTGATCCAGCCCTATATGCAGGATGGTGGCGTTCCGCTTTCCTGGTTCGGACCGATCTGGGCGGTGGCCAATCTCAGTGTCGCAGTTTTCGCCCTGGTCAGCCATCGTTTCCATTCGGGATTCGGCCCGGGACGTATGGTTCTGTTGTGTGCTGCTCTGATCATCGGCGGCTATTTGGGGTTGGGGCTTGGTGGTGGTCTCTGGGGTTTTCTCTTTTATTATCTGCTGACCATGATGCGCGGGTTGCGCGGACCGGTGCTGATGAATTATGCGCAGCAGGAGATTCCTTCGGCCAACCGCGCAGGAATTCTCTCGCTGCAGTCGCTTTGCTTCCGTCTCGGTTTTGTCTGTACCGGACCGTTGATCGGCAAATTGGCAGATAAGGCCGGGGTGCAGCAGACCTTTCTGCTGCTCTGTTATCTCTTTACTCTGGTCCTGCTTCCGGTTGTCTGGCTGTTCCTGAGGCAGTTAGCGCAGGAGCACTCCCACTAAGTAGTTTCCATCCGGAAACGGCCCTTTTCCGCCGTAGCGGCGTCAATCTGTAGGCTTACTTGTGCGGCGTAAAGTACTACGCCTTAAGCGCAAGCCCTTGATTTCCTTGCTACGACGAAAAATTGCTCGTTTCCGATCTGAAAACTTGGCAGTTGCTATTTTGAGTTTCTGTATATGGACACTAAGCAGTGCCCATCCGGAAACTCCGGAGGGGCAATACGTCAGTTTTCGTCCGCCTGTTACTGGCTGAATTCGTAAGCTCCGAGATCCGGGAATCCGTCGCGGGGGCTGTTCAGCAGGTCGTATTCTGAGGAATAGTAATCAGCCATATATTCGCCCTGATCGATAAGACTGCTGCGGGTTGTCAGGTTGTCCTGCAGGCTGTAATCGTTGTTGTCCGGGTCGGAAAACAGCGAATAGACAAGGATGTAATTCGATTTTCCGATCCGATAATTGTTCGATTCGCTGACGTTGTTACCGCTGATGCTGACGGTATTGGAGACAATATTGTTGGCGGCGATGCTGTTGGTGCTGGGGCGTTCATCCTTGTGAGCGTGGATCATGATCCAGGGCGAAGGATCGTTGTCCGGGTCCTGGTCGATGACGCTATTGTTGAGGATAGCGCTGTCTCTCAGGCCATAGAGGGAGATTCCGTGCCAGGTGCTGGAGACGATCAGATTGTTCTCGACTGTCCAGTTTTCAAAAAAACCGTCAAAACAGCCGATTCCCTGCGGGTTACCCGCCAGGGGATTCCCCGGATCGGTTGAAGCAATAATGACATTGCCGCGAATGATGACATTTTTGACGACACCGGTTCCGACCCCTTCATCCGTGACCGAATAGCTCTGGATTCCGTCGTCGTGATTGTCATCGACATCGTAGCAATCGAGGATGTCGTTGTCGGCAAAGTAGGTGTTGTTGCTCAGAACGCGGGCGCCATCGATCCGGTAGTTCTGAACTGTATTGCCGACAAATCTGCCGTCAACCGATCCGTCGCTCATGGCGATGCCGGTGGCGATATTGAGGATAGTCGAATCGACCAGTTCAACCCGCGGGACGCCACGAAAGGAAGCACCGCTTGTGGCGCGTTCGACCCAGTCTGCAGCGCTCCAGCAGAACTGTCCGCTGCGGACATGATTCTCATCTCTCTGAACTTCAGGTCGGAACCGTCTCCCCAGAAGCTGTTTGATGCACAGTAGAGAGCTGCTCCGCTGATCTCAGAACTCTGGTACCAGGGAGTGCTGTTTCCGCCGAGGCTGTTGTAGCTCTCCTTGTTGATGGTGATATTGGCAAAGGCGATCCTGCGAAAGGCGCCGACAAGGTTGATCTGCGCCAGAACCGGGTCTTCGCCGACTGCCCCTTTGATTGTCAGCCAATCGTCAAAAATGAAGGTATTCACATCCAGATAACCATGATAGCCCGATTTGAGGATCAGGCAGTCGCCCCCTTTAACCGGCGCCCCTTCATTGACCAGTTCAAGCGGTGAGTCGGTGTTGTTGCTTTCTGAGTATCTATAATGTTCGATCAGGCCGTCTTCGACCACCTGTTGCAGGGTCTGCCAGGGATTGGCCGCACTGCCGTCTCCGCCCGGGCCCGGACCCGGGAACTCAGCAACGGGCCGGTCGTGAAAAGATCTCTCCTCAGAATCTTTGCCGACAGACTGATCGAGAGTTTCATCATCAAGACACCGAATCAGGATACGGCGGTAAAATTCCTTTCGGGAGGAAATATCCAGAAGACGATCCTCGCACGTGAGATCGACTCCTGCGGAGGGATTCTCATTGCAGTGTATCCTTCACGCGGTCTTGATGTCGGAGCAACGGAGGCCGTACGGCAGAACCTTATCGCCCAGAGGGATAATGGGAGTGCTGTGCTCCTCGTATCCGAAGAGCTCGAGGAGCTCCAGATGGTTGCCGACAACATAGCCGTCATGTACGAAGGTAAGATTATGGGAGTCAGAAAAGTCGGGGAAACCAATACTGAGGAACTTGGCATGATGATGGCAGGGGTAGGAGGTCAGGCATGAGACTTGTACTTGAAAAAAGAGAAAGGAAATCGAGGAAGATGTCACTTCTCATTCCTCTTGTATCATTCGTTATCTCCCTTCTTATCGGCGCGGTTGTCCTTGCGGCGAGCAAGGCGGATCCGCTGCAGGCATACGCCGCCATGGCGAAAGGAGCCTTCGGCAGTGCCAGAAGATTCCAGTATACGATCGTTGAAGCGCTGCCGCTGCTGATCTGCGGGCTGAGTGTGGGCATCGCATTCCGTCTCAGATTCTGGAATATCGGGGCGGAAGGACAGTTTGTATGGGGAGCGATCGGCGTCACCTGGGTCATCCAGTTCTGGCACTTCCTGCCGGAGTTTCTCGTCCTCCCTGCGGGAATACTTGTGGGTATGATTCTCGGAGGCCTCTGGGCGGGCATTCCCGGAGCCCTCAAGGCCTACTGGTCGGTTGATGAAACCCTCACCACATTGATGCTCAATTATGTCGCCATCGGCTTCGCTGAGTATCTGTATATCAAGGCATGGAAAGCTCCCAAAGGAATACTCGGTACTCCCGAGTTTCCCGAGTTCACCGAGCTTTCACAGGTCTGGGGGAAGGTGCACAGCGGAGTGTTCATCGCACTGGCGCTGGTTGTCGTTCTCTGGTTCCTGCTGTACAAGACGAAATGGGGCTTTGAACTCAACATGATCGGCAAGAATCCGGTAGCGGCACGCTACCAGGGAGTCTCCATAGAGAAGAGTATCGTGATCGCCCTCCTGATCAGCGGAGCGATCGCAGGTCTCGCAGGATCACTGAATACGGTGGCAATCACACACCGTCTCACACGGGGCGTGAATGCCGGATACGGATTCACCGGTATCATCATCGCATGGATGTCCAACCTCAACCCCTTTGCCTCCATCATAGTCGCCATCGTCATGGCATCGCTCACCACGGGTGCTGATGCGCTTCAGATCGCCATGAAGCTGCCTGAGTCCATGGGAGCTGTTCTTCAGGGCCTTGTACTCATACCGCTCCTCGCGGGTTCGGTATTCCACGACTATCATCTGAAACGAATCAGAGAGGAGGGTTGAACGATATGGAATTCATCACAAAACTTCTTGCAGTAACGATTGCTATGGGCACAAGCCTGACCTATGCGACCCTCGGAGAGATCTACACACAGAAGAGCGGCGTCCTCAATCTCGGCATGGAGGGTATCATGCTCATGGGAGCTCTCAGCGGCTTTGCCACGGCATTTTACACGGCAAACCTGGCTTTTGCCCTTCTCGTAGCCATCCTGACCGGAGGAGTGTTCAGCCTCATCCATGCATTCCTCAGTATCACGATGAGGGCCAATCAGGTTGTGAGCGGACTCTCCATCACCCTGTTCGGAACGGGTCTGGCAAACTTCCTCGGACAGCGTCTCGGGCCTGAATCAAACAACTTCAACCTCGTCGGAATGAATCTCAGTGGCAAGTTCGATAATATCTCGATCCCGGGACTCGAATCGATTCCCGTTCTCGGTGCCTTTTTCGATGTGAGCATACTCACCTATGCCCTCTATCTTATCATCCCGTTCAGCTGGTTCTTCATGTACAAGACCCGCTTCGGGCTTGCCATCCGCGCAGTCGGGGAATCACCGAGGACAGCTGCTGCAATGGGACTCAACGTCCCCTCTATCCGATACCTCTACACCGTGATAGGAGGAATGATGGCCGGTCTCGGCGGAGCCTGTCTCTCCCTCTCCTTCACTCCCTCGTGGAATGATGGAATGACTGGAGGAAAAGGCTGGATCGTCATCGCCCTGGTCATCTTCGCGGGGTGGAACCCCGGAAAGGCTGTCATCGGAACCCTTGTGTTCGGAGGAATCACCTCCCTTCAGTTCTCACTCCAGGCGGCAGGAATCAAGATGGTCATCCCCACACAGTTCCTTGCTGTGGCACCTTACCTCATCACCTTCTTCACTCTAACAGTCATGACCATAGCGAACAGACGCAGAAAGGGAGCTTTTGCAGCGCCGTCGGCTTTGGCAGTCCCCTTTGCCATAGATGATAAGTGAGGAATAACGCAGTATACGCATGCATTTCCTGCATTATCGGGTAAATTAGCCCGATAGTGCAGTTATCAAATTGACAACATTTTTGAAAAACGCGTATGCTTCAATCATTATGTACGTTGTAATACTTGGTGCCGGCACCGTCGGAATTCAGCTCGCGAGACAGCTGATCGCTGAAAACAAAGATGTTGCTCTGATAGAGCATGATGCTGACAAGGCTCAGGATACCGCAAACAGACTTGACTGCATGGTCATCAACGACGAGGGAAACAACCTCGAGAGTCTGAAGAAGGCGGGAATCCACAAGGCGGATGTCTTCGTGAGTGTGACAGCTTCGGATGAGACAAACCTCATTGCCTGCGGTCTGGTCTCCGCGGAATTCGAGAACGTGAAGACGATCGCCCGGGTGAGAAATCTTGATTACTCACGCACGAAGATGATCTCCCACTCCTTCCTGGGTATCGACCATGTCATCAATCCAGAGATCGAGGCGGCAAAGATCATCAACTATGCCATTAACCATGGTGCGAACAGCGAGATCATGCTCTTCGAGAACACCAGCCTGCAGATGCGTGACCTGACCATCAGAAACGGTTCAATGTTCCTGGACAAAGATCTGAAAACGATACGTCAGGAACATGATTTCGCCTTCCTTGTGGCCGCAATCATGAGGAATGACAGTTTCATCATCCCCTCCGGCGATACCCGGATTCTTGAAGGCGACCATATTTACATTCTCTCCACTGAGGAGGGTTTCGATACCATCTTCCAGATGGAATTCAAAGAGCGGAAAGAGATCAGCAAAGTCCTAATCGTAGGCGGAGGCCATATCACGACCTACGTCGCGGATCAGATTCTCGGTGTTGAGGGTGCGGCGGAACTCGCTTCAGATACAAAGAAAAAAAGCAGAAAACAGATCCATATCATTGAAAAGGATCTGCAGAGATGCAGTGAGCTTGCAGAGAAATATCCTCAGGCCATGGTGACCCATGCGGATGTCACGGAAGATCATTTCCAGGATGATGAGTACCTCGAAGGGATCGACCTTCTTGTCTCAGCGACAAACAACCAGGAACTGAATCTCATCACAAGCATCTATGCAAAGACACTCGGAGTAAGAAAAGCTCTGGCTCTGGTGAAGCGCAACAGCTATCGCTCAATGGCCAGAAACCTGAACGTGGACATGACGGTCTGTCTCAACGACACCGTCGTCAATACGATCCTCAAGCATATAAGAAAGGGAAATATCAAGAATGTTCATGCCCTTCCCGGAGGCAGGCTTGAAGTCATTGAATTCAGGGTGAGCGAGAAATCCTCCCTGAACGGCAAGAATCTCAGCAGCATCAAGCTGCCGGGGAATTCCCTTATCATCTTCATTTCACGGGGAGGCGAGGATATCATTCCGAGCGGAGAGACGATCATCAGAAGTGATGACCATCTGGTGATGATCCTTGAGAGAAAGTCGATCTCACGGATCGAGTCGCTTATCAGCGGTTGATGCCTATGAAATTCTCTCTGATTATCAATGTCCTGACGATACTTCTGCTCATTATCGCGGCTTTCATGCTCATCCCGGCAGGGATAGCGCTCTATTACGGAGAAAGCGAGAGTCTGAAGGCTTTCATTCTTCCGATCATCGCCCTTCTTCCCATTGCCGCCGCGAGTTATTTCTCAACCCGCAAGAGACGGGACAAGACACTCAATCCACGTGACGGATTCCTCCTTGTAACCCTTGCCTGGGTGACCTCTTCGGCTCTCGGAGCCCTTCCTTTCTACATCTCGGGAGCGATTCCATCCTACACTGATGCCTATTTTGAGACCATGTCGGGCTTCACCACGACAGGAGCTTCCATCCTGACAGCCATTGAAGGACTCCCCTACTCCATCCTGTTCTGGAGATCACTGACCCACTGGCTCGGAGGCATGGGAATCGTGGTTCTGACCGTCGCGGTTTTCCCGCTTCTCGGTATCGGGGGCATGCAGCTCCTGAAGGCGGAAGCTCCGGGACCTTCGGTCGATAAAGTGACACCGAAAATAACCCAGACCGCCAAGATTCTCTGGCTGATCTACCTGGGACTGACAGTCATCGAGACCATCCTCCTCATGATCGGCGGAATGAACCTCTTTGATGCGCTCACTCATACGTTCGGCACTATGGCGACCGGTGGATTCTCTCCCAAGAACACAAGCGTAGGGTTCTATAATTCAGGCTGGATCGACTGGGTCATCACCATCTTCATGATCATGGCAGGGATGAACTTCATCCTCTATTTCAAGCTCCTTACCGGCAAACTGCGAGACGTACTCGTCGATACGGAGATGAAAGCCTACCTCGGTATCTTCGCGGCAGCTTCGCTGGCGATCACAGTCTCTCTGCTGAACAATGATGTCTATGAGAGCTTCGCACAGGGGCTCAGATATGCCGCCTTCCAGGTTGCCTCAATCCTGACAACAACAGGGTATGCAACAACTGACTTCGACCTCTGGCCGGCGTTTGCAAAGATAGTCCTCTTCCTTATGATGTTCATCGGAGGAAGTGCAGGCTCAACGGGCGGAGGAATGAAGGTCGTCAGGATCGTGACTCTCTTCAAACTGGCTTCGAGGGAACTCAAGAGACTGCTGCATCCTCGCGGTGTCTTCCATCTCAGGCTCAACAAGCAGGTCCTCAGGACCGATATCATAAGCGTCATCACCGGGTTCGTTTTCCTGTACATGGTTGCTCTTCTCGTCACGACCACCGTGGTGGCCGCCGGAGGGTACGATATTCTCACCTCCTTCTCAACCGCGCTGGTTACAGTTGGTAATATCGGACCGGGCTTCAGTAAAGTCGGACCGACCATGAACTACGCCTTCTTCCAGGATGGAATCAAGTGGTTCCTCAGCCTTGCCATGATGATGGGAAGACTGGAGATCTATACGGTTCTCGTCGTCCTTACCCCCTGGTTCTGGAAGAGAAAATAGCAAAAATAGAGGGGATCGGCTTCCCTCGTATATTCTCAGATCACTCTATTCTGGAAATAGTATCTCACTTTCTTCACGCTCATCGTGATAGAGATGAATACGAGCAGCAGCAGTGAGATAATGAAGAGAGAGAAGGACCAGGAGAGGATGTCCTGTGAGCCTTTCCATCTCAGGGCAAAGAAGTCACCTGCAACCGTGCTGATCGAGGCTGACATGAGAAGCATGAGAATGATGTCCGGAATGGAAGGGTGTCCTTTTACCGACCTGACGAATGTTCCGGTGAGAGTAACGATCGCAACACCAACGACCGGCAGTGCCACAGGCAGGAACCAGGTGAGCTGAAGGTGGGTAAACAGATCGAATCCTGCAAGGCTGGCAAGAAGTATAGCCAGGGCTGTCACCAGCCTGAGCGCAAGCGGGATCCTGTGATACAGGAGAAAGACAGAAAAGGTATAAAAGAGAATCAGGCCGGTTACGGGATACGCGACCCAGGAGAAAAGGTTGTCTGTCGAATCAGCGATAATGAGTGTCGCCGTCGTGAGCCATGAATACCATGTCGCGATATTCCTGTAATTGAGGCGTACGAACAGGAGGACCAGCAGGGCCGCTGTTCCAAGCAGTACATAGAGAAACGGTCTCCAGAAGATAAGAATATTACCGAACGCTGTCCCCGTAATAATCAGGGTAAGCTCTGCGATTGCGGCAAAGGTAAGGATGAGTTCTGTTAACCCCTTCCTGTATTTATCGAGACGGAGCGGAGAGCGGGACGGAGCATGAGGATTGCCTGGGAAAAGCTCTTCGCCTTTCTCTCCTATCAGTTCTTTCGGAGCGGCGACTTCACGTCCGCACAGCGGACACTTCGCAGCGCCCGAGACAAGTTCCACCCCGCATTCAACACAATACGCCATAGTTCCTCCTACCAGTTGGAATCAACCTGTACATGGATTCCCTTTTTCACCAGCGACCTCAGAAGCAGCTTCTCGAACTCCCTGTTGTACTCCAGAATCGAGGTTATATTCATCACGAGAGATCCTCCAGTACTGATAACGGCAAGTGCCAGCTTATTCATCTGAGAGGGGGAGAGAGAAAAATCGATCCGTCGGACTGTATCTGCCATACCTTCCGGAAGACTCACATTACCCAGATTGCTGATGACGGATGAGTAGATCGAGTCCCCGTAGGAATCACTCAGCAGTTTCATCAGCGGTCTCTTCAGGACATTCGGTGCATACCTGATCAGTGGAAGGCGTCGGCCTGCAACATTGCGGGAGATCTGGAGAGACAGCGACTTTTCATTCACCTTCCATCTCATCTGATGATAGACACTCTTCACTATCTCTTCAAAGGTGTAGGATCCGAGGTGGGTATCGAGACCGACAATGATGAAAAGGGTGAAGTTTCTGAGCGATTTTGAACCGTACACCTTGCGGATATTCACCGGCACGCTCAGTCTCACAGGCCTCCACTTTCTCGGATTCTTCACAGTCTCAAACTGCAGACGCTGAAGAGCATCAAGAACTTCACACACAAGATACTCGGTGATGGTAAGGCCGTACTTCTTGGCCTGGGCCTTCACCTGGTTCACCTCCATCTGAGAACTCACCACGGCATGAAGGTCAGTATAGGCTTCTCCCTTGGGAGCATAATGGAATGCACGGGATTCGAGGGCGAACACCGATCTCATCGGACGGTATATCCTCGCGAAGGAGTCCTCTGTTTCTGCGGGATCGACAGGATCTGAGGGGAGAAGGATCTGGGGATCAGGGCCGACTGTTTCACCGCTCTGCCTGAGGTATTCAGAGACGAGGGACTTGAGGAAGGTGATCCCCCCCGTACCGTCTGTCAGAGCATGGAAGTACTCGACGGCGATGCGGTGCTCCGTATAGAACACCTTGAACATATATCCATTGGCGCCCTTCCTGAGATCGAGATGACCGCAGGGATGACACACTTCGGGATACACTTCGATCGGTTCCGTGTTCTCAAGAAGGTAATACCAGAAAAACCCGCTGTGAATGCGGTGGGAAAAATAGGGGAACCGCGGCATGATCGCCCTCAAGGCGCTCAAGAGCCGCTCGTGTTCAACTGTTATGTGAAGGTCCATGGAGAGACGGAATACATGGGTGTTATATCTCGCCACCGTAGGCGGGTAGATAATAGCCGAGGTGTCGAGTGCTATGGGTTCAGCTCCTCCGTGGTTCATACCTTCAGCTTAGTGAAAAGTGCGATAGAACGCAATGTCATCTTGACCTATTCAGAGATGAGTATATAATTAAATAGGTTAATAATTAGACTTTCTAATTATTGGAGGAGCAATGGACTCATTTTCACGCTTTCATACCATTCTCAGACGTCTCAGCGGGACTGCCTTTACTGCAAAACTGGGAGAATTCTACCGAGGCGAAACCGCGGTACTCAGGGCGATAGAAGCGATCGAAGCCTCGGGAGAGACAGCCTACCCCTCCTTCATCGCAGAGTATCTCAGGATATCACGTCCAAGCGTCACCAGTGCACTCACCTCTCTGGAACGAAAGGGATACCTGTGCCGAGATACGAGTCATAGGGACAGACGCCATATCGTTGTGACCCCGACCGAAAAAGGAAGAGAAGCTCTCTCAGCAACCTCTGCAGAAGTTGACCTGTGGTGTTCTATGATGCTTGAGGCAATGGGACAGGAACGATTTTTCGCCTTTCTCTCGATTGTAGAGGAAGGACTGGATATCATGGATATCAAGGAGTAGAAGGTGAAAGCGCTGGTCACCGGTGCAACCGGTCATGTGGGAACCGTACTGATCAAGGCACTCAGAGAGAAGGGGAGCAGACATCACCGCCTTCGTTCTTCCTTCGCAGGATATCAGTATCATAGAACCCTTCTCTCATCGCATTCTCTATGGAGACGTGATGGATCTTCAGTCCCTTATCATAGCCTGCAGGGGAATCGATATCGTGTTCCATACTGCCGGTATTGTAGATATCACCTGCTCGCTGAAAAGCCGAAAACGGATGCGTCAGGTCAATATCGACGGAGTCAGAAATATCATTGAAGCAGTGAGGGTCTGCAAGGTCAGCCGTCTCGTCTACTATCAGCAGCGTACATGCGTTGAAAGAGACTCCACGGGGGAGAGCCCATTGAAGAGAGCCGGCACTTTGATCCTGATCAGATCAGAGGATCGTATGCAAAAACAAAGGCCGCAGGTACCCGTCTCGTGCTTGAAGCTGCTGATCAGGGCCTCGATGCCATCATCGTCCATCCTTCGGGTATTATCGGTCCTGATGATTACCGGATGGGTCATATGGCTTCGATGGTTGCAACTTTTCTCAGAGGCACACTCAACGTCTACACCTCCGGTGGATATAATTTTTGTCGATGTCAGGGATGTTGCAGACGGGATTATCAAGGCCGGAGCATACGGGAAACGGGGAGAATGCTATATCCTCTCAGGAGAATATCATACGGTGAGAGAACTGTTTTCATATCCTCAAAGAACTCAGCGGTTCACGAAAACGACTCACCTTCATCCCCCGCTGGGTCGCTCTTGCCTTCAGCCCCTTCACCATGCTCCACTACCGTGTGTGGAACCTTCGCCCCCTGTTCACTCCCTATGCACTGAGCACACTGGGAAGCAACAGTAATTTCAGCAATGCAAAGGCCGTCAGGGAGCTGCAGTATCAGACACGGACATTCCGAAGGACAGTGGAAGACACCATCAACTGGTGCCGTTCCTCTCTTTCTCTCGTAAAGAAAGGAAAAGAAAAACGTTCCTGAAGAAAAGCCCCTGCATACAAAGGTGCAGGGGCTGACATACGGACTGAGCTGAATCAGAACAGCATCTTCTGTGTCTCATACTCCTCAAGAGGATAATGTGCAAGCACGTAATCCATGTCCTTGTCACCTCGTCCTGAGAGATTAATGAGGATACTTTCGTCCTTGCTTCTCTGCGGAGCGGTCTTGATTGCATAGGCAAGCGCATGCGAGCTTTCAAGAGCTGGAATGATACCCTCAAGACGACTGAGATCGTAAAAGGCGACAAGAGCCTCCCTGTCACTTGCTTTCACGTATTTTACCCGCTCGATATCCTTGAGGTAGCAGTGCTGCGGTCCGACTCCCGGGTAAGTCGAGTCCGCTCGCGATTGAGTATACCGGAAGGGGTTCGCCCTTCTCATCCTGGAGGAGATAACACTCGAACCCGTGAATCGTTCCCTTCTTTCCGTAGGTGATGGTGGCTGCATGGTCTCCTGTAGCACTTGAACGTCCGCCCGGCTCTACCCCGTAGATTTCAACTTCAGGATCATCGAGAAAACCGCTGAACAGTCCTATCGCATTCCGATCCGCCGCCGACACACGCCATCAGAGTATCGGGAAGGTTTCCTGTCATCTGCAGGAACTGCTCCCTCGCCTCACGTCCGACAACGCTCTGAAAATCTCTTACCATCATAGGGAAGGGGTGAGGACCGACAACAGAACCGATTGCATACATCGTGGTTACCGGATCCTGCAGGTATGCGACAAACGCAGCATCGACCCGCATCCTTCAGAGTGTGTGTACCCTGGTGAACGGGAACAACGGTCGCACCGAGGACTTTCATTCTGTGAACATTGGGAGCTTGCTTTTCAACGTCAATTGCTCCCATGTAGATATCACACTCGAGACCGACAAGGGCTGCTGCCGTAGCAAGTGCAACACCGTGCTGTCCTGCACCGGTCTCTGCGATCACCTTCTTCTTTCCCATCTTTTTGGCAAGAAGGACTTCTCCGAGACAGTGATTTATTTTATGTGCTCCGGTATGGTTCAGGTCCTCTCTCTTCAGATAGATCTGAGCCCCGCCGAGGGCCTCGGACAGTCTTCTGGCATGGTACACGGGAGAGGGACGGCCAGTGTAGGTCTGCTGCAGTCGTGTAAGCTCATCGAGAAAATCACTGTTCTCTTTGATCTCCATGTAATTTGCCGTGATATCATTCATGATCTCCACGAGATCGGGAGGAAGGATAGCACCTCCATATTCTCCGAAATAGCCCTTCTCATCGGGCATCTGCATATTCAGACCTGCTGCTTTACTCATTATGGTACTCCTTCAGGATCTGTTTCATCTGCGATCCTTCCTGTTTTAATATCTTGCTTCCCCGTGTAATCTTACACAGGCTGATACCCAGGTTCTGGGCAATCTCTCTCTGACTTTTACCTTCATAGAGGTCCTTCATAAGTCGCCACCGGAGGGCAAAGTCGTATTTCTCCCGTTCAGTGAATAGATCATCAAACAGGGTATGCATTTTCTCAGTCTCCGTCGTTCTTACGAATACATCGATAATTTCATCAAGATCGGTCATGAACTCATCTCCTGTGAGGGAACGTTACTATACATAGAAACACTTGTCAAGGGAGAATTTTCCATGAAGGTTCATCAAAGAGAGAGAATTATGACAGGAAATACGATAGAAACTTACCGAAGACCGTTTCGGAATCCATCCAGAGCCTCAAGCACCCCTCCGGCTATCGCGCGACCTTTATCGCTGATAGAAAAACAATGGTCTACGCTGCCTCTGGGGTCCACATCTCCTATCTTGAATCCGACAGGAACCTCTATTCCGTCATCAAGAATACCCCTCAGGACTCCGGAAAGGGGAGAGAGCACCTCACTCTCATCGATTTTTGCCACCACTTCCCCTACTTTCACAAGATCACCGATCTTTCTCACCCCGGTAAAAACACCTTCCGTTTCCGCGTGGATAACACGCTTTGCCCCTTCCCCCCCGATGATACCTGGCACGCCGGTATTAACTTCAGCTTGCCCTTCCGTAATGACAGAACCGAGGAAATGTCCTCTGTTTGTCTCAATGACGGCGTGACAGTCCTTACCCGCCGTGAAACCGGGGACCGAGTGCGATCACATAGGGAGCCATCGCCATATGAGTACCTAGATTCTTCTTTGCAATGATGGCATCTACCAGGCAGAGAGGATGAAGTTCCTTCCGCACGGAGGCTTCAGAGTCTATCATCAAGGCAACTTTCTGCTGATCCATGAGAGTTTTTGCCTCACGTGCATTGGAGGCAAAAACACACTCGACTCCTTCAAGTTCCATACTCCCGCTCTTCAGCACTGAGGAGAAGGAGACGGTTCGCCTTATAGCCGTCGGCTGGGGGACTTCAAGCGCTAGGACTCTGTACCCGGCCTTGTGCAGCCTCACAATAACCGCACTAGCCAGGTCACCTGCCCCTCGGACAATAACAAGATTATCAGAGCGGTCACGAAGGCTTTGACCGCTTTTTACTGATCTGACTTTCATCAGTTCAGAGACGGCCGAGACAGCGATCTCTTCGGGAGTCTGAGCCCCTATGTCGAGGCCGAGAGGAGCATACAGTTGCGTGAGGGACGCGATATCGATGTGAAGTTTCTCTTTCAGTCTCGTCCGGAATGTATGAATCTTGTTCCGGCTTCCAAGCATGCCTATATACCACGCGGGGGAGGAGAGTACCATCTCGAGAGCCTCCTGATCCAAGGAGTGTGTCGCGATCACCAGTGCTGTATTCTCGTCAATGCTCACCTGGGCAAGTGCCTCTTCGATTGTCGTTCCCGTGTAGAAGCGGCTCGCATCGGGGAACCTTTCTGGTGAAGCGAACTCCTCCCGGGTTTCCACCACCTCGATGAAAAATCCGCAGCGTACGGCAAGATTCGCAATCTCAAGATTGACATGACCTCCGCCGACAAGTATGAGACGGGGTCTTGAGCCGATCACTTCAATAAACATTTCCACCTCTCCACCGCAGTTGTGCCCATCCCCGACAGTAAGTGACTTGTTGAAGGACTCGCTCTTCTGCAGGCGAATCAGCTCCTGTGCCCGCTTCACCGCTTCGAACTCACTCGCTCCGCCGCCCACAGTCCCATAGCTCGTACCGTCGGAGAGGACGATCATTCTGGCCTGGGAACGCGGCGTCGAGCCTCTGCTTCCGGTGATCGTTATAAGAGCAAATGGGATATTCTTCTGCTCAAGTTCTGCTGCTTTACTGAATATGTTCATGCTGGTTTTCCCCTTTCCTGTTCCCCATAGAGTGTATCGGTGAGAAGCGACCCCAACAGAACATGGGGTTGTTCATCCCGGATCATCCGCATCAGGTCGTTCCGTGTTTCCTCTGTAAGGATATCTGCCTGATTGAGAAGCTGCAGATGCTTTCCTTTTTTTCTTACAGGTTCCTTCATGCAGGAAATAAGCATACCGGCATCAAGGGTATCGGCTCCTCCGTGAAAAAGTTCAGACCTGTGTATCACCTGCTCCTTCCTACCTCCCAGCGCAGAGAGCCCGAATACCTGCACCGTCGAGGTTGTGATGTGCGGTATCACAGGTTCATCCGCCTTGTGCATCTTCAGCGGCAGGCCTCTCGAACCGTCAGCCTCGATGAGAATAAGGTCAAACAGAGTCCGACAGGAGGAAAGAACATCTGAAGAGCCCGGGATCAGTTTATCCCCGTCGCTGAATCCCCAAAGCACACACCGGCCGCTTTCGGGCAGACGGTCGGTATCGAGAGCGAGCGTATCCGCAACGGTATACGTATGCAATCTGGGATGAGATAATTTTGTTGTTGTCGTGATGAGGACTCTGAGAGATCGTGTCAGACCCTCTTCTGCCAGAGCCTCGATAAGTGTCGTTTTCCCCCCGCTCCCGATCACACTCACCACTGCTGAAGGTGAATCAGGACGGATCTGTGCAGCAAGATCAAAGAGATAGGGTATGAGAGATCGACGGGTAGTTCCCATAGCTGAAAATTTTATCACGCACCCATTATACGGTCAATCGTATAACGGCATGCTTGGGGAGTTGAAGGAGAGAAACTTTCTTTCCATCTTTCTCCCTTTTAACGCTATAATAGGGTACGGGAGAACGATTGATGAAATATATCAGGATAGACGGGATAGATAATAACATCTCCGTCATCGCATTAGGAACCACCTATTTCGGAACCGAAATAGGAAAGGATCTCGCGTTCAGGATGCTCGATACCTTCGCGGACTCCGGCGGCACGGTGATAGATACTGCACGGGTCTACGGGCAGGTATCAGCCGGTAAAGCAAGTCTCAGTGAAGAAGTGATCGGTGAATGGCTCTCTGCGAACGGCATGCAGAAGGAGATGGTAGTAATCACGAAGGGTGCTCATCCTCATATTGAGAATATGAAGAGCAGAATGGATCGTGATTCTCTCCTTGGAGACCTTGAGATGTCTCTGAAAGCTCTCTCCCTCACTTCGATTGATCTCTGGATGCTCCACAGGGATGATCCATCCCTCTCTGTTTCTGAGATCGGCGCTCTCCTCGAGGAGATCAGCCAGGCCGGCACGATCAAAGCCTTCGGGCTGAGCAACTGGAGCCGTTCAAGATTTTCTCAGGCATCAGACAGCTGGAAGATACGCCCAGCTGCAAGCGAGATCCAGTACTCACTCGCCCCGACAACGGCCAGGAAGTACAACGACCCTACCCTCGTCTGCATGGACAGGGAAGAGTTTTCATTCTATGAGAAGCAGCAGGTCCCTCTCTTTGCCTTTTCGTCTCAGGCGAAGGGATTCTTCTCGAAGTGTATCGAAGGAGGCATCGATACCCTCACTCACAAAGTACGCTCACGATTCCTGAGCGATTCGACCCTGCGAACTCTGGAGAGCGTACGGAAGGTCTGCAGAGAGATGGAAGCCTCCCCCGCCGCAGTCTCTCTCGCAGCACTCATCGCTTCACCATTCCCGGTCATTCCCATTATTGGGTGTTCAACACTTGAACAGCTCTCAGACTCGCTGAAGGCAGCTGACCTGACACTTGATGATCAGGTCAAAGACACACTTCTTGGAGGTATGTATGAGCCAGCATGAAATTCTAGAGCGCGGTCCTCTTCATGATGATACAGGACGTCTCAGAGAAGCCGGATGGTCCCGCTACCCTCTTCTTGAATATGACAGATCCCGTATCAGGGCAGGCAGGATGAAAATCAAGGAATGGGATTATTATGCGGTATACTCCTATGAACACGATCTGTGGGTATCCACAACGTTCAGTGACTTGGGGTACGCCGGGCTGTTCGCTATTGCAGTTGTAGACGGAAAGAGCGGACAGTGGGCACAGAGTGATGCGCTTTCCGTCCTTCCTCTCGGCCGGCATTCCCTGCCGGCTCACTCGGGGAATTATGAGGTCGGGTGGGCTGATAAGAATCTCAGGATTGCCTACAGCAGGAGAGGAGAGACCCGGAGGATTCTGGCCGGGGCACCTGAGTTGGAACTCCGGGGGTTTCAGAAAGGAATCGATATAGACCTCACTCTCGTCCAGCTCCCACAGCAGGAATCGATGAATATCGCAACCAGCTGGGAGAAAAACAGGAAAGCATTCTATCTCAATGAGAAAATCAATCCCATGGGAGCAGCAGGAACTGTCCGTGTGGGAGAACATACCTATACATTCTCCCCTGAATCAGCTCTGGGCGTGCTTGACTGGGGACGGGGGGTGTGGACCTACAAGAACAGATGGTACTGGGCGAGCGCCTCGGGATTCCAGGAAGGTATCCCCTTCGGTTTCAATTTCGGGTACGGATTCAGTGACCGATCAGTCGCCTCGGAGAATGCGATCATCTTCAACGAGAGAATTCACAAGCTCGGCTCCGTTTCCTTCGATATCCCGCCTGATGATTACCTCTCAGAGTGGCATATCACAAGCGATGACGGAAGAGTCGATCTCCTCTTCTCTCCCGTTGCAGACAGGACCTCCGTCACAAACCTACTGCTTGTGAAATCGGACCAGCACCAGGTATTCGGCTATTTCAGCGGGACGCTGATCCTTGATGACGATATCGTACTCCCGGTGGAACATCTCGCTGGCTTTGCGGAGAATGTGTACAACAGGTACTAAAGGATCTGTTTATCCATCTCCTTCTGGATGGACAGCAGATAAGAGGATGGGCACCCCACCTCCCGAGCGATGCGTCTTATGCTCTCACCTGTACACCACAGGAACAATGCCTCTGCCTGGTCCACCTGGCAGAGAGCCCTCTCCTTTTTTTTCGCGTGTCTGATACGGGTATCCACCTGATCACCCTCCTTCTTACCAAATAGACGGTTTCACGAACCTTTCTGCTTTGGATATAGAAAAATAATTCAACGGAACAACTATCGCCCTTGCATAAGGCGAGCCATTCATATACAGTAGGCTGTTATATCAACACAGATCCAGAATTTCCGATATAATCAGGAGTTACATGCACACAACAGACACATTCGCCGCTCTCGGGTTATCAGAGAGAACATTGGAAGCCCTCGAAGCCAAGGGTTTCGTCACTCCTACTGCCGTTCAGGCAGCATGCATTCCGCTGCTTCTTGAGAAACAGTGTGACGTCGTAGGCCGCTCCCAGACAGGAACAGGCAAGACCGCTGCATTCTCCCTTCCCATCCTTGAGACAATCGATGAGTCAAGAAATAGTGTACAGGCTATCATTCTCTGCCCGACGAGGGAACTTGCCATGCAGGTAAGCTCGGAGATAGAGTCCATGAAAGGAAACCGACGCCTTCAGATTCTACCCGTATACGGCGGAGCCTCCATGGATCTTCAGATCAGGAGACTCAGAAAAGGAGTACAGGTCGTGGTCGGAACTCCGGGCAGGGTCATGGACCATATGAAACGGGGAACCCTCTCCCTCGAGGACGTCTCCTTCGCAGTCCTTGATGAAGCTGATGAGATGCTCAATATGGGATTCATCGAGGATATTGAAACGATCCTCTCTGAAACCCCTGAAGAGAAGCGTATGCTCCTGTTCAGTGCAACGATGCCACGCCAGATCCTCTCCCTCGCAAAACGGTTCATGCGAAACTTTGAGATGGTGGAAATCGAGAAAGATACAAAAACACTCTCGAATACAAGCCAGTACTATTACATGGTAAGGCCTTCCGACAAGAAAGAGCTCCTCACACGAATTATCGACATCTCTCCTGATTTCTACGGCCTTGTTTTCTGCAGGACGAAGATGGAGAGCGATGAACTGAGCAAGGAACTCATCGCCCGCGGCTATGATGCCGAAGCGATTCATGGAGATCTAGCCCAGAGACAGCGCGAGATGATTCTCCACAAGCTTCGCGAGAAGCGTATATCGATCCTTGTTGCGACCGATGTGGCCGCCCGTGGTATCGATGTACAGGACCTCACTCATGTAATCAACTACTCCATTCCACAGAATCCTGAAACCTATATTCATAGAATCGGAAGAACGGGAAGAGCAGGAAAGAAGGGTTCAGCAATTACCTTCGTCACTCCCAGTGAGTCCAGACGGTTCACCTACCTGAAGCGGAATATAGGGGCAGAGATCGAGCAGGTGAGAATCCCTGATGCAGAGAAAATCGTCGCCATGAAAAAAGAGAGGATCGTCGATACCATCGTTGAAGGATTGAAGGCCACTCATGACCTTCCCTTCCAGGATATGGCACTCGAGCTCCTCGACCTTGATGAACCACACAAGGTTGTGACGACCCTTCTTGCCCTCAACTATATCGGAGAACTCAATATCCACTCGTATCAGCCCATTCATGATCCTCAGGCTCCGAGACGAGAGGGAAAGCAGTGGGATGACAGAAAGAACAGCCGCTCGCAGGGAGATGAGGTAAGACTCTTCGTCGCCAGGGGCTATTCACATGGAATGACAAGAAAACTCCTCGTTGAATTCCTCAAGGAACATGCACATATCCGCGACCACGAACTCAACGACGTGAATGTCATGGAAGACTTCTCCTTCGTGAATGCGAAAGAGGGTGCTGCTCATGCAATCCTCGGAGCCTTCAAGAAGATTTCGAAGGGAGGAAAGCCCGTCGTCACCCGTGCACGGACAGACAGTCACAACGGGAAACACCTGGCACGCCATCAGAAGAATGACCGCTACGGCTCCTTTCCGAAAAGAAAGAAAGATAAGCGTCGCCGCAGATAGCACGCCGGAACTCTCAGAGGATCAGTGTGCGGACCCTCTGAGGAGCCATCACAGCTCTCCGAATCTCCCATACTGTACGTTCTGACATTGTGGACACCTGAGGATTCCCTCAGTGTCTGCGAGAGCATTCACCTCTGAGCGCTTCATGGAGTACCCGCACTTTCCGCAGGTGATGAAATAATTCTCCTGTACATCGACATTCCCGAGATACACATACCCGATCCCGCTGTTGCGTGCGCTCTCATACGCGCTCTGCATCAACTCTGCGGAGGTTGCAGGAATATGCATCATCCGGTGAGACGGATGGAAACGGGAAAGATGCCAGACCTTCACACCTATTTCGTGCAGCAGCCGTCCCATGCTCTCCACCCACCGCTTAGAATGGTACCCGTCTATGAGAAGCGTTGTCACCTCCACCACAGCAGAACTCTGGTTCACCCAGAAGTCGATTCCTTCAAGAACAGCCTCATAGGCTCCCGGCGAATGACAGACACTGCGATAGAACTCCTCATCCCCCTTCAGATCTATATTGAGAGCATCGATGAGAGGATGAAGGCGTGTGAGGGACTCTCTGCTGAACGTTCCGTTCGTTACCAGGACATTCAAGCCTCCCCTTCTGTGAACCTCCTGTGCTACAGGAAGAACATGAGGTTGCCACACAATCGGTTCCGAATAGGTGTAACTGACGATCGAGGTTCCGCTGTGAATGAAATTTCTTATGATCTCAGAAGAGGTCTCGAGACCTCGCTTGTGAAAGTCCCCACTGACGAGTGAATGATTCTGACAGAAATCACAATCGAGATTACAGCCGTACATTCCGAGTGAGTACGTCCTGTGAAGGGGATAGAAATGATAGAGCGGCTTCTTCTCTATAGGATCAATATGCTCGGCGGCAAAACACTGACGGGAGACGGGAACTATCGCACCAGAAAGGTTCTGGACTACCCTACATACCCCTACCTGACCTTCCCTGAGTGTACATGCTCTATAGCAGAGCAAACAGGTCACCACATCAACCTCCAGCTGCTCCAGAGAAGTGCATGGTGGTGAATGTATGGAAAACGCCCTTTCCTTCCTGATAGAAGGTGGGAGGAAGACCGGCCTTCAGGCAGAGCTGACTCAGCATACGGCCCCTCGTCCAATTCTGTTCAATCGCCACTTCCGGGAGGAAGAGGGCATGATGCCCCTCATATTCAAATATCACACCGTCTATCCCCAGGCGGATATCCTCCAGGTTACTGAGTTCCTTCTGCTCGGAAAGGATTGAAACCGAAAGAGTGATATGGTCCAGTTCGTCAGCGTGGAGCGGGTGAAACCTATGGTCCTGAAAAGCTGCGGCCTTCGCCATCTCATAGACGTTCTTATACAGAGGATTCTGGCCCTTGCCTATAATTCCTATGCAGCCGCGCAAAGTCTGCGAGGGCTGCTTTGTTATGGTGACGAACACCCCGTTGGCTTCAAGAAACTCCACAGGAGGATTTCTGTCAATCAGTGTGTAGGTAAACGGTTTTGCTCCGGTGAGACTTTCTTCAATCGCCTCGTGTGCTATCGTAAGCAGCAGAATCTGATGTGTAGTCATGTCTTCCTCCCGTAGAGAACCGAAGGGTAGCTCACAAAGGAATCTCCTCCTCCTCCGATCTCCTCGGATGTATAATAGTCATGAAAAACACCGGTGAGACCGCTTTTCCTCGCAAGGGTGGAAACGAGCTGTATGGCAGCGTAACCGCAGACGGTGGAGGAAGGAGGCCGTGAAGCGGGAGCTGAGCCTTCGAGTACTGATTTCATAAAGATCATATCATCATCTCTCACATGAGAGAGAATTTCATCTCGTTCCATGCCCTGATACGGTGTGTGAGAAAATCGGTTTCCCCAGTGAGTGAGATCACTTGAAGCGAGAAACAGACACGTATCGAGAGGTATCCCTCTCTTTTCAAGCGCGAGGAGAACAGCGGAAGAGACCTGTTCTATCATCTCTTTTGACCTGAAGGAGGAGACGAGAAGAACCTCTACGTGCAATGGACTTTTCTGAATCTTCTGCTGATAGGCAAGATGCAGGAGAGGGATCTCCACAGCATGTTCATCACCACACACACTGTTGTCTATTATCACAGGGGAGTCGAGGTCGAGGGGAGTATGGGGAAGCGTTCCCAGCGGTGTCTGATACGCATCATAGGAGTCTTTCGCAATAGTATCAGGCGGCAGCATATGATAATGGGAGGGAGAGACGATCAGAGCGAAAGAGACGGGTCGCTTCCTCTGTGCATAGGCATGAGATATACCTCGGTTCGAGTAGGTGAGACCGGCGTGGGGGATGATAGCGGCAGAGACATCATCCAGAGGACACGGAACGGACTTCTCACTCTCGACCATCTCTGAGATGAGTTTTTCCAATTCGCCCACGACACCGGTGTAGAAGCTGTTGCGGTAGAGGCACGGCCGTTCATGTCCAGCCTTTCGATCCATAATTCCTCTCTCTCTTCAGTATACTCCGATATTCTCTCTTGTCAAAGAATTGGAGGAAACGGATTCAAGCGAATTCTGTCATAGTGTGAAAGATCGCCAAGACAGAAGACGGCGGGGCTTCCGCTGGAGCCTTGTTTTTCATATAATCGTGGCATGAACAGATCACGAATAACTGGAAGCTACCATACGCACTGCGGACTCGACGACGGACACGGCACGATGGAGGAGATCGTCCTCTCTGCGATATCGAAGGGATTCACTGCCCTCGGATTCTCCTGCCATACCCCTATCACACCCGAAGACGACTGGCACATGAAGCGTGATGATTTCCCCTACTATCTGGGAGAGCTGAAACGTCTCAAGGATGTATACCGGGACAGAATCGAACTCTACGCGGGGCTGGAACTCGATTACCTTGAGGGAACTGACGAGCTGGCAGGGAGTGAATACGCTGAAGACCTTGATTATACGATAGCTTCGGTGCACATGATGAAGCATGAGAAGAGCGGAACCTACCTCTCTATAGACGGACCTATCGAGGAGTTTACGACCCTTCTTGAAGATAATTTCGCAGGAAGCATTGAGGACTTTGTCTCTCACTATTTCACACTTCAGAAAAGAATGATGAGATCACACTCCTTCGACATCCTCGGTCACTGTGATCTCATGAAAAAGCATAACAGGGATAACCGGTTTTTTGATGCGTCCCAGGCATGGTATCAGAAAGCGTCCCGCTCTCTGATCCAGAGTGCAGCTGAGAAGCAGGTGCGCATTGAAGTGAATACCGGAGGTATTGCGCGGGGAGCTACGAAAGAAGTGTACCCTTCACCCGATATGATACTCCTGTGCGGCGAATTATCGGTACCGCTAATGCTCAACAGTGATGCTCACAGGGCTGACCAGCTCGATTTCAGCTTCGCAGGAACCGAGGACCTTCTCATCCAGTCAGGTATCAAGTCTCTCGATATGCTCGAGCATGGATTTTGGACAACAGTACCTCTCCTGTAGGGAGGGACATTGAAACCGCCTGAGAGCTCCTAGTGGATCATCCAGGTCCCGGTAGCGGCAAGAAACCCTTTCTCCTTCAGGAAGGGTTTCAGCTTTCCATCATCAAGAGCACCGGCAACCAGAGAACGGATGGAGAATTCATCCCAGAGCCGTCTCAGTGTCTCTATACCTCCGCATCTTTCCACAGGATACAGACTCACAGCCTCCAGATGTGCATCCCGGGCAAGAGTACCCTCTATCTGCACAGGAAGGATCAGATTCCCGGAGGATTTCACCAGGGAGATCATCTGAGGATGGAAGAGCGGAGAAAGGATGAACCGGGCACCGGCTGAGAGGGCTGATTCCGCCTCATCGGGAGTCTGCACGTTCCCACCTCCCATCAGAAGAGAGGGAAAGCGCTGTGCTGCTGCCTGCAGCAGAGCAATGCCGTGCTCGCTCTGCAGAGAGATATTCATTGCTGTATACCCTTCAGAAGCAAGAGAAGCTATCAGGGCAAGCCCTGAATCGACATCAATCTCCCGTATTGCGGGAATCACCTGTGCCTGTGCAATTCTGTTCAGCATTCATCACACCTCCTCATCTAGTATGTGGGGGGGAACACAAGCGAGCGTGAGGCGGTCCTTCCCGCACTGTAGCCCCAGAGTGTCCGGTACTCCTCCATATCCTCACCGAGCTCTTCCATCTGTTTCAGATAGTGAAGAATCGATTTAGACTCTATAATGATAACAGATTTCATATCCCGGGTCACCTGAGAATGGGGCCGGGTGTTATCGAATTCAAATTCAAGGATACGTCTTCCATCTTCGGTTATTCCTATCGTACGATAGGTATTGCTTTTCCCGAGCCCCGGAAGGTTGATCATATTCCTGTCGGTGGCAAGAAACGGAATCTGGTCGTGTTCATAGATGCTTTTCAGCGATTCCACCATAGTCTCCGGTTCATTGATGAGCCCTGTGAGCTGACTGAAATAGCGGTAGTCGATACGTCCTATGGACTTCTCTTCCACCTGTTCCTGCATTGACCGGGCTGAATTCGCGAACAGCGGACGATTCTCGAAAAATCCTTTGACCGTGAAGTTGTAATAAGGGAGAACACCGATGGAATTCAATACCTGCCGAAGACGTGCACTGTGCCCTCTTCTGCTTGCCGAAACCGTAAACACTTCCTGGTTTGTTACCGCCCAGCCGCTTTTCAGCAGCTTGTCCACAGCCTGCCGGGTATCTTCGGTTACTTCCATGGCAGAAGAGAAGTGCGTCTGCACAACTGTCTGGGTAATCCCGATCTCTTTCGCCCGTTTCGCTGTATCGGCAAGCACCCTGGTCAGGTCATCAGTAACACGCTGAGGAAGGTAAATAGGGATCTTCGTCCCCAGTCTGATCCTCTTCATCTCAGCGACCTTCTCATGGTCGCTTCTGAACTCATTATCACGGATCTTATCGGCCGCCATCGCAAGAACTGCATCGAGTATCGTCTTGAGAGAGGACGGAGAACTCATGAATGCATCGCCGCCTGTGATCAGGATATCTGAGAGGAACTCATCGGTTCTGAAATAGACCATCGTCTCATGAAGCACTTCCTCCCACCCCTTCACGGGACGGAGCTCATCGAGGTTGAAATTGAATCGCCCTCTCTGGAAGTCATACATTCTCTGACAATAGGAGCACAGGCCTCCACAGGCACGCCCCATCGTATCGGGAATGAAGATGGCGACATTCGGGTATCTGCGGTGAATATTATGATTCGGCAAGACCCATCCTGCAGCATTCGGCTCCCCCGGTACCACGAGATCCTCTTTCTCCCAGGCATTGATCTCACCGAACTCATTCACAAGGTCCTGAGAATAGAACAGATACTGTCTGAGAACAACATCACTGCCGTAATAGGGAGAAGCGGTAGAGGTGATGAAAAGGGAGAGGAAATAGGGAGTTGCAAACACAGGAATTCCTTTCTCTGCGGCTTCAGCCATGACCTCCATCTGCCTGGTATCAATAGAGCCCTCGAGGTATCTGAAAAGATCCTCATAGCTCCTCACCGCATGCTGCAGGTGGAAGGTATCCTCCTGCCACCACTGATCTACTTTTCTTCGCTTCATCTCTTGTGTATCATCTGAAGCGAACGTATAGCGGGACGTGGTCTGCTTTCCTTTCTCCTTATCTTCAATGATGAGAGAGATGATCCTCTGCCGATTCTCTTTCCTGATGGCGAGGATGTCAGAATCGAGCCCGCTCGGATGACGATCCATCCAGTTCAGGACCTCTTCACGTGAAGGAAGGTTCTGTGTATCGACAGAATTGAGCTGCCGAAGCAAATGAAGAGTATCGTAGGCGAAATCAAGGGTCAGGTGAGCAAACTCACCTTTAAACAGGTCACGTATCATCGAGACAGGATGATTTGTAACTGTCCTCCCGTGGAGGTTCCAGTCTATGAACTCCTCCCCTTCATGGTCGATATAATCAAGGATACGGATATACGCGAAGGCCTGCCAGGAAAGTGAGAAGAAGGTTTCTAAAGTTTCATCCTCTTTTCTGTAGTACCCCACTCCTGCCGGAAATTGTTCTGTCAGCTTATTGAGATAATGATCGTGGAGCTGTGCGAGAAGATCAGCCCAGGCAATACTCTCATCAAACATGAGCGCACTGATATTCGGGTTCTCATCTAGCAGAGCCGCACGAATCGAGTCAAATTCATTCTGCATGGTATTCATAAACATACAATACTGTATGAATCATTCCTGAGTCAAGTTTATGTTTTTAACATCCTAAGAGGTAACATTGGCCACACATATCAATCATAACAACCATTTTAAAGACATCATTACAGAATAAAGCAGGATGCACTCGACACCCTGCTTTATAAAAAAGTCTTTTTCCATACTGTCATTATTTGACTTTACCTGTCTGTTTTCTGTTCTCAGATCAGGTTCTCGATCGCACATCGTTCAATTGACAGTCCCTGATGATACCGTTTGAAGAAGGTTTCGAAGCCTTCGGCATCTGCCGGGTCCGGTTTTACTGCTTCTCCCATGCTTCCAGCAAAGACTGTCTTCAGGAAGGAGGGGAAATCAACCTTCTTATCTTCCCGCACCATGAAGGCTGCGAGAAGCGCGATTCCCCAGGCTCCGCCTTCTCCGGCTGTCTCGAGGATCGAAATGGGAGTATTCGTTGCAGCGGCCATGATCCTCTGTCCAACTTCAGCTGCCTTGAAGAATCCTCCATGTCCCCTGATCTCGTCGACTTCAACGCCTTCCTTTTCGAAGAGAATATTGAGTCCGGTTCTCATAGCACACAGTGCGGTGAACAGATGGGAACGCATGAAATTGGCTAGGGTGAACTTTCCTTCGGGAGAACGGACGAAAAGTGGACGGCCTTCGGTGAACCCGGTCATATGCTCACCGGAAACATATCCGATGCTCAAGAGTCCTCCGCAATCGGGATCAGCCTTGAGCGCCTGTTCCAGAAGGGTGTCGTAGAGTTTCGGTTTCGAGACCTCCAGGCCGAGGGCCTGGACAGCTTCGCCGAACAGATGCATCCATGCATCGTAGTCTGATGAGCAGTTATTCGAATGAGCCATGGCAACCAGGTGTCCATCGGGAGTCGTGACAAGATCAAGCTCGTGATAGACTCTGGACAGCTCCTTCTCAAGAACGATCATAGCGAAGACCGAGGTCCCAGCCGAGACGTTACCAGTCCTGACGGCTACCGAGTTGGTCGCCACCATTCCTGTTCCTGCATCCCCTTCAGCGGGACAGAGAGGTATTCCGGCGGGAAGATTTCCCGACGGGTCGAGAAGACGGGCGCCTTCTTCGGTAAGGGTTCCTGCCACTTCTCCTGCGACAAGGACTTCAGGCAGAATATCCCTGAGCTTCCAGGAGAATCCTTTGGAGCTTACATCCTCATCAAACTTTCTGCACATCTCAAGATTGAAATCACTTGTTTCAAGGTCAATCGGGAACATACCGGAGGCTTCACCGACTCCCATGCTCCTGCGTCCGCTCAGACGCCAGTGAACATACCCTGCAAGCGTTGATAGATAGTCGATATCCGCTACATGCTCTTCCCCGTTCAGGATCGCCTGATACAGGTGGGCGACGCTCCACCTCTGGGGAATGGGGTACTCGAACAGTTCTGCGAGCTTCTCAGATGCTTCCCCCGTTATATTATTTCTCCAGGTTCTGAAAGGAACGAGCTGTTCTCCTTCTTTATCTGTAACGATATAGCCGTGCATCATGCCGCTGAAGCCAAGGGATCTGAGTCCCTTCAGCTGAACACCGTAACGGCTCTTCACATCGTTCATGAGATCGGCATAGCAGGACTGAAGTCCTTCCCAGACCTGATCCAGAGGGTAGGTCCAGATACCCTCTACCTGTGAATTTTCCCATCCGTATCCGCCGGAGGCGAGTGGCGTGTGATCATCACCGATAAGTACTGCCTTGATTCTCGTCGATCCCATCTCGATACCGACGACCGCTTTACCGCTCTCAATCATCTGAGCAATCTGTGCCTGTTCTTTCATATGCATCCCTTATTATCTTATAGTACTGACACCCATTCTAAGAGTGTTCGACCAAAGTGTCCAGAAAAGATTTCCTATCTCATTCTAAAATTACGGCTTCCAGTCCCTGTTGATATAGACATAGTGCTCATGCCCTTCCCACACGCCCCGGATCATCAGGTAATCGGGAGAATACCCCTCACAGACGAATCCGGCGGAAAGAGCAACCCGTATCGAAGCGCGGTTCCCGGGCATAATATTCGCCTCAAACCGGTGGAGACCGTACTCCCGGCACCCGAAATCCACGACAGCTTTCAAGGCTTCTCCCATGTATCCACGGTGAATATGGAGGTGCGAGAGGGAGTACCCGACGAAAGTGGAGTGAAACGGGTAGGGAACGATCTGGGAACAGCTGATCTTCCCGATGATCTCATCACCCCCCTTCCGCGTTATCCAGAAGTGGATAGCCGATCCAGAGGAGACCTGCTCCTGCTGACTCTGCAACAGCACCTGAGCTGATGAGAGCGAGTAATAGCTTTCCGGTCGGCTCGGCTCCCATTTCTCATGAAACACCCTGTTGGCTACCAGATAGTGGACTAGATGGTCAATCTTAATCAGGGAAGGGGGAAGGAGGAATAACCGGTCTGTTTCTATGGCGGGGAGTCTCTTTCCTTCCGTCATCATCAGTACTCATCCCGAACCCCGAACTCTGCATCTTCGACCCAGGTCTTCGGTCTGGACAGCATCAGAGCGATGGTATCGAGAGATTCATAGTGTTTTCTTTCTTCGGCAATGACGCGCTTCACGATATGCCTTTCCTCTTCTTTCTCCAGCTGTTCAAGCACTTCGGTATAGAACTCGATACTCTTCAGTTCGATCTCCAGTGCACGTTCGTACAGCTCCTTGTGTTCCTGTGTTTCATGAAACTTCTTTGGATCAAGAGCAGCGATCAGTGAATCAGCACGTTCCGGGTGGAGGGGGATTTCATCTCTCTCTGCTCCGTCTTTCATCGCACGGAAGATCCTCTCGTGTCGTCGCTCGTCATCCGAGAGCAGCGAGAAAATCTGTTTGAGTCCTTCATCTTCGGCTGTGGCCGCAAGATTATCATAGAAGGCGGCGCCTTCTCTTTCCATCTCAATTGCAGTCTCCAAGATATGCATACGTCTCCTCCCTTGTTCTTCTCGGTTCTCACTTATTTTCTTTATCCTACCACTGCTTGTATCAGTATGCAAGAATGTTTCTTATCATACTTCTTTTCGATAATTTTTAACTGATTTATAAGTAATTTTTTAACAATTTTCATATTTATGCAAGCTTTTTACTTCATAAGTGTATAATAATTTATTTGTCAAGTTTTTTATTTCTCTATTGATTATTTTTTTTATCATGAGTATATTACGGGCATACACAAGAAACGACGACGGCAAAGCCGTCAAGGAGATAGAGATGAATACAGAAAGAACGCTGGAGATGCAGATACTCCTTCAGCAGACAGGAAATATCTTCAATGAGAAAGATATTCCAAGAATCGAGAGCCAGATCAGTGTCCACAAGTACCTGATCAACCAGGATATTCCCTGGGTCATCACAGAAGATGATGCGACCTTCTCCTGGCAGGAGAATGTTTTTCACCCCATCATGAGTGTGATGAATTCCTGGCCGGTCCGTCAGGCATTCAAACATCTGAGTGATGCGGAACTTTTCTTCGCGGTATCAGATCACTGGTACTACCTTCTTTCGAAGGATGATAAGACGAGTGCTTTCTCTGCAGCGATCGATTATGCTGCAAGATACGGCAGGGGAATGGGAAAATTTGTGAGCTCCCTGGCAAATTCACACACAGCGGCATAACAAGTCGCGTGAAGCAAGTACACATCCGGAGACTGTCCCCTCCGGATGTTTTTTTATGAATGGAAGGAGGCAGAAAGTGTCAGTATATTCTTACACTAACCTCTCTTTACGCACAGGGGGAAGAATTCTACACTAAGGTTATGGCAAACGAGGTTGCAGGGAAGCTGTTCTGGGCTCGAGTGGATGTGTATCTGTCGTACAGGAAGACATTGAAAGACATCTGTGAAGAGGCCGGTCTCCGCTTCAATATCATAAATGCTCAACGGACTCTCTCACGAATACCGGATGCGAACGACGTATGCCTCCTCGCCCGTGCGTTCGATATTCCGAGTGAATGGCTTCTCACCGGAGAAACCAGAAGTGCATATGAAAATCTGATGGTGGAAAAAGGCGTGCGTTATGCACGTATCAGGGAAATTACAAACCGGCTCTACTACTCCTCCGAGAGAGATCTCGAGCAGGCAGAAGGGCTTCTCGGTATTGAAAAAACAGGAACTGATTAACGTTTCTACTCCTCAAAGAAGAGAGACATCTTATACAGGTCAGTAAGGGATTCCACTCCCAGCTTCTCCATCAGACGGCTCTTGTACGTGCTCACTGACTTCACCGAGATATCCAGCTCATACGCTATCTCCTTGATCGTCATTCCCTGCGTCAGCAGCTTGAATACCGCAGACTCCCGTTTACTCAGGTTATCAAGAAAACTCACATCCTGTTTCTTCTCTTTCGCAAGAAAGAAGGTCCTCCCCTCCACGATCTCCTCTACCGCACTCTCCAGGATACTCAGGTCACTGTCCTTCGTCAGGTAGCCCCTCGCTCCAAGGGTTTTCACCTGCTCAAGATAGAATTGATCCGGGTACATGCTCAGCACACACACCGGGGGGATCTTCATTCCCTTCTCACTCACCTCCTGCAAGACCTCAAGCCCGCTCTTCCACGGCATCGAGATATCAAGAAACACCAGGTCACTTCCCTGTACCTCTTCTCCCTCTGCCGCTTCCAGAAACTCCTTCCCGTTCGCATACTCCGCCACAACCTCAATGCGCTGCTGTGCTTCCAGTATCGATATCAATCCCTTGCGGAACAGCAGGTGATCTTCCACCACTACGACCCGTATCATCTCTCTTACTCTCCTTTCATCCGGGGAAATGCACGCCGCACGATCACACTCACCCGAGTTCCTACGCCTTCCTTTCTTTCTACCATCATCTCCCCTCCCATCCATTCAAGGAATTTCTTCGACGCATACAAGGCGATCCCGGGACCGCTCTCTCCCGCTGTTCCCATCTTCGTGATACCCCACTTCCCCTTCACGAAGGCGGCAAGTGCATCATCATCTATTCCGAACCCCTCATCCTCCACGATGATACTCACCTTCTCATCACTCACCTGCTGTATCACCTTCACTTCAGTTCCTGAGGGCGAGTACTTTACTGCATTTTCAATCACATTATGGAGAGCACTGCTCAGGAGATCTCTGTTTGCCAGAATAAGCAGATCCTCATCATCTGATCGTACAAACTTCACACCTTTTTGCATCACGTACCTATTCACCGGATCCATCAGAGATGAAAGAACAGAGGCGAGATCAATCACGTGAGCGGAGTATGCTCCCTTGCTTCGATGCATGATATCGAGGGGAAGGAGATTGCCTATAAGTAGCTCGTGACGGTCAATAAGGCGATCAATCTCTTCGAAGACTTTTTTCACGAGAGCCGGATCCTGATAGACAGAGTGGGAACAGAGCAGCTGACTGAGATTCTTCAGCATTGCCAGAGGAGTATGTTCGTACTCGCTGATAATTGAAATAACCATGGTTTTCAGCCTGTCTGCTTCTGCGATATCGGCATAGGTTGCTTCAAGTTCCGCGTTCATCTGCTGGAACTCACTCACATCCCGTATACTCAAGGCCGAGAGAGAGTGAGCTGAAGTTCCTGAAGGGAACAGACGCCGGAGTTCATAGCTTCTTATCTCTCCCGCTTCCTGGCCTACGGTAATGGTTTTTTCCTTTTCCCTGACTGCAGACACATCCACATCCTTCAGGAAACCGAGACTCTCTCGCACCTCATTCATCGGGTAACCCACGATCTCTCGCCGGAGGGAGGGAATAAACTCTTCAAGCCGGGCGTTATAATCGAGGATCACATCGTCACGCCCCAGAATCAGCACCCCATCCAGAAGAGAATCCATCACCAGATCGGTATCCGGAGGAACCGAACCGAACAGCTGTCCCCTCAGATAGAGAAACTGCGGGAAGAACATACTCAGGATGTAGGCGAAAGGGAACGGATTTATTCTGTACCCATCTGAATGAATCGAGGAGAAAAACACTCCGAGCAGTGGAATGATGATCATGAAAGAGAATAGAAGAGCTCTCGATCTGTACAGATTTCTTTCGCGTATCCTGGTGGAAAAACTTGCAAACAGGAAAACTGCAGCCCCGATAAGCCTGTACAGATGGAGAAGCTTGAGCACAGGACCGCCGGTGTACAACATCCGGCTGAACAGTGTTCCCTCAGAGAAAAGAACTTCTGGGATGAAAAAACCGTGGTACCGATCAAGTCCGATAAGAAGGGTGAACAGGAGGGAGATTCCGATGAATACAAAGTACACCACTCCCATAACCTTCAGCCTCAGGCTGAAATATTCCCGTGCGAGATGAATTTCCACCAGAGGCATCCATGCCGCCAGAACAAACCAGATGTACATCCAGAATATTCTGAGATGGTCCTGCTGAGCCATCGTCTGCAAGGCATAGGAGAAATCGCCTAAGACAAACAGGAGAGCAAACACCGCGAGAGCCCGGGCACCGTACTCGCCCTTCTTCCTCCAGAGAACGATAACGAAAAGGAGTTCACCGAGACCTACGAAAGAGAGCAGGATCCCTCCCGGATTAAGGACGTACATCATAGAGTGCCTCCTGCATCCTCAACACAGGACGTGAACTCGAGAGAACAGAGTGTTCCCCCTTCAACGCGCATCAGACGCAGAACGCCGCCTATCCATTCCATATAGCACCGAGATGCATACAGGCCCAGGCCTGATCCTTTCTCTCCTCCGGTTCCGACGGTCTTCACCCCCCAGCCCTTCGTGGAGAACATGGTGAGCACTTCATCAGAGATTCCTTCACATTCATTGAAGATCTCGATACAGACAGTATCTCCCTTCCTCAAGCCCTTAAGAGAGGCAGATGCTCCCGGCGGTGAGAATCTGAAGGCATTTTCAATCATGTTCCACAGGATACTCTTCACAAGGAACTCATGGCCGCGTATGACGAGATCATCCTCAAGCTCTACAGCCCACAGGACCTGTTTTTTCTCTTTGAGGCGTTCAATTCGTGTACTGAAGGATGTGAGAATCGAGGAAGGATCAACCGCACCAAGAGGGAACATCTGTTCCGGAGCCTCCACGATATCGAGTGAAAGCATATTGCAGACAAGCACATCAGCCCTGTCGATCAGAGCCTCCAGTTCCTGTCCGCCTCTGACGAGGAGAGAAGGAGTATGTTCGATGACATCTTCTTCCATGAGGTGACGGAGGTTTTTCATCATGACGAAAGGGCTTCTCAAATCATGTGAGAGGACATCGATGACCATTGACTTCAGCCGGTTGGTTTCAGCGATCCGCAGGTACATCTCTGCAAGATCATTCCTCATCTTCCGGCTCTCACTCACATCGCGGAAGGTGAATACCGTGAGTATCTGACCGTGTCTCTCACCCGGTACCCTGAAGCTTCTCACTTCGATAACCTGCAGGATATCCCCTGCACCAATCGCGTATTCCCCGGTAGATTCTTCCGGTCGGTCCCATACCTTCCCGACTGTTTTCTGAAGAAGCGGAAGAACCGAAGAGAGGGTATCGACCGTAGATCCTATCATCGAGGGAGAGAGATCACGTATCACCTCCTGCGCCCTTTCATTGAAATAGAGAAGGACCTTCTTCTCATCAAAGATGAGCAGTCCGTCGAGGAGTGTGTCCAGAATGAATCTGGTATCGACAGGAATGGGAGAGAACAGGGAGTCAGTGGAATAGAGATACATCAGGATCAGTACAGTGAGAAAGAATGTAAAGGGGACATAGTCAATCCTTGCATCGAAATGGGAGACGATCACCACAAAATCGGTAAGGAGAGGGATGAGAACTGCAAGAATGAGGAGCACTCCCCGTTTCAGGGAACTCGGGTTTCTCAGAACCATCATCCTGACAGCGGAGAATACATACAGTCCCATTATAATCACCTGATACAGGTTCTGAAGATGGTAGAACAGGTGGGGTGTGAACGACATGATTGAAAATCCGTTCACTTTCGTGAAGGATACGTCGGAATAGTAGAGACTATGATACGGATACGTAAACTGAAGCCCTAGAATAAGCAGTCCGAAGAGGAAGAGAACAGAAGATATCATCTTCCTGTGAGCACTGTGTAATCTGAAGTACAGGTTCGTGAAATTAAAGAGCGTGACAGGGATGAACGGGATTCCGAGGTACTGCACTCTCACCCATATCCTGATCATCACCGGATCTGTCGAAACCGTCTCCATCAGGTACCCGAAGGTATAGATGAAGATAGCTGTCAGCAGGAGAGCAAGCTGCTTCGCTCCCCTCCTCTCACGATACATGATCAGCATGACTATGAAGGTGAAAGTGAGAAATGATGTACTGATCAGAATCAGGGCGGGAAGGGAAATAGGATACATGGTCACTTCAGCCATCCTCTCATAACACAGCAATTACACATCAATAAGTATACCACAACTTCACCGTTATTGCAGGTTTCCAGTACGGTCAAGATCCTTCCTCAAAGAAGAGAGACATCTTATACAGGTCAGTAAGGGATTCCACTCCCAGCTTCTCCATCAGACGGCTCTTGTACGTACTCACTGACTTCACCGAGATATCCAGCTCATACGCTATCTCCTTGATCGTCATTCCCTGCGTCAGCAGCTTGAATACCGCAGACTCCCGTTTACTCAGGTTATCAAGAAAACTCACATCCTGTTTCTTCTCTTTCGCAAGAAAGAAGGTCCTCCCCTCCACGATCTCCTCTACCGCACTCTCCAGGATACTCAGGTCACTGTCCTTCGTCAGGTAGCCCTTCGCTCCAAGGGTTTTCACCTGCTCAAGATAGAATTGATCCGGGTACATGCTCAGCACACACACCGGGGGGATCTTCATTCCCTTCTCACTCACCTCCTGCAAGACCTCAAGCCCGCTCTTCCACGGCATCGAGATATCAAGAAACACCAAGTCACTTCCCTGTACCTCTTCTCCCTCTGCCGCTTCCAGAAACTCCTTCCCGTTCGCATACTCCGCCACAACCTCAATGCGCTGCTGTGCTTCCAGTATCGATATCAATCCCTTGCGGAACAGCAGGTGATCTTCCACCACTACGACCCGTATCATCTCTCTTACTCTCCTTTCATCCGGGGAAATGCACGCCGCACGATCACACTCACCCGAGTTCCTACGCCTTCCTTTCTTTCTACCATCATCTCCCCTCCCATCCATTCAAGGAATTTCTTCGACGCATACAAGGCGATCCCGGGACCGCTCTCTCCCGCCGTTCCCATCTTCGTGATACCCCACTTCCCCTTCACGAAGGCGGCAAGTGCATCATCATCTATTCCGAACCCCTCATCCTCCACGATGATACTCACCTTCTCATCACTCACCTGCTGCATCACCTTCACTTCTGTTCCTGAGGGCGAGTACTTTACGGCATTTTCAATCACATTGTAAAGCACTCTGGCACAGAGATCAGCATTCACATACAGGGCTGCACCTTCGTCAAAGGAAACAGTAAGACGCACATCCTTTGACGCAGCATAGCGCATGAAGTGACCGGAAAACGTTCCATAGATATCTACCAGAGAAACGGTGTCAAACGGGTACTCTCTTCTCAAGTCAACGGTATCTTCCAGTGCCGCGATATTCCCGATCAGAGAATCGGACCTGTCTATGAGGTCATCAAGTTCAGCGGCGCCTTCACCCCCGAGAGACGATGCAGAGCCTGCATGGACCATACTCCTCATCAGCATGAGCGGACTTTTCAGATCATGACTGAGAACCTCGATAAGAACACCTTTCACCCGTGAATCTTCCTCCAACAGCCGGGAACTCACCTCGAGACGCTCCTCTATACCTCTCTGCTCGCTCACGTCCCGGATTACAAGCGTCGTGATACCGCTCTTCATCACTTTCTGATACCTCAACTCCATAACTCTGGAAACATCAGCTGTACAGGGAGAGATAATAGTTGTATCCCATTCCGATTCCTCCTCTGAGGGAAATGAAAGGAAAGCCAGTTCTCCATTCTTCTCCAGTATCTCCTGTACTGTCAGTCCTATATAATCTTCGCTCAGGCAGGGAATATACTCCTGTGCCCTCCTGTTGTAATCGAGCACGACTCCATTGCTGTCGAAGATTATCACTCCGTCTATCAGGGTCTGGAGAAGATACAGACTCTCCACAGGCACAGGACCGAAAAGTTCTCCCCGAAGGTAGAGGTAGATGGTGAAACACATACCTGCAAAAAACGCGAATGGGAGGTAGTAAAAGTTGATTCTCGACTCATAGAGGATATAGAAGAGCGCGAAAACCAGCGGCACCACAACAGCCCAGATCAGCAGAAATCCCCTCTTTCTATAGATATGCTGCTCTTTCACCGCCATGGAGAAGGCATAGTAGATATAGACAAGAGAGCCTGTCAGCACATAGGCGTAGAAGATGTAGAGAAATACTCCGGAGGAATAGCGGGTCACCGCAAGTATGTCACCATCAGTTTCAACCAGATCAAACACGAACAGTGAATGGTGGAAAGTTGTCAGCACAAGGATAGACAGCAGCAGACTCATCCCTGTGAACAGGATATAGATGACACTCCTCCTTTCGAGACGGAGATTGAAATACCTGTCTGCAAAGTGGACAAGAACAACGGGGAGCCAGGCGATAGTGAGGTAGTTCCCCCTATCCCAGACGGAAGAGAAGAGATAGCTTTGAGCAGCTCCTTCAAGGAGCTGAAAGAGTGTATGGAGAGTGAGCAGCATAAAGATAAAGCCCAGAGGGACTGCTCCTCTTTTATCGTGTTCTTTGAAGAAAAGAAGCATGAAAATACTTTCGATGATGATAATGATCAGATAGAGGAGAGTGTATACGGATAATTCTACAGTCATCCTATTCTCCCGGTGGATTCTGAATCGGCGGAACCGAGAAGAAGCGAAACCTGAGCCTCCCCCCTCCTGCCGGAAAGATACAGATCCCCTCCCATTTTCTTCATAAACATCTGTGATGCATACAAGCCTATTCCGGGACCTTTTTCGCCTGCGCTTCCCATGGTAACGACACCCCAGCGCCGGTCCTGCACTGCAGCTATAACCTCTCCAGGGATGGGATCTCCCTGATTTTCGATGTCCAGACGTACGATATCATCCTCAAGGGCTGCTTTCAGACGAATCGTTCCTCCCTCGGGAGAATATTTCACAGCATTCTCGGTAATATTCCGAATGACGGACTTCAGGAGCGAAGGATTTGCTGTCACGTAGATATCTTTTGAGATATCAAGAGTGAGGAGCACCTCTTTCTTAGCTGCCATTCTCAGGATGATCGCAAGGTGGTCTGAAACAATCTGAGAGAGTGATACCCTCTGCAGGGGGAAGATATCGAGTTCATGGAAGGTATCACTGAGAGCTAGCATGTTCCCGATCAGGGCGTCAGCACGGTCGATCAGTGAATCCAGATCCTCTCCGCCCCTTTTCCATAATGCCGGATTATCTTTCGCGACACCGCTCGTCATCAGATGCCTCAGTCCTTTCATCAGGACAAGGGGGCTTCGTATATCATGACTGATCACCTCAATCAAAAGACTCTTGAGCCTGTTGTCCTCCTCAAGGTGCTTAACCCGTATATTCAGTTCGGCGGCCATGCTCCTCAGGTCACTTACATCCCTGATCGTGAGCACTGACGCATGAAGCCGATGTCTTACATTCTCATCATAGCTCCTGTGCACCTCACAGAACCCCGGAGCTCCATCGTGCCTTTCGAAGCTGATGACTTCTCCCGTATCGAGGGAAGAGGAATCCCAGAGTTCCCGGATGGAGACCAGCGGCGGACATGAGACTGAAGCTTCACTGAGGGTGAGACCGATGAGCTCTTCGGAGAGCTGAGGAAAGAACTCCTTCGATGTCCGGTTGAAATCAAGGATGACACCGTTTCTGTCCAGGATCATCACCCCGTCAATGAGAGACTCGAGGAGATAGGTGCTTTCCACCGGGACGGGGCCGAATAGCTTTCCCCTCCCATACAGGTACATGGGGAAAAGGGTTCCTGCCAGATAAGCGAAAGGGGCGATATAGAAGGTTATATAATCCTTCATGAGCAGGTAGATCAGAACAGCAGATAGAGGAATAAGGATCATCATCATCATGTAAAATCCTCTGATTCTGTAGATTCCCTTCTCTGTGACCATCATGTAGAAACTGAAGTAGATATACAGGAGTCCGCCGAACAGTCCGTAGGCATTGAATATCGTGAGAAACAGGTGGGGGGTGTACCTGTTCACCGAGAAAAACCCTTGAGGGTAGGAAACCTCCGTGATGAAGAGATCATGAAAGGGAATGGTCATGATAACGAGGGTGAGCATAGAAGACATGCCGATACACAGCAGATAGAGGATACTCACCTTCTCAAGCCTGAGATTGAAATAACGGTTGGCGAAGTGAAGGAGGATCAGAGGGTACCATGCGATAATGATATACTGAAGGGTATCCCAGAATATTTTATTCTCGTAGGCCACCGCCATTGTCTCGAATGCGTACACAAGGTTATGAAGAGATATCACAAGGATGAACAGGGCGAGTTCACTAGCTCCGCGGGACGTTCTGCTGTTCAGGAGCAGTGCAATGAACACGCTTTCGATGAGAATCATACAGAAAAGAATGACTGCTTCAGGGGTCAGGGTATACATGCTCTCTCCAGTTATATACTCATCCGTGACAGATCGATCCTCGGATCGCTCAGTACCCTTTTCAGAGTGAGTATCACTCGGGTACCGCCGGTTTCCCTCTGCTGAACCTGAAGAACACCTCCCTGGAGGCTGACGAACCGCCTTGAGGCATACAGTCCGATTCCCGGACCTGCCTCTCCTCCGGTACCCATCCTCGTCATACCCCACCGGTCCTGCTCGAAGGCCTGCAGCATATCACGGGAGATCGTGACACCGGTATCCTCAATGACTATTTTCACATTATCGAAGCCGATAAGAGCCTGAAGAGTCACCTCACCTCCCTCCCTCGTATACTTGACGGCATTTTCCAGAACATTCCTTAGAACGATCTTCAGAAGCTTCACGTGTGCCTGAACGAGCACACCATCCACAATCTCCTCAATGTAATGCACACCCTTCTTCCGTGCTATCCGATCTACCCACGGGCGTATATCATGAAGAACAGCATCAATGTCGACAGCACCGACAGGATAAGCTTTTTCATCATCAAAGGAGATGTTGAGAGTCAGCAGATTCCCTATCAGGGTATCCGCCCGATCAATCAGGCTGTCGAGCTCAACGCCTCCCCGCTCCCAGATTGCAGGATTATCCGCAGCCTCCTGTGAGCCGATCAGCTGCCTCAGCGATTTCATCAGCTGCAGAGGAGAACGGAGATTATGACTCATCACATCGATCACCATCCCCTTGAGCCTGTCAGCTTCTACAATCTTCTCATAGCTTCTCTGCAGTTCATTTGTCATCAGCCTCCGCTCGGTGACATCTCTGACAATCAGGGTGGAAACCTCCTGCTCTTTTCTCTTGTTTTCAACCGTGAACCTGCGGATCTCATAATATCTGTGCTCACCTGAGGCAGTACAGACATCGACCTCATTCCTCCTCTCCTCGGTTTCACTGAAAACCTGGGAAGCGAAACGGGTAAGGAGCTCAACCTCTGAAAAAACCTCTGTCAGGGATCTTCCTATATGACTCTCCTTCAGCCCCGGCACATATTCAGCAGCTTTTTTATTGAACTCGAGAATGACCTCATCCTTGTCGAGAACGAGTATCCCGTCCACAAGAGATTCCAGAACGTACCTGTTTTCCACGGGAATCGGCCCGAACAGAGAGTCTGTCAGGTAGAGATACATGAAGATTGCAGTGGATAGCATCATCGTATAGGGAAGCGGATCAATTGAATACGCACCGGCCGATGCCATAGAGATAATATTCACTATGACCGGAACAAGTACAGCGAGAATCAAGAGAATTCCTCTCTTCCAGTAAGCTTTCCGACTTCTCAACATCATATAGAGACTGAAATAGATGAACACGAATGCGCCAACGAGATGGAAGAGATTATGCAGGTAGTACATCGGATACACTGTAGCAGAAAGGGCTGAGAACCCACGAATGAGGACGTAGGTTTTATCGCTATAGAACAGGTTGTGGTACGGATAGGTGAACTGCAGGGACATGAAGAGAAACCCTAAGGAGAAGTAGATCCATGAGAACAGCTTCTCATGCTTCAGCCTCAGCTGATAATATTCTGTGATGAACTTGAAGAGGACGAAGGGGAGAAAGGGCATCCCGAGGTACTGGATATGGACACCAAACTCTCTCATTGCCTCCTCCAACGCAATGTGTTCCAGACCGGTACCTATCGAATACAGACACAAAGCGACCATCACCAGGCCAAGCTCTCTGGAGCCCCGTTTCTTCTTCTGTCTGAAAAGCATACTCGCGAATGAGAGCTGCATACTTGCAGCGAAGAACACAATGATCGCGGGGGTTGTCAATTGAAACATCTGCTCACTTCCCTATTCTTTCCGACTCAGTCAGTCAAATTGTCTGATTCAGGTCGTAGTTCACTGTAGGCAAATTCCTACAGTATATCCTCTTGCGTGATTCCGGACCTCTGTGCTAGCCTTTACCCATGAGGCGCTGAGATTAAACGCCTTCAAAGGAAAGAGAAGAGTCCGTCAGTCACCTTAGCTGTACTTCAAGCACTTTTGCATCAAGCTTCACACCTTCTTCTCTTTCCTTTTTCTATACCCTTATCTATACATCGTATCGGCAATCAGACACACAGGCAACAATCATCTTTTCGCAAAAACCTTCATACAGACACCTTAAAAGGCTTTGTAGGCAAATTCCTACAGGGCGAATCATTGAGATAGGAGGGAACACATGGTAGGCTTCCTCCAGTGAGTCCGATTCATTCTGATTCACTCGGGAAAGAGAAGGACCTTCTGTCACCAATACTGAACATCTCACGTCACCATGTTTCAAGCCTTACACCCCCTTCTCTTTCTTTCTTTATTCTGCCTTTAAACTCTACCTGTCAGCAACCAGAATCCCCGTGCGATCCAATCAGAAAAGAGAGATTTCCTGGCAATGGAAATATGCCGAACCTCCCCTCGGATCCGTTTCTATGTTCCCAGACAGCAATTGCTATTATCTTGCATGAAAGCGATTTGTAGGCAACTTCCTACAGGCCTCCAGTAAATTATTACCAAAAAAGAAGTGTTTAATATCTCACTATTTCACAAACAGTTATCTCAGGCTATGCCACAACCGTCATAGAGCACTGTAGGATCAATCCTACACCACTATCTGAAAAATTCTCACTAGGATAGAAGCAGGCGTAATAGGGAAAAGGAACAATGAATGAGAACTGAAAGCAAGAGAGATGTCATAGCTATTCTTACTCTCATTCTGATTACCATGTCCGCCCTCTGGGGAGCTACAGTTCTTACAAGCAGTGTGACCATTGATTTTTCTTCGCCTTTACTGGCGGTCACACTCTCTGATATGGAAGTGGTTCATCAGACGCAGAAATATTTTCTACCGGTGACGTTCGCCGGTGAAAAGACAGAGAAACGACTGAGTGATACCCGGATATCCGGAGGAACCCTATCATTCACTGTTGACGGGGCAGGTACAGAGGTCAATCTGATGGCATCTTCAGCTGGATCACCGCTGTTCATGACCCTGGTCAAGGGAGAAATAAGCGAAGGGCCGTTCTATGTGAACGGCTCGTCGAAGAAGGTGCTGGGCCCAGTGAACAACACCTTCGATACCTACGAGATCTACTATGACCTCGTAGACGGAGAGACAGAAACCGTATCCTATACGGTGGATTTTTCTCTGGAGTAAACGAATGAATGCGCATGGTCGTTGACCATGCAGGGAAGAGCGCTGATAAAAAGGAGGAACTAACTTGATTAAGAACTTTCGGTATACCGCTATTGTTATACTCATGCTTATCATGCTGTCTGTTGAAGGTCTCCTTGCATCCACTGTTGCGACGCAAATGGTAACTTTTAATCTGATCCCTTCGTACATCGGTGTTGCGGCTCTCAGAGTGTTCGATGGAACAACAGAAAATCCCGGAGTGGAATTCACAGACAGTTATCAGGGGACGTGGGAAACGAGTACTGCAGGTGCAGATCCATGGAAATCTGAATATGCAAACTATGATTCCCTGACTGAAAAATCAGGAGGTGCCCTGCAGTACACTGTAAGAGGTTTGAGTAATCAGAAAATCACCGTACATTCGACAACGAGCGGATACAATTCAGGCTCCCTCTACGTGAAAGTAGGTGAACCGAGGAATTCTTCAGGATATCTTGCCAATGACACGTTGGGAATTCTTGAGAACAGCGGAGATGCCTCATATCCGAATAAGTTCAATGTAGTCGGGAGCTCGGAAACAACGAGTACCATCATTTCAGACATCCCCGGATCGAATACCTATACAGGAACAAATTTCGTTACAGTCGATGCAACTGATTATCTTCCCGGTGCAACGGTAACCTACGGGTTCAATGGCAACCCCGGGGTGAGCACAATCGCAGTCGTCTATACACTGCTTCAGGACGGAACGACTACTGCTTCATTCTGATAAGAAGCACAGAACACAGCGATTGTAGGATCGCACAGCAGAAAAAATTATTAATTGTTTAAGGAGAAACAACATGAAGAAAAGCATCAAAGCAATTTCAGCAGTATCAGTACTTTTTCTGATCCTGTCACTTGCAACACTCACAGCGGCAACTACAGCCACCCAGAACGTAACGCTTACGATCACCCCGGCGTATGAGGGTGTGGCGGCAATCAGAGTCTTCGACGGCACCAATACTAACCCGACAGTAGCTTTTTCAGCAAGTGATACGGGAACATATACCGTCTCCGTAGCCGGTGCAGAAGCTACCGCTCCTTCGTATAGCGGCTGGCTTGCTCTTGGTGAAAAAGACGGAGGTTCTCTGCAGTATACCGTTGCAGGTTACACCGATCCCTATAAGATCACAGTTCACTCAGGTACCACCAATTACGCGACAGGCTCTCTGTATGTACAGGTCGGTGATCCCCAGGATGATACCGGAACCGCCATTGTAGCTGATGCCCATGGAATTGTTACCACCAGCACTGATCAGCCCCATGGGGATACGAATGATAACAACTTCTACATCCCTCAGGGTTCGGAAAGTGCAAGAGAGATCATCAATTCCATCCCGGGTGCAGATACAGCCACTGGAACAACAAAGAACACTCATGTTCCGGGAGCTCCTGTTGTATACGGTTTCGTAGAAGACCCTGCAGTAACCACTGTCGCGGTGACCTATACGATTGTTGCTGATCCGATCGGCTGATAGCATAGCGAGAACTTGATACTCAGAAATTTTTCAGCAGGGGGGGATGTTTTTACATCTCCTCCTGCCCTTGACAGGAGGAGCCATCGGAGAGAGACTGGAAAGAGAGGTAGAAGGTGAGAAGCAGAATAGAACAGAGAAGAAACACGTTCCTGGAACGAAAGATACTCCTGTGTATTCTCGCCTCATGCGTATTCATCACTTCGTTGTCAGCAGCAACAACTGCTACGCAGAATATCGTATTGGATATAAAGGATGCATTCCTGCCGATTGCGTCCCTGAGAGTCTTTGACGGGAACGCTGTCGAAAGTCCGGAGGTAAAATTCCCTATCTATCATTCGGGGTATTACTCGGTGAATGATGCAGGAAACACACCGCAGAAAAGCAGCATCAGTTTTGACGGTATTGATGTTGAAGAAGGCGGGTACCTTCAGTACACACTGGAAGGAAACAGCAGAAATCAGAAGATCACGGTTCATTGTCCGACCAGTGGCTACATCCCGGGAACGCTCTGGGTTCGAGTCGATCCACCGGGCAATGCAGGGAGCAAGCTTTCGGATCCAGATTCTCTGGGCTCCAATGTAGTGGGAACGAAAACCGGCAACGACGGCAAATCGGGCTATATTCCGATACCTGCGAGTGAAAGCCCTGAGGATGTCATTCTCAATGTCAAAGGCGGAAAGGCCTGGACTGACGGAAAGAAGAACGGTGCAAAGATCGTTTACAGCCTCTCAGGAGATCCGGGGGTGGAAGCTTTCCAGATCGTCTATACTCTCCTCTCAGAGTGAATACCGCCCTTTCATAATTCCAGATACACATAAGCTTTCTTCCGGGCACAGCCTTCTGTGCTGAAAGAGACGAACGCTTCATATTCTCTCACTCATGATGATTGCGCTCAGGAATAATTGCATGAACGTTAACAGCCACCCGAGACGAATTTTCCTATTCACCGTCATACATCTCATTCCTCTATTCCTCTCTGCAGCCGTGTCTCTCGAGTGGAACAGCTCTTTCTCCCATGGATGGAGCCTTACACCCGACAGCATGGATTTAGCAGATGGAGCAGGCAGCAACTACTCAAACACTATTCTCTCCCCTCTGTACACGGAGGCTCTCACCATCAATGCAGATGGAAGTTGGACTCTCTACATTGAAGGGAATCCATTTATCTGGAATGAAGAGGCAAAGCTCTCCTTCCGTGCCCTTACCCCCGATCCCGATCTTCTCGGATTCATTCAGGATACATTCATCCCCTGTACCACTACCCCGGTCAGGGTAGCTTCTGGTACGGGCAATATTGAATTGATAGGGATTCAGTACTCCATCAGCGACCTGAACGTCGAACCATTCAAACCGAGTTCATGGAACACGGAAATCTATTTCACTGTTGTGGAAGAATAACAGAGGAACCTATGAAAAAAATTCTTGTGATACACATACTGATGCTTACCGCCCTCTCTCTCCTGAGTGCTACCATACAGGTTCAGGGGGAGCTCTTCGTTAAGAACATAGCACTTCCGGGAGAATCCTATACGGGGACGCTACAGATAGCGAATCCGGGAGAACGGAATGAACGAGTGCAGTTGACGCAGGTTGATTACCTCTACTTCGCGGACGGGAATAATGTATTTCATTCACCAGGCACTGACCCCCGGTCAAACGCTCCATGGATCCAGCTTGCAAAGGATGTAGTGGTTGTACCGCCGGGGATGAGTGTCACTGTTCCCTATACCGTTATCGTACCGTCAGATCCTTCACTGAGTGGAGTCTACTGGTCTATCGTCTTCGTTGAAGCGATAACCGATAGTCTTCTCAACCCTGACCTGAAAGAAGATGAGGTCGCGGCACTGAGTGTCAATTACCGCTTCGGAGTACAGATCGTGACACAGATCGGACAGACAGGGAAACCTGGACTCCAGTTCAAGGATATACAGGTCGCCACGCATAGTGAAGAGAAGACACTCACGTTCAGCATCGAGAATACCGGAGAGACTCAGGCCGCAGGGAGCATCTATGCTCTGCTCTATTCAAAAACAGGTTCATTCCTTGGACGTTATGATGGACGAGGCATCGCGAGTTTTCCCGGTACAAGTGTAGCAAGGAGCATATCATTCCCAGACCTTGAACCCGGCTCATACAGGATCCAGCTTCTCGCAGACATCGGCAAGGATAAGATATTCGGCGTGCTTGTCTCCCCCACCTTCGAATAAATGACTGAACTGCAGAGAAAAAACTTCACACTTCTTATCCTTCTCTTTTCCATGGTCAGACTCTTCAGTGTACAGGTGAGTTCCGTAAGCGGTCCCTCAGAAGTTGAGACCGATGAATTACTGAATCTTGTATTTGAGGTATTCAATGACGGCGGTGCAGAGATCACGGTCCACCCTGAACCGATTCTACCGCAGGGGTGGAAACTTCAGTTTCCGCTCTTCCCTCTTACACTCGAACCCGATTCGAGTGATATTCTCTTCCTTTCCTGTTACGTTCCCCCTTCAGCAAAGGCGGGAGAGTATCAGGTGGGACTCACCTTTCCGGAAGCCGGAGAGATCGCAGGGGAACAGGTCACCGTCTTGCCGGTATATGACTTCGAGATCACGCTTCTGGACTTTCCTCCTTTTATTCTGAACAGCAGTGCCTTTGTGATTGATTTCAGTATCCAGAATACGGGCAATGTAGAAATCGAGATAGATCTCAGCGGAAGCGCAACCTATATGGCGGAAGGCAGTTTCACTGAAAACACAGTGACGCTTCTCCCACAGGAAAGCAGAGAGTTACATTTTTCAGTAGAACTTGACCCGGAGATATCAAAACAGTCAAGTGTGATCTCTTCCATCGTCGCACGGATGAACGACGGGAGTGAGAAGGAAATCGGAGCGATAAGTCAGTGGATTCCACCGATCAAGGAAGAATCACTGTACCGCTATTTCAAGTTTTCCACTTCAGCAGTCCTCAGCAGCATCGATCTTTTTTCCGATCCGATGGAATTCGGCACCACGCTCGGCGGATCAGGATTCCTCGATGATGAGAATTACCATAAGGTATCCCTTTCCGTTCCGACGCCGAGTTTTTCACTCATACCGTTAACTCCCACCTGGAGTACCGGGTCATTTTCATATGAGAATCCGGTATTCTCCATCAATCAGAATACAACGTTCCAGGGGACTTCACTTGTACCGGGTCTTGATGCATCAGGTCTGCTACTCTCGATTCATCGACCGACGGCCCGTGCTGAACTCTTTTCCTCAACGGGAGCAGAAGAAACACGTCAGATCGGAGCAAAGACCTACCTTGCCTTCGGTGAAGTACACTCCATTTCGATGTCATGGACTCTGAACCGGGAGGATGGTTCTTCCTATGCAGGTCTGTCAGGATTTCTACGCCCGTACGATATCTCGAATATACACTATTCGGCGGCAGTCTCCGTGGATGACCCACAGAAGAGCGCTTTCGACCTTCAGTTGAGCGCTCTCGAGAAAGCCTACCGCTACTCTCTTTATTTCTCCCATAAAAGCGCCGCCTATCTTGGTTCCGCGACAGGGGAGCATGTGGTTGCCATCGAAGGATCACTCTTCCCTTCTGAGAATGCCAGTTTCTCAGGAAAATACACCTTCATCGACAGGGACAGAATACGTGAGACCTACAAGAATAAACACACGTGGGGAATCTCTGCAGGGTACCTGCTTTCGAGCAGGAGTTCCATCTCCGCGAGCGTGGCGCACTCGTATGAGTACGTCTACACTTTGGGAACACCCGAAACTGAAAGAGCAACCACATACTCGGGAGGATTCGATACCATCCTGGCCGGTATCGAACTCAAGATGGGCATGTCTCACTTCACCCTGGGAGAATATCCCTCATCACAGATAGTAGACCTTCTGGCTGCGAGAACACTTGAAGGTATAGGACGAGTGACAGCAACGACTTCTCTCGATACGGGGAGTTCTCTGGAAGGCTTTTCCGACTCTCTTCTTTCCTCCACTGTGAAATTCACGGGGACCCTCGCCGCAGATCTGTCGGGAGGATGTGATCTCAGTTTCTCTCATGCGTTCAAGACAGGGTTGTCAGGCTATTCGATAGGCGCCCATGCAGCATTCGATGTTGAAGAATTCGGAAGAATGAGCACGGCACTCACCTATTCACGCCTTCCAAGTCAGACACTGGCACAGACTCTCTCTTTCTCCGTTTCCTTTTCAACATCCTTCAATGTTCCTGTGGGTGTACGTGGCGACGTTTCAGAAGTGAAGGGGAAAATCATCCCCCATCTCCCCTCAGATCCGATTGACCAGATCATCGTAACCATCGGGAATCTGACAGCCGTAACAGACAAAGAAGGCTCGTTCAATTTCCCGGCAGTCCCCAAAGGTACGTATCAGGTGATTCTCAGACCGGGCATTTCCACTGACACGTTCATACTCATTGATCCCGCTCAGACTCTCCTCGAATTGGAGAATCAGAGTGAAGAGATTTCCATTGAGATCACACGGCCGATTTCGGTCACCGGAACACTTGATCTCACTCACTATGAAGGAGAGGATGAAACCGGACTGATCCTCACACTCTCGAGTGAAACAGAAGAACAGCGGAAGATTCCGAACAGGGAGGGCTCGTTCTCATTTACCGGACTGCTTCCTGCGCTCTGGAGTCTATCCGTTATCGAGAGCACTGTTCCGGAAGGATATACGGTGGAATTCTCCGCCTCTCAACTCGATCTCACCGATGGGAAAGACAGGGTAGTACAAGTGACGCTGAAACCGGTCGTGAAAGAAATCACGTTCCAGGGAGGAGGTGAATATATTGTCCTCTAGATATCCACTGATACTCATCGGCCTCCTCCTGCTTACCTGCTCACTGTCGGCAGGAGCCGTATCCTCTCTCGATATGACTCAGAACGGATACGCTGCAACCGTTGAGGGAGCCTATTCGCCAGAGGCCCCTCTCTCGTTATCAGCGGAAATCGTCACAGCTGAGAATGGTTTTCTTGATTACGGTCTCGCTTTTTCCTATCAGAAAGACTCAGGCGATTCAGTGAACCTCCAGGCAGGCCTCGTCTTTACGTTCACACTCATCAAACAGGACACCTATATGCCGGTCTCTCTCACAGTCGAACCCGAATTCATCTATAGTGACTTCATCACAGGAGCTCTGGAATCCTATGAAGGTATCGGAATCAGATTCTCCGGATCTCTCCTGCATGTCATGCGTATCGCCCACAGACAGTTCCTCTCTCTCGGTTTCATAGCCTCCTTCGAAAGAATCTCATTCTCGAGTGAAAAAGATACACTCTCACCCTATACCGATTCAAAACTGAGAATCGGCACCACACTCCGGTACACCATACGTGATTATCCTCTGAACAGAGGAAACAGCTCTGAGGTCAGAATCTCTGTACTGTTCAGCGATCAGTGGGCACCGACAGTGAAACTCGGGTACTCATTCCTGCGGTACAAGGAAACATATAATGATTGAAATCAATTATCTTCAGAAAGAGAACTTTCTTTGTAGGAATATAGGTAAATCCGCCTCTGACTTAACACCAAACGTGGATTATTGTGCTAATCTGTTACGAAGGATTTCAAGAAGAACGCAATGACACACCCGAAGAAACTGCTTACATGCCTTCTCTTTTCCTCTCTCTTTCTTTCCTCACTCTTCAGCTCTGTTGATTTTGAAAAGTACGGATTCACACGTGATCAGAAACGGATTACCGATGATTATACTGTCTATTCACTGTCCGATACAGAAGGCAGAGATGTAAAAATATCACTCTCAAAGGAAATTGCTGATGAGAGAATAGAGCAGATCCTGTCCATCTATGAAAGGTTCCTCCGTTGGGATGTTATCTCTTTCAATACAACTTCATTCATTGCAGACGAATCGTATACCTCAGTGATGGTCTTACCTTCAGCGATATCTTACGGAGGTGTTGATCTTCTCCCTTACGTACGTACAGGACTCACCTTCGTTCAGCACTCTGATGAACTTCTCTATGATATCAGGATCGTGAACGCTGCAGTAAATCCGAAACTGAGCGGAACCTATTCGAGCGAATCAGAACTTCTCGATGCCCTGTACAAAGGAGTGGAAACCGATCTTCTCGGAGAGCTGTACATGGGCATCAATCTCGGGAGTTCGAGAAAGAGCACCCTCTCTGACTCTGCTGCCGATAACAAGGTGGAAAGTGCTGAAGAAGAGAGTGCAGCTGACACAAGTGCAGTCCCTGAGGAGGAAAAGGAAGAAACCCCTCCCCCTGAAACAGAAGAATCTGCGATTCTTCCCTCAGACGATTCTCCCTCCTCCTATACCGTAGTGAAAGCTCTCGTCATCGAGGAGACTTCACGTGCGATAGATGCAGCTTCCGCAGAGCTGAAGGATGATCTGGAAAGCGACCTGGAGTATGAAAAAGCTCTTCTTGCAAATGAGATCGATATTCTCTCACAGGCTGTAGAGCAGGACAGAGAGGATCAGAGGACTGCTGCAGCTGATCTGCAGGCGAAAATTCTTCTTCTGGAAGGCAGCATCACCGCGATGGAGAATGCGATCGAGGTCGGCAGGGAGGAGAGGAAGGACCTGGAAGATCGGATAACTCTGCTCACAGAGGAGATAGAGGATCTGAAGAAGGCAATCCTTGTTATCCACAACACCGGTATATTCGGGAATATCAGGCACATAGACCGTAAGGCGATCGAACAGGCAATCAGACTCAAGGATCAGGATGAAGATATCACTCAGCCTGAAGTGTATGAGTCGCTCAAGAGTCAGGGATACGATGTCAGCGAACACGCTGTGTTCCTCATCTTCGCGCTCTACTTCAATGAATATTATTGATGGCAAGGTTGAGGAAAGGTGAACTGCTATGAAAGATAAAGAAAAGAAAACAACGGAACAGCTCCTTCAGGAGAACCCCTATGTCCCTCTCCACCTCAAACATCGTCCTATCCTCGCCCTCGAGAACTATGAGAGTTCTGACGGAAACAAGGCAGGAGAGTCTGAAGCGAAGGGCCTTTCGATCGGCCTTGCCCAGTGGAACGCTGAAGGACATCATGAAGTCTCGGCCAAGATCTGGCGGCATACCGGTGAAAAATGGTCAAGACAGTCAGAGGAGATGCCGCTCCACCGGGTAGTAGACCTCACTATTCTTATTGCCCGTGCCCGTCTCCTGTTCAAACGATTCCAACCAACCGATCTCGATAAGAAACCGGGCTACCCCCTGATCGACCAGATCAATCTTCAGGGAACCGAGCTTCCCATCTCAGCCTGCACAGAGAGTGAAACCTTCGAGGGTGACGTCGAACCTTTCCAGAACGCTCTGAGCGAGGAAGAGATCATCCTGAAACACCGGTTTGATATTCTTACGGATATCCTCACAGAAACCGATAAGGTGATAGCAGAAGGAGTTCCCACTGCCGCTGTTTCGCCCCCGCCTCTTGTGCCGAAGCAGCCTCCTAATTCTCCTCCGACTCCTCCAGATCCGCCTAGAGATACAACAGAAGGAGGATCTGCACGGTGGTACCGGAAGATAGAACTCAAGGACATCATTCTCACGGGTATTGCTTTCATCAGCATCATGACAGCGCTCTTCTTTGCAGGTCAGGTACGTGAATTCAGAGATCTCACCATCGGTCCAGAGGATATCATGATCAGCGAAGCAGAAGATGATACCATCGATCTCTGGATCAGACAGAAAAACGGAATCCAGTCAGTCATGATCACGAAACAGATCATCGACTATGGGACCGGAACGGGCCATTTTGCCTGTATAGACCCGCAGAATCTCCTCTCGGAAGAAGGTGAACAGCGTCTGGCGGAAGGAGTCTTTCTCGGTAGAGATGAAAAAGGAACAGCCCTTGTTGATTCCACCACTGAAAGACACCCCGCTCTCGGGGCAGCCTATCACCTGAAAATCCCCAGGGAAATCCTCTATCAGACAGGAGACGGAGTCTATCATTCCATGTCCCTGTATCACGGCTCCCCTCTCACCATCACCGCATTCCGCAGTGACTTCGCCGATTATACCCACCCGTACCGCATCAATCCGTTCACCCTTCATGCTCCCTGGTGGCCTACGGATGACCCCTATCTCGGTACCTATTCCCTTGAAGCTCTGAGCGATAAGGTTCATCAGGAGGCGGGTCTTCTCGAAGCACAGCTGAGGAAGGAGTTCAACCTCTACGCGGCACACGAAGAGGAGAAACTGACAGCACTCAGAGAAGAGGGAGTACAGGCCGTTTCTGATCTTGAATATGAGATCAGCGGTGTGGACACACGCCTCTCCACCTACGTGAGTGAAGCACTCCCCTACATTGACGCTCTTGCAGAACTGAAAGAAGAGAGCGCTGCTGGTGATACACTATTGAGAGATGAGTTCACCAGAAACCTTCAGGAATCCGATAGCCGGTATGAGGAACTCAGGAAAGAGGGATTCATCGTGGCCACAGGCCTGGAAGGAGAACTAAGGGATATAGAAGAACGTCTTTCCTTCTATGCCCGTCAGGCACTTCCGTACATAGACACACTCACTTCACTCGAGGGAGATGTCACGCTGATACGGGAAGATATGGTAGATATCAGGGAACAGGAATCGACTCGTATCATGCTCGTTCCTGCCACAGAACCGGAAGCTGCGCCTCCTGCTGGACAGCCGGCAGAAACACCTTCTCCCCAGGAAACCATAACCGAAGAGCCCGTCTCTGAAGAAACTTCCCCCATGACCCCGGAAGATATTCTCGCCTCCTCTGGTGAGTGGAGGATCGAACAGCTCTATTCTGCGGATTTGTTCATGAAAGAAGAGGCCTTGAAACTTATTCAGAACCTCTACATAACCTTGGACACAGATATGAAAGAACTGAGAGCATCTGAAGAAGACGAAATCTTCAAGAATGACAGCAGTGTGGAAGAGCAGCTTGCGAGTATGCAGAAGATACTTTCCCGGGCGGACACCTATTCACCTGAAATCCGGGAGGATATCAGGGAGGATCTCCTGATTCTCAGGGAACTCACTTCACAGGTATCGGAAGAGGTGGATCAGGAAAGAACCGCTTACCTGAACAGAATCGATGCCCGACTGCCGTCTGACGGACAGAGTCAGGAGTCACCGAATACCTCCCGACCTGGCATTATTCTGTTTGATAACGTACAAGGAGACCTTGCTGAGCTGCTGAATACTGTCAGGCTGTACAATAACTTAGATATATTCTCTTCGATCAGAGAGATAGACGAGGCCGCGGTCGAGAGGGCAATCAGAGCGAAATATGAAGACAGAGACCTTGGACAGAGAGAAGCTGTCAGCCTTCTTGAATCGGAGTCTTACCAGATCAGCTCCTATGAGATGTTCCTGATCTTCAGTGTCTTTTTCAACCAATACTACATGTAATGAGGAGCAGAACGAACTATGAATTTCCCTATACTCGAACGCGTTTACTACAATAACACCGTCGGTGATTACCTCTACTCGGCAGCAGTTCTTCTCGCCGGATTCCTCCTTATCCGCATCCTTGACCTTCTGTTGAAGAAACTCTTCATCAGACTCGAAAGGCAGGCACTGCAGAATTCACAGGAGGAGGCGAAAAACATCAACCGGTTCAAATCCTGGTCCGGCATGCACTTTGCTAAGCTCAGCAGGATGAGGATGGAGACCCGTAAACGCCTTTTAAAACAGATCCTCTTCCCTCTCATCTTCATGGCATTCCTCGCCCATGCTCTCTTCTCTCTTGAGTACACCCTTGAGATGCTCGCACTGATCAACAAAATATTCTTCGCCCTCCTGTTCGTAATTGTGTTAAGAGCGGCAGTGAACGGAGCGGAGATCAGTTTCCTGAGGTTCTCGAGAAAGGAATCGCGTATCGAAGCGGCGAAGGCTATTGGTCCCCTCATATCAATCTTCAAGATCATCATCTGGATACTCGGAGGCATCTTTCTTGCAGGCAACCTCGGATTCGATGTCACTACGGCTATCGCCGGACTCGGCATCTCAGGAATCGCGATCGCTATAGCGGCACAGGGTATTCTTGGTGACCTTTTCGGTTACTTCGTGATCCTCTTTGACAAACCCTTTGTCATAGGAGATCTGATAGATGTCAACGGAACACTCGGTATCGTGGAGCAGATCGGCATCAAAACGACACACCTGAGAACCCTTCAGGGGGAACTCCTTATCGTATCGAACACCAATCTATCGAGTGCGAACCTGGCAAACTACAACAAGATGAGCTATAGGAGAGTCATTCTTACGGTAGGTGTCACCTATAACACCTCACAGGAACATATCGAGATGATTCCTTCTCTCATGGAGGAGATCATCGGCTCGGTCACCGTAGTTGACGGAGTGATGCTTGACCGATCGCATTTTAAAGAGTTCGGGGACTTCTCCCTTAACTTTGAGACAGTCTATTTTGTCCCACTCAAAGATTACAAGGCTACAATGGATGTGCAGCAGGAGGTGAATCAGAAGGTCTTCAGAAGGTTCAATGAACTCGGTATCCAATTTGCATTCCCGACCCAGACAGTGTATTGGGAGCGCAGTACCGCTGAGATATAAGGTGGATCCTCTCTGAGACCTCTTTCTGGAGTGTCCGTACAGGAAGAGAAAACCGGAACAGCCTGTAGAACGTCGAAGTCTTTGGGAATATATGTGTTTCGATAAAAATAATTAAAGTAGCAATAGAGTTATAATTCCTTATGCTGATGGAGTATGACCGAACAGTAACAATCTTCTTTTTACCACGATCTACTTGCATGATGGGTGCAAGTCATTTACGATATAAAGACGCATAACGTTTGTCATATGGAGAAGTGATGCCCCAGGAACCAACACAGGAAAAGACTCCCCTCAAAAAGGAAATAGCTTTACTCACCTGCCGGCAGGATGAGAAGAATGAGGGAATTATCGTCCTATCGGTGAATGAGCATGCCCGCGATATCTGCGGGTTCTCGCCTGAGAACCTGTTTCCTATGTCTGTTCAGGAATTCATAAGAAAAGCTCCTCCGTCATATCCCTGGCAGATCATTCTCTCTGAGCAGAATTTTAAACGAATGCCGCTCTCCTTCGAATATTCTCATGCCGAGAGTGGCAGGTACTACTCAGTCATGATTATCTCTGATCCCGATAGTGACAGACTACTTGTCACTTCCCGTGATATCACAGAAGAAAAGTCACAGGAACTCTTCCAGCGCACAATAGTCACGAGCGAGTATGATTTCATCGGAGTCGCTGATGCATCCGGAATCATAACGGAGGTCGTCACCGACCGTACCGGTATCGTCCTCCTCGGTGGCGAAAGCTACGTGGGCAGAACGATTGAAGAAGTGTACGGAAAAGAGTTCGCTGAGCCTCTCATGGATCTCCTGCATACGGTACGCGACAGACATGAGAGTTCTTCCATCTTCTACCATTCACCCCTTGCCGATGACCCCAGACGCTACAGGATCACCTGCAGCGAGCATATGCGAACCGGCGATATACAGTTCATCTTTGCAGTGAAGGATATCACAACGGTTTCAGCCTTCCCCTCCCCCCTGAAGGACACGCTGTTCCTTGGGTATGTAACTCACTCTGCTGATCATAACATCCTTGAACTCTCCAAGCGGCTCTGTGACATTACAGGAAAGGACTCCTCTCTGATGAGTGGAGAGTCTATCATGACCCTGCTGCCGACCTTCTCGATAGAGAACGGAAAGGAATCCTCCCTATCGACGAAGACGGGAAACGTGCTGAGTGTCCGCTGCTATACCTGCAATTCCTATACCTCTTCAGGTGATGAATGCCTCATCACTTCTCTCATCGATACAGGTGAGATCGAGAAATCACAGAGACTTCTCGAGCGCAAGATTTCTTTCGAGAACCTCCTGTTCGATCTCACCAGCTTCATCTTCCGCTCAACGGAGGAGAGCCTTGATAGCGATATCGACAGAGCTCTCAGACTTCTCGGAGAATTCAGCGGCGCCGACCGTTCCTACGTGTTTCTCTACCGGGAAGGCGAGACAATGGACAATACCCACGAGTGGGTTGCCGAAGGGATTACGGAAGAAAAGGAGAACCTCCAGCAGCTTCCCAAGGATATCTTCCCGAACCTGGTAAAGGATCTGGAGGGAGGAAAAAACCGGTACTTCCGCGAAGTCGAAAAGATGGATTACAACTATGCGGCAGAGAGGGAGATTCTTCTTGCACAGTCTGTGAAATCCATCCAGTTCGTCCCCCTCCTTGCACGAGAGAAGAACTACGGTTTTATGGGATTCGATGCGGTAAGAAGCAATATGGAGTGGACACTCGAAGAACAGCAGCTCCTCCGTTACTTCGCGAACAACCTCGCAGAAGTCCTTGCACGGAACGAGTTCACGAAAGAACTGGTCGAGTTGAAGCTTAAGGCGGAAACCCTCGCGATAGAGAGGGAGACCTCCAATAAGGATCTCTCTATCTTTTTCGCTAAGGTGAGTCATGAGATCAGGAACTCGATCAATTCAGTCCTCGGGATGACCCATATGCTCCTTGACACACACCTTACCGATCAGCAGAGACGGTACAGCGAAGTTATCCGTTCAAGCAGCACCTTCCTGATAGATCTCGTCAAGGATATACTGGATTTCTCGAAAATCAGCAACTCGGAAATAGAGTTCAGGGAAACCACGTTCTCCCTCAAATCTGTCATCACCTATGCAGCAGAAGCATTCAAGCAGGATGCCGAGAGAAAGCAGCTGCAGATCACCTACAATGTGGATAGGAGGATTCCACCTCTCCTCCTCGGAGATCCCGTGCGTATCGGGCAGATACTGAATAATCTCATAGGGAACGCAATCAAATTTACTGATGAGGGAAGTATCTCCATTCAGGCTGTATGCCCGGTCACGAAGGGGGAAATCTATCAGGTGGAGATCTCAGTGAGTGATACCGGTATCGGAATCCCCCAGGAAAATATCGACAAGCTCTTCACACCGTTCTATTCCACCGGAACCTCCGGTTCTCAAGACCTTCACTCATCCGGTTTAGGGCTCCCGATTGTAAAATCCCTCGCCCAGAGCATGGACGGAACGATCCGTATCGAAAGTTCCCTCGGAAACGGCAGCTCCTTCATCCTCGATCTTCCTCTGAAGATCGCAGGCTCGTCTGCAATTCCTGAGAGCCTGGATGCCACCTGGGAAGGGGCGAGAGTTGCTGTCGTAGATTCAGACATACGGATGGCACAGCTTTCCTCTCAGCTCCTCTCCTCCCTCTCCTTCCATCCTGACATCATCACAGAGAAAGAGGATTTCGATCTCTTCCTCAGGAAGGTGGGTGAGGCCGGTCATCCCTACGCACTTTGTTTCATTGATATCACGATGATACACGATCGAGCTCTCGAAATCCTGAGGCTGTGCAGGAGTGAGGGAAAGCATATCTCCCACCAGATCATACTGACTTCCGTGAATGCGGCATCCTTCAAGGGTCTTGATGAGAGATACCGGCTATTCGACAACCGGTTCACCACCCCGCTTGATGCGGAGACGGTTATTGCACAGATCAATGCAACCGGGGAGAAGCTCCAGAGGGACACTTCTTTCAACTACAGCACATTCTCAGTCCTCGCCCCTCTTCATGTACTCGTCGTCGAGGATATAGAGATCAATCAGGAGATCCTTATCTACATGCTTGATCAGGTGGGGGCCTCCAGTGCCGTCGCCTCCAGCGGATTTGAAGCGGTGAATATGGTGAAAAAGGAACACTTCGATGTGATCCTCCTCGATATCATCATGCCGGGCATCGATGGATATGAAACCGCAAAACTCATCCGTGGACTGGATGCTCAGGTTCCGATCATCGCCGTCACAGCCAACGCGACCTTCGAGGAGAGAGAGAAGTGTATCCTGGCGGGTATGGATGAGTATCTTGCGAAGCCGATCCAGAAAGAGGATCTCTATGGAGTGCTCCTCCAGTACATACCATCTCAGACAGCTGAAGAAGGAACACCGGAGGGAACGTCAGGAGAGAGAGAATCAGTCAGTATTCAGGGCTTTAATGTGAACAAAGGGCTCGCCCTTCTCGACTACAATAAGGATGTCTATATCAGACTGATCAGAAAATTCTATGACGGATACAACTCCTTCCGAACTCTGTATGAAGAGGCATCTGCTCGCAGTGAGGACCGTATCCGGTTTGTACACTCAGTGAAGTCTATCGCCTCCAGTCTCGGAGCAGAGGATCTGTCCCAACTCGCGACACGGCTTGAGACGATACTTCTCAGCGGAAGTGATCATGGGCTTGAAGAGACGGAACGGGCTTTCCTTTCCTCGTTCTCCTATGCACTGCAGGCTGTGGAGGATTCTCCGTATATAACCAGAAACGTCGAGAAACACACGAAGGAAGAGATGAGATTGAGTGAAGTCATCTCACTCCTTGAAACGATGCTGAAAGGCTGTTCCATCGGTGACATTCAGCATGTGAAGCAGGCACTGAAAGAGATTCAGGGCTTCGAGCTTCCCCAGAGAACTGCCCAGAGAATCGAGGAAGCGGAAGAATTCATCCTCGCCTATAACTTCCTCAGTGCGGAAACAATCATACAGAACCTGCTGGATACATTATCAGGAGAAGGGGAGAATTCATGAGTACCATACTTATTGTAGAAGACTCTCCCTTCCATATCGATCTGCTTGTATCTTCCCTTGAAGATTCCCACTCACTTCTCGTCGCCATCGATGCGGAAAAAGCATTACATATCCTTGAGACCGTCATCCCTGATCTCATCATACTCGATGCTATGCTTCCGGGGATGAGCGGTTATGAATTTCTTGACACCCTTATCTCACGTGACGAACTGAAAAGGATTCCCGTCATTTTCGCTTCCGGTATGGATCAGACCGCAGATCAGGTGCGAGGACTTAATTCGGGAGCTGTCGACTACATCACGAAACCTTTTCATACCGAGATCGTGAAGAAGAGAGTTGCTCTCCATCTAGAACTGAGCACCCATAGAAAGAACCTGGAGCGCATGGTGCAGGAGAGAACAGAAGAAATCACCCACACCAGAGACTCCGTAATCCAGGCGGTAGCCTACCTCGCGGAATCACGGGACAGAACAACCGGAGAACATATCTTCAAGACCCAGCGCTATACCGCCGTCCTTGCATCCCATATAGCAGCAAGACACCCTAAATTTCTATCAGAGGAGGAAGTTTCTCTCCTTGCCCAGGCTTCCGCCCTCCACGATATCGGGAAGGTCTCCGTGCCTGACGCGATACTCACGAAGAAGGGAGCATTGAGTGCTGAGGAATGGGAGATCATGAAGCAGCACACCCTCCGCGGTGCGGAGGCGATACAAACAACGATAGAGATGATCGGCAGCAACCCTCTTTTAGAGAAGGCATATGAGATATGCCTCTACCATCATGAGAAGTATGATGGCTCAGGGTATCCGGCAGGGATAAGCGGAGAGCATATTCCGCCCAGTGCGGCTGTTGTTGCACTGGTTGATGTGTATGATGCACTGGTTTCCGAGCGTCAGTATAAGAAGGCTTTCTCACACGATAAGGCGGTACGGATCATTCTCGAAGGGGATGAAAGGACCTCTCCCTCGCACTTCAACCCTCTTGTCCTTTCTGCCTTCCGGGAGATCAGTGAGGAATTCAACACCATACGGGAAGAATTCCTTCGTCCGTGACATTATCACCAACAGATACTTTTCGTCCCTGTTATACTTCCTTCCACTCTGCGATAGAAGGAAAAACAACGCTATGGCTTTTAAAGATGTCCTCGGGTCTCTGATCAGTTTTATCAAGAACGAACCTGTGCCGAAAGAAATGAAAGTAAGGGCACACCGTTGCCCTCAGAACCATAAGTGTCCTGCAATACGATCATGCCCGAACGGTGCCCTGCGCCAGAAAGGCTTCAAGGCACCCGTCGTGAACAAAATGAAGTGTACAGACTGCGGTATATGCACCCGCTACTGCGCCTTCGGTGCTCTCAAGATGGTTAAGATAGAGGCCTAGTCCTCACAGGGCGAGGCGGAGTATCTTTTCCACATCTTCGGCTACAAGATGGACGAAGGTACCTGCCCCGTCACTTCCTTTCATGAGATTCGCCGCCATAAGAGGAATATCCTTCTCTCCGATCCCTGCGTCACTCAGTCTTACAGGAAGCCCTATAGAGCGGAAGAATTCCTCAAGCCGGATGATTGCGAGAGCAACGACCGTCTCCTTGTCATCAAGTGTCACGCTGATATTCCAGACACGTACAGCAAACTGCACGAAACGGTCGATATTATGGTTGTGGACATACTTCATCCATGCAGGGAAGACGATTGCAAGTCCTGCCCCATGGGCAATGTCATACACACCACTGAGTTCGTGTTCTATAGCATGAGACGCCCAGTCTCCTACTCTTCCTCTATCAAGAAGTCCGTTATGGGCGATTGTTCCTGTCCACATCAGCTCTGCTCTGTAACGGTATTCGGTCGGATCCATCAGTGCAAGCGGAGCGAATGAGATCACATTTCTCATAGCTGCCTCAAGAAACGCATCGGAAAGATCATTGAACTTCGCATTGGTGAAGTAGCGCTCCATCAGGTGAGCGAGAATATCGGCAGCCCCGCAGGCACTCTGGTAGTCGGGAAGGGAGTAGTTGGTCTCGGGATCCATGATAGCGAAGTGAGGAGTCAGTGCTTCCTGATTGACAGCCCTCTTCAGTGTACTCTCATCATCTGTGATGACGGAGCTGATCGAGCTCTCCGAGCCGGCAGCCGGAATCGTGAGCACTACGCCGACGCCGAGGGATTTGGTGACTGAACAGTCTTTATTCATGTAATAGTCGTCCCATACATCCTCCTCATCATTCAGGAGAGCTCCGAAGGCGATGGCTTTCGCAGAATCGATGACTGACCCGCCGCCGACGGCGAGGATGAAGGAAATTCCCTCTCTCTTACAGATATCGATCCCCTCTTTCACCAGAGAGAGACGCGGGTTCGGTACAACACCCGAAAGCTCTACATACTCCACCCCCTGTTCCTGCAGGGAAGTCGTGACGGTATCATATACACCGTTCTTCCTGATAGAGCCTCCTCCGTAATGAAGAAGTATCTTCTTCGCATACCGTGCCGTATGAGAACCGACTTCAGAGATCGTACCCTTACCGAAAATAATCCGTGTGGGATTATGATAGGAAAAATTGTTCATTGCTCAACCCTCCGTAGGTTAGATTATCACCGCAGAGAACGCAGTGGAGGAGGGAAGAAAAGACTCATTGAATGCATGTTTCAGTGCTGAGTTGGTGCATATCCAGGAAGTAAAGACCTATCAGCCCCTTCCCTTCCTTGGGAGAAGTATATCACAGAAAAGGAGTGAATTCACAGGGGTGGCTGCTCAGTCAGAATTCACATCTCCAAGGTCATCGATACTCATGTTGATGATCTGTTCCTTACCCCCGAACATAAAGGATACGTAGACTCGTTTGTGATGCCTGTCTACCTTCGTGATCTTCCCGGTCATATCGAGCAGCGGCCCATCGATGACCTTCACGAGACGGCCGTTTTCGAACTTCACCTTACTCGGTTTGATAAGGCCGTGATGACGGTAAACCCATCGGGCGTACTCTTCATCTCCTCCCTTCAGAGAGAGTGTCCTGTCGAGGTTTCTGAGAATTTTATAGGCGTTTCTCTCTTCACGTACAAGGAACATAGGGAATTCCGTTTCATCTCCGAGGTAGAGAAAGACATAGCCGGGAAGAAGAGGCTGATGAACTTTCCTCCATTTTCCCTGCTTCCGCTGATTCATGATCCTGCTCGGATAGAGGATTTCGACATCTTCCATGAGTTCTTCGCGCATCCGTTTCTCGAGAGATTTGACAACTCTCGGCTCCGCACCGCTTTTACAATAGAGACAATATGATTTCATCTAGGCTCCGACCACCGTGTTCGCTGGTCTTACAAACTCAGGGACAATCCGTTTCAGTTCCTCCACCATCTCAACCTGAGTGAGCGTACCGAAATTACCGATGAATTCCCTGATGGCATCTTCATCCAGATTACTGGTGACCAGAGCCTTGTAGACCTTGGGATTATCGGTCGGGATTGTTGTATCTGCATCACTGAGTTTCTCTTCGTAGAGTTTCTCACCAGGACGCAGACCGGTGATCACAACATCGCTGCGGCCGTCACCGAAATAGGTGACAAGCTTTTTCGCGAACTCGTAGATATTGACCGGGTCTCCCATCTCAAGCACCATCACTTCTCCGCCCTTGCCGAGCGCACCTGCCTGGAAAACAAGTGAAACGGCTTCAGGGATCGTCATGAAGTACCGGATGATACTCCTGTCGGTAACGGTGATGGGAAGTCCGTTCCTGAGCTGCTCCATGAACAGCGGGAGCATCGATCCGCGGGATCCGAGTACGTTACCGAAGCGGACACTGATGATCTCAGTGGAAGAAGAACTCAAGGTGCTCGCAATCTGCTCAGCAACACGCTTGGTGGCCCCCATGACATTGGTGGGATTCACAGCTTTATCGGTGCTGATGATGATACATCGCTCAACACCTGAGGCAACCGCATTGGAGAGCACGTTATAGGTTCCGACGATATTGGTCTTGATCGCCTCTTCCGGATAATATTCCATCATGGGAACATGCTTGTAGGCAGCGGCATGGAAGACGATATCGAAGGAGATGCTCTTGAACAAGGCTTTCACCTTCCCCATGTCACGGACATCACAGACGATGGGAATGATCTTCTCGCTGAATTCCTGACGATACTGGTGCAGCCTGAGCGAAAGGTCATGCAGCTCGGTCTCATCGATGTCGAGAAGATAGAGTTTTTCAGTCCCGTATTCGAGGAGCTGACGGCAGATCTCACTTCCGATTGAACCGCCTGCCCCCGTAACGAGAACAGACTTCCCGCTTATCATCCGTTTGACCGGCTCCTTATCGAGAGAGACAGGAGATCGCCCGATCAGGTCCTCCACCTGAATATTTCTGATATCTGCAACAGTCGACTTCGACTCCTCCATCTCGAACATGGAGGGGATGATCTTCATCTCCACCCCGAAGCGTCCAGCTATTTCCATCGCCTTCCTGATTTTCTCCTTCTTCAGATCAGTAATGGCGATCACGAGCATATCGGCATCGACACTTCGGATGATGGCAGGGAGCATTTCGAGATCTCCGAGGACTCTGATTCCCCCGACAATCATCGAGAGTTTCACGGGATTGTCATCAATAAAACCGACGACAGAGTAACCGAGTTTATTCCGGTAATGCTGCCGTGCAAGCTGCATACCGATCTCGCCTGCTCCGTAGATAAGAGCTTTCGGATTCTTGTTCGACTGCTGAGGGGAAAACAGGTAGGTCTTCGTGAATCTGAAGATGACCCTGTACCCGAGCAGGAATAGGAGAGAGAAGGTAGCAAACGGAATATAGGTCTTCAGGACAAGAGAAAAGTCCCGGGTAACAACAAGAAGAAGAATGGAGGTGACCAGAGAGAGCAGGATGAGGGGGATCCCCCCGAGAGTGATCAGTTCAAGAGAGCTGTCCACCAGCCTGATGGAATAGAAGCCTGCGATCGAAAGAACAACCACATGAAGAAAAAGAAATGCGGCAAGGAGAAGCCAGTTGTCGCTGAAGAAGCTGGTGGCCAGATTCGATACATAGGAGGCGAGGAAGAGGGAGAACCAGAGCAATGCAAGGTCAACCACAATCAGAATCGATCCTATCTGAATCCTTCGTGTAACATATTTATTCATAAATCACTCCACAGGCTGCATGACTTTACATGCATGTCTCAAACTTTCGCCCTTTACATCATAAGGTGCTGACGTTCTGAGGTCAACTGTACGTCAGCTGTTATACTCCCTGAGAGCCTCGCGAAGACATTCCACCGCATGCTTCAGATCTTCGACATTCAGGACATAGGCGATTCTCACCTGATTTCTTCCCATTCCTTCGGTGACATAGAAACCTTCCGCCGGAGCGAACATCACCGTCTGGTTTTTATAGCTGAAATCTCTCAGGAGGAAGAGGCAGAAATCCTCAGCATTCTCGACAGGCAGCTCTGCTATCAGATAGAAAGCTCCCTTCGGGTTGGAACAGGAAACACCCTCAATCGTATTGAGTTCTCTCACGAGAAAATCACGTCGTGCCTGGTACTCTTCCCTTACCTCCTCGATGTAGCTCGAGGGGGTACTGAGTGCTGCGAGAGCGGCAACCTGTTCGATATCAGGCGGGCAGAGACGTGCTTGAGCCAGTTTCATTGCACCCTCGATGATATCCTTTCGTTTGGTCACCAGGGCTCCGATACGAGCTCCGCACATGCTGTAGCGCTTGGAGAAGGAGTCTACGACGACTATCCTGTCAAGATGATCGGTGAAGGTGAGTGCACTGATGAAGGATCCTCCGTCATAGCAGAATTCCCTGTAGACCTCATCGACGATGAGAAAGAGATTCTTCTCTTCGGCGATATCAAGAAGAGCGGAAAGCTCTTCCTTCGAGTATATATAACCTGTAGGGTTGTTGGGTGAGCACAGAAGGATCGCTTTCGTCCTGTCGGTGATATTTCTCCTGAATTCCTCGATCGGAGGAAGAGCAAACGCATCCTCGAAGCGGCTTGTCACCGGCTTGAGGACAACCCCGGCGCTTTTCGCGAAGGAGTCGACATTCGTATAATAGGGTTCGGGTATGATCACCTCATCGGCGGGATCACACAGGGTCATGAGCACAAACTGGAGAGCTTCGCTTCCTCCGGTGGTAACCATGATCTCATCATCCTCGACAGATACTCCATATCCTTCATAGTAGGAGGTGAGCGCAGCTCTCAAAGAAGCATCGCCCTCACTCTCTCCGTAGGCTATGATCGAATGGTCAAACGAACGGACCGCGTCAATCACCTGCGAAGGGGTCTTGATATCGGGCTGCCCGATATTGAGATGATATACGTGAATCCCCTTCTTCTTCGCAGCCGTTGCATAAGGAACGAGCCGTCGAATCGGGGAAGCCTGAAAACTTGATATTCTTTTAGATAAATCCATTGGTAACTCCTCTTAGTTGACATCTTTTCCTGAGCATCGTGTCCTGAGAAATGGAATCAGGGTGCATCAGGGGCTTACGGGGCCTTGTGACCAGCCGAGAGAGGAAAGATTCCTGTTAGTAGGTCTCTTTACTCCTCGGCAATGGAGCCTGCGGATTGGCCTGTGAGATATCAACGAGCCGATGGATAAACTGCCTGTTATCGAGAAGAGGACTGAGAGGTCTCCCGTGGTGAAGACGGGAAATGACCCGGGCGAACAGTTCGGTGACATCTGCCTGCACGAACCACTCTTTCGAGGTGAGCCATTTGTCATGGAACACCGCATTGGTTCCCACGATCCGGTAGAAGACTCCCTCCTGATAGGCTGCATCGAACTCTTCCCGTGCATTCCCATTGAAGAAGGGCAGAGAGACGAGACAGATAATCTTTTTCGCTCCCATCTTTCGCAGTTCCCGCATCGCGATAAGGAGGGTTCCTCCGGTGCCGATCATATCGTCAGCCATGAGGACTGTCTTATCCTTGACATCACCGAGAAGACTGATCGAGCGGATATTCGAGCTCTTCGCATCCTTGCTTACGACCGAGTAGTCCCGCTCTTTGTAGAGCATGGCAAGGGGACGATGGAGAGCTTCTGCGTAGAACTTGTTCCTCAGGACTGCACCGGTATCGGGGGAGACGACGACGAGATCGGGGTCACTGAAGTCGATAATCTTGTGCAGCTTGATCAGTGCCTGATAGCTTGCGTGAAGATTTTCGAGATGAGTGTTGTTGAAGGCATTCTCGATCTCACGCGAGTGAATATCGAGAGTGATGATTCTCTCCACCCCCATATCCTCGCACATCCGTCCGAACACGGCAGCAGTGAGCGCTTCGCGGGAGCCCTTCTTATGCTGTCGTGAATAGGGATAAGTCGGCAGTACGAGGGTCACCGAGTCTACTCCGGAGTTCTTGAGAGCGCTGATAGTTGTGAAGATGAACATCAGGTGATCATTGATCGTGAGCCGTGTGGTATCTTCGGTCCCTCTGAGTTTTATGGGGTAACTGTTCGATACATCATAGATAAGAAAAATCCTGAGTCCACGAACCGGAGCCAGAATTTCGGACTTGACTTCACCGTTCACGAACTGAGTATACTTCACCGGGATATCGAGGTCTGGGCAGGTATAGGCTTTCGGCTTCTTTCCCCTCGGAATCCGCTTGCTCAGGAGGTCATCATTGAGTGTGACGATATCGAGAAGTTCTTCCGGAGTCATATCATGCCGCTTCGCCAGCGAAGCACTGAGCTTCTGATAACGATCGAGATAGAGTCTTCTGAGGTGTTTAACTACCTTCCCTGCAAAGTATTCCGATCCCGGACCTGCTATGATTCCCAATTTATGCGGCTTGACGATACTCATAGTCGCTACTGTACACAAATTCCATGTATAATTCAACACTGATGAAGGTGAAATCACCAGGATGGAGTAACCCCCGATGGGAAGACTCTCCCACCCGGATTTACTGTGTGAGCAACAGAGGAGAAGAGGTAAAATTCACACCCTTTTAATAAACGACCTTTTGTCTTAAGTCGACTGAAATGCATTCATATATTCCCGATATAATCGTAACGATTCCATTCTTGTGTTGTTCTTATGTCATAGGCTATACTGTCAATAGACAGTAATGCACAGCATGAGGAGGAACGTATGAAAAAAATACTGATACTTTCCCTGGTTATTCTGATCTGCTCGACGGGATTCATCTCTGCCGGCGCGAATGATTCACTTGCCATCGGAGGTCAGCTGGGATTCCTTGCAAGCGGCGTTGTCGTCGATGTACCGCTCGGTACTCTCGATATCCAGGCAGGACTCAACTATCCTCTCGGATTCAAGTACATCGAATGGGCAACCGATTCCACCGAGGGGTCCTTCTTTGTCCCGTTCTTCGTTGTGACGGGAGATATCACCTATCCGATCAGTCTCGGCGAGAATTTCGACCTGAAACTCGGAGTAGGAACACTCGGCTTCACTGACTTCAAAGAGGGTATATTCGGAGCTCTGGGGCTCGCCTTGAAGGGAGAATACTGGATTCCGGAAAAAGACACCGGGATATTCGTGAATGTAAATACCCCTATGGCGGCGTATGTAGCATCATCAGAAGGGGGATTTCAGGCGATCTGGCACCCGCTGATGCCCCTCGTCGGCTTTGCAACGAGCACCGTCGGAGTCCTCTACAGGCTTTAGTCCAGAGAAATCTCAGAGCCGAACAGCGCTGTATAGGCAGACGAGAGTCTCTCTCTGAGCGTATCACTTTCAGAGACCTCTTCCCCGATCTCTCTTTCGAGATCCTTCAGGAAGAGGTTTCCTGTCGTTCCTTCACTCGTCCTCGTTGAGAGCGTATCTATCGGATCGTAGGAAGCGACACTCTCCAGATCCATTCCAACCTCACGGTAGACGTCGCGGAACGATCCTCCCTGTGCAATTCTTTTCAGGACTTCATCAGTAGCATACAATTCACCTGTGCAGGCTCTTTCCAGAGCATCTTCATGAACTGAGATGCCGTTCATCATGTGATTCATGATCTGCACGAGAAGGACGGTGGACTTCATCCCCTTGATGAAGGGCTCTTTCGTATCCTGGAAGTCTCTGTTGTAGCCGCTGGGCAGGCTCCGGATGATGGATTTCACCTGGAGTGCATACCCGCTGATCATGGAGGCACGGGACCTGGTCAGCTCAAGGCCGTCAGGGTTCTTCTTCTGAGGCATGATCGAGGAGCCGGTACAGAGCTTCGGGTTGAGTGAAAAGTACCCGAATTCAGGGAGAGAGAAGAGAATCAGATCCTGGGCGAGTTTGCTCAGGGTAAGGGCAATATAATCACAGCCGTCAAGGAGCATACCCTCGAAGAGGCCGCGGGAGTTATTCGCATAGAGCACATTCCTGTGTACTTTCGAAAAGCCGAGGAGTCGGGAGGTATAGCCACGGTCAATGGGGACGGGGGAGCCGTAGGAGGCTGCTGATCCGAGGGGGTTCATATCGATCATCCGGTAGAGACTGAGCAGATGCCCCGCCAGATCAAGAAGCTGCTCGGAGAAGGAGCCCGCCCACAATCCTACCGAGGAGGGCATGGCAATCTGCATGTGCGTACGCCCTGCCATGGGAACCATCTCATACTTCGATGCGAAAGCCTGTAGGGTCTGTGCAAGTTCCACCGTATGATGATGGAGCGTCAGGAGGTGTTCTCTCATCCAGATTCTCAGCGCTGTCTGTACCTGATCGTTTCTTGATCTTCCCGTGTGGATCTTCTTTCCTGCGGTTCCCACCATCTCCGTGAGATACCCTTCAAGGGCTGTATGGCAGTCTTCATCCTCACGTCTGATCTCGAACTCGCCATCCTCCGCACGTCTGAAAAGCTGTTTCAGAGCAGCGAGCAGACTGTCGAGCTCTTCATCAGTCAGGAGTCCTGCCCGATGAATTCCCCGTGCATGAGCCATCGAACCGAGAATATCGCTCCGGATCAGTTCCTGATCTATGATGTAGTCGCTTCCGACTGAAAATTCTTCCATGAGTGAATCGAGTGAAGTCTCTTTCTGCCACAGTTTTCCCATACCCGGTGATCTCCTTTATTCTGCGTGTACTCTACTTTATTCTCTTTGCTCAGGTCAATCAATACGCTCCTCCCTCACGTAGAGTAGGTATGAGCAGATATCTTATTTCAACCATTATCATGAGCTGTATGCTTCTGACGGGCTGTCCTGTCACATCGCAGGGAAGCATTGAGAACTTCTTCATTGGAAAAGACCGACAGAGCCCCGTCCTGTTTTCCTTCGAGGCTTCCAATGAGATCACTGTCACCGCACGGTTTGATGAGTCCGTCCACGCATGTTCGGCCTACGCAGGAGATGAGAAACTGAAAGCGGTACCCTCAGGCAGAGAGGTGCATATCACACTTCTTCAGAAACTTCTTCCCTCCGAGCAGCTGAACATTGCTCTCAGAGTTGAAGACAGGGCGGGCAATACCACGAGTATCGAAAAAGATATCTCGGGAAAGAACAGCCGAATCCCCCGTCTCCTTCTCAATGAGTTCTCTATCAGGGGAACGAAAAGTCAGCCCGATAGGATAGAACTGAGAGTGCTGAGTGACGGTGATCTTGCCGGCATCACGGTCTACGACGGAATGTACCTGAATCCATTCCGGTCTATTCACCTTCCCCCCCTATGAAGTGAAACAGGGAGAGTATGTCGTACTTCAGTACGGAATGAAAGAAAATCTACACGCTCATGAACACTTTTTCTTCGCGGGAGAGGAAGGCCTGGGGGGGAGTAACGGAGTTATTTCTCTCTATGAGAACTGCGGACATGCGATCATCGATGCTCTTCCCTATTCAGACCGTTCTGACGATTCTGATACAGAATACGGAGGCTTCGGAACAGCTGAAGTGTATGAACAGATTATGGAACTCGAGGGAACATCCATCTGTGAACCCTGCTGTTATCCACCCTGAAACGGCAGTAAGGACCGACAGCACCACCTCGACAAGAAGCCTGAACAGGAGGGAGTCAGGACCTGCAGAGACTGCATCTGATCAGTGGTACACGGTCCCGACAGGTTCTTCTTCCTTCGGGCAGCCCAACTGCACGGAAACCTATTCCCCCTGAACGTGAAAAAGGGAGGCACTCATTCAGTGACTCCCTTGTGCATTCGAGATGTATTTCTCTTAGATAAATTCACTCACCCATGAATCGAGAGCTGCCAGAGGCAGTGCACCGACCTTGTGAGCGACAATCTGACCGCCCTTGAAGATACCTAGGGTCGGGATGCTGGAAATCTGGTACTGCTGAGCGAGTTCAAGCTCTTCATCCACATTCAGTTTTCCAACCTTGAGTTTACCTGCATATTTCTCTGCGAGTTTCTCGATCGAAGGAGCGATCATTCTGCATGGACCACACCACACAGCCCAGAAATCTACCAGTACGGGGAGATCGGAAGAGATCACTTCCGCCTGAAAATTATCCTTCGTCAATATTACTTCACTCATCTATATCCTCCAAAAAAGTTTGTTTACTTGCTTGTGTTCAATATACTCAAAGAGTGAAGAAAAGGGAAGAGAGTCATTTCCGATGTTCTGTGACAATATTACAGACGGGGATAGGGCTTTCGAATACAGAAGAAAGGCTTAAAAAAAGCTCCTCCCCCCTCACCAACGGTGCCGGGGGGAGAAATTGTATAACGAAATATATTTTTTGGAGGATCCCCTGCGGGCAGTGAGGGGAAGGATCTCCTCAAAACCTTAGAAAGCGAAACTCAGACCTGTCTGGATGTAATGCTCTGAAGACTCATCACCATCACCGTAGAATCCGTATTCAACGAAGGTGCTGATGTCAGCGATCGTATACTGAGCATTGATCCAGGCACCGACCTCTGCATCGTCGAGATCCTCGAAACCAAGGCCGACAGAGGTGTTGAGAGCGTCTGAGATCGTATAGCGTCCACCGAAATAGAGGTTACTGATCTCCTGTTCATTCGTATATTCAGCAAAGACGGAGATTGCATCTACACCACCGGTTACAGCAGCGAAGTAGTTGTTCATTGTATCATCATCCACAGCAAACCATCCGGCTCCGGAGACAGTCAGGTCGAAATCGAGGTCTGCGAGAACTCCGATATCTGCTGCAGCACTGCCGCTGAGACCTACTCCTGAGACCTGATATACATCGAAATCAGCCTGATCGACCATATTAAAGGCAACGCCTATCCCTTCGATCGGAGTGACAACGGTACTGAAGAAATAACCTTCGTCGATGAAATCTACACCCCCACGGACGGTGACAAGGTTCTCATATGAAAAACTGGCTCCGATGGGAAGATTCACGCGCTGAATGTCAGTTGAAAGGAATGCGTAATCTCCTTCAGCTCCGCTGGGATCCGCATAGACGGTTGAGCCCGCAAATCTTTGGTTCCCGACATAGGCATTGACAGCAACAGGAAGAGAGATGCCCGCTGTATCGAGAATCTGATTCACCTTCAAGGTAGCTGTAGCATCAACATCTCCAACCTTGCTTCCTGCATCGTCAACTGTCCGCACATCAAGATCCCAGTAATCTGAGGTGAGACTCAGAAACAATTCTGCAGCTCTGGTGTCGGCATCTGCTCCTTCGGCAACGATATTGCCGTCCATATCCATGATGTAATCAAAACTGAATCTACCGGAAAACTGCGGTTCAGCAAATACAGCCCCGGCAACCAATACGAACACTGCGATAAGCACAATACTTTTTTTCATTCAGATCATCTCCATTTTTTTTATGTAATATGACTGAATATTCCCATGTACCCATGTGCTTCGTATGGTGCTCTATTGACTGCTCTGTGATTTTCTGTGTGCTTTATGTGAAGACCGCTATCCGTTCACTGAGTCGGGCCCGTCGCTGACGGACGGCCAGCTCATACTGAGTGAGACTATATGGTCTTCCTGCGTGAGAGAGACACTGCCGCCATGATTTTCCATGATCTGACGGATGATAGTCAGTCCCATACCTGAGCCTGGGAGAGAACGGGATCTGTCGGCCCTGACCCAGGGTTCGAAGAGTTCGTCAGAGCCTTCGGGAGGGAGAGTCCCCGTATTGGAGAACCTCATACTGTTCATACCGTTCTCTGATGTGATGACCCAGCGGATTTTTTCATCTCCGCTTCTGTACTTCACTGCATTGTTCATCGCTTCCCTCGCTGCAAGGAGAAGAAGACGCCGGTCTCCGTACAGAAATTCAGTCAGGGGTTCTATCAGCACATGATACCTGTTCACGCTTGAAGTGAGCATCTCATCTACGAAGTCAAGAACTTCAATAGTTTCAGTGTGGACGAGAAAGTCCGGAGACTGCATGGAAGAGAGGGTCATGACCGCACTGACACGCTGCTCGAGCACTTCGAGCTCGTCTCTTATCCTCTGTATAAGCTTCTCATCAGGGGTCAGGATGCCGTCGAGAGCTCCTTCTACCGAGAGTTTGAGGGATGTGAGGGGAGTATTAAGATCATGGGCTATCCCCTTGAGCCACTGCTGACGCATTTTCTCATGTCCTGACAGCTGTTTTTTCAGGATTTCCACGGAGTCTCCTATCTGAGACAGCTCACGTACCGTTGTCTCATACGGAGCTTCCTTGAATTCTCCCTGTGCTATCTGAGAGAGAGAACCTGAAATCCTTTCGGCATGCCTTGAGACACTTGCTGCAATCAGATGGGCTCCGAAGAAGGCTATGACCAGCGCGATGGGGATCGAGATAGCGAAGCCGATGAGAATTTTCCGTATCAGTTGAGCTTTCATGGCATAGACCATCGGGGAGAGAACAAGGACATCAACACTGCCGAGAAGATGAGAGCGGGCACTGTCGGAGTAGAGAGGGATTGTTCCCACAATATCCTGTTCGACCTCAGGCTGCCAGGAACGATCTTCCCCCTTCAACGCTGTTCTCGCATCTGCCTGGAGGAAGGATGAGCCTCCAATAAATCTGTTGCTCTCAACACCGGGAAGAGTTTTTCCGTTTTCGCTGACCAGTGGATTTTCATCAACAATGATCCCGTTCGGGGTCTTCCCCAGTGCAAAGACGAGATCCCCTGAGGCGTTCTTGAGGAGAAGTCCCAGAATTCTGTCATCGGCAGCCATCCAGAGGAGGGAGCCGATATTCTCCACCGAAAGCGTCTCTCCTTCGTGTATGCTGTATTCGAGCAGGTCATTGAGCCGCTGTTCGTACGAACTGAAAGCTTCATGGGCAAACTGCTCAGACTGCTGACGGAGCATCACCACGAGTACCACCATCTGGACAAGGAGGATCAGTACCGTCACTGACATGATTGACACGAAAAGTTTGAAAAACAGGCTATGAACCCGAGTTTTCCCTCCTCCACCAGATTCATAGTTCACGGCAGTGAGCTCTCCTTTTTTCTGCCGGCAAAGCGATATCCATACCCCCGTACTGTCTCTATCCAGGAACCTCCGGAGTTGCCGATTTTCGCACGGATATTTTTAATATGAGTATCAACGATTCTGTCGTACGACTCGAACGAGTATTCAAAGCAGGCATCGAGAATCTGGGCTCTGGACACGACATTTCCAGCATGAGAGATGAGGTGGGCAAGCACCCGCCATTCAGCGGCTGTTAAAACGATTCCCTTCTCGTCAATATCGAGGAAATGAGAATCCTCATCAAACCTCAGGATCGATCTGCCATGGCTCCACACTGTTTCACCTGCTGTCGACTCCTGCTCTTTTCCTTCTATTCTACGGAAAATGGCACCTACCCTCAGGACAATCTCCTTCGGAGAGAACGGTTTCACCACATAATCATCCCCGCCCAGCTCAAATCCCATGATTCTGTCACTCTCGCTCGCACGGGCTGTGACGAAAATGATGGGAAACGAGTACTGGGTTCTCAGCTGCTTCACAAAGGAGAATCCGTCCCCGTCAGGCATCATCACATCCTGAATAAGGAGGTCCGGCTCGCTCTGAGCGAGGGCTGCTTGAGCATCAGCTATAAGAGGGAATGTAGAAACTGTATATCCAGAGAGTTCCAGGTAGGACCCCACGCTTTCACGTATTGCTGCATGATCTTCCACGATAAATATATGCTTCATGCTTGTACTATGCGTCCTAGCGTGATGAATGACAACAGGAAAAGGCGGCTACACGGATAAACTTCACCTAAACTCCATATACTCTCCAGACAGAGGATACAGGGAGGACGGCACTCATCAGCTTTTCCCGAACAGTTCTTCCAGGGTGAGGATGATTCTTCGTATCCTCTCATCCCGGAGGGAATAGATGATCTGCTTTCCCTGCCGTTCCTTCGTCACGAAACCTGCCAGGCTCATCATCTTGAGCTGCTGGGAAACATTGGAAGCTCCCCCTCCACTGAGACTCATCAGTTCAGTTACGGAGAATGATTCCTTCTCAAGGGCACAGAGGATGTGGAAACGGACGGGGTTCGCCAGGATCGAGAGGATCTTTTCGACTTCCCAGCACCGGTTCTCTTCGAACCACTGTTTCACTTCCTCGAGGATTTCAGCTTTGCGTTTCTCATTCTCCATGGTTACTCCATTCAGCGGGGAGAGGAGACCTCTCCCCATGTATGAATACAGCCGTATGGTATCGGATCTGCCGGCTTTTGTCTATTTATTGAATCAATTCTTGAAATTGTTCAAATATATATCGATCCCCTTGGCTGCCGAATGACCGTTCGCTATCGCGCTGATCGCATCACGAGTCGGGTTCGTGATATCTCCTCCGGCATAGATCTTCTCTACCGGTGTCTGATGGAACTCATTCACTTCGACATATCCTCTCTTACCCACGAGATTGGCTGCAATCTCTTCGGGAAGGAAGGAGTAGTCTGCAGACTGACCGATGGCGGGGATGACGGTATCACATTCGATCACGTGTTCCACACCCTCTTTCAGGACGGGTTTCGGTCTCTTTCCGGGGCCGTCCGAGACCATCTCAGCTTCTCCCCAGACAAGGCGGAGCCGTGTCTTCTCGCCCTTTTCCAAACGGAGAGGGATCGCCTGCGTGATAAGCTCACACCCTTCACCCTGTGCTTCTTCGATCTCTTCTTCATCAGCCGGCATATCCTCTTCACGTCTTCTGTAGAGGATGGTGACATCAGCTTCATACCTGCGAGAGGTACGGGCGGCGTCCATGGCGACATTTCCTCCGCCGATGACAACCACCGAAGAGCCTATATCGGGGGTCTTGCCGTTCGTGACGTCATCAAGGATATCGAGACCCGAAAGAACTCCCTTCAGATCCTCTCCCGGGATATTCATTCCGTACGGATCTCTCAGTCCTGTCGAGAAGAAGATGGCATCATACTCGTCGTACATTTTCTGGAACTCAAGGTCCTTTCCTATTCTCGTATTCTGGTGGAACTCAACTCCCAGGGACTGGATGAAGGCGATGTCCTTCTCAACCTGGTCATAAGGAAGACGGTATTCGGGAATACCGTAACGGAGCATACCGCCGGCACGTTCATTGGAATCGTAGATGGTGATGGCATAGCCGAGCAGCCTCAGATAATAGGCTGCGCTCAGACCGCCGGGACCGCTTCCGATGATGGCGATCTTCTTTCCGTTATTCTCTTCGCACTCGCCGAGTACACTGGTGTAATCTCCGAGGTATATCTGATCCACGATATAACGCTTGAGCCAGCGGATCGAGAGGGCTTCGCCCTTGTGCTTCATGGCACAGACATACTCACAGGCATGGGAGCACACACGTCCGCAGGAGGCAGGGAGCGGGTTCGCCTGATAGACGATCCTGAGTCCTTCTTCCATATCTCCATCCCTGACAGCCTTGATATACTCGGGGACCTGCATATGGGCAGGACAGGTAGCCTTACAGATACCGCACTCGATACACCGGTCAGCCTCAGCCTTAGCCTGCTCAGCAGAGTATCCCTGAACCATCTCTATGAAGGTCTTCTGTGATTCCTCGAGGGAAAGCATCGGCATCGGAACTCTCTCACCTTCAAGGAGGTCGTATCCTTCGGCCCTGCGGTAGCCGAGTTCACTCTCATTCCAGCTTTTGTCATCATGACCCGGAATGAACCGGAATACCTCGGGGTCGTCATCGACCCAGATATACTCATTGCTCATGCCGAGGGAGCCGGTGGGACAGATATCGACACAGAGAGCACACCAGCAGCATCTCCCGTAGTCCATCTTCGGACGAAGACCGGAGTCTCCATGTTTCGTTTCCTTGACCGGAACCATGTCGATTGCGGCATTCTGGCAGATCTCCTCACAGGTGCCGCAGCCGATACAGGTGTCGATCGCATTGATATGAAAGCCGCGGTAGCGATCAGCTCCAGGCCGGGTATCGATCGGTTTCTTATTCGTATAGGGTTTCTCGAAGACCCGTTTCCACACCGAAAAGGGTGCAACTATATCTTTCAGACTCATATTCTCACCTCTCAATCTCTGGCGGATAGGTATGGAGTGATACCATCAGTCCCGCTGTGTCGGCAATATTCACATTGACAGCCAGATGTTCCATCAGTGTGACCGCATGGGTGTAGGAGGGGCCTCTGACGTACACGCGCCTCGGCAGTTCGGAGCCGTCGGATACCATGAAGAAGCCGTACTCTCCACGGGTACACTCAGCCTTCCTGTAGGTCTGTCCTGCCGGGATTTTCCAGTGAAGGACGTTCGGCAGCCTCTGGAAGAACGGTCCTTCACTCGGCATCTTCGCCATGATCTGTCTTATCAGGTCGATCGACTGCCGGGTTTCCCTGAGACGGACCCAGGTCCGTGCGTAGGCGTCTCCGCCTGTCTCTGTGACGACCTCGAAATCGAGCTGATCATAGATCAGGTAGGGAGAATCCTTACGGATATCACGGGCGACGCCGCTTCCGCGGGCGTTCGGTCCGGTGATTCCCCAGTGGTCGACCATGGCAGGTGTGATGACACCGAGCCCTTTCGCCCTCTTCTTGAAGACGGCGTTATGCATCATCGCGAGTTCGATATCATCAAGTACCTTCTCGATCTTTGCCAGGGTCTCTTCCACGCGGTCAGTATACCCCTCGGGGAGATCACTCCTGACGCCTCCGGGAATAATGTACATGTGGTAGATCCTTCCCCCGGTTAGTTCTTCGAAGAGATCGAGGACATAGTCTCTCATCGTGACGGTCCACTGGCCGATGGTAGCCATACCGAAGGCTCCGCCCTGCCCTCCGATCCACATCAGGAAGGAGGCGAGACGTGCCATCTCAAGGGTGAGTGCACGGTACCACTGCGCCTTCTCAGGCACCTCGATCCCTGCGAGCTCCTCGGCACACTCGGCGAAGAGGTACTCGTTGAAATCGGGTTCAGGAACACAGATCCTGCACACAAGGGGGAAGCACTGGATATACCTTCGGCGCTCCATCAGCTTCTCGAAGCCGCGGTGCAGGTACCCCACGTGGGTCTTGCAGTCTATCACCTCATCTCCGCAGACCGTCAGCTCCAGAGACATATTCCCTGTGATACCTGGATGCTGAGGCCCCTGCCAGATCTTCAGATACTTCCCCGATTCAAGGTTGTACTGACTCTTCCCGGTCACTTCGTCTACGGGAGGGAATTTGCTTCTTGCATCTCTTACCATGTCTCAGCCTCGCTTGGGTACAGATTTTCTTTCATATAGGCCGCGGTATCGTGAGTAACACGTCCCGGGCGGGGGAAGTAGGTCTTCTCGGAATACTCTTTCGTATCGAACTCCCGTCTCATGGGAGGAATGTCATCCCATCCCTCAAGGACGAAACTCTCGTCCACTCCGGGAGATCCCGGGAAGTCTATGCCGTACATCTCCTTCAGTTCCCTCTGATAGGTTGCACCGTGAGGCCAGAGATGATGGATCGATTCCATCGAGGCGTTTTCACGGGAGATATCGACCTGAATGGCGAGATCGTGACATCTCTCATAGTTATGAAGCATGTAGGTGAGACGGAAGATACCGTCCTCGATATAGTCGACTGCGGTAAAGAATACCAGATGGGTGTACCCGTCAATATCACGTTTGCGGGTGATGGCCCCTACCGCCTCTTCACGCGGCACCTGGATGAATTCGGCTCCGGGGGATCTATCTATCGTCTTTCTTTCTGTTGTGTCTGTCATACGTTCTTCCTCCATCACCAGTTGTAATCAGGCATATTCCAGTCGTGGATAATCTGCTTCTGGTTTGCCTTATACCAGTCGAAGTTATCAGCATAACGGTTCATCCCCTCGCACCTGCCTTCCCTGATCATCTGCTTCAGGCGTATGAAACCGGCAAGCAGGGCCTCGGGACGAGGCATGCAACCTGCGATATAGACATCCACAGGGATAAACTGATCGATCCTGTTGATCGTGTTGTAGCTGTCCCAGTACATGCCGCCGTTGACCGTGCAGCTTCCCAGGGCAAGAACGAACTTCGGTCCCTGCATCTGCTCGTAGCTTCTCACAACCCTCTTCAGTGTCTTCACTGAGGCGTATCCGCCGATGACGAAGACGCTTGACTGACGCGGGGTCGGCCGTGCCTGAATGCCGTAGCGGTACATATCGAACCGGCTCGTCATCAGAGGGCGCAGCTCGATCGCTCCGCAGCCGGTACCGAACCCGAGAATCCACAGGGACTGGGAACGTGCCCAGTTTGCGAACTTCTCCATGATCCCCCTGTAGGGATCCACTCGGTGAGGACGCACGTCACAGAAATAGGCTTTATCCTGTTCGCTCAGTCCCGCATTCTCAAGACGCATCGCGGCAGCGAGCTCCTCGAGCTGGTTCTCTGTATCTGTCTTCACGGAATTCAATTCATCCATCTTAGACTCCTTCATAACGCCTTCCTCCCTATATCATCTGCAGCACGACTGCTGCGATACCGATCAGTGTCGGGATACCGAGGAAAAACCGGATTGACTGATCCGTTCTGAACCTGGGAAAGGAAGCTCCGACGATGACGGTATAGAGGTAGATGAGGAAGGTCTTGATGACCATCACGACAATGGTTGTTGCTCCACCGAAGTAGAGGTTCATGAACAGGACGAGTTTCGCACCGTTGAAGATGGCTCTGTTTGTCTGCAGCATCCCGAGGAACGAGGAGTTCATCTCGGTCGGTGGACCGATCGGGATTTCCTGAGGTGCGATAACGACACTGAAGGGATTTCCCATCGACATGCCGAGGAAGCTGATCATGCCGGCTATCATAGCCAGAGGATTGGTGAAGGCGATCCAGTTGAGAATTCCTCCCTGCTGAACTGCTACGAGTTCAGTGATGGATAGGCTCTGGTACTGTGCCGCTATGGCGATCACCGAGAGGGCGAAAGGGACCTCGAAGGCGGTCATCTGCGCGAGGCCGCGCGAGACGCCGACGGGGGAGTACGGGTGTCCGCTCTGCCCTGCCCCGAGGGCCATGCCGAGCTGACCGAAGAAGATGAAGTACATCACAAGCAGCAGGTCTCCGGAGAAGGAAAAGTTGGAGAAGACGAGTGAGCCGTAGACTGCGGGGATGAACAGGTAGGTGCCCAGACCTCCCGCAAGTCGGAATACGGGACCGAGATAGAACATCACCCCGTGGTAGACTCCTGTCCGTTTGAAATTGTTGTTCAGGATATCGAGATAGGGCTGCCATACCGGCTGTCCTATCCTTCCCTGAACTTTTGCCCGTACCCGTGCCATCGTCCCGCCGAGGATAAGTCCGTAGTTGGTGATCACGAACAGCGAGATAAGGGTATACCATGCTTTAGTCAGAATCTCATTCATATCTTCACATTCCTCTCTGGAGTATCAGCAGCAGTGTGCTGCTGTAAAGGACGATCCACAGTGCCTGTGTCTGGATGTTCCCGCTGTAGAGACGGCGGATCGCACCGCCTGCAACATTTGCCACGGAGGTGACCCACAGCCACCAGCGTGTGACAAGCGGTTTCCGCAGGAAGCCGAGGGCTTTCTCATACGGAGCAAAGAAGTTGTAGGCGTAGTGGGTCGTGGAGGGTTTGTACGGCCGCTCGGCAGCATATACGATGTTGAACTGCCCCACCTTCTGTGTGTTCTTCCTCTGTACGATGAGGAGCCAGATAAGAGGAGCGAGGAACACTCCGATCGTGACGAACATCACGGCGGTGCCGTTCCAGTACCCGAGGGTGGAGAGTACCGTGTATCCTTCCCAGCTGATCGTCGCATCGAAGAAAGGAGCTACAGCGGCCTCAAGAGGCTTCAGAAGCACTGAGGGATACATCGAGAAGAGCATGATCCCCGCAATCCCGATAATCTGAGGTATCAGGAACCACACAGGAGCCTCTTTCACCTCGCGGTGCTCATCCTTGAGCTGTCCGAGGAAGATCGAGTGGATCAGACGGAACAGGTAGAGGAAGGCGACTCCCGAAGCGAACATTGCGATACCTGCCTGCAGGTACCACCCCTTCTCTATCAGGGCGGTATAGAGCATCCACTTCGTTCCGAAGCCGGTGAGCGGAGGAACGCCCGAGAGGGCGATGATACCGATCAGGACGGTGAAGAAAGAGATCGGCATGCGCGAGATAAGGCCTCCCATCTGGTACATCAGACGTGTCTTCGTACGGTAGATGACACCTGCGATTGCGAGGAAGAGCATCCCCTTGAACAGGAGGTGGGTCACCGCCAGGTAGAGGGAGTTCATCCATCCGAGCTGACTCATCAGCGCCCAGGAGAGAATCATATAGCCCACCTGCCCCATCGAGGAGTAGGCGAGTGTGTATTTGATATCTTCCTTGAAGAGGGCGAGGAAGGCTCCGGCGAATGCCGTGAGAACCCCGACCCAGCCGAGGATATCGGCGAAGGTGATCTGTGAGGTTCCCGGGAGGATCTCGGTAGAGAAGTAGCCTGCAAGGAGGAAAAGCATGAGCAGTCCTGCCTTGCTCAGCACTGACGAGAACAGGGGAGTAATATCATCATCACTCTCGGCATATGCACCCGGCAGCCAGATATGGAGTCCGAAAGCTCCCATCTTTGCAAGGAAACCGAAGGCGAAGAGCAGTGCCGCCGCACCTGCCGGGGGAAGCGCGAGAGCTGCCAGGATACTGAAGGCTCCCGCGAGGGAGAAGGTCAGGTATCTCAGGGCTGCACCCGAGGCTCTCTTTCCCCGTGTGATGAGGAAGAACGACGAGACCGTCATAACCTCCCAGGAGAAGAAGAACTGCATGGATGAGCGTGCCCAGATCAGTGATCCGAGCGAGAAGATCAGGGTAAGCAGCAGGGCTGCAAGACCTTCGTGCTTGCCTTTCCTGTTCATCAGGGCGATCATCTGTACGGCAGAACCTGCGATGAAGATCAGAGCGAATATCTGTCTGATACCCGTGAGGTTCTCAAACGAGATGTACCCGTACGCAGCAGCCGCGAGAATACCGAGTAGAAGCTGGATCCTGAAGGGAATCCTCAGGAGATCAAAGAGTGTCCAGAGGAGAACAGCGGCGACAGGTGCGAGTATCAACAGTTCGATAACTGAGGAACTGAGAGACGGGACAAGCAGGATGACTGACAGGAAGAGCGCTGCAGCGACCAGAACAAGAGAAACCAGGAGAGGAGCGCTCCATGCTCTGCTGAAAGCATAGGAGTGCGAAGAGAGCGAGGCGAAGACCTTCTGCGTTTTGAAGTCATCTTCTATCTCCTCGTCATGGACACGTCCGTTATCCGATGCATCCCTGACAGTTCCCAGGAACCACCTGAACAGATAGACGGCCTCGATCAGGGATCCGAGGAGGATAATAAAAGCCCAGAGGTAGATTCCGCTCGCGACCAGGGCGGTGATCAGTATCCACTTAGCCCAGAAAGCGGGGAACGGGGGGAAGCCAGCAAGAGCCGAGACAAGAATTCCCTTCACTCCCTTCTGTACAGGTCCGCAGTGCTTTGTCTGCTGTCGAAGCGATTTCTGGGAGGTGATCCCACTCACCCAGAAGAGGCCCGCCTTGCTCAGCAGGTGATTGCCTGCGAGCAGGAAAATGGGGAAGAAAATCCCGCCGAACAGATGTGAGGCCAAGACCTCCCCGTACAGCGTCCCCAGCGAAGCGACAAAGATGAGCAGTCCGATCTGACCGATCGAGGAGTAGCCGAACATCCGTCTCACTGAATCCTGACGGAGAGCCACCAGCTGGCTCACGAAGAACGTTGCCCCGCCGCTCAGGGCAACCGCCTGGAGTACAGGCATACTGAACAGAGGAATCACCTTGAACAGGACGAAGAAGACAGCCGTCGCGCTTGCGCCGCTGATCAGCGAGGAGACCTCGACATCCGCCGCCTGATACACATCGGCACCCCACCCGTTCGCAGGGAACGGCTTGAGCTCGATAAGGAGCGAGACAGTGACGAAGAATAGGGCCGTGATGCCTGCAGGACCGGTAATCATCGAACGACGTGCAATCATCTCATCGAGATTGAGGGTCCCCGTGATCCGGTAGAGGAAAATCACGCCGATCAGGTAGAAGGCCGAGGCGATCCCTCCTGCGATCATCATCTTGATGCCGGCTTCAAAGGAGTTGCCGCTCTTTTTGGATGCGACAAGCGCATACAAGGAGATCGAAGAGATTTCCATGAAAACGAACATATTGAACAGGTCACGGCTCAGAATGAGACCGTTCACGCCGAGCAGGAGAGTCATGAGAAGAACCTGTGAGGAATTCTCCCACTTCCTGTCACCTCTGCTCATCGAGTAAACGGCGTTGATCAGAACACCCGCGTTGATAAGAATCAGAAAGAGTGCTTCGGAAGAGCCCACCTGGAAATTGATCGACAGAGGAGAAGTGAATCCTGCCGTCTGGAACACGAAGGAGTGTGCCGCCTCAGAAGCTCCGAGCGTGATCAGCCACTGAACGGGAAGAATGGCGCAGAGAGCAAGAACGAGTGTCACGAGGATACGTCCTGAACTTCTACTCAGCTTTGTGATGAGGGGATGCAGAAATGCCGCAGCCAGAAGTAATGCGATAAGATAGAGGGGATTTACCATTTCAGCTCCTTCAAGTCTTCAACAGCAAGACTTCCTTTTGTGCCGTGCAGGCGGATTGCGTAGGAGAGCATCAGGGCGGTGACAGCAAGACCGATGACGATTGCCGTAAGGACCAGTGCCGAAGGGATCGGGTCTACGACCTTACCGGCAGCACCTGCCACGTCCAGAGCCTCGTCGAAGATCGGAGCAGTTCCTCCCTTCACATACCCGATAGCCACCATCACCACATGCACTCCCGTATCGAGGAGTGAGAAACTGATGATGATACGGAAGATATCCTTCCTGGTGAGCAGACCCCAGAAACCGATACAGACAAGGAGAAATCCTATGGCCAGTACAATCTGAGTCATCATGAACACCTCCTCATTGCATCGATGATACCGGTCAGCTCAGAGCCGACCTTGATACCGATCAGGATATAGATCACAGGTATTGCACCTGCGCTGATCAGCTGTCCGAACTCTCCCGAAGGGAGGAACCGGGGATCAAGAAAACCGCCTGCCAGCCAGAGACCGAGCAGTCCGACGGCAACATAGGCTGCGCCTGAGAAGGCTTCGGCTCCTTTCAGCAGGGCATGGTTCAGCTCGGTTCTGCAGTCCGCGAAGAGGAGCAGCAGGAACGCAGAAGCCAGTACAACACCCCCCTGGAATCCTCCGCCGGGTGTCAGATGCCCGTTCACGAAGATGTAGATACCGAAAAGCACAAGAATGGGGAAGAGAAATGCAGCTCCAGTCGCCAGAAGCTCCGAGCCCTGCCGCCGACCGAAGGCGAGATCTTCACTCTCCTTCTTCTTATGTTCTCCAACAAGAAGGGCAGTCACTCCCGTCGTCGCGGTGAAAAGCACCATCACTTCCCCGAGGGTATCGAGTCCGCGGTAGCTGACGACCACGGAGGTTACAAGGTTTGCGGCTCCGAGCTCATCGGCACCCTTCTCGACATAATGCCTCGCAAGAGGAGTAAGCCCCATGTTCTCTGTTATCAGAGAAGTAAGAGGGAAAAACCCGAGAGCAGCTGCCGCAAGGGTCAGAATTATAAGCAGTCGTTTCATCATGGCTACAGTTCCTCCCTCTTCTCAGTTTCTCCAGACACCTCAGGTCTCTTCCCCTTCTCTGACCGGGTTCCCTTGATACGGGCCCAGGAGAACAGGAACACCACCGTGGTGAGAGCAGAACCGATGGCAGCCTCAGTCATGGCAACATCCGGTGCTCCGAGAAGCAGGTAGAGCAGAGAGGCCACAAGGGATACCGTGCCTGCCGCGAGAATAGCCGATACCGTATCCTTCATGTGCAGTGCTGCAACGCCGCCGGCCAGCATCAGGATACCGAACAGACCTACCAGAATCAGATTCATACCTCTCCTCCTTTTTCTTCTTCCTCTCTCAGGTCGTCCCGGGTGGAGGATCCTTCATGCCCAGAAAGGATAGGACTCTTTCCGGTAAAGTGAAGAGCACGTGCAAGTACATGGGAAGAGAGCGGGTTCGTGATGAAAATAAATACGATCAGGATCAGAAGCTTCGTCCACCACGCAGGATGTGCAAGTGCGATACCGACGAAGAACAGCATGCTCCCGAGCGTTGTCGCCTTCGTTCCTGTCTGCATCCTGTTATAGGTGTCGGGCATACGGATCACCCCGATAGCCGCGAGAAGGAGGAACAGGGATCCCGTCAGTGAGATCAGAGCACCGATAAGAGCGAGAATATCCATAATCAGAGCCCCCTTTCCATATATCTGGCAATGGCGACCACTCCAAGGAAGCTGATCAGGCCATACACAAGAGCCACATCAAGGTAGATCACTCTTCCGAGAACGTGGGCGAGGTATGCGATTGCAGACAGAGCCATAATCGTCATCGCGTCAAGCGCGACTATCCTGTCGCCGAGTTCAGGACCAATCAGGAGCCGGATGAACGTGATGATGACAGCTACAGCCATGACAGCCGCGGCGATTGTGAACATGATATCAGCCAAAGACGACCTCCAGGTATTTCTCAAACAGAGTCGCAATCTTCTTCGTGGCTGCTTCTGCATCATCAGCGGCGACGGAGATCCAGTGAATATAGAAATCCTCCCCTTTCGTCTCCACGGTAATGGTTCCCGGAGTAAGGGTGATGGAATTGGCGAGTACAAGCCGTCCCAGACGGCTCTTGAGATGTGTTTTTACTTTCACAATACCCGGTTCAAGGGGAATCACCGGCTGCACAACTCTGAGAGCCACGTCTATATTCGCCTTGAAGATTTCTTTGATAAGAACGAGGACGTAGAGAAAAAAGTACAGAATTCTCTTCGGCAGAAGAGGAATCTCCCGGTAGATAGCCATGTTCGGAAGCGGAAGCACTGACAAGAGCAGTACTATCGCGAGACCTGCACCCACGTCCTGCAGTGTGAGCGGTGCCATAAGGGCAAGCCACACGATGTACAGTACGAGAAACGTCTTCAGACGGACAAGAATATTCATTGCATCCCTCCCTTCCCTGTGACTTCTTCAGATCAGTACACAGCTATTATTAATGCAATAGTTTAGTACATGTTAAAACGTTAAACTGTACCTGTCAACAAATTTTTATCGATAGCTGAAGTGCCGAATAAAAGAGGAACGGGAAGTATCAGATTCATGCTAGAATCATGGAACAGGAACTTAAAAGAAAGGAGCTGACAATGAACAGATGCAGCTGGGTAGGAGATGACCCGCTCATGGTCGCCTACCATGATACTGAGTGGGGTGTTCCCCTTCACGATGAGGTGAAACAGTTCGAGTTCATCAGCATGGAAGTGATGCAGTGCGGCCTGAGCTGGATGACCGTTATGAAGAAACGTGAAATCTTCCGCGAAGCCTTCGAGGGCTTCGATCCAGAGAGAATCGCGAGATACACGGAAGAGGATATCGAGAGAATCATGCACATCGATGGCATGATCCGGTCAGAAAGGAAGATCCGTGCGGTTATCGGCAATGCGAAGGTATTCCTTGCCATACAGCAGGAGTTCGGTTCCTTTTCATCCTACCTCTGGGCCTTTACAGGCAATAAGGTGATGGAATATCCCGGCCACGCAGACGGCTCTCTCGTCATAGCTCGAAACGAACTTTCCGATACCATCAGCAAGGATCTCAAGAAACGGGGCTTCTCATATATCGGATCGATCACGTTATACTCCCACCTGCAGGCGGCAGGTCTTATCAATGACCACACCACAGACTGCTTCAGGTACCACGAAGTGAAAGAATTATGAAGAACACCGGCAGCCGGTAAACGGATGCCGGCACAGTGAGGAATAGCAGAATCATTCCTTCGAAGCTGAGAAATCGACATGCTCAGCAACGACAATATACTTCTCCTTCTCCTCCCCTTCTTCATTCTTCCACCTGCTCTGCTTCAGGCGACCGACAACTCGCACCTTCTTCCCTTTGGCAAGATAGACACCGCAGGTCTCTGCGAGATTACCCCATGATTCAACGGAAAGGAAGAGTGTCTCCTGAATTACCTCTTTTTCCTTGTTCCTGTAATATCTGTTGGTAGCTACCGAGAAGTTACAGACACTGGCTCCTGTCTGAGTCACTTTCATGTCAGGGTCATGCGTAAGGTTCCCCTCGACCAGAATCGAATTCAGATTATTCATCTCTGATATCCTCCTATACATGAAGTACGGGATCGTGTTGAAATCTGCTTCGATCCTGAAATGAACAACAGGCATAATGATATTCTGATCCGTCTGATCATCTGAAAGTAAGGCTACATGTCGCCCTACTTTCAGATGAGCTACTATATTCATGGATTCTCTACCCGGTACCTGTTTTCCACAAACCTGTCTCAAGCGCTTCTATTCTTACGATTTCCGCCTCCAATGTGGATTCTGTACCTGGTTCCTATAGTAGAGTCTCCTGAATATATTGCTTTTCAGCAAGGCTCTTTAGTTTCGCCCAGTTTTACCCCAAAATCAGGCGAAACCGGTATGTCCCAAACAGCCATCTGAGAAAAGCAAAAAGATCTCTCAGGATCTTCTTCAGGTTCAATCCCAGGATCACCAGAGCGATGGTTGTCTCACTCGTCTCAGCCAGCTTCGTTCTTACTCGATCCAGGGTGTACTTTCGCTTCGCTACTCCGAATACGCCCTCAATGGGAATCCGGTCAATCTCATCACGTCGGGACTCTTTTAACATTGCCCGATACACCTCCTGATCCTTCGGAGGTCTACCCAACGGAGGACCGGCAAGACGAATACCAAGGTCTTTGCAGTACCTGAGATTTTCTCTCGTCCTGTAGATCTTATCTGCCAGTATCGACTGCGGGTAATACCCGAATCGTCTGCGGTAATCCTCAACATGCTCTTTTAGTTTCGTGCTTTCGTTATACGGTTCCCATCCAAGAGTCTCAAGAAATGCATATCCTTCAATCCTGGACACTGATACCTTTGCTCCGAATTCCACTGGAGTATTGATCTTCCCTCTCACGATCGGTCTCACATGAGGCTGTGAAATGCTTACTATCCGTGAGGGAACAGATCTGATGTTCTCACGATACATCAGATCTTGCTGCCGATACACTTCATTCACAACCAGTAGATTTCGATACATTCTCCCTGTGAGGGAGAAACTTCCGTCCCTCTCTCCCATAGCTTCAATATATGCAAGATTACGTCTCAGATACTGAAGCTGCTTGCGTATCCCCTTCCTGATAAGATTCACACGGGGACGACGATTACGGGAGACAGACAGAAAAGCCTTTCTCGCTTTCTCCCTGTAGGTTCTCGGCTTCTCCTCTATCCCGACATAGGGAAGATGAAGATAATCGATAATCTCTTCAGTCTTCTCTCTCGCTTCATTGAGCAGACTCAGATCTGTAGGGAATCTGATGTCAGCCGGTGTACAGGTCGCATCTACCAGAAGCTGTCCCTTATGATTGTTTCCACCGGAGGAACCGGAATCAGAACTGTCATCATCACAATCTTCAGCTTCCTTTTCGAGCTGTCGTTTCACAATCTTCTCATTGATCTCTTTGAGCATCTCAGGTGTGATTCGTTTCCTGAAATGCACAAGTGATGATGCTTCAAACGGGGCCGTGTCCTGAAAACTTTCGAGTCCCAGCAGATACTGGTAGTAGGGATTCTCCTTGATGTCTTCCACCAGTTCTTCATCAGGAAGATTCTTCATTTCTTTGATCAGAAGAGCACCGAGAGCCATACGGAATGGCTTTGCTTCATTCCCCCTTCTTGAGGGGAATTTAGAAGCATACTCTTCTTCATATTCATCCCAAGGGATGAGCTGTGCGAGTTGAACCCAGCGATTTCGGGGATTCAGTTCACCACCGAACTTCATATGGAAGTTGATGAACTCCATCTGGCCGGTTTGTTCTTTCTTTCGGTACAACGCTCTCTCCAGGTGCAAGGATTTCATGACGAAACATGCCGTTTCTCATGCATCTACACCCTCAGATTATAGCATTTATTACTTATAATGTATATAGATAACGACTATTCAGGAGACTCTATAGTAAACAATCTTGCCAAACTCAGGTCTCTGCTCTAAGGACACTGACAGTTCCGGTCGTTACTATCGAGAGAATTCTCAAAGGAAGTAACATATCAAATATTGTTCGAGACAAGGGATCGGTTGAGTAATCATTTTTCAGTTGCTAAGGTCAATGACTGGAAGAAAAACTTCGTTCCCAAGTATGTACACAGTTCTCAATGAATCAAGAAGAGAAAAAGCTGAACGATACATTGTTATCTCGCTCTGCTGCAGCTGCAAAATATCTGAAACCCCGTATGAATTTCGTATCTTAGCATTCTCCAATCGTCGTGCAGCAAGAACATACTCATTCAGCCGTTGTTCAAGTGTGTTAATCGACTGATTAATACGTAGCTGAAGGTCTTCAAGTGAAAATCTCACTTCTTCACGGGCTCTCTCCACTTCGAGTTCAAATTGCATGAGCTGTTGATCAAGCTGTTGCTGAAGTCTTTTTCTTTCCCCTCTAAACACATCATTGGCGTTAAACAGAACTGAAACACTTATATTGTGATCTGTAGATGAAGAAAACAGGCCTGATAAACTATCTGTGAAAGAACTGCCCGCAGTAGGAGTACTGAAAGGAGTGTAATTCAGTGCTAAAGAAATCACAGGAGCATCCGAAGGTGATCCAAGAAACTTGGACAACTGAGCATTTTTATGATTGAGAATAGCTTGATTATATGCAGTATTAGCTGAAAGGGCCTTTTCTTTATAGGCAGCATCAGAAATGAGGACAGTACCATACAATGAAAGGACTCGTTCAATATCCTCCCTTGTTATTTCAGGGAATTGTTCAAACTGCATATTCTCCGAAAGAGCGAGCCGGATCAGAGCGTCCTTAATCAAAGAAATTTGACGATCGATCTCATCTACTTCGAGAATAGCAGAATTTAAAGCGAGATACTGGTCATGCAGAGCATCTCTACTTATTGCACCTTTTGATTCTCTGTCCAGAGCTCGCTCGTATAACAAGTTTTGAAACTCTACTGATTTCACACTAATATAACGCTGTTCCCTCATACTCTGATACCGCTGAAGAATTGAAAGTGCCTCAAGTGTTAATTCTCTAATACTTAATTCAACGGTATTCAGGGCAACGCCATATGCCTGCTCTTCCATTTCACGTTCTACATCTCCGTACTTGAAGTCAACAACCTTGTCATTGATCCCTAGAGGCTGTGAAAATGATAGAGAAAGGGACGGGGTATGATACCAGGTCCATGTGGTTCCACCATCTACGGTACGTACGGAACTTGCTGAGGATAAATCCATGGATACATTTCCCCCGCTTATAAGATTTTTGGAAACTGTACCTGAAAGTCCGTAGGAGTGGCTGGTAAGGGAGACCGTTACTGGAGGAGTGACTGAGGTATTCAGCGATGTATTCTGAACATACCCGTACAGAGGCGAATTGATTGACAGCTTCGGATACAGACTGCTTTCTGTCCGTTCCAGATTTATTTTCTGTATTGCGGCGACAGATTCAAGTGTCTTGATTTCTCTGTTTCTGTCCTGGAGCTCATCCTGAATCAATGACAATTCACCAGTTGTGTCCGGTGACCACTCTTCCAAAAATTGGAAGAGCGCATCTTCATCAAGGAGATCAGGCCCCATCGCTTTTATAGAAACTTCTGTGTCTAGTTTAGGGTAGGAAGAACCTGAAAAAACTGAAAACCACCCGAATGTGAACACAAGCAGGAATACATGAAATTTTTTCATAAAGCACCTCCTTTCTTACCCTGTTTCCTGTCGTACAGAAGTCCATATAACAATGGTATTATGAACAAGGCACTCAGGGTAGAGAAGAGCAAACCGAACATAATCGTGGAAGCCATAGGGCCCCAAACAACGCTAACACCTCCAATACCTATTGCTGTCGGCAACAACCCTCCGATGGTTGTGAGCGAGGTGAGAAGAATGGGGCGAAGCCTTTTCTTTGATCCTTCCCGTATTGCCATTGATATACTCATTCCACTGGCTCTCAGTTCATTTATAAAACTGATAAGAACAATTGCATCATTCACGGCAATACCGGCAAGTGCGACTGCAGCGTACATCACTGTTGTCGAGAAGGGTGTATTAGAAATGAACAGGAATAGGACCACTCCTACGAATGCGAAAGGGACGGACAGGAGAATCAGCATGGGCTGGGTATAGCTGTTGAACTGTGCTCCCAGAATGAGATATATGAGGAATATCCCGAGCAGGAACACTCTCAGTATATCCATAAGAAGAGAATTGAACTCAGAAAAATCACCTCCGGCAGAAAAGGTCACGCCTGGATACCGATCTTGAAGAGAATTTTCCCAGTATGAAGCTACCCAGGTGTCCACTTTCCCAGTATCCACACCATCAGAAGTAAATGCTGTTACCTGTATTTCACGGGAACCATCAGTTCTACGTATTGATCCGTATGAGGTCGTAAGATCAATTTTTGCCACAGAGGAGAAGGGAACGAGCCTTCCGTCCGATGTGGGTATAATCGATTGCTCAAGGCCTGTGTAAGAGTCTCTGCCTTCTAAATCTGTTGTAATCACAACAGGGATCTCAATATTGTTATCAAAAAACACCCCGGCTTCGATTCCTTCATACCGTGCTCTAATAAATGAGCCTAGAGTTGAGGCATCAATTCCAAGAGCACTGGCTCTCTCAGCGTTCAGGGAAATCTGAAGTTCCGGGGAACCTGTCTGGTAATCCGTTTCCACAGTATTGAGTTCGGGATAATCTTCCAGATAACTTTTCAGCATCGATGATGCTGCTATCAGTTCATCATAGTCATCTCCGCTGAGTCGATATGCCACCGGTGCGGATGAAGGCGGACCGTTCTGCGCCTTACGGAAGAAAACTTCATCAACCCCGCTTATATAAAAGGTTTGTCTCCGCACGTCCTCTATGATCGCATCAATGCTCCTCACCCTTCCTTCATCCTGCTCATACAGGTCAACAGTGATTTCCGCCAGATTCGAGGCATTCCCAGTAACAGACGAGGTTGAAGAGCCGACAGAGGCACTGATTGAAGCGATCTCTCCTTTATATTCTTCAGAAAACAAGATCTTCTCGAATTCCTTTACCACAGATTCCGTGGCTTCAATAGCGGAGCCGTTCGGAGTTTGTATATCTATGGTAAAGTAACTGAAGTCCTCTGCACTAAAGAGATCTGTCTCTAGCATACTTACAAGGAAAAAAACTCCTGCAGTTATGACCAGTGCGAGTACAAGAACAATTCCTTTAAACCGGTACAGACCTGAAAGAATCTGGGAATATGCGTCACGGACTTTGTTGAACCAGGCTCCACGTTCTTTCGCACCCTCCTGAATCTCCCGTTTTTTACCCCAGTCTGCGAAATGAGAAGGAAGAATAATCAATGCCTCAGCTGTGCTAACTATAAGGGCGATGGTGACAGTCAAAGGAATCACACGGAGGAATTTACCTATCGTACCGGGAATGATCATGAGAGGAAGAAAGGCAGCCACAGTGGTCGCTGTAGCTGCCACAATCGGCCATACTACCTGATCAGTCCCTATTATAGCAGCATTTTCCCTGGAGTATCCTTCAAGACGGAGTCTGTATGCATTCTCTATAACAACAATTGCATGATCGACGATAAGCCCCAGAACCAGTACAAGACCAAACAGAGTATTTGTATTGATTGTTTCGCCGAAATAGTCGAGAACTATAAAAGTGAGAGCAAAGGATACAGGAATACCCAGAGCTGTCATAGCCGCGTTCCTAAGTCCGATGAAAAGGTTGAGTATGATGAACAGGAGAGCAAGACCTATACCAGCATTTACAGCAAGAACTGAAAGACTCGAAGCTATCTGCACGGTAGAATCATTGAACAAACTGAGAGTTCCAATAAAACCGGGATCTTTCCCCAATTCAGCTACAATGGATTTTATTCCTTCCACCACCGATACGCTGCTTCCTCCTGGAACTTTAATTACTTTCAGGGAAACCGCAGGCTCCCCGTTATACCGGTTAATGAGTGAATCAGGATCGAATCCGTCAGTCACCTCTGCAAGGTCAGCCACCCTTACCGCACTAGCCCCATCTTGAGACCTGCGAACTATTATCTGCGGATATCATCAACAGAACGGACAGAGCCGAGCGTTCGAAGGAGGTATTCCCGGTTGCCTGAACTTAGATTTCCTCCGGGGATGACACTATTCTCTCTCTGTATAGCCTGGGCCAGCTCATTCATGCTGACCCCTAAGGCTGCGAGCTTTTTCGGATCAACCTTAACTAGAAACTGCCTTTCAGGAAGCCCAACAATATCAACATCACTGACCTGATCCACCCTGAGAATCCTATCCTTGAGAAGATTCGCTTCGTTGTACAGTTGCTCATAAGACATATTCCCACTGAGAATGACCTCGATAACCGGAAGAAAATCTGATGACGAGAAATCATCCACTACCGGATCAAGCGTTCCGTCAGGAAGCGATACCTGACCGATCCTCGTCTGTGCATCCTGGTATAGTGTCCTGAACTCATCATTTGAAATCCCGTCATCAAACTCTACCCGAACAACTGATAACCCCTCCGTTGTTGTTGAGGCAATCCTTTTCAGCTTACCGATTCCGCTGAAACTGTTTTCTATAGGAACCGTGACTGAAGATTCAACATCTTCCGCCGAAGTCCCAGGATATGAAACTATAATATTTACCCAGTAAAAAGGAACTTCTGCAAACTGTTCCTGAGGAAGCTGAATGAGGGAAAGGGCACCGAAAACCAGAATAGTTATCATGACAATATTTATAAGAACCGGCTTTGTAACAGAGAAATGTCCGATACTAATGGTATTCGGTTGTAACGATTGTTTCATAGTTTCCTGCTCCTCATGAAAAGTCATCAACGGGTGACAACCGAATCACCGTTCCTGATAGTGTCCAGACGGGATATCAGGACGTCCCTTCCGGTAAGATCTATAGAGAAATCAACTGGTTCAACTGCAGTATAATCACCGTATGTATCAATCACCTTAACTTCAAGTAGCAATGCAGTTTTCTCACTTTCAAGCACATATACATACGTTCTCGCCTCTCTGTTTACCATAGCTGCGTTAGGGACCACGAATTCAGCAGGGGCACTGCTGTTATGCACAGCTATATCAGCCGAAACTCCTGACCTTATGATATCGGAATCGGGATTCTCCGCTTCAACAGCTACCTGCCACGCTCCGGTACTCTCATCACTAGAAGCACTGATAGCACTCACGTTTCCCTCAATCTCATAATCTTTGTATAGTGTTGATATTGTGATATATGCAGGAGCACCTTTCCTTATCTGAAATATCTGTGATTCACCTACGGGAAACTGAAGTCTTATTCTTTCCGTATCTACAATTCGTGCTACGATCTGTCCTGCACTTACCTTCCCTCCAACAACAAGAGTTTCGTCTCTGTATCCAACGTGCCCCTTGATCGGAGTTTTCACATCCATATCCGCAAGAGTCTCGGCAGAGGCTGCAAGTTGAGCTTGAACATTCTTCAAAGATGACTCTGTCCTTGTCACTTCGGAAAGGCTTACAGCCCCACGTTCATACAAAACATTCTGAACCTCCAGATCGCGCAGAAGAATGTCACGTTGCCCTTCCAGCTGCTCAACGGTCAATGCAGCAACGCCATCGTCTAAAACAAGGAGAACCTGCCCCTTATCAACTAAATCTCCAAGATCGAAGCTTATCCGTTCAATTGTTCCCGGCACCGCAGATCGAATGATGGCTTCATTGATACCACGAACAGAGGCACTCGCATATACGAACTGTCTCAATTCCCGTATTTCTACGGGAGCTGTTCTGGTCACAATCTCTGAAAATTCGGTTATTCCCGTATCCTCATTAAATATTGTAGAGGAAGAAACTTCATCCATTGTTTGTTTATCGATATCTTCCGGGATACGCTGACAGGATATAAGGGTAAAAATGCCAATCGCCATCCCTAATATAAATAATCGTTTCACCGAAACTCCCTTCTGCAACATATGTCTACTTGTGCAGTAATTTTTGAAGACTCCTAAAAAGTCGAATGCAAACCCACTGACGCAGTTAAGGATGCAATATTATTCTGAGAATATCTGTAGGGACTTACAGTCCATGAATCATCACTGTAACTACTTGTTCCATTACTCGTTCCCCCAAAATATCTTACGCTAGCAAAGAGAAGCATCTTATCAGTTGACTGATATGAAATACGGAACGATGCATCGAGAATCGATCCTTCGAAATCAAAATCCGCCCCGTTAAATAATGCTGAGGATGCATATGCCCCGGCAATATCCGCACTAATAATGATTCCTGCAGGAAACCTGTATTCAGAATAAAGAGAGAGCGCTGGTACTAGACCCAGATTCTGAGTCACATAAAGATCACTAACCCCTTCCGAATTATCAAGTTGCTTAAACCTGATAGATGCATTTCGTATTTGAAGAACCATTCCGGGGCCTAGATAAGCCTGGTCATGTTTACCCAGAAGGTCATATGTATATGATACCCGGTAGAAAGGGAAACTATAGGTAAGCTCCATCGGCGACCCCTCAGGAAACACATACGGGCCGACCTCAACATCATCTTTGAAAAACACGTTTGTCGTCAGTTCCAGGGGTTGGTACGAAAACCATACTCTATGACGATCATCAATACGGGCTCCTATCTGAAACCGTGTAAAGGGATAGAGCAGTTCCTGCCCTCCTTCGTTACGAAAATCAAAAAGGGTTCCAGGATCATCCTTGCTCAGGCCGTTCTGGTAGACATGAGACAGGATCGATATAGCACCAGTTTCATATTCCACAAAAGGCTCGAAACTGACAGCAATAATGGCAGTAATAGTTATTCCGAGAATAATAAAGATCAGAAAAATACGTTTCATATATACCAACTCCATTATTTTAAATGATTACAAAAAAATATAAAGTCAAAAAAACGCAACGTCAATATATTTCCATTTTTTCCTTTTGCGAAACGGCTAATTCAAGACCGCTCCATTCATCTCACTTCTTCAGAATAGCTTCGGATGCATATTTCCCAGTAAGGATTGCTGTCGGAATACCTGCAGGACTGTATGTCCATTGGCCGCACTGGAAGACATCTGGAATCGGTGTCTTTACCGCATAAGGAATGCGTACAAGCCTGTTGATAGCGGGGCTCTGCTTTAAAAACGTCCAACCGGTGATTCCTCCTTCACTGTTTCCGAATCGATTCTCAATACTCAATGGTGATGAACTGAAAGCCATCTCAACCGAATCAAGCAGTCCTTCGAAAAGGGTAGTGTTCAAAGTATGAATCATCTCGTTTTCGATAAAAAGCTTACATTCCTCATACCATCCAGACGCACGAATTAAACGGAGGAGGTCATATTCTAGCAAAAAGCTTGCAATAATCCCGGTTTTTCCTTCAGGTGAAAGGCTGTGATCACGTAGGGACGGGATAGAGATCTCATATGTAGTCAGCGAGCAATACATTCTAAGCCATTCAAAGATCTCTTCCTTTGTTGCTTCTGCTCCCTTTGATATCAGATTATCAAGTTGTGTGAGATGGATTTCACCAAGTCCTCTCCTCACCGGAGTGTAAAAAGCGTGAGGTCGAACAATATCGGCAAATACCCGAGGGGCCTGGTCAACCGCCAGATAAAGAGAATATACTGAATCTCCCCCTCGGCTTGCATATATTTCCTGTGCTCTCCTCTCAAAAGTTTCCGTAGTACGCATATCCAGTCCTTCGGATTTAGTATTTCTGTACAGAGACTTCAGATCAGCGGCCCACACTGCGTATGTATATTCGTACTCTTTACCGGATTCATCGGTGATGATTTTCTTTGCAGGATCTAATGAAATTACAGAGGTATTGCATTGTATGATCCCCTTGCAGTCACGGATCTTCTGTTCAAGCTTTTTTGAGAGCGTACCCGTTCCACCTTTGGGATAGAGATAGTCTCTGTAGACATAAAAGTATCCTAATGCAAAAAAAGTCGGTGTTCCTTTGAAAAAATGCTGACCGATAATATCGCAAAGGGCATGATTATTTGTTTTCTTCAACAGAAAAGAATAGATTGGGGAGTCCAATCTTCCCATCCGGAATACTGCAAGCAGGAATCGAAAGAACCACGGTATCATGTCTTTAAATAGATACTTTCGATCATTCCTGAAGTCTTTGAAAATAGGGTTTTCAAACCCATACATGACCTGCATTTCCTTGTATACTTTCTTTATTGCACGGAAAATCCTTTTTACACCCCTACAAGAATCAGGATAAAGCTCCTCGAGTTTCTTCTCATATACAGCAATACTCCCAGGAGTATCCATATGAACAAGAACTTGTTCGACTCCAATTGAAACAGGACTTTCGAAAAGGTCCAATTCGATATGCAGATCAGCAAGCAAAGGTTTCAAAATTCCCGCGTTCTCAATTGACCGGGCTCCGGCATCGAAAACAAACCCTTCACGCTCAAATGATTGCACCAGGCCGCCTGTTTCAGCATACTTTTCAAGAACCAGAACCGATTTCCCTTCACGAGCTAGGTAGGCTGCCGCTGTCAATCCAGAAAGCCCTGCGCCAATAATAACAATGTCGTAGTGATGAGGATTCATGTGACACTACTCCATTTCAGGCTCATATCCCAAAGCTTTTCAGCCATCTTTCTATCAAGCGCATGCGGAGCCGGAATTTCCTTTGTTGTCAGGTTGAAAAACTTGCCGGTCACGCCATCCAAGGCTTCCGAGACTCCAAGAAAATACAAAGCCTTGGCTGAAATTTCCGGAGACCGAGCTGATGGATTTATAAGGTACTGCTTGAACCATTTGTACAGTTTACCATTATTTTCCCCCATATTGGTCTTCACATCTCCAGGATGCATCGCGTTGATTGAGACCCCTGTGTGTTTAAAATAATCTGAGAAGGGGAAAAGTGAAAGTAATTGCGCAGTTTTTGCCACCCCGTAACTCTTCAACCCGGTATAATGATGCTTTTTCCAAACCAAATCATCAAGATTCAGTCCTGAGAGAGAGAACCGGTGCCCCTCAGAATTTACAAGAAGAATCCTTGCACTCTTCTGATTCATGAGCTTCTCTTTTATAAGATAGGTGATGATAAAAGATGACAGGTAATTTACCTGAAACACTTCCTCAATACCGTCCTGAGTCAATCGAAGGCGTGTATTAAACACTCCTGCATTATGAATTAGGACTGAGATATCACGGTCAATTTCAGTCAACATCTGTGCGGTTATGTGAATATCTTCAAGCCGGGTAAAATCCGCAACATGAATGCTACACCTGATGTTATACTGCTGCTCCAGGAGGTTTTTCACCCTGACAGATTTCTCTTGATTTCTGTTAATTAGCAGTAGGTCTGCTCCGTTAGAAGCAAAAAGTTTCGCAGTTTCATACCCTATACCGGAAGTCGCCCCAGTAATGACAACAAGTTTTCCTTTATAGTCATTCAATTCCTCTTGAGGAATTGCCTTATTGTTTTTTATCATAGCCCCGATATTGGACCACCTGTATTCTTTAAGATATGGATTCATGTGCGTCCCCTGATCTACCCGAACTTCTTATGCATAAACTTCCTATACATTTTCCCAAAACGAGGTATATTGTCAAAAATATCACCCCACAGATCATAGTAGTCCCGCTGTTCGATAATCTTACCTTGGTCGTTCAGAGTTACTCTGCTTGTACCATACACTGATGAATTCGGATATTTTTTAAAGCTCAAAGTCATTACCCACTCAAGAAAGATAATGTTATCACTCTGAGAAATATGTGCAACATCCATTGTGAGATTATTTGACCGGGCAATCAGACGTTCTGTCATTGCTTTAAACTCATGTATCCCGTGAATCTTTTGAATGGAATCCCAGAAAAAAATGTCTTCGCTATAGAACGGAATGATATGAGACCAGTCAGGTTTCCCCTCTGTATTGTAAATATTTGTCCACAATTCTTTCAACTGTTCTTTGCTTTTAATTACATAACACATCACATATACTCAATCTTTTTCCCACGTTTAATTTATCAGATTTTATCATGGTTTTCCTGACACTAAAACCTCCAATTTTGGATACTTCGAGTGCTTCATACCCTCTTAGCGGATCTTGGTTCATTCACCAACAATTTAGATTAAGATTATTATCGGGAATGCTATTATTTTACGGATTTTCATTAATGTTCCCGTCTCAATTCAAACTATTCAGAGCTTTCTTACTCCACCGTTGGAAGTTTAAAACCAAGAGACAACAGTACAATATTCAGGTAAAATTATGCTATTTCACTTATTGAGTGATGAGTTAACTGAATGAATATATTTTGTTATTTAATAAAGTTATAAATATATCGTTAAATTGTTCAGCCACAAGTATTTTCAATTTAGCCACAGGCATCGTAAGCGTTAAATAGTACAAGAACTATTATACTAACGTCGACCAGAATCGAATTCAGATTATTCATCTCTGATATCCTCCTATACCTGAAGTACGGGAGGAAATAGCCGTCTGCTTCTGGTTTACAGGAGTTCTGAGAAGATATTTTCATTACCGAAGTAACTATGATGTATGAGGAAAATCAGATATGGGAAAAATGAGTCTTAAGGTATCGTTATGCGTGATGGATATGCGAACGGTAAGGGTTCGCCCAGTCAGAATCCTTCTCCCTCGGGAGAAAGAACCCTTTGATACAATCAGGATTTATAATACTTAACTGAATATGATTATACATTCTGAAACCTGCACCTTCATAGAGGGGATTCCCTTCAAGAAATGCTGCTCTCACTGAATCGAAATACACACCATGTTCAGCAGCCAATCTCAGAGCTTCCCGGATAACGGCACAGTCTAATTCCCTTCTCTTGAAATCAAAATCAGAAGAGCTGAAAGGGAGGTTCTCAGGAATGCTGATATGCTCTTCAGAAAAAATATCAACCAGGTTGTCGTATGCAACTTTAAGAAAATCAATATGCTTCTGATTAAGCAGGTCAAAACAATTCTGAAGATCAATCGCTGCACCTACCACATATGGCTCTTCAATGTTCGATTCCTTTCGTAATGAATCCTCGGTTGCATATTGCTTTGCCCGTTCGTAATTCCCTTCCCAGAAGTACATACCGTATCCAAGCCAATCATACGAGTTCGTACTTGGCCGCATTTCTGTTATATGGTTTACGATATCGTAGGCTACTTTTTTATCTGTACCATGAAAACCCAGGAGGAGAGAAGGTTGGATAGAATACATAGCGGATCTTTTATTTCATTGATTCCGGAATCGGAAATGGATGTTTCTTACTACGAGCTACCGTCTCCGGCGAAAAGAAGTCTTTATGAAAGTATCCATTTTTATCTATGATGTTCGCACTGACCAGGAGGCGGAAATTATCTTCATGGGATCTTTTCCCGATCTCATTTTTCACTTTGACAGTAAGTTCTTCAATTGTCATGAAATTCCTCCTCTGTTCAGATATATTATGTTCTTATATGAGTAGGATACAGATGAAAACTCGAGTTTTCAATACCTGAAGAGGAAGGAATTGAGGTAACCGCTTCTTAAGATAAGTCTGCATGACGATCTGGGCAGGAAGATTCTTTTTCACTGACAGATTCTTGATCCGTGCTCTCAATTGCATGGGATTGCCGGTAATCATAGAAGGATTTCCATGTAGGTCTGAATTTTCAACGTAACCCGAAGCTTATCTGCATAATTCATAAGGCGTCCGATATTTTTCTCTTTAGAAACAGCATACATTTTCATCGCTTCGTTCACCACCTGGATATCCGCCTTGTGACGTGTTTTAACTAAGTCGCAGAGTGTACGCTCAATATCATAGACCTTGAGGAGGTTTCCGCTTGGTGATAGCAATGTCATGATCCCCAATAGGGACGTTTCCTCACTTGTCACTTTTGCCGCGACCCCTCTCTTAATCACTTTCTGCGGATTGTAGCCGAACGGGAAAGTCAAGGTATAGCGTACAGGGGTTCGGTCGGTCATAGCACGGAGAGCTGTTTCTGGCTATGGTTGAAGAGATGAGAAGCTCAGCTTTTGAAAGTGCTCTTGAGCTGATCCTCTACCTGTTCATTGATAAGGTTATTCAGTCGGAACCGCATCTACAGCAGAAGTTGTATGAACTTGCCGATGTGTTCGTCAGCACCCTGCCAGATCTGATGCGAGATCAGTTAAGGCAGGTCTCATGAGCAAGTGCGAACTTTGAGTAAGTAACGCCTGAGGCAGAGAAATGGTGATCACTTAGCAAGCTCCTCGTATGCAGCTTGATGACGATGGAATGCCCTTTTTGAGACTGCAAGCAGTTCTTCATCCGATATCTGCTCGTCAGCAGCGAGCTGATCATATGAGATAATTACATACTTAGGTGCATTATTCTTTAGAATCACAACAGATCTGTTCTCATCTACAGCACGAGCGACCTTTGAGAAATTTCGGTTCGCATCTGTAATGGAAACCAGATTTTTCGTATCTATCATCATTGTTCTTCCCTCCTATCGTGTACACACATAGTGTAATTCAATAATAGGATATATTCAACAATCTATTAGACCTACAATGTCAGAACATATTTGACGAACAAATCGTTAATAGGTTCAGCCACAAGCAATTCCAATGTAGCCACAGGCTGTCAATTCTTTAAAAGGTATCGATCATACAATACCGACGTCGACCAGAATCGAATTCAGATTATTCATCTCTGATATCCTCCTATACCTGAAGTACGGGAGGGAGGGGCATTCTGCTTCAGTAATTCAATGAAAGTTATAATAGAAGAAACTTCTGTTGCTCAAACAGACGTGTGGTTAAGGGGGAGAAGTTATTTGGGATCCATTTTCCACATCACTATCATCCGGAACTACTATTTTACTCTAACATCTATAGGAAAGGCGAAAGTAGATCTTTTCCTTCGTCCAACACATCACACCAACATATGAATTTTTTTTCACGGCTGAAATTTTCCCAAGTATTACGCTGGTCAATACTCAAGTAAGCAGTTACGGTATCAGTGGAATTATAGAAGAACCGAGTACGAGAGTTATCCACTTTGGTTTCTTCTCCAATCTTTTCAACAGCCCTTTTAATTTGATCCTGAATTTGTTTACTTGTTAACAATTCAAATTCAATCCTTTTCCCATTGAATGAGATGTGGACATTTGGGATTAACTCTTTATTGACTATGTACCCATAGTACTCAGGTTCTCCCAAATTCCTAGTTTCCAATTGTTTTAGATAGCGAAAATCTTCTCTTCTATGTCGGGTGTTGAGAAATTGGGCAAAGTCTTCAAGGGAATCTGCCGATGGAAGAGTATGGCTCCCTTTCCCTAATATAAGAGAAGCTCCGTTTATAATCGTTTTGAGTTCATCAACAATATCAGTAAAGGGAGTTGCATCCTCTTCAACATTGAAGACCGCGCTCATCTCCCAATTATTGCGCTCAGAATAGTCATACAGGTTCATTGAGCTCACGATCGCATCCTCTTCGTTAAGATAACATTTTGCGTGGATATCGCTATGCTGATAAATGTTAATTTTCTCAAACTGTTTGAAAGTATTTTTCAGAATCTGCGATTTTTCCCTATCCCGAAAAACGATGATAATATTCACCCCTCTCTTATCTGCGGCGAGGAGACGGCTCATAATGATCTTTGACACTTTCATGTACGGGCTAATAATGATCAAAGATTCTTTAGCATCTGTTATCAGTTTCTCGATTGCATATGATGTACCTTTTGTTGTTAAGAACTTTGCCATTATTACCCCTTCTTGTAGAAAAATTATTAATGTATAAGGTCACGATATTTCCATCATAAGCAATATAAAACATGTCTTCAACAGGCGGTTGGAAAAATGTTACTTCCTTGATTGTGAACACCCCAAGTGATACGCTAAACATACCGAGTCTTCAATAAGGAGGGTTAATATGGAAAATGTATGGAGGAATATACCTGCTGTGCCACCCTATATTCTCGATCAGGATAAATATGTGATCAGAGAAATGAACTATCTGTATGGAGGAACTCCAAAGAAGGTTCAAACGCAGATGCTACCTGAACCATTTATTGGGAACATTCATGCTCCAATCTTGATATTGACCAATAGTCCAGGATTTGATGAAGAAAATGACCTCATATGGCATACCGATGAACGACTTCAAAGGCTGGCAAGAACAAATCTGAATCAGGAAGACTCCGATTATCCGTTGTACTTCTTGAATCCTGAGATAAGAGAATCTCCTGGGGCTAAATGGCACTACGGTAAATTGAGAGAACTAATTTTTAGAACCTCGCTAGAAAATGTCGCAGCTAATGTGTGTTCCATCCCATCGTTCCCCTACCACACCAGTCTATTTACGGGCATTCCTAAAAAAGTTTCAGATGAGATTTTACCTTCTCAAAAGTATACTCGATATATTGTAAGAGAGGCGATTAGGAGACAAGCAGTGATTATTCTGGCATCAGGGAAAAAAGAATGGGAAACACTTGTTCCTGGGCTATCGGATTACTCTCAAAGATATGTTTTACGAAGCAAACAAAGCCAGCACATAACTCCTGGTAACTTTGATGAATTTTGGATGCTTGTTGATGTTTTAAAAAGTCAGCCTTCTTAATCTGATTAGGCACTAATAGAAACGAAAGGAACAGGAAGGTAGAATAATATATGGGGGGGTGTACCTCACTAGATTTTCTAGCTCGGCAATGTAGTGAGAGTGGGCTGAAGATTAAAAAGAAGACACGTGTTTCCTAAAGACACGACCGTCAATATTGGCCGAGAATGAATCTTTCTCCAGACTCCGTATCAAGTATGTTTCGCCTCAGATCTCGGAATCGCCAAAAACAGCATCAGATATCAAATCTCCTCTGGAAGAAGCTGTTGTTCGTATTGTGGATCTCGAGTCAGAGATTGCCTTGAACATAGCGGAGCTTGTGAAACTCAAACAGGAAATAGCGAATGCGATCAGAGGAGTGAACAGCATAGAGTGTGAGACCCTTCTCGAGATGAGGTACCTAGCCTTCATGACGTGGGAGGATATCGCAATGCAGATGAACTACAGCCATGATTATATTTACCATTTGCATCGGAAAGCTTTATCGCTTGTGAGGATGCCTTGATGTTAGCTTTATTCAGAGGACTTTATTATAAGATAAACAGTTTTTTTGTTTATCTTGACTTTCTGATTACTTACTACGATACTATGAATAAGCCTCAAAGGAGAGTGCTCCATTATGTTATTATCTTTCCAAGTAAAAAATAGCAGATCAATCCTTGATGTTACCGTTCCCATGATGTATGCCGAGAAGAAAGCCCCGAATGGATATAATCAGATGGAATTACTCCCTTTCCTTCAAGAAAACAAAATTAGGACTGTCCCATGTATGGCAATATATGGAGCAAATGCATCAGGGAAATCGAACATCGTCAAAGCATTCCTATCATTCGTTGGAATTATTAAGGTAAAGTACCAGGTGGCAACGTATGCACCGAACAAGCTACATCCTGAAAATGATACCATCACCTACATATTGGAATTCTTAACAGACGGAAATAAATTCCGATATACACTAGAAACAAATGCTCATGAAATTCTCACTGAAGAGCTAACACAAAATTCCGAACGCATTTTCTCTATTAATAATAGAGATACCGACTTCAAGGAGCTATCAACAGAAGTATATTCATCCCCCAAGCTTGCCACCATATTTTCAGTAGAATGTCTCGATCAGAAAGGTCTGTTCCTAACGCCTTTCATCACCGTGGTTGGGAAAAACTATGCCGGATTACATACCTCAATGACGACCGTATTCAGCTACATCATTAACAACCTCGAAGTCTATTCCAGTAATGACTTCCCATTTACTCTCGGTCTCAATAAGCTAACACAAACGTATGGCGATAAAGAATCTCAGAAAGCCTTTGATGACATTGTTACAATTCTCCGAAAGTTGGATATTGATATTACTCGAATGGAGTATAAACAGGATGTGATTACTGAAGCTCTGCGAACTAGACAGATCCCGGGAAGAAATTATGAACTTCAGCTTTCCAACAATAAATTCACTGCAACAGAGATTAACTCTTACCACAAAGATATCCTGGGGAACGAAGTCCAATTCAATTTCAATGAAGAGTCTCTTGGTACGCAGCGAATTGCAAGTTTGCTTGGTGTAGTATTATCGAAACTAAGAAAGGGTGGTATCTTGGTAATGGATGAACTCGGGAATTCTCTGCACCCTCTTTTGTTTTCAGAAATTGTAAGAATGTTCAAGGATAAAAGATACAACACATCGAATGCGCAGCTTATTTTCACCACGCATAATACCGATATCATGGAACAAGACATGATGAGAGTTTCTGAGATTGGCATTGTGAATAGGACCCTAAAGAAGGGAACCACCTTCAAACGAGTTTCTGACTTTGAAGGGATTAGAAATGTGACTAATTTCAGAAAACAGTATCTTGATGGAAACTTTTCTGGCATCCCATTCCCGTACATTTAATTGAGCAGGAAAACCGAATGTACGCACAAAAAAGAAATATTATAATAGTTTGTGAAGGGGTCTCAGAACGAGCATATATCCAAGAACTCAACAGATATCTGGACGATGAGGATTTTATGTTTACTTTCATCCCCAAACCCTCTAACGGTGGTCGATATGGCCATGTTGTGAAAAAATATAGGGAAGTGAGGAAAAATAATAAATCCTCTACTATCTTAATCTGGGTTGACTGGGATAGGTACCAGCGGAATGACAACTCTGACATGGAAAATTATGAGAGGAAACCTGGCGACATCCCGGATTTTCTCTTCAGCCATAAGAATTTTGAAGATTTTATTGCGATGCATCTTGATCGATCAGAAGTGGAGAGGTGGTGGACATCATGTGTTGGAAGAAATCATTTTGATTCACCCTCCCATAGCAATGAGTATATTCCCGCCTTTTGCGCCTTTATGAGCTCTGATTACTGCAAAGGAGAAATCCCAATTACCATTGACTGCGATAGCCTTGCCAACCTGAAAGCGCACCAGAATGATCGAACAATACCTTTTAAGTGCGATTTTGCAGACAAGCTTTTTGAATTACTAGAATCATCGGATTATGAATAATCACAATTTTCTCCCGTCGCTTTTCAAGATTTTCCTATCTAATATTAATTATTGGGAGAAGGATTTCTAACTGATATAGTGTTTATCATGAAAAAGTTCTGCCACAGGCTGTTTTAAAAAAAGTATCGGCCTTACGGGTCCAACGGTCACCCGTTTCAAATTCAGATTATTCATTTCTGATTTTTTTCTGGTCCCGATTATTTGATACCTGCCTGAAGGAGCTTAGTTTGAATAATACCATCACTACGTTTATAGAAGATCTTCAAGGTACTCGGTTATTTTCTCGATCTCAAACAACGGGAGTCCGATAAGGCTACTCTTAAGTTCTTCAGACCCTTCTCCTTGTTGAACTTTATGAGTAATGGCTGCAACCCTTTCCCTTCTCTCCATGAGATCGAATTTCAATACATATTCAGGTCTTCTGATTGCAATGTACGTCCACAGCGATTTTATTTTTCCCGTTTTTCCGGCTTTCACTTCAATCGGCAAGATCCTACCACCAAGAGAATAGATAAAATCTATCTCAGCTGCTCCCTTTCTTTTATTATTCAGCCAGTAATACAGCTCAGAGACCGGTGTATTCGCATCGATATGTTTTAGATGCTGGGCGACGAACTGTTCTGCCATGGATCCTTTTGTCTGTAATTTTTCTGATGGCAGATTGAAGATATCCTCCCATCTTGTCCCAAGCATCGCATTGTAAAGCCCTACATCAAGAAAAAACAGTTTCATGATTGACAGCTCAGTACCGGCAGAGAGAGGAAGTCCGTTACAATGAGTGTATGCTGTTTTGATAATGACTCCTGCCTTTGAAAGCAGATCAATCGCAGACCTCACACTTCCCGAGTGCACGGAAGAGACGTCTGAGAATATAACCTTCTCCCCAAGATGGGCAGCGGTGTATTCAAAAACATCAGAAACCCGTGAAGATCCTTTGCCTGTGGCATATTTGGGAATATCATCTCTATACGATTGAAGTATAGCATTGTGGATATCTCTGACTTCCTTATGATCCCCTCTTTCCACCCAGGATTGTACAACCTCAGGCATTCCCCCGGTATAATAATATTCCTTCAGCAAACCGGCACCATATTCCAGCCAGGCGGCATCACTTTCATCTCGAAGAGTCCTTTCTTCCCACTGTTGGAGAAAAATTTCTTCACCCTTTGCACGGAGAAATTCGCTGAATGTCATAGGACCCAGTTGAAGATACTGAACTCTGCCGACCGGCATAGAGAACTTTGCTGCATTCATCTCAACTTCCAACAGGGAGCCGGCTGCAATTACTCTTAGATGAGGCATTTTCTCGTAGAAATAACGTAATCTGTTAATGACTCTCGGCTGAGCCTGGACTTCATCCAAGAATAGGAGTGATGAGTCTGAAATCCGTTCACCGCTCACAAGCTCGATTTCCTGAATGACCTTCTGGATAGAGAAAGAAGTATCAGTCTCTATCTGTCGGAGTTTAATTGTCTCGAAGTCAAGCTCGATGAGATGAATCTGATGTTCCTGGCAAAAGAGGCGGACGAGCGTAGACTTTCCGACCTGACGTGCTCCGCGAAGAATCAACGGTTTAGCATGCGGGTTCCTATACCATGTATCCAGAAATTGAAGTGCTTTTCTTTTCATGTGTTTATCATACGACCTGCATTCCAATTTAGCAACCTATTTCAGCATCTTTATACCAAAACAGAAAGCTATATAAGTTGATATTACTAAATCAACAACCTGTTTCTATTATTCATCTTTGATATCCTCCTATACCCTAAGTACGGGAGGGAAATGTATTCTGCTTCTAATTTCACAGGAATTCGAACGAAGAAAGCCTTCTCTCAAGAGATTCCGTCCCATCCCTAAATGGATTACGAGGATTCTCTTCCTGGAAACACACGGCCACAAACCTCGCACCACTCCCCAGAAAGCTGTCATTTTTCTTCTGAATGAGGAATTTCTTCCTGGAATCAATAGTTATCAAAGGTGAACTCGTTCATTCCGTTCGATGGCCTTGTTTGTTCCGTTCATGTGGTCTTGCACAATTGCCGAAGCGAATAGACGGAGAGAAGCGACATTCACGAAAGAACTCTATGACTTGAAATCCACTCTTGGATTTCGGGGATTTTCCAAGTCCCATCGGCGACTGACAATCCAAGCTCAACAAGATCCTTGTCAGAAAATTCAATTCTCACCCCATTAATTTCGAGAAATACATCACAAAGATGAACACCTATCCGTTTATTACCATCTACGAACGGATGATTTTGGATGAGACTATAACAAAGAGCTGCTGCTTTTCTCTCCTTTCCCGGATACAGGTCTTCTCCGTCAAACGTCTGGAACGGGGTGTTCAGTGCAGATTCCAATGCGCCCAGGTCCCTCACACCATACATACCACCTGATGCCTCAATAAGATATTTTTGTATGAGTAATGCCTGAGACAGAGAAATAGTGATCACTTCGCAAGCTCCTCATATGCAGCTTTATGACGACGGAATGCTCTTTTTGAGACCGCGAGCAGTTCTTCATCTGATATCGACTCGTCAGCAGACAGCTGATCATATGAGATAATTACATATTTAGGTGCATTATTCTTGAGAATTACAACAGATCCATTCTCATCTACAGCACGTGCAACCTTTGAGAAGTTTCGGTTTGCGTCTGTTATGGAAACAAGATTTTTAGTATCTATCATCATCGTTTTTCTCTCCTATCGTATACACATATAGTGTAATTCAATAATAGGATAAATTCAACAATCTATTAGACCTACAATATACAAATATATCTCTGACGATCAAATCGTTAAATTGTTCAGCCACAGGTAATTTCGATCTAGCCACAGGCTGTCAAATCTTTAAAGCGTATCGATCCTACAATACAGACATCGATCAGAATCAAATTCAGAATATTCATCTCTGATATCCTCCTATACCTGAATACGGGATAGATTTAAAATCTGCTTTGATCCTGAAACTAATATTGGCATAATATCTATTCTGTTCGGCATGGGCATTTGAAATTAAGGCGACATGTCGCCCTCATTTCGATTTATCCTTTCTTTTCTGCATAATTCAAAGTATACTACTCCTGAAAGCAAGGCGACATGTCGCCCTACTTTCAGATGAGGTACTATGTTCATACAACGGGATTCCTATATCACACAACTTGAAGAGAGCAGATTCAATGGTCAGGTGAAAGTTATCACAGGAATAAGAAGGTGTGGAAAAAGCTTTCTCCTGTTTACCCTCTATCGTCAGCACCTTATAGAACAGGGGATACGAGAAGAAAACATCATCTCTGTCGCCCTTGACGACAGCGAATATGAACACCTCTGTGACCCAGAGGCTCTTTCGGCCTATGTCCGTTCTCAGCTAAAAGATCCCAGCCAGCAATATTATGTATTCCTTGATGAAGTGCAGTATGCTATCTCCCTTAAAGAAATCAGAAACCCGGATAAACCGATCCGACTCTACGGAATTCTGAACGGCCTTCTTCGTCTCGGTAATGTAGATATCTACATTACCGGAAGTAATTCTAAATTTCTCTCAAAAGATGTGATGACAGGTTTTCGCGGCAGGGGCGATGTGATTCACGTCTACCCCCTCTCGTTCAGAGAATATTATGATTATGTGGGTGGAGAAAAAGGCGAGGCGTATGAACAGTATGCAATGTACGGTGGAATGCCCCTCGTTCTCTCGAAGAAAACAGATGAGAAAAAAGCGCAGTATCTATCACAGCTGTTCACAGAAGTCTATTTCAAGGATATCGTTGAACGGTATCAGATGGAGATGGAGTACACATTACACCAGCTTACTGATGCGCTCAGTTCATCTATCGGATCACTGACCAATGCGACAAGAATAGCCAACACCCTGGTGAGTAGCGGGGGACGGAAGGTATCTACAGAAACGGTTGCAGCGTATATAGGATATCTTACCGATGCCTTCCTCTTCAGTGAAGCGAAACGATTCGATGTGAAAGGGAATCACTATTTTCGATTTCCCTATAAGTACTACTGCACTGATGTCGGTCTGAGGAACGCCCGGTTGAATTTCAGGCAACAGGAAGAAAGCCATATCATGGAGAATGTCATATACAATGAATTGCTCTGCCGAGGATTCAATGTTGATGTAGGTGTGATAGAAATCTCAGAATCGGGAGAAGATAAGAAACGGCATAAGAAACAGCTGGAGATAGATTTTGTAGCAACGAAAGGTCCGTTACGTATGTATATACAGTCAGCGCTTGCCATGACCACAGAAGAGAAGACAATACAGGAACTGCGTTCTCTACAGAAAATCAACGACTCTTTCAGGAAAGTCGTCGTGACAAAGACCTTTGCGAAACCCTGGACCGATGAGAAGGGGATTCTTCATATCGGACTGTATGACTTCCTCCTTGATCCTGAAAGCATTCGGCACTGAGTCCGTATATGATCGTTCCTATGATGGGTTGAGCTCTTCAATCCGTACGCCCTCTTCTGAAAGAAAATCGCTTTAAAACCCCTACCCGTGCCCCACTCAAGAAGCAGGACACTGATACCATTGGGTCATCCTAATCAGAGCACAGGGCTTTGGCTATTTCTTCCATACCCGCCAAATCACCATCCGTCGGGTTCCAATTCACCTGCATCTCCGGTTCGACAAGTGAGAACCCTGCATGCTCCAACTCAGATCTCAGCACACGATTCCCTTCCCCACTCCAACCATAGCATCCGAATACTGCAGCTTTCTTGTTCTTGAACTTGAGTTCGGATAGGAAATGAAGCCACCCGCTTACACCCGATAAGATAGATTTCCCGACCGTCGGAGAGCCTACTGCTATCGCTTTAGATTTGAACACCTGGGTCATGATATCATTCTTGTCAGTCTGGCTGATATTGAACACCTTCACGGTGGTTTCAGGGCTGATCTCCTGAATCCGGGTTGCCAGGGCATGTGCAAGTTTCTTGGTCCCATCCCACATGGTATCATACACGACAGTGATCTGGTCTTCCTGGTAATCCTCTGCCCATTGTGCATATTTCTGTACTATCTGAAGAGGATTATCCCTCCAGATAGCACCATGGCTTGGAGCTATGATATCAATGGGGAGGTTCAGGGATACTATTTCTTCGATCTTGCGTTTCACCAAGGAGGAGAAGGGGGTGAGTATATTCGCATAATACTTCAGTGCTTCCTCAGCAAGCATGCACTGGTCAGCCTTGTCATTGAAAAGCTCCTCAATCCCATAATGCTGCCCGAAAGCATCATTCGAAAAGAGAATGTTATCTCCCGTAAGGTAAGTAGCCATGCTGTCCGGCCAATGGAGCATCCGCATCTCGACAAAGACCAGTTTCTTTCCTCCTCCGATATCCACACTGTCTCCTGTCTTCACGACCTTGAAGTTCCATTCAGGATGATGGAATTGACCAACCAGTGATTTCACTGCGTTTGCAGTACAGTAAATCGGGGTATCAGGGATTCTTTCCATGAGATAAGGCAATGACCCACTATGATCGACTTCACCATGATTCACTACAATGAAGTCAATTGCATCGAGATCAACTTCCTTCTCCAGGTTATCCCTGAATTCTTTTGCATAGGGTTTCCAGATGGTATCGATCAGTACGGTCTTTTCCTCTTGTATGAGGTACGCATTCTGGCTCGACCCGTGATTGATAGAATATTCATCTCCATGGAAGGTCTTTAATTCCCAATCGATCCTCCCAACCCACCAGACATTGTTCTTTACCTGTCGTTTCATACGGTAACTCCTTTTTCATATTGAGGGAAAAGAATACTGTTTTCTTTGTAGATATGCAGAAACACATCCTCGACCAATTGCTTCATCAGTGCATATGCAGCCCTGTACGTAGGACAGGCATCATCCGGGGCCGTGAAATCGTGGGAGGCACTTTCGATGGCCTTGATAATGTCTCCTGCTGCAGTATGATCATTTTCCAATTCCTCCACCTTTCTCAAGGTGAGAGTTGTCGGCGCTTCCAGCATCAATGGGAACACCTCCTCTTCTTCCTGCACAAAGTGGACAAGCAGTTCCTTGCGCAAATCACTGAAGAGCCTGTATACCTCGACCAACTCATTCTTGTGGTTGTTGTAGTGTACAGAAAGAATCTTCAGCAACTTCTCGTCAGCTGCAGCCAACAGCTCTCGTCCGTTTTTATGGTGGGTTGATTCCAGATGATGGATCAGTTCCGAAGTATTCATCACGTAAAGTTCTTCCATGATCGAAGGCTGGAACTTGCCTTCCTGCTGCTCCAGATACCGTTCAAGTTCTTCAAGAAACGGCTGCCGTTCATAACCCTGAGTTTCCAATGCCTTGTAGAGATTCCTATCTCCACCACAACAGTAATCGATGTGTCTTTCATTCAAAAAGGTTGTTGCCAACGGATGTCGGCGAACCAGTTCCGCAAGGGTCAAATCGTTCATTGTATCTTCCTCCGACTTATCTATAGCCCAAAGGTACAACCGGATTCAAAACCGAACTATGATCCAAATCAACTTTCAGGAAAATATCAGAAGAATACCAAATCCTTCATCGCTGCAACATTGGTTACCCGAAACTTACGTTTTCCTACCAGTTCCACTATCCCTAAGCTTTGAAGTCCCGAGAGTTTCCTGTTTACAGTTTCTTTCGTCAGATGAATTGCATTGCCCACATCTTCCTGGCTCAATAGAATCAAATTCGAATCTGTTCGCTGGATGCGGTCAAGGAGGTACATGCATATCCGTTTCTCAACATCTTTGGTGGAAAGCATCTCCACCTGGAACCGGTATTGTTCAACCTTCGCATTCAAGTAAGTAATCATTTTCAACGCTATCTCAGGGGTTTCAAGCATCAGATCTTGCAGGTGCTTGCCGGTTATGGTACATACTCCGCATTCACCTTCTGCAATTGCCGTTTCCTGCAATACGCCACTGGAAAAAATCTTGTCACTGCCATAGAAATCACCAGGAAAGAGAGTGTCGAGTACATATTCCTTTCCATCGCTTCCATACCGTACGAGTTTGATTGCCCCGAACCTGACGATCACCAATCGGTCTGACCTAGAACCTTCACGGAGGACCACCTCTCCATTCGAGAACGTCTGCTGTCTTATCAATGACCGGACAGCCTGGATCTGATAAGGATCCATGTTTTGGAACAAATTCACCTTATGCAAGCAGAGAGGAGTTCCATGTGCACAGTCGGTACAACTTACAACCATATCCATCCCTCCAAAAGATTCCGGAAACAAAAGCACGACTGGGCATGCATATTCATAGCCGTCGAGTTTCCTCTGTCTATCTACTATAACACTGTTGAATCCCAGATTATCAGAAATCAAAGAAAAGAAAAGGTATTCATACTATAATACGAACGTCCGCTCGTTTCGAACTCAGATTTATCATCTATGATATCCTCCTATACCTGAAGTACAGGATAGCATTCAAGTCTTTTTTTATTCTGAAATTAACATGGGCATTACAACTATTCTGCACGGTATGATCATTCGAAATCAAGGTGACATGTTGCCCTACTTTCAGATGAGGCGATATGTCCCTACAACGGAATTCCTGTATCACACAATGTGAAAGTCAATGACTCCGTTTTTCTCCGAGTGTCCGTGCAAGTTTATCAACTTGAGCTCTGAACAGAGCCCTCCCCCAGAGCTCGAGAGAGCGGTATTCACCTACCGGTACAAACCTTCGAACATCTTCGCAGGCATGATCCCAGTCTATCGTTTCAACCTTCTCCTGCAGATGCTGGTTCAACCAGAGTGAATCAACTTTCACTGAATGATCCTTCCATGGTCCTGTCTGAATGAGTGACGATTCAAGCAATGGAAAATTTACATCGATTCCCATACCCGTATACCACAGAAAATCATACCAATCTCGCCCCTTCACAAATTCTCGACAGAGAAGTGCATGGATTTTACCTGAAAAAAGACTAGGCAGGTCCTGGATATGGACGGAGGAAATGAAAGGAAAATCCAGATACCTCATCTCTGTCCCGCTACCTTCCGGAGGATTAGTATCGACTTCAAGTTTGATCCTGATTTCCGGGATTAGGCCTCTTTTTCCCACGTATGATATGTTCAGAAGTTTTCCCAATGATGAGTCTTTAAGAAACAGGGCTTTTACCGCAGCTTCAGATTTGCTTCGATCAAGAATCTCAATGCTATAGCCGAAGGCCGACATCTCTGCAGCGATGGAAGAAACCGCATTCGTGAGAGAAAAGTCTGGATCAGGATCTCTCAGGACAAAATCCAGATCCTCAGAGAATCTATTCAATCCATGAAAAATTCTTAGGCAAGTACCTCCCTGGAAAACGGCAGTTTTGAAGAAATCACCTCGCCCTAATGCAGCGAGTGCAACTTCCTGGGAGATCTCTCGCATGGCCTGCATTTCTTCTAGATCATTATTACAGGAATATTGTTCAAGTCGTTGTTGAATAATATCCACACTCACACCTGTACCTCCTTGATCCATGCATCAGCAAACTTTTTAATTCTGCCCTGTGTATAACAAACTGCTGCTTTCTGTATCTCCTCAGGAGAGAACGAGAGAAGCATCTCCGTGTCTATGCGAAGGCTCTCTACCGGATCTTCGATTCCAGTCCAGTTCTCTTTATGGAGATACTGATAATCAAACAGCGCTTTTACGGGAGTAGCCATGAAATAAATATTGGTATCCCCATGGTCGATCCTTTCCACTCCCTGAAATAGATGTTGCTGAGGAATCCTCCGAAAACTGAAAAAGCCGAGCGGTGTATCAAAATCCTTTCGATTTGAAAGTGATACTGAAGTAACCGCCTGTACTCCTTCAGGTATCAGACCATGATAACTGAGAGCGGACTCAACACTCACATAACTTGGACCGCAAAGTTTCTGTGCGATCGACAATGTTTCTATCGGGAATTTCCGGTACGCAGGAGAGAGGCAATACAGCCCTCTCCGGAGAACGAGAATTTCCTGCTTTTGGATTGCTCTTTTAAGAAGCGCATGCCGACTATAAAACGTCCCCTCCATAACAGCAGTCACATCAGACTGAGTAAAGATTGGAAAATCGTGCGTAAAAAAATACTTCGTCATCTCATTCATATTTTTCTCAAAGTAGTCATAATATGACTACTTCTTATAAATTATCATGCAATCTGCGAGCGGTCAACACAATTCCCTACCATGCAAAACAGGGACATAATTAATACATCATGCTTCATAGAGGCTCACAAGGGTGATGCAAGTTCCTTCATCTCGGATACTTTTCACCTCCATATTCCCTCTCGAGTTGATCATCAGGAAGACGGACCAGACTCAAAACAAGTCCCCAGTCCCTTTCTCGTCTGCCCGTTTCGAATTCAGATTATTCATCTATGATATCCTTCTATACCTGAAGTACGGGAGCAAATTGCATTCTACTTCTGACCTTCGGAAATCAGGAAGAAACAGCCTCTTCTAGAGCAGTCGAAGTATCCATAGAATCAGAGAAGGAGATTGCTCAGATAAGTGAGGTTGATGAGAAGGTAGTACCAGGAGCCCGGTTTCCAGATACGCCACTTCGGTCACCCCGAAACTGCTATTTCTCGTCTCAATTTGGAATTTCTTTCTGGTGCTGATAGTTCACGGTTTTGATTCTGTCGGGTAAATATTTGAGAATGGTGCTATGATGTGGTATAATTCATCCGTACGAAGGGAGGTTGGAATGCCTGAGATATCCAGATTTTATGGAATCATCATAAAGATGTATTTCAGAAAAAGTGAGCATAATCCTCCACATTTTCATGCCCTGTACGGTGAATATATAGCTGAAATAGATATACATACGCTAGATGTCATTGTCGGGGACCTCCCTGTTAGAGCACTCAATCTTGTAAAAGAGTGGGCGAACCTACATAAAAACGAACTTCTGGCTATCTGGGAAAACCAGGTATTCAATAAAATCGCACCTCTTCAGTAGGAGGGAGTATATGGTTCCAAGAATTAAACGTGTTATTCCAATTTCAGATTTTCATCTCGAGATAGAATTTATTGATGGTACTTCTAAAAAATTTGACGTACATCCATATATTCATGATTTTGAGGCATTTCGCCCTGTAAAGAATATTGAATTCTTTAACACCGTGCGTGTAATTGATAGTGGATTTGCTGTTGCCTGGAATGAAGAGATTGACATAGATAGATATGATATCTGGGAATTAGGAACAACACTCACCAGTAACCCTGTATAGATTCAATCCGAAGACATTAAACGAAAATTCAAGGATTTCCACTCATTTCTATATGTCCTGTACTCCTCACATGCTCACGTAAAAGGGTTTGATATCTTCATGTTACGCAGGACTCTTCCATCCTGAAGATCCTCGGAATAGAGAATTGAAACACCACTGCGCAAAGCAGATGTTGCCATAAGACTATCATACCATGAATATCCGGTCTCCATTTTCATGGTGAGTGCCTCGCGATACACTCTTTCGTCAGGCCACACGGTACACAACGGCAGTAGTACTCGATCAATAAATGCTGCGAGCTGTTCAATCGGCATTGGTTTACTGAACTTTTTCAGGGCAGCATTCGAGAATTCCTGTATGACCTGCCAGCTTATACAGCCTTCTCCATCAAGAGCCCTTTTTATGAGAGACTGAGCAGCAGCCTGTTTTTCCGGTGCAGTTGAGTCGAACGAATAGATCAAGATATTTGTATCGAGAAAGAAGTTAGCGTTCATTCAGTTCATCCCTGGTATAGTGTCCGCCCGCTTCGCAGATAGAGGAAAGATCATCCATCAACAGGTCATATTCGACACCTTTCTTCTCCTGTCTCAACCAGCTTTCCAACCAGAACCGGAATAACTCATTAAGGCTTCGATGCTCCTGAATTGCTTTTTCTTTCGCTCGTTTTAAAAGATATTCATCCACGCTGAATGTGATATTTTTCATAGGGCCTCCACTATTTCAGTGTACACTATTTTCGTGTTTCCCTCAATTATTTCAAAATATAGCCACTGGGGAAACTACAGAATTCGGTTTATTCATAACGTTAGGTTCAGTCTGCAGATTATGCATCTCTGATAGCCCTCTATATCTTAAGTACGGATAGGAACAATATGCTAATTCGTTTATTTATCTATAGAACAATATCAAGTTTAAACGGAGAGAACTGAATATCGTTGAAAAAATCAGACATACCATCATCACCTCAAAATATCTTCTCCAATCTCATACCATTTTTCGGGAGTTTATCAACTATTATGGGAGATTACAGGTCTCCTTCATTGAAGATCAGATATCGCTCTCTTTTCCTTCGTATTCTCCCACGCATCAAATTTATCTCCCAAATACTAGATTTAATTGGGAGATAAACATAATTCATGGAAAATAATCAAAGTATGAAATCTCAGATGTATGCTCGGACAAGAATCTCATGGTATCTCTCATCGTGAGAAGGTTTCTCAACGAGTCGCATCTTTTTCTGGGTATCCTTCATTGATTAAAGGGTAGATTTTTACTACAAAATTTTTTAGACACCCGCTCTTTTTGCTTTTACTCCTCCAGATACTGATTTATACTACAAGTGGTTTTCCGGATTCGCTGTGTGGAATAGTGGATTTGAGCCTGCGCGTAATGTGTACTACCATTCATCCCACAGAATAACATCTCAATGGAGGTACGTATGAAGAGATTCGTATCGTGGTTTGTGTGTGTGCTGTGTGTGACCGTTCTATCCGGCTGTCTTCCTCTCTCAGTCATAGGAACTACCAGTGAAGAAGTAATGGCTCAGAGACCTCAGGAACCTGTAGCACCGGTCGCGGCAGTTCCAGCGGTTACACCTATTGCCGAAGTTCCTGCGATTGAAATCGCGCCCGTTGCCGAAGTTCCCGTCAAAGTATGGGATTTCAATGTCGGAGATGTAGGACCTGCAGGTGGGTACATCTTTTACGACAAGGGTTTGTATCAGGATGGATGGAGATATCTTGAGATGGCTCCGGCTGAAGCTGATGCTGACTGGATGCTCTGGGGAGGAGGAGGTGTCAGCATTGAAGGAACTTCCTATGATACGGGAACCGGAAAAGAGAACACAGACCTGATCGTCTCTCTCCTCGGGAGAAACGGCGATATGTACCCTGCCCGCTACTGTGACGAACTCGTGTATGGAGGCTATGATGACTGGTTCCTTCCAAGTATTGATGCACTTGTCCTCGCCTATGAGAACCTGACGATCCCCGGAATCGGTGATTTCCCCGCTATGTATAAAACCTGGATTAAAAATTACTGGTCAAGCACAGTTGATGGTGCTGGTGGCAACTACGCCGCCTTTGCCTTTTATCTTGAGTCGACAAATGGAGTACCGTCGGGAGCAGGGAGAGATTTTCGTGGTGTCTATGTGAGACCTGTACGGAGACTCTAGGGGTTCTCTAGCCTTCGCCTGGTTTTATCGCATTATTACAATCGGGAGTAAGGTAGTAGTCCTCATTCCGTATAGATAATAGAGTAAAGCTCGGAATTCGTTAGTGAACCGAGTTTTATTCAAAGAGAGTCTATACTGATAGTTCTTTGAGCTTAGATGAGGAGACTACCTGATCCGTCAGAACATCTCCTGTATCTTCACGCTCAGCGTTTCCGCCAATGCTCTATGTGCCTCGGGCGGGTAATGAATTCCGTCTAATTCTGATACGGTCATGAGCGGAGCTGTGTCTAGGAACTGACAGCTGTACAGCTCTGCGACTGCTCTGTACTTCACGGCAAACTGTCTGGACTTCTCTTTTCCTCCCGAGAACATTTCAGAGAGCTCTCCTGTCTCCTGAATCACGGCCGGTGAAAGCAGAAGGATTTCAGGAGCTTCTCCATTGCGGCCACATCCGCTTGAGAGTATCTTTTCGATGAGAAGTCCGTTGGCCCGGGCAATATCATCGGCCGAGACATCGAACCGTTTCTTCAGATCATTTGTTCCAAGCATCAGGATGACGAGATCGAGAGGTTTATGGGAAAGAAGACAGGGCATCAGGTACTCCTTCCCGCACCTCCCCTCCTCAATCGGATCCTGCCAGACCGTGGTTCTTCCGTTCAGACCTTCCTCTATGATGTAACAGGTATCACCGAGGAGAGCCTGCAGAACTCCCGTCCATCGGGTATGCCGGTCATACCGGTTTTTCGTCACAGGATCATAGCCCCAGGTATTTGAATCTCCAAAACACAGAATACTCTTCATCGTCTTCACCTCATTCTTTCGACACTGTGATTATAGCACATCTCCCTGTGCTGGAGAGCGCTGATTGCCCTACCTGGCATTCCTATTCTGCGAGCAACCGTGCCAGAACCTGTATCTGCTGTGAGAGATGCTGCATGTCCTGATCCTGGACCTCGCCCCAGGCTCCCTTCAGGTTAGCTCGGAACGAGTAGTCGAAGAAAAGGGAACCGACGAGCCTCCCCAAAGCCTCGCAGTCAACATCCTGCCTGATGAGGCCTGCAGCAGCCATAGTGGTGAACATCGAGATAAAGTGATCGACCGGTGTGTCGAGAAGATGATTTTCTATACTCACTCGTGCCACAGGAAATGTATACTGGCTGATCATCAGCATTCTCCAGGTCATCAGAACCTCACGGTCAGCCCTGGTGAAAAACCGCTTAGCCCCCTCCATAAGAAAAGCATGGAGATCAAAAGACTCCAGTGATTGAAAATACTCGAGGGACGGTTGCTTCAAGCCGGGGGTGATCAGTTTAGCCTCAAATCTGTCCAGAATTTCATCCAGCAGTGCTGACTTGTTTTTATAGTGAATATAGAGGGTCGCTTCATTGAGATCCAGAGAGCGCGTGATCATCCTCACTGAAACTGCATCGAATCCCTTCCTGGAAAACAGTTCCAGTGCTTTCTGGTATAACCGTTCCTTCGTGGGGATCGGATTCATATCTGATTTCTTCGGTCTGCTCATACGGGGAGTATCTCAGAGAATGTAAAAAAAATCAACAAATGTTTATTTTTAGTTCACTTCACTCTTGCCAATAAATAAACGATCGTTTATATTGCATTCACGTCACGGAGGTAGAGAGATGAAGATATCTAAAATCGCGTCGACTATCGTGCTGCTTTTCATAACAGGTTTCACCGGATGTACGACGCACAGTGAAATTGAAGCCGCGTCAGGATTCTATAAGGACAGTGCAGCGAAAGCTGCCGCTTTCGAGAGTTATGATCAGGTGATGGAATTATGGGACAGGGAATATGATGAGGACTGGATCCCTACCGAGTATGGGATAACGCACGTCATCCTATCGGGATCTGAGAGAGACAAACCTCTCTTCCTGTTTCCCGGTCTGTTTACCGATGCCAGCATGTGGTATGCGAATGCCGGAGCTTTATCCGAGCAGTACCGGGTGATCGCTGTAGATCTGCCGGTATATGGAGGAAAGAGCGAGCCTTCAGAGAAACCCATTGAGGATATCCAGGACTATGCCCTCTGGTTCCAGGAGTTGTTGGCCTATTATGGATACGAGAGGGCGGCGGTCGCAGGACTTTCGTACGGGAGCTGGCTCTCCTTAGCCCTTGCCCGTGAGATGCCCCAGGCGATAGCCGCCGTTATCATGTTAGACCCGTCAGAGACTTTCATGAGGATGAGCAGCGTGATGGCATGGCAGGGTTTCCGGTATTTCCTCCTCTTCCCGAGTCGAGATAAATACAGGAAATTCTTTACCTGGATCGCCGGAGGGTTCTCTGATGAACGTTCTACCCTCTGGATGGAGCATATGATAGACGTCATAGAATACGGCAGAGTGGGAATGATGGATGTTCCCCAGCATCGGGTATACACACCTGAAGAGTTAACGATGGTCGATATGCCGACTCTGATTCTCGCAGGTGATAAACCCATCATCTACAAGGATCCTGAAGTATTCGCAGAAGCGGCAGGAAAAGCTCTGCCTCATGCGCAGATATCCTTGATAGAGTATGCAGGTCACAGTCTTCAGGTTGAGAAACCGGAAACAGTGAATGCAAGGATTCTCTCCTTTCTTGCAGAGAATTATAAGGAGATGAAAGATGAATAAACCCTATACGACCATTCTGAATTCAGGTGAAGAGAAACATGGGGAGCATACCATGAAGAGATTGATTATCTACTATTCCCATTCAGGGAATAACGGAGTATTGGCAGAGAGAATCGCTGAAACCCTTCACGCTGATTCGTTCCGATTGATTGAAGACGGAGAAAGAACGGTAAAACGGATCATTCTCGATATGATCTTCCATCGAAAGCCTACCCTGCACTCTGTACCGCAGCAGGTGGAGAGCTATGATCAGATACTCTTCATGGGGCCGATCTGGATGTTTCATATCTGTTCCCCCCTCATGTCATGCATGAAAGCAATACGGAAAAAAGTCGGGACCTATTCGTTTATTTCACTGAGCGGCGGAGGTCTTGGACCGAACACGAAACCGATCGGACAGCTGAAGAGGATGCTGGGGAATGATCTGGCCTTATTCCTTGATCTGCAGATTACACAGCTGTGTACTGTATCGGAGGCATCAGATACCCGGGAAACGAGCAGTTACCTTCTCAAAGATCATCCAGAAGATCTGAACCGCCTGTTGAGAATTATCGTACCGGCCCTGGAGGAGGTACAGGCTGTGAGAGCATCGCTCAGAGCCTGATCACACCGGAACTCCCTGTGTTTTTACAGATCGTACCAGAAACCGACCGCCACGTGTGATTCCTTTTGTACATCATCCCAGGCGACAGGATCAGCAGCATCAGTGTAGTTGAATACGGCGATCTGGGGTCGGCCCCAGAAGAACTCAAGGGCAAGATTCAGCCTCCGGTTGCTCCCCTCTTCCCTGATCATCCGTCCTATCTGGACGCTCGTACTCGGCAGCCAGGAGGTCTCCTGGTACCCGCTTACGTGGAGTGCGCTGTACCACAGAGATCCCGAATCGACTTTTGCATTCCACCGGATTTCCACCCCGATATCGGCCTGCCAGGGGAAGTCATTGTACCGCAGCAAGTAGCGTAGCATATCCATCGAATACCCGGCCTCCCCATAGAGACGGACCTGAGGGGTCAGGCTGTAGGAGAGCCCGGTAAAGAGAGAATCCCTCACATAATCCATCCCGTAGGTGAGCCCGGTTGTGAGAGCACTCCCTCCTGAGAGCGGTACCGGGATAGCCTGATACCGTGCAAGGTATTCATCACCCACGTGAGATGAAATATGATGATACCCGAACCTCAAGCGCAGGGGATCGGTGATACGGAAGTCAAAGGTCACGAAGCCGGTGCCTTCCCATCCGAAATTGTCGAGGTTATCTTCGAAGGTATCGAACATCGTGGTGATGCCCGCTCCGATCGAGAGTTCGACAGCAAAGGGGTGCACCTGTGAAGGAGTGAACCTGAATACGCTCTGCACTCCTCCGACCTTGAGTATTTCACGAAAACTGAGATTTGCATCGGTTTCGAGTGTGTCGATGCTCTGAGTGAGGTACGCAGGGAAGGAGAGAACGAATCTTGGGTAATCGGGATCTGCCGGAGAGTCCGGAAAGAGAAGGTCATCGGGAACCATCGTCCACACCGGCGCTGCCGACAGGGATATAAGAGAACCCGCCAGAATCAGCATGCTGATAAAAACACATCCCCGCCGCACACGACTCACCGGCTCATACCTCTCTCACCTTGATTCAGCCTCTCGTCTAGATGCGGTAACCGGTTGATGTAATGCCCTGAGACATTCAGCTTTAACGATTATATTAAACGATAGGGAGTAAAATGCAACCCTCAATACCTGAAAAAGAGAATTCCAGAGAATACTCCTTCTACTGCTTCCTTCGTCCTTCAGTGAAGAAAATGGGGACGAGCATCAGGGAAAAGATGTACCAGGGGATCAGGGAAAGGAGACTGAAGACAAGACCGAGTGTGCCGAAGTTTGACGGAATAAGCATGAACAGGGCGGAAATGAGGGCCATGAGGGCCGTCCCTCTCCGGATCCCCGGATCATTGAGCATCGAATAGGCTATCAGGAAGAGCGTCACTCCGTTCAGGATATAGTAGATATCGAAGGCTGTTCCCTTCCACCTGAGTATAAGGTTCTGGGCGGCCGCAAGGAACACCTCATCGGGAAGTCCTGAACCTCCGCCGAGGTACTCGCGGGTGAGGAAGAACATCTCCACCGCCGTATTCGATGACATGTAGGCTGCGATACCGAGAAATCCGAGAAGGAAGGCCGAGATCATAGCAACCGGATGCTTCTCAGCGAGCAGGAGAAAGAGTGCGGCGTAGATGAACAGAATCAGGATATTATCTATAAGATAGAGCGCATCGAAATGGATGAGGCCGAGCAGCCAGTTCCCGGCAAACAGGTCAAGCCACCCCTGGACAGTTGTGGGGTGTGGAGAGAGTGCCAGAACGACGATCTGCACCGGAATAATGATGAGCATCGCAATGGTCATCCACGCGGCAGCAGTATACAGCGGTCGTAACCGCTCCCGGAGATTCTCAGTGAGCATCTTCTTTCCCTTCCGCCATCTGCTTTAACTTCTCTATCTGATCCACCTTTCCTAAAACCAGAAGACTGCTTCCGGCACTCATGACTTCCCTCGGCCCCGGGTTGAACCGGAGTTTGCCCCGCGGCTTGCGCATCGCTATGATGATCAGTCCTGTCTTTCCAGGTATTTTGGCATCCTCCAGTCTGCTGTCGGCAAGCTGTGATGCTGGTTCCACGACAACTTCACCGAGATCCAGCACCTCATCATCAAACCGGGTCACGATATCGAGGAAGGAGACGACATCCGGGCGGAGCATCAGATAGGCCATTCTCGCTCCTCCCAGTTCATTCGGAGAGATCGTCTTATCTGCACCGGCTCTCTTCAGCTTCTCGGCAGCTCCCTTCTCGATCGCACGTGATACGATCTGGAGCTTCGGATTCATTCCCCGCGCGGTGAGAACAGCATAGACATTGTCCACGTCCGACTCCAGACAGCAGATAACTCCCTTCGCCCTCAGGATACCCGCTTCCTCAAGGACCTCCTCATTGGTGGCATCACCGTTCACCATAAGGAGAGAAGGATCGTTCAGCTCACGGATCCGCTCCTCATCGAGCTCCACGGTCACGCAGGGAGTTCCGGCAAGCCTGAACTGCTCGATGACACTCGCCCCTGTCTGCCCTGCCCCGCAGACAATGATATGATCCTGAAGATCGGCTATACGGTTCTTCATGGCTCTCCTCCTGAATATCTGTTTCATCCCCCCCTCAAGCAGAAATGATGCAAGCTGCACCACTGCGTAGGAAACCAGGCTGATACCGCCGAGAATGACAAAAATAGTGAATACCTTCCCCGCTGTATCCAGCTCGGCCATCTCATGGAAACCGACGGTCGAGATAGTGATAACGGTCATATAGAGGGCATCGATGAACGAGAGACCGGTGATCAGCATATACCCGGCCGTTCCCGCTGAGATCAGGGCAACGATCAGAGTTGATAGAACAAGTCCTTTCGATACCATGTGTCCTGAATTGTTTCTCACACTGCCCTCCGTGAGGAGAGTATATCACATGATAAGAGGTGATGGCGAATTCTCATCTGCTTCTTCTGGTATCTGAGAGTGCAGGAGAGGTGTGAGGGAAGCTCATATCTTCCTGATGAGAAGGATCAGGTTCATCAGTGAGAAACACAGGAGGATAGCGAACATGACAAGAAACAGCCACTGACCCGACTGGGCGAAGTAGCCTGCACTGTTGACGACGGTATAACCGAGCATTCCCTGCGTGTAGGAGGCAATGAGTAGATTTCTCCTCACCGGTTTCTTCAGGAGGAAGAACAGCAGGATGAGAGCGAGAGCCGTGATGATCTCGATAAGGAGGTGGAAGGTGATGCTGACGGGAGTCGTCTCAAACTCCGGGATATTCCCTGTGATAAGAAAGAAAAGCCACTGAAGAAGCATGATAAGACCGATACTCAATGATGAAATTCGTATTATTTTCATATCTTGTCTTCCTTTATGCAAATTCTAGTATGAAAAGGAGAGGTGAGCAAGAGGTACGGAGGGGACCCTCTTCACAGGAATCCTGATTCCGCTATACTGGAGCGATGGAAAAGACGAACGCAGTGAGGCTTCTGGAAAAAAAGGAAGTACCCTTCTCCCTGATCGAATACGTAGTAGATGAATCAGATCTGAGCGCACCTTCTGTGGCTAAAAAGGCTGGTCTCGATCTCGAACGGGTATTCAAGACGCTGGTTCTCAGAGGCGCCTCCGGTGCCCTCTTTGTCTGTGTGATTCCCGGAGGGTATGAGCTCGACCTCAAGAAGGCGGCACAAGCGGCAGGAGAGAAGAAAGCAGAAATGATTGCACTGAAAGAGCTGCTCTCCCTTACCGGATATATCCGTGGAGGCTGTTCACCGGTCGGTATGAAAAAGCACTACCCCACCTTTATCGACGAGACCTGCCAGCTCTATGAAACCATCTACGTGAGCGCAGGGGTAAGAGGGTTGCAGTTCCTTCTCGATCCCGAAGACCTTGCAGAAACCGTTCATGCGGAGTATGCGGATCTCGTGTAGCCCCCGCCGATAACTCCCGGAATTTCAGAAAAAATCACCTCCTCCCTGTACCTCACGCCTCCTGTGCACCCTCTTCACATGTGTAAGATAAAGATAAGGATTAATTTGCTTTAATTCAGATGTAAAGATGGGTATACTGAAAGAAAAGCACCTAGCCTTATTCTTCACTGATAGGAGGTCGCTGATGAAAAAACTCACATCGCTCATACTCGCTCTGATGATGCTTCTCTGTGCATCGACATCCATCACCGCAGAGACGCTCACCGTCGCATCCCCGCTGAAAGGTGAAATCTCGGGAGAGATCGCGGTCGAATCAGACGGAACGAGAACGTACATCGCCTACACAGACATGGACAGAAAGGTGCACCTTGTCACCTATGGCTCACGGCAGGGAACGCAGAACAGGATCGTCCCGAGTATCCTAGAAGGATATGTCGAGGATCTTGCTCTCTTCCATGACGGCTCACTAGCCCTCGCCTACGGATGGGAAGGAAACCTCTGGATCACCCGAACAGAGGACGGAGTAAACTTCTCCCGCCCGGTACCGGTCTACTCCTCAGCTGAAGCAGTCAGTATTGCAGATTTTGCCATCTCCGATGATGACACCCTCTATACAACCTATCACAGGCACAGCCCGAACTACGATTTCAACCTCGCAATCTCCAGAGACAGAGGAACATCATTCTCCGTCACGAAGGACTTCACGGGGAGGACAGACTCCTCCTCCACCGGCTACACCGGGCAGATCGAGTACTTGGCTGGTGGTCTCTACACGGCCTATCAGGACAATAACCATGCCTTTGCCGTCAAATTCCGCTACTCCTCAGACGGTGGAAAGTCATGGAGCTTGGCTTCCATCCCCTCCTCCCTTGGCGTTCTGGATCTGGCAGTGAATCCAAGAAACCCTGACCTTGCCCTGATTTCAATTCTCAATGAACAGGGTTCCTTCGTCTACAGGTCTTCAAACGCACGGGCATCGAAACCGGTATTCACCCTCACCTACGAGGATACCGATGTTTCGTTCAGCCGGTCCCACATCCGCTATACGGACATCGGATTCAAAAGTGACGGTACTGCCGTCCTGGTCTATCTCAATGAAAACGATGAGTACATCCTGCTGACCAGCAGAACCGGCGGACAGTCCTGGGGTGGAGAAGAGATCATCGGCTCTTCGGTAAGCCGGGCAGGCTGGTGGCAGCCGGACCTGGAGATTGCAGGAGAGACGGTGCTGTTCGCCTTCTACAACAGGGAAGGGAATGTTGACCTCTACACATCCGCATCCCAGAGCATCAGCTCCTCCTCCGCCCAGAAGCTTATTCCGGATGGAGACGGAAACATGTACCTCGAAGATATACTCTCTTCCTTCTCCTTTGTGCTCTTTGACGGCGCAGCCGTCATCTTCGCACCGGAGGAAACAGGAGTCTATACCCTCACCCATGAGACGCAGAGTTCAAGCGAAGCGCTCTTTGTCATCTACGATCTGTACAGCGACAGTGAAGACGGATTTGCCAATAACTGGGAAACCGGAGAGCTGGAGGATTCCATCTCCTCAGTCGTACTGGAATCAGGAGGAATCTACCTTCTCCTGGTATCACCTCTCGATGAAGCCAGCGTTTCAGATGTTGTGACCTTCTCGTTCTCACCATCCGGGACCATGGAATCACCTCCGGAACCCCTGTATGAGATCCCCTACGATATCGAGGCGGACATCACCTGGGGGATGAGTGCTGTGGACTGGAGAGGAATGAACGGAACGCGGATTCAGGTCACGCTTCCTCCGGGAGGGACGAACGGTCCTGTCTGGGGCGACGGAATCTATACAGATGACTCCCTGATCGGTGTTGCGGCAGTACATGCAGGACTGATCACCTTCAGCAAAGGAGGAACGGTTGTCCTTGAAATCCTGGGACCGCAGGATTCCTATACCGGTTCATTCCGTCATAATGTGACCTCCGGTCTGTATGGCTCCTGGCATGGAAGTTACAGATTCGTGGAATGAGTTACCTATCGATAGTGTGAAACAGCTCGTCGTCTCCTTTGAAGAGAACAGCATCGTCTCTCTTGTTCACAAAAGAGACGGCTGCCTTGACGGCAGGTACTATCCATCCATACGTTATACATTATACATACATAAAGTGAGGTATGAACATGAAAGACAGAATATTCGGAACACACCATAGAGCTGTATCGGAAGTAGGACTCGGGACCTGGCAGATCGGCGGCTCATGGGGAGATGTCGAAGAGAGTACCGCCATGGGTATTCTCCACAAGGCTGTGGAGGAAGGAATCACCTTCTTCGACACTGCCGATGTCTACGGAGACGGCAGGAGCGAGAAGTTCATCGGACGCTTCCTGAAGGAAAGCAGTGTACAACCCTTCGTCGCAACAAAACTCGGTCGCGGAGGCGATCCGGGCTGGCCGGACAACTTCACACCAGAGATCATGGCACGCCATACGGAGAACTCTCTCAGCCGCCTCGGCGTTGAACGCCTCGATCTCATTCAGCTGCACTGTATCCCCCGGGATGTGATGGCGGAGGGGTCCGTGTTCGACACGCTGAGAGACCTGAAGAAACAGGGAAAGATCGCTGATTTCGGAGCGAGCGTGGAATCGGTCGAGGAAGGACTCATCTGCCTCGAGCAGGAGGGAATTGCATCCCTTCAGGTTATCTTCAATATCTACCGCCAGAAGCTGATTACGGAACTGCTGGAAAAGGCGAAAGAGAAGGGCGTTTCCATCATTGCCCGTGTACCTCTGGCGAGCGGTCTCCTTTCGGGAAAGATGACGAAGGATACGACCTTCGCTGCAAGTGATCACAGGAACTTCAACCGTGACGGGCAGGCTTTCAATGTCGGTGAGACCTTCGCAGGCCTTCCCTTTGAGAAGGGAATCGAACTGACCGAGCAGCTGAAGGCGATGAAACCTGAGGGTATGAGCATGGCCCAGATGGCGCTTCGCTGGATCCTTGACTTCGATGCAGTGTCTGTCGTGATCCCGGGGGCGAGCAGAGTACAGCAGGTGAGTGACAATGCCGCCATCTCAGAGCTTCCACCCCTGTCGAAGGAGCTTCACGGTAAGCTGAGCAGCTTCTACAGAGAAGAAGTTGCACAGTACATCAGAGGCCCCTACTAATTGATCTGAAAAGATTCTGAACCTCTTCCCTCTCTGGTCTTTCAGGGAGAGAAGGGATGCCTAGTGACAGAACGGAGGTTTTTCACTACAGTAGGTTCGGAGGCGTGCTATGGATAACGTGACAGTATTATCAGTCGGAGGATCGATCATCTCACCGGAGGGAGTCGATACCGCATTCATCAAGGAATTTAGGAAGGCCGTCATGGGATATCTGAATGAGAACCCTCAGGCGAAGCTTATCATGGTGACCGGCGGAGGATACCCCGCACGACTCTATCAGAACGGATACAAGGCAGTGTGTGAAGATGTTGCTGATACCGAGCTCGACGAGATCGGCATTGCAGCCACAAGACTGAACGGAGCCCTCATGAAAGCTGTCTTCGCAGATGAGTGTGAGGACGAGGTCGTCACCAATCCCACCGCCGATATCCCCTTCTCAGGGAGAATCCTTATCGCCGCGGGCTGGAAGCCCGGTTTCAGCAGTGATACGGACGCGGTCTATCTCGCGAAGAAATTCGGTGCGGACACCGTGATCAACCTCTCGAATATCAAGAAGGTCTACACCGCTGACCCTGCCCTCAATCCCGATGCGACTCCGATCGATACGATCAGCTGGGAGGATTTCCGTAAGATCGTCGGTGATACCTGGACTCCGGGTAAGAACCTTCCCTTCGACCCGATCGCCTCGCGGGAGGCTCAGGAGGGAAAGCTGAAGGTGATCTGTGCCGACGGCAGAAATATAGAAAACACCCTGCACATCCTGGAAGGCAGGGAGTTCACCGGCACCGTGATAGGATAGTCAGTTCATTCCCCGTCTCTCGATGAAGCTTTTCAGAGGGACGGCGAAACTCTCGGGAAACGGATTCTCCCGCGTGAAGTCGGGAATCCAGTCGATATTCTCTTCAAGTTCCTGAACAAATCCTTCCTCAATCCCCAGCTCTTCAAGCAGCTCAAGCAGTTCCTCATACTCGTCCTCTGAAATGGGAGCAAACCGCTTCGAACCGAAGGGATCGGAAAACTGTACCATGAGAGAAAGATGGGCGTGAGCCATCAGATGCTTCGCGTAATACCGGAGAACCTCTTTCGAGCTCTCCAGTTCCCCGGGATACACCAGGTGACGGATCAGCAGTCCACTGAGCGTACCGTCCGCATTATAGGAGGTGACAGGATGAGTGCTCACCAGGTAGTTCATCAGAGAATCGAGCTCCCTGATGTACAGAGAGGATCCGCAGAAAACTCTTCGCAACCCTCCTCTCCAGTGTCTTGATATCGAGCAGATAGAGGTCAATAAGGGAATCGATCATCTCGAGAGCCTCAGGGAGTTCGAAGCCCGAAGAGTTCCAGACGATAGGAAGAGAGAGGCCTCTACTCTTCGCCAGAGTGAGCGCCTCACGTATCGAAGGTATAAAATGGGTTCCTGTGATCAGGTTGATGCTTGCTGCTCCCATCTCCTGCAGTTCAAGCATGTACGTGCTGAGCTCGGAAGGTGTCACGAGGGTTGAAAAGGAGGTGTCGCGCCTGCTTATCTGATGGTTCTGACAGAACGGGCACTGCAGCGTACAGCCGCTGAAAAAGATGGTGCCGGAACCTCTCTCCCCGCTTACGGGAGGTTCTTCTCCCCTGTGCAGGCCGATCCAGGCGATGTTCATCGTATCCGACTGAGCGCACACCCCCAGTTTTCCTGAACTCCTGTCTACCCTGCACCTGTGAGGGCACAGCTCACAGTTCTCATATCCGTTCATATCTTATCCTTATTCATACAGGGTCAGCTTGACCCTCAGGATAAAATATACCATGTTAAACGGTATGGGACTAATAGAGTATCTCAGAAACAGAACACGAAAAGAGCCTCAGAAGAAGAATGAGAAGTACATCCTCACCATAGACGGCGGAGGGACCCGGGGTGTCATCCCGGCAACGATTCTCAGCAGGCTGGAAGAGATGCTCCCTACCCTCGGTCTTTCCTCACGGATCACCGATCATTTCGACCTGATCGCCGGAACGAGTACGGGGGGACTCATCGCTCTTGCCCTTACCGTGCCTGACCCCTCCTACTTTTCAGTCCCGTACGGAATGAGCGGCCGTTCCCATAAGATAGCCTCGCTCTACAGGGAAGAGTCCTCGACAATCTTTCCGAAGACGCTTCCCTTCCTCTCCACCGGGTTTATCAATCAGCTCTTCAATGCAAAGTATGAAGACGACTCCTTCAACGAGCTTCTCTCCCGTATCTTCTCCTCAGCCCAGCTTGAGGAGGCGGTAAAACCGACCATGGTCGTCACCTACGATTACATGAACGACCGTCCACATCTGCTCAGCAGCTGGGACTACCCTTCTCTCTCGATGAAGAAGGCAGCCCGTGCAACCTGCGCAGCACCCACCTACTTCACCCCTGCAGTCATAGATTCCCATCTCCATCTGATCGACGGGGGTGTCGTTGCGAACAATCCGATCCTCTATGCCTACAGTGAAGCGAAAAAACTGTTTCCCGAAACCGATACATTCCATATTCTCTCACTCTCAACCGGAAGTGTCGGCAATTCGATAGAGTATGCAAGTGCAAACAGGGGAGTGCTCAGCTGGATGGATCCGACAAAGGGAACACCGCTGTATCGTCTGTACGCCTCATCCCAGATGAGGACTGCCGACATGATGGCGGAGAGTCTCAGCGATGTTGAATATCTGAGAATCCATAACACGAAGGCACGCAGGATACGGCTCGACGAGACTGATGCTGAAGTGCTTTCCGAGATGACTGCCTATGCCCATACTCTCTGGGGCGAGTATGAAGAGAAAATCCGAGCATTCTTCCTTCCCCTTGCTCCAGAGGCGAGAGAGGTGTAAAGCATGTCCTTTTCCGATCCCAGGCAGATAGAGCTTGAAAGAAAAATGAGGGAGATGCTTGATCTCCTCGATACCCATCTCGAAGAGAAATATGAGGGAGCCTACCATCTTCACCCTAACCGACCTCCCAGGGGAAGAGCCGCGAGGGTATCGTACGACGGTCTGTTCAGCACCGGTGTCAAGTTCACCCTCGGCTATGGTTCAGAGAAGGGGAAAGGCTACCTTGTCGACGTTGAGATCTCAACGCTCGACAGAGTGGATCCGCTCAAACGGACAGAGATTGAGGCAGAGGCAGTATCCTTTCTGTCTGATCATCTGAGTGAGTTCTTTCCCGAACGGAACCTTTCTATCGTGAAGGACGGCAGGGTCTATAAGATCGTGGGAGACTTCTCACTCGGCAGCATCTAGGATATCGCCGATAAGTGCGGCCGCCTTCTCTCTCATGTCAGCGAGGAAGGCGCGGTAATTCTTCACCTTTCCCTCTTCCCTGGAGTCACTCACATACCGCAGGACCACACAATCCACGCCGCGGGAGTGGCAGGCTGCCGCAACCGCGTAGGACTCCATGTCAACAGCCTGGATACCGAGCGTCTCCAGCTTCTTTCCCCATTTTTCATACTCTTTCGTATCAAGGAAGATATCGGCACTCCCGAGAATGACATCCCGATGGATCGTGTACGGATAGGCCTTCTCATCGAGACGATCATGTATCTGGTGCAGGGGCAGTGCGGGAATCGTATGGGAGAACGGGGTAGAAAACCCCCAGTGCTGGACTGTCGAAGGGATCACGATATTGTTGATCTGCAGGGCGGGGTCCACTGAACCGCAGGAGCCGGTGCAGATGACAAGCTCAGGATTGTAGTGCTCGATCAGATGGGCGGTGTGAAGAGCGCTTTCGACAAGACCGATACCGACAGGACGGGCGATGGAGTGTTCGTTCCTGCAGGAAGGAAGTTCCTGCTCGCTCGCAGCGACTATCAGGTACATCACGCGCCTCCGAGAAGTTCAGGAGCAATCCTCTCCACCGATATTCCGTGAGCGACCGGCACCTCTGCTTCAAGGGAAATCTCTATCGCCCTCTTCACCAGCTCCGCACTTGCTGAAACCGAAGTGAAAAAGGATTCCCCTTTCAGAAGTTTTCCTGTAAGGATAGATGCGAACAGGTCTCCGCAGCCGGGATAGCTCACAGACAGATACTCCTGTCCATGCACTCTTTTCTCTCCTGTCAGAGAGTCATAGGCCGCAACATAGGTCTCTTCTCCCTGAAGCACGCTGGTGATCACGACCTTTTCAGCTCCCAGCTGAGAAAGCTCGACTGCCCAGTCCAGTGCTTCTTCGACAGAGAGCTCGGTGCTATAGGGACGACCGAGCAGGATCGCAGCCTCGGTAAGGTTCGGTGTAATGACATCAGCCTCCCTTACCAGATCTCTCATCCCGTCAACCAGAGAAGTGGAAAGAGGACCGTAGAACTCTCCGTTATCACCCATCACGGGATCAACAACGACGAGTGGGGAATGCTCCTCCTGCCACCGTATCATCTCCCTGACGAAACCGATCGAGGAGGTCGAACCGAGGAATCCCGAATAGAGCGCATCGAAGGAGAGAGAGAGCTTCTTCCAGTGGGTGAGTACCGCATGGAGGTCCTCCGTCAGATCGCGGTAATGATATCCACTGAATCCGTCTGTCTGAGTAGAGAGAAGTGCAGTTGGAAGAGGCGCGACCTCTATCCCCATCATGCTGAGGGATGGGATGACGACAGTGAGAGAGGATTTTGCATAACAGGACAGATCGTGTATCGCAGCGACGCTCTTCATGGGTTTCATACTATATCTCTTGTCGTTCCAGCACAAGAGGGATATACTTTTTCACTACACAGGAGCCCCTATGAACGAGCAGATGATACGGAAGATACGTGAAGTACTGGAGAGAGAGACGGATAAGAAATCGCTCAAAAGCGCCTACGGGAAGATGATCATCAGCGCCTCCGGATGGCGCAAGATCTTCTCGGCAACACAGGATGAGCAGGAGAAGAATACGGAGATTCCCGATGAGGATGTACTCCTCGTCGCTCATATCGCCCTCGCCATCGCCGAGTATCTGAAAGATGAGACACGTACCCTCATCATCGCCCGTGATGCCCGCATCAACGGCCAGATGATCACAGCAGTCCTTCTCAGCCTTCTGGCCTCCCCCCACCGAGATATCAGATACCTCTCCATTGCCAGTGCTCCCGAGACCTTCGCTTACAGCTCCGCTGTTCCCGATTCACTGTTCATCTATGTCAGTGCCTCTCACAATCCCATCGCCCACAACGGCTTCAAGTTCGGCGAGAGAGGCGGCGTATTCGACAGAGCCTCCTCTCAGGAACTGATCAATCAGTTCAGAACTATTATTGAGGATGAAACTTCCCCTGATAGAATCAGGGACCTTCTCTCTGCAGTATCAGATGAGAAGCTCTCTTCGATTATTGACTCCTCTCCAGTCTACAAGAAAGAAGCGCTTGATGCATACTATGAACTCCTCCTCAGGACTCACGATATCGAAAAGGAGGATCACCCCGTCAGGCGAAAGATCCGGGAGAACCGGATGGGAATCGTCGGTGAACTCAACGGCTCGGCCCGTTCTGTGTCTATCGACCAGAGACTGTTCGATTCCCTTGGTATCACATTCCGTTCCTTCAACGACATCCCGGGTGATGTCGTGCACGAAATTGTCCCCGAAGGGGAGAACCTTGATCTCTGCAGGACTCTCGTGGAGGAGGAACACAGGAAGGACAGCGCTCTCCTCCTGGGCTATGTTCCCGACAACGACGGGGATAGGGGAAATATCGTTTACTACGATGAGATCGTAAAGCAGGTGAAGATTCTCAGTGCACAGGAACTGTTTGCCCTGATCAGTTCGATCGAGATCGCCCTCTGCCGGAGGACCCATGAGAAGGTGGCTGTTGCAGTAAACGGCCCCACCAGCCTCATGCTGGATCATATCGCAGAACACTTCTCGGCACGTCTGGTGCGAACCGAAGTCGGGGAAGCCAATGTCGTGCAGGCAGGGGAGATGCTCAGGGAGGAAGGCTACTGCGTTCCTCTCGTCGGTGAAGGGTCGAACGGAGGTATCATCCTCCACCCGTCCCGAGTGAGAGACCCGATGAACACCCTTCTGTCTCTTATTAAACTTCTTACCGACCCTGACCTGTTCAGGGAGGTGACGCGGGTACGCTCTCCCCGTCCCTCTCTCGCTCTTGCCATCCGGAGCCTGGAGAAGCGGAGTATCACTGGAAGCTTCTCGAAGAAGGCGAAGCTGAGTATAAAAAAGCAGCGACCATGGCGCACTGAAGAGTGCCTATGAAAAGCTCTTCGAGCAGAGTTTCGTCAAACGGAAAAAGGAACTTGAAGAGACCTACGGTATCTTCAGCTATTGCGAGGAGCAGACCGAAGGAGTAACCTGTACGCCTCACGCCGGCCAGG
>CAXXSP010000033.1:0-19782 GCA_963676605.2 Sphaerochaetaceae bacterium | reverse complement strand
AGCTCCTTCGAGGAAACTCTCCACCGAAGTCTTCAGGAAACGTTCAGCTCTATTTCTTTCCTCGAGTTCGATAGCATCCTGGAAGTCCTCATGGACAGGAAGAAAAGAATTCATATGATCGGAGGTGAATTTACTGATTCTGTGGCACGGTACCTCTATTTTCACCTGAGAAAAATGCGGCCGAATGTCTATATGATAGAAGGGGTTTCCACCTCCAAGATGGATCACCTTCTTGATTTCAGCAAGAAGGACGCACTCATTGTCTTCGATGTCAGACGATACGATCAGGATATTGTGGAATTTACTGCAAGAGCAGCGAAGAAGGTAAGCTCGGTCATCCTGGTGACCGATCAGTGGCATTCTCCTGCCTCACAATACGCTTCCTATGTACTTTCCAGCAGAGTGACGTCAATGAGCCGCTGGGACAGCCTTGTAGGGATGACAGCGATGATTGAAGCCCTCATGTCTGCCTATGCCGACAGATGCTGGCCCGATATCAGGGAGAGGCTTGAAAAACTTGAACTGATTAATGCGGATGTCCATAAGAGCCTGATGAATCAGAGCACCTGAGAGATTGCGGTTCCTAGAGCTTTAAATACTCTCTGATAGCTTCTTTTCTCTATCAGGAGATCCTGTCGGATCTCAATCAGGACTGATTCGAGACCGTTTCCATCGCCGTGGACATGAATTCCGTAGTCCCCTTCTCTGGTGATAGGATATGGCTGATTTACACCTACCTCAAGATCGTCCTGCCCGACAAGAGAGCGTATAAGATGACCGCTGAATGATGAGGGCTTCTCATAGGTGACACCTATTTCCCACGGGCGGTCTTCTCCGCCCATCTGAGGGGTGAAGCTGTGAATCGCTAGGTAAAAAACTTTTCCGACCCGATGAATCAGGTTTTTCAGTGTTTTCTGTACTGCATCGTGATACGGATAGAAGATATCAATCTGCCTCTCTTTAATGTCTGATTCTGATAGATTCATATTCATAGGGATGTATACTCCGTCCACGAACTGAGGTATTGACTGAGGAGCGTCACACGGACGGTTGCAGTCTATGACGAGTCTGGAGAATCCGGAGTATACCAGAGGAGAATCAAGAAAATCCGATAAATTCCTGCTCATTGAGAGAGCTCCGATATCCCATCCTCGATGGGAGAGGATCGTGTCTGCATCCAGTCCCAGATTCTGCAGTCTGTGCGGAATGGCGCTGGATGCATGATCGCACGTGAGAAATACCGGAGACCTGCCCTGACTGTTCATTACGGTAAACGATGCGCCGTCTCTCTCTGTAAGCAGTGTACCCATCATAATTCCTCTTCTTTCTACAATTATGTAATAATTATTACATATAAATCAATTATAGTCAAAATGAAATTTATATTTGACAAAAGTCATAAGCGTGTTACACTGATAAACATACATGTTATAAGGAGAAAGTTATGGCAGAGAATACATTGCTCAGGAAGTTAAGTTTTTGGCATATCTGGGCCATTGGTGTCGGGTCTGTAGTGGGTGACGGAATTTTTGTTCTCATAGCGCAAGGTGCTCAGGCGGGAGGTCCTTCCTCTGTTCTTGCTTATGCTGTGGGAGGAATACTCATGATGCTCATCATGCTTGTTATCTCAACCCTTGCAGTAGGTATGCCCTCAGCGGGATCCCTTCATACCTGGAGCAGCAGGATCCTCGGGCCGGGGTACGGTACTGTAGCAGGGCTGTCATATACAGCCATGAACATTATATTCCTCGGGTCTGTCGCGATTGCGAATGGTGCGGTGAGCAACTATTTCTTCCAGTGGACAGAAAATTCGGCACTATCGGCAGCTATCTGGGCTGTTATCCTTGTTACCGTTGTGGCAGCAGTAGCTCTCCGGGGTGGAGAATTCACAGGAAGAGCTCAGCTGATCCTTGTAGCCACCCTCACGGTTATTATGATTCTCTTCGCGATCTTCGGTGCAGCAAGCGGAAAGATCGATACTTCAAACTACACACCGTTCCTTCCCTTCGGATTCCCCGGATTCTGGGCTGCCCTCGGAATGGGTATCTACGCCTATATGGGACCGCTCTCTCTCCTGACGGCTGGAAGTGAAGTCAAGAGAATCACAGACCTTCCAAAAGCCATGATATGGGCATTCGTGGCATTCCTTATCATGTACTCAGCAGCAATGCTGGTTATGCTCGGTCTCGTTGCCTATACTGACTATGCATCCCTTGAGTCTCCGTTTACCGTCGCTGCCGATTTTGCCTTCGGTGGAGCTGCCGGTATTGTGATGAATCTTGCCGCATGGATTGCCGCTTTCACCTGTCTTGTGGGAGAAGTGTTCGCCGCTTCCCGTCTGCTGTATGGTATGTCGGAGGAAGGCGTACTTCCTGATGCATTCAGGAAGATCAGCAAACGAAATGTCCCTCATGTCGGTATCATTTTTTCCTGGGCTGTTGCAATTATTCTTATCCTGATCGGTAATATCAGCGTCTTGGAGAATTTTTACCTTGAGCTGGCGATGATAGCCTGCGAACTTGGCGCGATAAGCTGGATTATTTCCATCTATGCAAGCTACAGGTATCCGAAAGCGTTCCCGGAAGAGTTCGATTCGCTGCCGTGGAAGTTGAAAGGACGGAAAGTGCTGCTGCCCGTTTCATTTGTAGGTTGGGCAATTATCATGTTTGCTCTGTACCAAAGCGATCCTCCTTCCGTTATCTATTCCGGTATCGCACTGGTGCTGCTCATAGTATTCTATCATGTGTACTCGAAAAACAAGCTCGCACAGAAGGATGCTCAGTAAACCTGAACATCCTGACATGAAGTCAATGACTGATAAGGAGGGGAGTTATATGAAGAGTCTGGAAAGAATTGAAGAGATGGTGCAGGAGCATGACGTTGAACTGACTCGGTTTATTTATACCGATAATGACGGCATTACCCGTGGGTATGCTACTACTTCGGAATGTTTGAAGGGAGATCTTGAGGGAGGTCATACATATGCCATAGCGATGCCTCTTTTCAGTGCTCACGATGATATTGTTCCGGACAGCATCTATGGTCCAGTAGGAGAAATCCTTGCAAAACCGGATCTCGAGACTTTTACTCTTCTTCCTTATGCAGCTCATTCCGCTGCAGTCATCTGTGATTTTCTTGACCTCGAGAGCTATGAACCCATCCCGCTCTGTTCTCGTTCGATTCTGAAGAGAACGCTCGGAAATTCCGAATATGAGGTGATGGCCTCATTTGAGAACGAATTTTACTTCGTCCTGAAGGATGAGAATGGAAAACTCTCAACCTCAGAGAACAGTCTGTGTTTTGATACGCAGGGTATGGACCGGATGAATACCGTCGTGTTGGAGATCATCCGGGCTCTGAGGGTTCAGGGCATTCAGGTAGAGAAGCATTACCCCGAATATGGCCCGGGGCAGCATGAAATCGTGATGAAATATACCGGAGCTCTCCGAGCTGCAGACAATCAGGTGTTCTTCAAGGAGACGGTCAAGGCTATAGCGAGGAAATATGGTATGTATGCCTCATTCATGCCCAAGCCGTTTCAGGATAAATCGGGGAGTGGAGCTCATATCCATATCAGCCTCTGGAAGGACGGAAAAAACGTGTTCTATGAAGAGAACTCTTCCTGTGGCTACTCTGATACCGCAAAATTCTTTATTGGAGGGATTTTGGAGCATATCGAAGCACTCCTGGCTTTCACATCTCCGATAGTCACCTCGTACAAGCGTCTGATTCCCCATAACTGGGCGAGTGCGTATGCTGCGTACGGTGATGCAAACAAGGAGACAGCTGTAAGAATCATCAAGGGACTTCAGGGAAAGGAACATAAGGGATTGAATATTGAGTTCAAGCCTGCTGATGGAACCGCGAACCCTTATCTTGCACTGAATGCTCTTCTTCTTGCCGGGTTTGACGGGATACGAAACAGAACAGATCCCGGAGAGGCTCTCAGTGTGGACCCTGCTGCTCTGAGCAGGGAAGAACTTGAGAGTCGGAATATCAGACCGCTTCCCTCATCGCTGGGCGAGGTTATCAGTGCACTGGAATCTGACGAACTGTTCAGCCGGGAACTTGATCCTGTATTTCGTTCTGAGTATCTCAAACTGAAGAAATTCGACTGGCAGAAATACCTCCGTCATGTTTCACAGTGGGAGATTGATAACTTCGCCACCATATTCTAATATTCTGCTGGGGGAATGATGGATATTACAGAGATTCCGGTTCTTGACAACCACTGCCACTTCTTCTCAATTGCGTTCGATGAGACGCCGCTTCATCGGGCTCTGTCCCTTTCCTTGAACTCCATGCCGGATGATCAGCTCCGTCACTCCCTGATGTACAGGAATCTGCTGATAGAGTTATCTGACCTCCTCGAATGTTCCCCGGACGAGGAGACTGTCCTCGCCGCACGGCGAAACATGGCTTCCAGGTATAAGGAATGGGTGAAAACACTGTGGGAGCATGTAAATCTCCAGTGGCTACTGGTTGATATCGGTCTGGAAAAATCTTCTGTTGATTTCCATCTGTTTGAAGAGCTTGTTCCTGCTCATGTCCGGTATGTGTACCGTCTTGAATCGATAGTTGATGAACTCTGGGCGAAAAAGGTACCTGCAGAGGATGCCAGAATACTAATGAGAGATCACATTGAGCGATTTGTCTCTTCTTTACATATCGTTGCAGTGAAGTCGATCATAGGATATCGGTCCGGACTTGAGATTGATCCTTCTACGACCTGGAAGGACGTGGATATGGAGGTCGAAGCCTCGTACAGGAACTTCCTGTTTCTTGAAGCTGCGGCACTGTGCCGTGAAGCTTCCCTCCCTTTTCATGTTCATGCCGCCTTCGGTGAATCGAACATAGATCTAAGAACAAATAATCCACTTCACCTCAAGCCTTTCCTGGACTCGGAAGCGGGAAAGGAAGTTCCGATCGTGTTGATTCATGGAGGTTATCCCTATACCTTCGAAGCCGGTTATCTGGCGGCCATGTATCCGAATGTATATGTTGATATTTCAGAGTTTATTCCCTTTGTTCCTCTCGGTATGAGACGTGGCCTTGAGGATATTATGAGTATGTGTCCGCTGAACAAGGTCTTGTATGGTTCAGATGGTTTTTCACAGCCGGAAACACACTGGTTCGGAGCAAAGATGGCAAAGGATACTCTGGGCGAACTGACAGAAGGTCTTGTAAAGCAGCGAAAAATAACCTCAACCTACAGGGAAACATTACTTCGGGGTATTCTCTGCGAGAATTCTCTACAGCTCCATAAGCTCGCCTGATTTCCGCACAGTTTTCTTTTACTCATTCACCTGACTACCACCATCAGGCGCTGAAGGAAAAACCACAGGAAATAAAAGACCCCTTATATACACCTTTATATATTTGATGTGACATATGTAAGGCGTGTGTAAAGTTCTGTATTGAAAACAATTATGATGTGAATCTTGTCGGTTTTTACATGCTAAATATAGATATTGACACCAGTTACGATATTTTGTACCATACAATCAGCTGGTATCACGGAGGATTTCGGTGAGAAAAGGGCTGCCCGCAATTATGATACTTCTCACACTTACTGCTCTCCTGTATGGTCAGCGGACTCTCTTCGTGGGGACCATCCCCCTGAACGGCAAGATTCCCCTTCAGGAGACTTTTTCACTCGACCTCACACTCTCATCGGAATTTGTCTTTACTCAGGAACTGGGCGGTAAGGAGTTCGAGGTTGCCACGTATGAATTCTCCTCAAATTCTCCAGACCTTCAGTATGAAATGAAACTCTCTCCAGGTATTGCTTCATCGCTTGGAAGCGATGTGTTCGCTTTCAGGAACATTACTGAGGAGGGACTTCCCTCCGAAGGTCCTCCGATCCCTTTTTCCATTTCATTGAAGGATCTCGATGATGAGAGCTCTCTATCTGCAGGGGATTCCCGGTCGATGAAGAAGAGAGTGGGGACCCTTGTCGGGTCCAGATACAAGGAGAGGGGCAGCATCAGCATGGTCTTTCCTACGCTGGATGAGGGATTCCATATAGAGGAGTTCTCTTCGGGTCTCTATGAAGCGTCCATCCTGGTGGAAGTGCTTGCGAACTGATACCTCTCTTTCATCTGAAGCTCTCTTACCCCGATAGAGTCTTATGCCGCTCTATGGTATACTCTCTCAACAGACACAACCACATCAAGGAGGATGATATGAAACCAATTCTACTCGTCATGGCAGCAGGTATGGGAAGCCGCTACGGAGGAGTGAAACAGATAGACGGAGTCGGATTCGATAACGAGGCTCTTCTGGATTACTCAACCTATGATGCCCTGAGAAGCGGGTTCGGCAAGGTCGTATATATCATCCGTAAGGATATCGAGAAAGATTTCAGGGAACGTATTTTTGACAGGGTGGCACGCCACTGTGATGCAAGCTATGTGTTTCAGGAGATGAGTACGCTTCTCACCCCCTCTCAGGTGGAACTTTCCAAGGGCAGGACTAAACCGTGGGGAACGGTTCATGCCGTGCTGAGTGCGAAGGAGAAGCTTGATGCTCCGTTCTGTGTTATCAACAGTGATGACTATTACGGGATTGATCCTTTCGAGACGATGGCGAAGCATCTTTCGAGTGTGAGCGCGGACTCCGCGGAGCATGCGATGGTGGGGTATGTTCTTCAGAACACGACGAGCCGCAGCGGTTCAGTGTCCCGTGCGATCTGTCAAGTAAAGGATGGGTACCTTGATTCCATGAGAGAGAATAAGACGATTTATCATGAAGGAGATAGCATCTACAGTGATATCGACGGTGAGAAGAGACTCCTGAAAGGTGATGAGTGGGTTTCCATGAATTACTTCGGGTATACACCGAAGGCTCTCGATTTCCTCAGCGACTATTTCGACAGGTTTATCACTGAGAACGTATCGACTCCGAAGGAGGAGTGTTATCTCCCCGAGGCTTCAAGTGAAATGATCCTCACTGGCGATGCCCGTATGAGATTCTATACGACCGAAGAGAAATGGTTCGGCATGACCTACCAGGAAGACAGAGACAATGTGAAGCAGGAGATTGCCGCGATGATAGATAAGGGTCTGTATCCCCGCAAGCTCTGGACCTGATCTTTACCGGGCGGAGAGGTTGCTGAACCCTTCTCCCATCACTTCATGCGCCTCTTCGAGTATCATGAAAGCCGAGGGGTCGCACTCTTTCACAATAGCAATGAGCGCACTGACCTTCTGATTGGAAACGACCGTCATGATGACCGGACGGTCTGCCTGCGTGTAAGATCCCTTGCCCTGAAGAAAGGTTGCTCCATGATCAAGCTCTTCATTGATCCGCTGCGAGATCTCTTTGAACTGGTCACTGATGATGAGCGCAGTTTTCGCGTAGCGTGTTCCTATATTCAGAACCACATAATTGATTGAGATACTGGAGACGTAGAGAGCAATCGCTGCGAACAGCGCCTTCTCGATCCCGAATACGGTAGCTCCGAGAAGGAGCACCATGCCGTCCACAATAAAGAACGAGGTGCCGAGAGACAGCGGTGTGAACCGGCTGATGATCTGTGCGATGATATCGACGCCACCCGTATTTGCTCCTCCCTTCAGCACGATACCTGTTCCGAAGCCTATGAGAAAGCCTCCGAAAATCGCAGAGAGCAGGGTGTTGATAGAGTCACTGTAGTCGAGTATCCCCTCATACCCGAGGAGAAATCCGAACAGGCTCGTCCATCCGCTCAGCAGGAATGTTCCGATCAGGGATATCATGAAGAATTTCCTGCCGAAGATACGGATCCCTGCAATGAATATCGGTACTGAGACGACGAATATGGAGACACCGACATCTATCTTGAACAGATGGTAGATGATAACCGAGATACCGCTTACTCCGCCGCTTGCCAGCTGTGCGGGAGTGATGAACAGGATCAGCCCAAGCGCGACGATCGCGCTTCCGAAGAGTAGCATGACCTTGTTTTTTAAATTCGAGAGGCGTTTCATGCGGGTAGTATAATCCCGATTTCATGAAAGGAACAGTATCACACGGGATGAGTGTATATATACAGCATTGACATCTTAATTATTACCATAGGTTGTGCTATACTCTATGAGGAAACCATCCGGAGGGCATATGAAAAGATATTCCAATCTGAAGCGGATCTTTGCACTTACAACTCTACTATTCCTTGCATTTTCACTGCAGGCGGGACTTGTCACAATTGAATGGTCCTGGTCTCCTGCAGATGAGGATATCACGGCATTCAGATACCGTCTGAACAGCCAGGAGTGGGTGACTGTCGATGCTTCTGTGACAAGCTATGTACTTCCGCGTGTTGATGAGGAACTCTCCTTCACCTTTGAGATTCAGCAGTCGTACGATGGATCGTCCTTCTCAGGCTCTTCCTCCTATGCATATCCTGCAGGAGGCCCTGCACCCGCCCAGGAAGCTGCTGTAGCAGCAAGCAGCTCCCCGTCTCCCGAGGTGATCAATGAAGCCCCCGTCGAAAGCGACGATATGATCACGGTGATGGATGAACCTCTGATCATGGACGAGGCCCCGGTGATCATGGATGAGGCTCCGGTGATCATGGATGAGGCCCCGGTGATCATGGATGAGGCCCCGGTGATCATGGATGCAGCTCCGGTGATCATGGATGCAGCTCCGGTGATCATGGATGCAGCTCCCGTCGAAAGCGGCGATATCATCACGGTGATAGATGAACCGGTGGTGATGGACGAACCGATCGACTCCGAGATTGTCATGAGCGAACCGGCAGGCACAGAAGAGCTTTCATCTGTTGAATCAGCTGATGCTGAAGCTGCACCTGAAGAGGAGAGCGTAAGTGAAATCGCCCCCCTCACTCCTCCGACAGAGGCAGAACTCATTGAGTCTCTCGATTCAAATCCGAAGATGTCTATCGAACTCTTCGCCGGTACCGGCGGTAAGGGAGATAATGTATTCCTGACAAGCTTCTTCGATCCAGACGGAGACTATACTCCTTTGAGAACGATGATCCTCCCCTCATTCACCTTCGAATTCGTGTATCCGGGAATTGTTACCTACTCTCCAGATTCCTATCTCTCGTTCCGTGGAGGCCTGGGATTCACCCTCTATCAGGATACCGCGAAGGACTCGATTGTCGCGCCTGATATCAGGGCAGGAGTCTCCTATACCAGAAGACTGAATGACCTGTGGAGCATTGATGGTGTCGCCGGCCTTTCACTGATGTTCACCAGCAAAGATCTCAGTACGACGGAGCCTAATCTTTTTTACGGCCCTTATGTCTCAGTTATCGGAAGATACGACTTGAGTGATGTCCTCTCCTTTGCTGCCATGGCAGAAACCCGTTTCCTCATGAGCGGCCTCTTTACACCCTATGAGCTTACCGGTATTGTACGATTAGGTGTAACCTATCGATTCTAAAGGTGAGGGGAATGAAAGAAAGCAGTATACGCCGTCTTCTAGACTATATCTACTTTGTCCAGGAGACGGAAGAATATCACATGAACACGGAGGCAGAGGAGTTCGTTCATGATGTCCTTGATGACAAGATTGAACCGGACTGGGCTGTTTCCCGTATTATCGAAGCCTATGGGCTGACCGGAGATTCCGCTCCTAAAGAGAGTGAGGATCACCTCTATCCCGGAACTGATGTCTACATCAATCTCTTCGGCATCACCGATGAGGATCTTCTTGATGAAGTTGAAACCCTGATCGTTTCGGTCCGCATGGCGGAAATACTCAAGGAAGATCACGAGGGAGCCTTTGACTTTGAATATCTTACGGAAATTCATCACCGGCTTTTCAGCGATATCTATCCGTTCAGCGGAACTCTCCGTGATATGGCGGTGACTCAGAAGACCGTATTCTGTCTCCCCCAGTATATCGAATCCACCGCCGAGGAGATCTTCTCCAAACTGAGAGAGGAGAGGTACCTGAGAAGGCAGGAGTTTGACCAGTTCGTCGATAACCTTGCATACTTTATGGCTGAAGTTCATGCCGTTCATCCATTTCTCGACGGAAATACGCGGACGATGAGACTCTTCTTCCAGCAGCTCTCCCACCAGGCAGGCTGGCACATCAATCCCTCTGAGACCGATGATGCACGCCTTCTGGAAGCAGATATTGCAGCACTTGACGGAGATTATCAGCCTCTGATCAGCCTCCTTCATCTCGCAGTTGAACCCTATAACCTGAAAAACTAGGAGAATCTCTCATGATACAAGCAATCCTGTTCGATATGGATGGAGTCCTCATCGACTCTGAAGAATATATCAGCGCCGCCGCTGTCGAGTATTTCCACGAGAGGGGAGTCATGGTGAAACCCGAAGACTTCATCCCCTTCGTCGGCGCAGGCGAAAACCGCTATATCGGGGGAGTTGCCGAGAAGTACGGGTTTGAACTCGATATCGAACAGGCGAAGCTCGATACCTACGCCATCTACAAGCGTCTGATCGAAGGAAAGGAAGAAGCCCTGCCGGGCGTACATGAGTTTGTCGAAACCTGCCACAAGGCAGGTATTCACATGGCTGTTGCCACCAGTGCGGACCCGACAAAGATGGAGATCAATATAGACGTGATGGATCTTGACCGGTCCTGGTTCGACGCACTTCTTCACGGGAAGAATGTGGAGAGAAAGAAACCCTATCCTGATATCTACCTGAAGGCTGCAGAGAGAATAGGTGTTCCGATCGAACACTGTATCGTATTCGAAGATGCCACCAACGGAGTTGAAGCCGCCAAGAGGGCAGGAGCTCTCTGCGGAGGCATCACGAGCAGCTTTACCCGGCAGCAGCTGAGCGAGAAAGGTGCGGACTTCGTCTTTTCCGGTCTCGGAGCTTTTCCTTCCTTCTCCTCAGTAGAGGAATTCAATGAGCTTCTGACGATGTTCATCTCACGGGAGTCGGCAGTTCAAGCACGTTCACATGCCTACGTTCCCTATTCTCATTACCCGGTCGGGGCGACTGTAGTATCGAAAGAGAGCGGAATGCTGTACAGTGGATGCAATGTTGAAAACGCGAGTTACGGAGCGACGATCTGCGCCGAGCGCGGCGCGGTTATGAAGGGTGTAAGTGAAGAGGGGAAGCTCGATATAGATATGCTTGTGGTGCTTACCCAGGACAACCCCCCGGCACCTCCATGCGCGGTGTGCCTGCAGGTGCTGAGCGAGTTTACCGGACCGGAAGTTCCTGTCTACCTCTGTGACATGGATGATCACATCACACGCTACAGATTCGACGAACTCCTTCCGGTACCGTTCAAGTTTCAGGAGGACTAGCAGCAGACTCCGCCTTCAAGGGCCATGATCTTATCTACTCTTCTCTCGTGACGGCCACCCTCGAACTTTTCATCGATGAAGGCATCGAGCATATCGAGAACATCGTTCGGGTATTCGATTCTTCCGCCGAAGGCGATGAAGTTCGCGTTGTTGTGATTCTTCGCCATTCTTGCCGCATAGGTATTCTGGGGAAGAGCACATCTGATCCCGTCTACCTTGTTTGCAGAAATCGAGATTCCGATACCTGTGCCGCAGCATACGATACCGAATTCATACCCTCCTGAAAGGTATTCACCGCAGGCTTTCGCTGCCATGTCAGGATAATCCACAGACTCTTCAGTGGCTACACCGAGGTGGTTTACTTCGTACCCGTATTTTTCCAGGTGAGTGATGATCTGCTGTGTAAGCTCAACAGCCCCGTGGTCGTTTGCAATAACTACTTTACTCATGTTCTTTCTCCGACTGGTTGGTTTGTACAGTCATTGTAATCGTATTCCACCTATTTTCAAGAGGGAGAGACTCTTCAGTGCGTTCTAGATGACGGAAAGCAGAAGAAATTTCGATTCTGGTTTCATTCTCTTCTTTTCCCGAATTCTTTTTTTTCTCACCGATGCCTGATGGAGAATGCACCTCCTCCTGTGATATGATAGGCACGAGGAGAGATAACAGTGACAACAGTATACGTGACAGGCCATAGAAATCCTGATGCTGACAGTGTGTGTGCAGCTTACTGCTATGCGGCTTTAAAGAACATGGTAGATTCCACTCATACCTATATACCCATACGACTCGGACACATGAATGAAGGTACAAAGGCGCAGTTCCTTCATGCCGGAGTCACTCCTCCGCGTCTCGTCAGAGACGTAAAACCCAGAGTCCATCAGGTTATGCAGAGCGAGTACTGGGCGCTGCATCCGGAAGATCCTGTCTATTCTCTGATCAGGTATCTCAGGAAAAACCATGCCTCTGTTGTCCCTCTTCTTGACGGCGATACGTATCATGGACTGCTCTCACTTGATGAGATCACCATGTATTTCCTGAAAGAGAACTCAAAGACCAGGCCGAGGTATCACTTTCATGTCCAGAATTTCTCCGAAGTGATTCAGGGAAAACTCCTTCAGGGATCGGTTGAAACTGCCTTCAATGCCTATATCATGACCGGTGCGATGGAGCTCGATGTCTATCAGGAACGTCTACAGCAGTTGAAACCCGATCTGCCCCTTTTGGTGGTGGGAAACCGGAAAGAACATATCAAGTATGCTGTCGAACAGCAGCTTCCGGCTATCATTCTTACTGGACTCGGAGAAGGAGAGACAGTTGATGTCGACTTCTCAGACTTTGAAGGGATTGTGTACAAGAGTGCTCATGATACGGCAGAGACGATACGTCTGCTGAGAATGTCTCTTCCGGTAGCGGATCTTGTGAGCGAATCGCCTCCCCATGTGCTCAGCGATACGCTCTTTGACGAGGCGAAGAGGGTGCTTGTCAATTCCAGTTTCAGAGGACTACCCGTATTCGAGGATGAGAGATTTACCGGGTTCGTCACCAGACGATGTTTCCTTGAAAAACCCCGTCCGAAGGTGATTATGGTTGATCACAACGAGCTGAATCAGAGCGTGGAAGGCCTGGACGAGGGTGATGTTCTGGAAATCATTGACCATCACCGCTTCGATGCGGAAAGGACGAAGCATCCTATCTTCATTGCAAGTGAACCGGTCGGTTCCTCCTGCACGATCGTCTACCACCAGTACCTGAGATGGGCTGTGGAGATAGAAAAGGAGATTGCATTCCTCCTCCTTACGGGTATCATAAGCGACACGATCTCTCTCAAGAGTCCTACAACGACCGAATCTGATATTCGTGCTGTTGAAGCGTTAGCACCTCTTGCAGGGGTGCTGGATATCGAGGCATTCGCCAATGATATCTTCTCCAATTCTGTCGTGCTCTCTGACGCTGATCCGAAGAGTGTGATCGAAGGGGACTTCAAGATCTACCGGGAAGGGAATGTCTCGTTCGGTATCGGTCAGGTTGAAGTTCTCCGCCTCGCCGATGCTGATGAGGTGAAGGATACTTATCTGGATGAGCTCACGAACGTGCGTGATACGCACCATCTGGACTGGACCCTGCTTCTTATCACTGACGTGAAACGGGGAAACAGCGTGCTGATAAGTACTGAGTTCCTGAGCGATGAAACAGTCTTCTCGTATCCTCTGGTTTCTGAGCATATGCACAGGCTTGACGGAGTCCTCTCCCGCAAGAAGCAGGTGCTGCCTGAGATCGTGAGGGTGCTGGAATATCAGAATCAGTGAATGGCTGAGATGGAGATGATCGAGGGGACTGCCTTGATGCTCTTCACGACCTTCTTGAAATCATCCTCGTTCCCGACTTCCATCGTGAAACTCCCGATAAGCTTTCCCGGGTCACCGTCTTCGAGTCTGCCTTCGATGAGGTGACCGCTGTACTTGCGGATTGCCCCTTCAATCTCTGCGAAGAGGTCATGAGTCACTTTCGATACGACCCTGAAGCGCCGGGTAAGCCGGGGCTTCTCGGTCTCCCACTCAACCTCTATACTCCGTTCATCGATCTCGGTCATGTTCTTCAGATTCCTGCAGTCGGTTCTGTGAACGATGATACCGCGACCCCGTGAGACATATCCTATGATCTTGTCTCCGCGTCTCGGATTACAGCAGGAGGCAAGGGAGATCATGATATTCTTCTCATTGCCCACCTTGAAGGTCATTCTGCTGTTGTCGATAACTGAACGGACGATATCTCCCGTCTTTAGATCATCTGCAGAGGATTCTTCTTCGACGATAGGTTTCTCTTCTACCTTCTTCTTTGCAATGATATCTTTGTCGATGATGAGTGAGTCATCATTCTTGTTGAGCCAGGAGCGTATCTTCTTTCGCGCATTGGTCGTCTGGGCGAGTCGCAGCCAGTTCACGTTCGGATGAGCGTTCGGGCTTGTGAGAATCTCGATAACCTGTGTGTTCTTCAGGGGCTGGCTAAGGGGGATGATTGCCCCATCCGCTTTCGCACCTGTGGTGTGATGACCGATCTCCGTGTGGATATGATACGCAAAGTCCAGGGGGGTGGCATGGGCTGCAAGCTCGACAATATGCCCCTGAGGAGTGAATACGTAGATCGTATCCTTCAGGAGTTCTCCCTTGATATCTTCAAGGAAGGTCTCGCTCTGTTCTATTTCGTTCGACCAGCTCTTCAGCCTCTGCAGGATCTTCGAGAACTGCTCGCTTTCTGAGCCCATCCAGCCTGTTTCGGTCACACCGGTTACTGATTTGTACATCCAGTGAGCGGCAACACCGTACTCGGCGGTTCCATGCATCTCGCGGGTGCGGATCTGCACTTCAAGAAGTTTCCCGTCGGTCGCCATGACGGTGGTGTGGAGGGATTGATAGTTGTTCGCCTTCGGCATGGCGATATAGTCTTTGAATCTTCCTGCAATGGGAGGCCACAGCTTGTGGACGATTCCGAGGAGGGTATAGCATTCGTTGAGTGAGTCACAGATGATTCTTACACCGAGAATATCACCCATCTCCTCGAGAGGGATCTTTCTCTTTTTCATCTTCATGTACACCCCGTAGGAGTGTTTGGTCCGTGACTGTATCTGTATGCTCGATATTCCCTGATCCGCACAGGTGCGGTAGAGGACCTTTTCGATTCTGTTCAGGTAGGCGGTCCTCTCACTTTTCCTGGAGAGGAGGTATTCTTCAATGTACTGGAAAGTTGCAGGGCGGAGGATCTTCAGAGAGAGGTCTTCCAGTTCTCCTTTCAGTTCGGCCATACCGAGTCTGTCAGCCAGTGGAGCGAAGATATCGAGGGTTTCGTTTGCGATCTCTTTTGCCCTGCTTGCCTTGAGGTGCTGGAGAGTCTTCATGTTGTGCAGCTTGTCTGCGAGTTTGATGATGATGACTCTCACATCCTTGCTCATGGCGAAGAACATCTTACGGATCGTTTCCGCTTCCTGATGCGACTTATTCTTCGCCTTGAGGGCTGAGATCTTCGTTTCCCCATCCACAAGGTCGGCTACTGTCTCTCCGAACTCCTTGACGAGAGTCTCATAGGAGGTGTCGGTGTCTTCCATCGTGTCATGCAGGAGGCCAGCAATGACGGTATCGACATCCATGTTCATGGAGATTAGGATTTCTGCCACGGCATAGGGATGGATGATATAGGGCTCACCGGAACGTCGTTTCTGTCCTTCGTGGGCTTTGCAGGCAAAGCGCGCGGCTTTGGCGATCCGCTCCTGTTCCTGGGGTGAATACGAATAGGATTTCTGTATGAATCTGTTTGTCAGATCCTCGTACACTATAATCTCCCCGAGACCACCCGGTCCCGTTCTCCCATATCGGCTGTGATCGAGACTTCCCTAAAGCCTGCTGCTTCCATGAGGTCTTGTACCGCCTTTACCTGCCGGTAATCACATTCAATCACAAGATACCCCTTTTTGTGTAGGTGTGAAACCGATTGTGCAATAATATTTTCAATAATGGACAATCCGTCGTCTGCTTCATCTACGATAGCACTCCGCGGTTCCTTGTGAACTTCTTGTGTACACTCATCATACCAGGAGGGAGCGACATAGGGAGGGTTTGTGACGATACAGGTGAATTCCCTGTCGTTCAGGTTTTCGAAGAGATCACTTTGAACTATATCTAGCTCAAGGCCGTGTTTCACACAGTTCCTCCGGGCTACCGCAAGCGCCTCAGGGCTGATGTCGCTGAGGGTGATATCAGCGGTAGTGAGTTCAAGGGCGAGGGTGATGCCTATACAGCCGCTTCCTGTGCAGAGATCGAGTACCTTCTGCTCGCCGGATGCTGCAGGTAAAAGGGAGAGTGCAATCTCGATTGCAGTTTCCGTATCACGCCGGGGGATAAGGACATCGGGAGTGACGATGAAATCACGTCCGTAGAATTCTCTCTCGCCTATGATATAGGCGATCGGCTGGTGTTCTCTCCTTTCTGCTATGGCCTTCCTGTATGCACTATCCTGCTTCTCTTTCAGCAGCTGGTTTTCTTTTGTGTAGAGTTCCACACGGGTCAGAGAGGTGAAGTGCATCAGGATAAGGGAGGCATCGAGAAGGGGGGTGTCACTCACAGAGGAGGCGCTGATCTCAGCGGTTCCCCACCTCAGCGCCTCGCTTACTTTCATATATTCAGGTCCTGGAGGGCCTGTTCTGCTTCTGAAAGCTTGAGTTGTTCGATGATCTCGCTGATATCTCCGCCTAGGGCGAGTTCCAGCTTATAGAGGGTCAGGTTGATCCGGTGATCAGTGATACGGTTCTGGGGGAAGTTGTAGGTCCTGATCCGCTCTGAACGGTCTCCGGTTCCTACCTGACTCTTCCTGTTGTCGCTCCGTTCTTTCGCCTTTCTCTCTTCCTCAAGATCATACAGGCGGCTTCTGAGGACTCGCAGGGCTTTCGCCTTGTTCTTGATCTGGGACTTTTCGTCCTGGCAGATTACGACAAGGCCGGTAGGCAGGTGAGTAAGACGAACGGCTGAGTCTGTCGTATTGACCGACTGGCCGCCGGGACCTCCTGCTCTCATAACGTCGACCTTGAGGTCTTCCTGTTTGATCTCGATATCTGTCTCTTCAGCTTCGGGAAGTACGGCTACCGTGACCGCCGAGGTATGGATCCGGCCTCCGGACTCGGTCTCAGGTACGCGCTGTACCCGGTGAACACCGCTCTCGTATTTGAGATTTCCGTAGACTTCCTTCCCTGAGATACTGTAGATGATCTCCTTGAAGCCTCCGATTCCTGTCTCATTGGCACTGATGATCTCCACCTTCCAGCGATGCTGTTCTGAAAAGTGGGAGTACATTTTGAACAGGTCAGCTGCGAAGAGAGCCGCCTCATCGCCGCCGGTTCCGGCGCGGATTTCCATGATGATATTCTTCCCTTCCATCGGATCGGGAGGAACGAGGAGTATCCTGCTTTTCTGTTCGAGGGCCTCTTTCTGTTCCTTGAGGTCCGTGAGTTCTTCACGGGTGAGAGTAATCAGTTCAGCGTCGGTCTCTTCCTCGAGCATCATCTCTGCATCCCCGATCTGCTGTTCAAGATCAACCAGTTCACTGTAGGCATTGACGATAGGTTCAAGATGCGAGCGCTCTCTCATGAGATCTTTATATTGTGAGATATCGCTCATGACAGCGGGGTCGGAGAGTTTCTCATCGACCCGCTCGAGCTGTGTTTTAAATGGTTTCAGCACTTCAATCATACAGGCTCCTCGATCGGTTCAGGCGGTCCGGTCAGTATAGCGATTAATCCCTTCAGATGTCCAGAGTTGCCAGTTTCGCCTTATTCTCTGCAATCCTCTTCCCGTCCAGTGTATTCATCTTCATGAAGATGACAGCCCCGAGGAGGAGGAAGAGGGCCGGGATTGCTGCCATGTGGAGTGATATCCCCATCTTTGCCGTAGGTGTCACTGCTTCGGGATTGAACCCTGTAGCCTCGTGGACGATGTAGAATACGAGTGCCTGGGAGGCGTAGGAGAAGCGCATGAAGAATGCTCTTATTCCCATGAGTACGCCATCGTCTCTTCTGCCCTCCATGACGACGATCTCATCTACGATGTCTGCCATGGCCGGTCCCATGAAGGTCCAGAAGCCGCCGAATCCAATCCCCCAGAGGGTCATGGCGATGGTGAAACCACTCATCTGTGTGATGAAGGTCATAGGGAAGGCGAAGACCGCCATGACAACAGCGGTGATGGAGAGCATGTTCTGGTTGTTCACCCCTTTCTTTGAAAGGGTGAGCCAGACGGGAATGGAGAGGAGTGTTCCCGCGAGCATGCCGGCGAAGATCATGGTGGTGCCGCTGCTCTCGACTTCCAGGATATAGTCGGCAACATAGTGAACACTGCTGGTCATGCACATGGTTGCCGATTGGTAAAGGAACAGAAGAATAAGGAAAGCAAGGAGATCCCTGTGCCTGAGAACTTTCTTCAGGAGTGTGATGAAATCTCCTTCAGCTCCTGTATGCTCCTGTTTATGCGCCTTGAATCTCCGTATCATACCCTCGTTTTCCTTCACCCCGTGGATGAGAAGGAACATACCGAGGAGGGTGACGCCTCCGGTGACAAGGGCTGCTGTTCTATAGCTTCCGATCTCCCCGTAGCTGAAGAAGAGGGGAGGAATGATAAATCCGCTTGCAATGCCGAGGACTCCGATCGCCGTGCTGATACCGGCAGATTTCGCCCTCACTTCCTGGGAGCGGAACTTGTCGGGGAACACCGACTGGTAGTTCAGTTCCCATAAAGAGTACGAGGTGTCGAACAGGCAGATGGTCACCACCATCCACAGGAAGACCGGCAGGGGATTCTCTTTCACACCAACAGAGAAGGAGGAAGGAACCGTGAAGATCAGAATGAAGGATAATCCCGAGATGATGAGCCCGATGATGATCCAGGGGAAGCGTCTGCCGAGGCGGGAAGCAAAAGGAGCACCCTTATTCGTGAGGTAGCCGAGAAGCGGGTCGTTTACCGCGTTCCACACGGAATAGATGATGGTGGCAAGTGCGGCGTACAGCGGAGCAAGGCCTATTTCCGCCTCATAGAATTTATACACCACCGCGCCGAAGGCGCCGGTAAGGAACTCTGCAAGGTATTTTCCCATCCCGTACGAAGCCATGGTGAGTACACCTATCTTCTCATCCTGTTTCATCTGTATCCCCTTTAACCTGAAAGACCAATCCTCTCAAACAGTTTTTTCCCATATTCTCTGAGCGAAATGAGTACTTCCTTATCTTTTTCGCTCGCATCGACGGATGCGAGGTGTTCAGCGATCTTTCGTGTGAAGAAGGATGTGTCTATGGCGTTCCGTCCTACCGGATGCATGATCCGCTGAGCACAGAACTCATTCCATTTTTCCTTCTCATCAGGTTCCAGCAGGTTGCTGTGATTTCGTCTGATGTAGCGCCACAGCATCTCGTGAAGCCTCTCATCATCGAACGGGAACTCCCGGTTCATCAGCTCTTCACCACTCATCTCACGTATGATCTCTGATCGTTCCTGATCCTGAGGTGTGAGGAAGGATCCGCTGTACAGCGAGTGATCCACATCATCGATTGCATTGAAACTCTGGTTATTGCCTGCTCTCAGCAGGTGCAGGGTGAGATTGCTGCACTCTTTGAGCTCTTCGTAGTGAGCGAGAGACTGCTCTACATCGATATTGAGCCGGGAGGAAATCTCCCGATCCTTCGTAAGAAGGGAAAGGGGAGAGATGAAGGGAACCTTATTCACAGAGATTCTGACAATCCCTTGGGACTGCAGGAGCGTGGAAGACTGTACGAGCTTGTCAGGAAGGGTGTCGATTGCCTCCAGAGCCTGAGAAAGCGCTTTCATCGCGGTCTCCAGGGCTGCGGCAGGATCTTCATGCCCTTCCTTCGCCCGCGTGATACTCTGCATCGCCTTCTGGATATCATCCCGCTGCCCGAGGGCACGGAAGAGGGAGTCGTGAGCGTCTATATTCTCAATCAGTTCCTGAGGATCAGTGCTCAGATCAAAAGCCAGTACGGT
>CAXXSP010000032.1:0-58112 GCA_963676605.2 Sphaerochaetaceae bacterium | reverse complement strand
CACTTCCACAAGCTCACTCTTTCCTTCGGGGTAGTTTGTTACCGTGACTTTAAGAGGATCAAGGACAGCCATGACGCGCTTCGCTCTCTTGTTGAGATCTTCACGTACACAGAACTCGAGCAGCGCGAAATCAACGATACTCTCCACTTTGGCAACGCCTACCTTCTCCACGAACATCTTCAGAGCTTCGGGAGAGTATCCTCTGCGTCTCACACCGACAAGGGTAGGCATACGGGGGTCATCCCAGCCGTCTACCAGGGAGTTCTTCACGAGGTACAGGAGCCTGCGCTTACTCATCACGGTGTAGTTGATGTTCAGCCGTGCGAATTCGTACTGATGAGGAGTGTGTTCGATATGATCTATGCTTGTCGCCCAGTCGTATGCAGGACGGTGATCTTCGAACTCAAGAGTACAGATCGAGTGGGTGATCCCTTCGATGGCATCACTGATCGGGTGTGTATAGTCGTACATCGGGTAGATACACCAGGCATCACCGGTTCTCGGATGGGTTGCGAACTTGATTCTGTAGAGCGCGGGATCTCTCAGGTTGATGTTCGGGCTTGCCATATCGAGCTTCGCCCTCAGGAGATACTTCCCTTCGGGATGTTTTCCTTCCTTCATCTCTTCGAACAGGCGCAGGTTCTCTTCCACCGGCCTGTTTCTGTCAGGGCTGTCCTTACCCGGCTGGGTAAGGGTCCCTCGGTATTCCTTCATCTGCTCGGGCGTGAGAGAGTCGACGTAAGCCTTGCCGTCTTCAATAAGCGAGACAGCGATTTCATAGAGCTGCTGGTAATAGTCACTGGCATGGTAGAGATGATCACCCCAGTCGAATCCTAGCCATTTGATATCTGATTGGATGGCGTTGATGTATTCGATGTCTTCCTTCTCAGGATTGGTGTCATCGAGTCTCAGGTGGCATCGGCCTCCGTATTCCTCTGCAAGGGAGAAATTAAGGATAATAGATTTCGCGTGACCGAGGTGAAGATATCCGTTCGGTTCCGGAGGGAACCGGGTAACGATCGTTCCGCCGGGGATTCTCCCGTTAGCGAGATCGTCTTCGATAATCTTCTCAATGAAATGTTTGTTTCGTGTCTCTTCTGTGCTCATGAACAACTATCGCCTCTTTCCTTGGATAATTGACGATAATATCACAATGTGAGGCTGAAAGAAAAGAGAGGTGATGATATCTTCCCTGTCAGCCGAAGTGGAGATCTTTCTCAGAAAATACAGACATGTTCTGAAGATCTCATTAGAATAGAGGCATATGATCAGGAAGTTCTCCTCTTTCCGTTTCCGTGAAGTCCTCACCATCTCCTTTCCCATTATGCTCGGCAACCTGCTTCAGGTGTTCTATAATGCCGTTGATTCGTACTTTCTGGGAAAGCTCGGAAAAGAAGCACTCAGTGCTCCCTCGATCACCATGTTCATTTCAAACTTCGTGATTGTGTTCGGTCTCGCCTTCACGATGGCTGGGACCACCGTCATCTCCCAGTACTATGGATACAACCCGAGGGACACCCAGCACCTGAAGAGGCTGGCATCTCAGGTGTTTGCCTTGAATACGGTTCTTTCCCTTCTCATCACAGCCGTAGGATACGCTCTCACTCCCTCGCTCCTCATCCTCCTTCAGGTACCGAAAGGACTCACCTTCGAGTATACGGGTACCTACATGAGTATCATATTTCTCACCATGCCGTTCTTCTTCCTTGATCTCACCTGCAAGAGCGTCTTTCAAGGCATGAAGGACCCGAAGACCCCGCTTCTCATTCAGCTGTTTTCGGTGACCGTCAATCTCATCCTCGATCCGCTGCTTATCTTCGGGCTCTGGATGTTTCCTCCAATGGGAGTGCTCGGGTTGCTGCCGTGGCGACTTTCATAGCCCGGGCTGTAGGGGGAGTCCTCGCTCTCTTTTTCCTCATCAGAGGAAAAAAGGGAGTCTCCATCTCCTTCACTCTGATGAAACCCGATCTGAAGATACTCAGGAGAATCTGGGAGATCGGAATCCCCTCTTCGGCAGGAATGACGATCTCCTCCTTCGGGTTTGCTGTCATGCAGGGGAGCGTAAATGTATTCGGTCCAGCGGTTATCGCAGCGATGGGGATCGGGAACCGGGTTCAGTCTCTTTTCTATCTTCCTTCCCAGGGAATCACACAGGGGGTCGCAATTCTCGCGGGGAATGCTCTCGGTAAGGGGGATGCTCGGGAGGCGAAGGAAGCAGCTAGAGCAGGTATACTTCTTTCGGGCTTCTTCGTCGCAGCCGGTATGATACTTGTCACGTTCTTCGGGGCATCGGTTGTCCGTTTCTTCGTCGATGATCCTTCTGTTGTTCAGGAAGGAGTGATGATGTTCCGTCTCACAGCGGCCGGCGTGGTTCTCTTCTCCCTTTTCATGGTGATGAGCGGAGCCTTCCAGGCAGGAGGAAGAAACAAAGGTCCTTATGGCGATGCATATCGTCCGTCTCTGGGTTTTCCGGGTCCCGCTCGCCATGATGCTCCCTTCTCTTGGGAATCTCGGTTCTTCAGGACTCTATCTGGCGATGTTCATCAGCAATGTCGCGATCCTGATCTGGGGTGTCCTCTATTACCGCAGTGACCGATGGCTTATATCGATCACTCAGAGTGACGCCGGCAGGCAGCGGTAATTGGATGTGTACAGGAAGAGAATTATTGGGTACATTGGGAGAGTACCCTTCAAGGAAGTATTACCATGGACAAGAGAAAAACAGTACCAGCCCCACTCATTGAAATCTATCCTTCTTATCGCCCTCATTGCTGCTTTCGTGCTTGGCACTCGCTATCGTGATCATTGTCTGGACCTCCGCTCTGGAAAGAAAGAGTGAAGTACTCAGGGAGAGGGAAGTTCTTCAGAAGGTGCTGGAGGAAGACGGGTATCAGGGGTTGCTCGAGAGAGCGGGAGCCGAGGGTGCATGATATATTCTATGGAGAGCAGGGTCTAAGCGTTGTTTCTCGGAAGCCTGAACGATTTCACCTACAGTGCAGATGAGATGCGGAATATTGCGATTTACGAGGGAGCCAACCGGTCAGTCGTGAATATCACGACAGTCACGGTTTCACTGAACAGTTTTCTCGAGGTGCTTCCCACCCAGGGTACGGGAAGCGGGATCATCATAAGCAAGAGCGGATATATTCTGACGAATGCTCACGTCGTGAGTGGTGCAGATGAGATCACCATCACTCTTTCTGACGGGTCGATCTATACCGGAGAACTGATCGGCGTTGACAATGAGAATGATCTTGCAGTCCTGAACAATCGCCCTCCCTGACGGCACAGAACTCACACCAATCGAATTCGGAACAGCCTCTTCACTGAAGGTAGGTCAGAAGGTTGTAGCCATCGGAAATCCCTTCGGGTACGACAGAACGATGACTCTCGGCACCGTAAGCGGTGTCGGACGACCCGTCCGCGTTGATGCCGATACCCTTATAAACGGCATGATACAGACTGATGCTGCAATCAATCCGGGTAATTCAGGCGGTCCACTTCTCGACAGTGCAGGACGTATGGTCGGTATCTGTACCAGTATCTATTCAACCAGCGGAGGCTCGCAGGGGATCGGCTTCGCCATCCCGGTAGAGACTGCGGGTATCGGTGATCCCCGACCTCGTGGAACACGGAAAAGTGATCCGCGGCTGGCTCGATGTCACCATGGTGCAGCTTGATGCCTCCATCGTGGCCTATGCAGACCTCCCTGTGAGAGAAGGTCTGCTGATTTCAACACTGAGAGAAGGTGGAAAGGCACAGAAGAGCGGCCTGAAGGGTGGAAAGCAGAAGGTTCAGTATGGAAACAGCATCATCTACCTCGGTGGCGATATCATCGTGAATATCAACGGGACAGATGTGACTGACTATGCAGGCCTCTACCAGTCACTCACTTCGACAGCTCCGGGAGATATCGTTGAGGTGACGGTCCTGAGGGCCGGTGATTACAAGACCTTCGAGGTCGAGCTTGTCGAGCGTCCCGCTCAGATGGAATGGATGGTGCGCTGATGCCTATACCTTTCAGAGTAGCAGCAGAATACGATCCTGCGGGAGACCAGAAGGATGCAATCGAACTCCTTGACGGCAGGAATAGAGTCTGGCTTCGAACGCCAGACCCCTCAAGGGAGTGACCGGATCGGGTAAGACCTATACGATGGCCAAGATCATCGAGAGGATTCAGAGACCCACTCTCGTGCTGTCCCATAACAAGACTCTGGCGGCACAGCTCTACCGTGAATTCAAGTCCTTCTTCCCCGATAATGCTGTCGGCTACTTTGTTTCAACCTACGATTATTACCAGCCGGAAGCCTACGTTCCCGGCAAGGATCTGTATATCGAGAAGGATGCTTCGATCAACGCGGAGATAGACCGCCTGAGACTCTTTGCCTCGTTTGCGCTGATGGAGCGTCGGGACGTGATCATCGTCGCTACGGTCTCCTGTATCTATGGTCTCGGATCTCCTCAGAGCTTCCGAGATATGGTGAAACACATCAGGGTGGGAGACCGGTTTACGTACAAGGAAGACCTTCAGCACCTTGTGAGAATGCAGTATGACCGGAATGATATGATCCTTGACAGAGGAAATTTCCGCTTGAAGGGTGATGTCCTGGAAGTCTTTCCCTCCTACCTTGAAACCGCTGTGAGAATCAATATCGAGTGGGATGAAATAGACTCCATCGAGTGGTTCGATCCTCTCACCTATGAGGTGATCGAGAGCGTGGACGCGGTTGAGTATCTACCCGGCTAAGCAGTTTGTCATGCCTCCCGAACAGGTGAAAGAGGCGCTCGGAAGAATCGAAGAAGAGAAGAATCAGCAGGTTGCGATGTTCCAGGACGCGGGGAAACCTCTCGAAGCTGAACGTATCAAGACGCGAGTGGAATATGACCTTGAGATGCTCGGTGAGCTTGGATACTGCTCAGGGATAGAGAACTACTCGAGACCCCTGGGAAAGCGGAAACAGGGAGAAGCACCCCCGGTCCTTCTCAACTATTTCCCCCCTGGCTTCCTTACCTTCATTGATGAGTCCCATGTCACGCTCCCTCAGATAGGAGCGATGTACGAGGGAGATAGGTCGAGAAAACTGAACCTCGTCAATTTCGGGTTCCGTCTTCCCAGTGCACTCGATAACCGTCCGCTGAAGTATACGGAATTCGATTCTATCTGCGGGCAGCGGGTGTATGTCACCGCTACTCCGGGGAAGACAGAACTCTCCGAGTCCTCACAGGTGGTGGAGCAGATTATCCGTCCTACAGGGCTGCTTGACCCACTCATCGAACTCCACGGAACGAAAGGACAGATGGAACACCTGTACGGAGAGATCCGCACCACCGTGGAACGGGGAGAGCGGGTCCTTGTGACGACCCTTACGAAAAAGATGAGTGAGGACCTCAGCAACTACCTCGCGAACCTCGGAGTGAAAGTACGCTACCTCCACTCGGAAGTGGAAACGATCGAAAGAGTGGAGATCCTCCGCGACCTCAGGCGGGGCACCTATGATGTGATTGTGGGAATCAACCTCCTCAGAGAAGGCCTCGACCTGCCTGAAGTCTCTCTCATTGCAATCCTTGATGCAGACAAGATCGGTTTCCTGCGGTCAGCGACTTCCCTCATTCAGACCATCGGCCGTGCAGCGAGAAATGTGAACGGAAGGGTTGTCATGTATGCCGACAAGATGAGCGATGCAATGAAAGAAGCTATCGAAGAAACTCAGAGACGTCGTGCGATCCAGAGCGAATTCAACGAGAAACACGGTATTACACCTCAGAGTATCCGCAAAGCAGTTGAAGATATTCTCGAAAGAGAGCAGGAAGAGAAGGAAGAGATCCAGAAGAACGATATCGACATCCTGAAAGGAAAGTACAACCTTCTGAAAGCTTCAGACAGGAAGAAGTACATCAAGGATCTTGAGAGGGAGATGATCGAGCACGCGAAGAATCTCGAGTTCGAGATGGCTGCCATGCTGCGTGACGAGATCGAAAACGTCAGACAGATGAAAATCTCTTAAGTTCAGTGGAAGAGAATGATATCTCTCGGACCGCTTGTTCTCTTCGCCTCCTGAGAGGAAAGAGCTCTCACCGCATCTTCTAGATCTGATAGTGTAATACTCCCCGGTGCATTCTGACCCCATCCGTCAGGAAGACGGCCGGAGATAACCACATCGATATCTTTTTCAGAAAGAGAGGTCCGATAGAAGTCAGCCAGGGTGGTGTAGTTCCTGCCGGCAGCCAGGTTCCTGTGTTCCCAGCCGAAGAAGTTCAGCAGCTGTAGAGTAAAGTAGCCGTGACCGTGGTCACCTGCTGGGAAATAATCATAGGCATCTTCATCTATCTGAGTCGAGGTGAGGTAGAACTGGCTCGGGTCCCACCGTTCGAGCATTTCGGTCTGGGAAAGAGGATAGGGTGTGACAAACGATCCGCTCTGGCATGAATCGAGAATGATCACCTGATGCCCCGGAAGCTCATGTATCGCTTCTGCGAGTGTTTCTACTTTCAGTACGGGAAACGAGTGCCCTGCGGTAATCGGACTTCCCTCTGCCGGAACGATAAAACCGCTCGTGGCGTCTGCAGTTGAATCAGCACCACCGTGACCGGCATAGTAGAGGACGAAGATATCACTCTCCTCCATGACATCTCCGATATGGGCTATGAGATCAAGAATGTTGTCCGCACGGGGATAGAGCGGATTTGACGTGTCAGGATCATTCCCTTCCTGAATGGCGAGATAGCCGTCAAAGGGGATACCGTATTCCTCTGCGATACGGGAGAAAGCCCCTGCCATCTCGGTGGCATCTGAAATAGTGCCGTCCAGAGAAGAGACAATCGATGAGTTATCATAATCGAGTCCGATGAACAGTCCGTGAATCTTCGTGGTGTATCCCGGACCCAGGAGCTCACATCCGGAAAGGAATAGGAGGATACTCAGTATCACTGCGGCAAAGAGAGTTTTTCTCACAGCGTGTCTCCTTTCCATCTGAAGGTGATGCCTGCACCGCCTCTCACACCTGTATAATCGTCTCTCAGTTCAAGAGAGATGGGTAGCGTCAGCTCGATATCACGGGCATCATTCGATGAGAGTGTGTAATTATATGCCGCGTACGGGGCGGGGAAAAGCATGAGTCCTCTCTCATCGTCAGGTATCTGCAGGACAGCAGTCACTCCTGCCGAGAGAGAACTTCTCAGTGACAGATCGTATCTGATACCTCCTCCTGCGTAGAACGTGAAGAAGTCTTTCCAGTAGATCCCTTCAGAAGGCAGGGACGGTGAGGTATAGGCAAGAGCACTGTTCAATTCTAGTGATAGGTTCTCTATGATATATGCGGAGATCAGAGTGGTTTCGGCTTTGGCATACCCGTGGGTACGGACAGGGAGGTTCTCTCCCTGAATGTCAGAGGGGATGGAGCCTTGCCATCCTCCGGTGATCGAGAGTCCCGTAGTGTGCCAGGAGGCACTGAGACTCTGGGCAGAGAAGAAAAGGAGCGTGATGAAAAGTATCACAGCCGATGTGTGTCGACGTTTCGCTTTCATGTATATAAGATAACACCGTTTTCATCGATCGGTTACTTCGGGGAAAGGATTAGTACCAGATAATATTTCTAAGTGGTATGGCGAGATCCGCCTCGACTGATCGTATGCGCTCTGCAGAGTAGACGGACATGAGCTGTTCTTCCCACTTCAGGGTTATGAGATATCGAGATCCTCTATACTCCTGATGGATTACAACAGCTCCTGTCAGGAGGATATGATCCCAGAGAGTAGGGGGGAATTCCATCTCCTTCGTGAGGAGGATTCCGTTTTCCGGTCGGAAGAAGAGGGAGGTTCTTCCCTCGGGAATACCTCCACGAGTCCGTGAATTCAGTTTCAGATGCTCCTCAGTAAGAAGGGAAGAGGAAAGGACAGACCCTTCTCCCATGAACTGGGCGACGAACAGGGTCGCCGGTGCGGTATACACCTCCTGAGGAGTCCCGATCTGCTCGATTTTTCCGTCTTTCATGACGATGACGATATCACTCAGAGTGAGAGCCTCTTCCTGATCATGGGTGACATAGATCGTCGTGATTCCTGTCGCATCATGAATATCCCGGATCTGGGTTCTCAGATGTTTTCTCTTTTTCGCATCAAGGGCGGAGAGAGGCTCGTCGAGAAGCAGTATCTGCGGGGAACTCGCAAGAGCACGGGCGAGGGCGATTCTCTGCTTCTCTCCTCCGGAGAGTTCTGATATGGATCTCTTTTCGTACCCGCTTAAGCCGACAACCTGCAGGAGACGTTTCACCTCCTGGATGATCGCCTTCTTCTTCATCTTCCTCAGACTCATGGGATAGGAGATATTCTTCTCCACGTTCATGTGGGGGAAGAGCGCGTAATCCTGGAAGACCATTGCGATATTCCGCTCATGCACCTCTTTTTCTGTAATATCCTCACCGTCGAGGTGGATAGTTCCTGATTGAACAGGGAGAAGACCGCTGATCAGCTGAAGCGTCGTGCTCTTACCGCAGCCTGAGGGACCTATGATGCTTACCAGGGCTCCCTGCGGGATACTGCAGGAGAACTCAAGTGCGAATTCGGGATACGATACCCTGATATCAGAAATGCGAAGTGAACCCATGGTGAGTCTCTCCTTTTTTCAGGTATTCGATTGAGAGAAAAATAAGAATACACACTCCCATAAGAATTGTTCCCAGTGCACAGGCCGCTGCAAAGTTGTAGGAACCTATGAGCCGGTACATCGTGATCGGGAGAGTGATGATCGTTGAGTCTGAGAGGGTGAGGGTTGCCTGAAGCTCTCCCATGGAGATGGCGAAGCCGAAGGCTCCTGCACTGACCAGAGCGTTTCTCAGGAGGGGAAGGTCTATGTTCCAGAAGGTTTTTGTGAATGTCGCCCCGAGGGTGAGCGATGCCATCTGGTAGGTTTGGGGTATCCTTCGGTAGGTAGGGAGGATGGAACGCAGGATGAAGGGGCTTGTGATCACCACATGAGCCAGCACGACAAACACGATTTTCCCGATATCCCAGCGGCTGGTGAGGACCGATATCATATAATAGCCGAGTCCGAGGGTCACCGAAGAGACGACCATGGGGAGCATGCCGAAGACTTCGAGGAACAGCCGGTCTCTCTTCCTTCCTGCCACTATTCTGCTCGAGAGGAGGACTCCGAAGATGACTGAGATGAAGGATGCTCCTGTAGCTATGAGTACACTGTTGATGATCGAAAGGATAGAGGTACTCTTTCCTCCCGAAAGGGAGGAGAAGAGGATTCTGTAGTTATCGAGTGAGAAGACCATCGGTCCTGACCTGCTCATCTGTGCGAACAGGGACCGGTAGACGATACTCAGCAGAGGTCCCAGAATGAAGACCACCGTGAAGACGATATAGACGATGATGAAGAGCTTCATCGGGAGACTCTTTCTCTGTGTGGGAATCATCCCGGTATGCTGATCGGTAAACTCTTCTGTGTATCTCATTTTCTGCTGCGTATAGGAGTAGATCGTGACGAGGAGAAGGGCAATGAGGATAGAAAGCCCTGCGAGAGCGCTCGATCCTCCAATATCTCCCGCCATGCGGGCTCTCTGGTAGATCTCCACCTCCAGCGTCGTGAACCTGGGGCCTCCGCCCAGGACAAGAAGGATAGCAAATGAGGAGAAACAGAAAAGAAACACGAGTGTTGCAGCCGAGATGATGGAAGGAAGGAGCCGGGGTAAGGTGACGCTCCAAAACACTTTCGCTTTCGTTGCCCCGAGTGACTGTGCGGCCTGTGCAGGTTTCAGAGGGAGTTGCTGCCAGAAGGTCGAGACGATCGAGAGAACGATAGGGAAGTTGTAGAAGGTGTGGGCGAGTATGATCGCCTTGAAGGAATAGAGGATCTTCACCGGAGGTTCTTCGACGGGAAAGACGCTCATGATAAGCGTATTGAGAACCCCCGTATTCCCATAGAAAATCACAAACCCGAGAACCACGAGGATTGAAGGGAGAATGAATGGAATGGTGGAAACCGCCCGTACGAGCCGTTTGCCCCTGAAATTGTAGTGTGCCATCAGGTATGCACCGGGAAGCCCCACTGCAAGAGCTCCGAGGGTACTGACAGCCGCCTGGAAGAGCGTGAACAGGATAATCCTGATCACATATGAATCTGTCAGGGTTTCACCGACACGTGAAAGGGTGAAATCCCCGTCACTGCCGACAAACCCTTTTGAAAGAATGATGAAGAGTGGAATGAAAAACAGAAGCAGGAGCACAGCCATGGCGGGTGCACTGACGAGGCTGTAGAACCTTGTCCCGTGAGTGAATGTGCCTCCTGTGCCTGCTTCCTTTCTTCCCATTATTTACTCATCACCTCAACCCATTCGTCGATCCACGTTTCTCTCATCTGAGAGACTTCCGAGTTATCGAGAAGGAGTGCCTTCGTCGGTTCCGGGGCAATTGCGAAGGCTTCGTCGAGAACGGTATTGGTGTTGACCGGGAACATGATGTTCGTGGTGGCAATATCACTCTGAGCCTCCCTCAGGAGGAAGTCGATGAAGAGCTTCGCAGCATCCTTGTGCTGGGAGCTTTTCAGGATTCCGGCTCCTTCGATGGCAAGGTAATTGCCTTCCTCGAAGACTGTTGCCTGGAACCTGTCTGTCTCCTCCCACATCTTATGATAAACAGGAGATGTTGTATAGGAGAGAACGAGGGGTGCTTCACCCTCTGTAAAGAGCCCGTACCCGCTCGACCAGCCGTCCGCGATAGTCAGGAGATTGTCTTTCACAGCCTTCCACCATTCGAGGTACTCCTCTCCGTAGACGGCGAGAGTCCACTGCAGCAGCCCCATGCCGACACTGCTTGTCCTGGGGTCCATCACGATGATCTTGTCCTTGTACTTCGGGTCAAGGAGATCGTTGAGAGAGGTGGGTACCTCTTCAATGTTCTCACTGTCGTAGACGAAGGAATAGGCACCCCAGTCGAACGGGAGAAGGGTATGGGATTCATCGAAGATGAGGTTTTCCGGGATCTCGCTGAGCACTTCTGAACTGTAGGGCTCGAGGAGTCCTGATTCGATCGTTCGGGAAGTGAGCTCCTCGCTGATACCGACAATGACGTCAGCCTTCGGAGCGTTTTTCTCGAACTCCAGTTTCGTGAGAAGTTCTCCGCCGTTACCTGCGGAGACCATATTCACCTTGATTCCCGTTTTTGCCTCGAAGGCTTCGGCTATGGCGGCTCCCGGCCCCCATTCACCCACGAAAGAATCGTACGCGTACACGGTAAGGGTACGCTCTGTCTCTATTTCTGTTGTACCGGCCGCTGTCAGTGACAGGCTCATACATACAGCCAGAAATACCGTCGTTAGTAGAATGTGCTTTTTCACACTGCTACCTCCTGAGAGTAAGATTTCTGTCTGTGGGGGATTGTTTTGTGTTTTTGATTATCTGTGCATCCCTTCGCTAGCATTACCTAGATCAGGTTCGACGGGTATAATCTCAGGTCGATACCGACCACCCCAAGACAGTCACAGAATAATCATCAGATACGCTTTAGTCAAGTATTGAGAGCTCTCGTGCGTTATGCTCGATCACACTTATCAGAGAATCTGTTGTGAAAGGTCCGGGAAAATTCACCAGTTCGACATAATCTCTTTCATCGTTTCTGAAGGAAAGGGCCTGGGGAGAGTGATAATTATCCACAATGAGCGAGAAGTCGAGACTTTCGATCTTCTGTACATCCTGCACGGTAAGCTCGGCAGGGCCGATGACTGCAACGACGGTGTACCCGAGGGCTTCAATGAAAGCCTTCTGATGGAACTGCACGATGACTCTCTTCTCGTCATCACTCAGGGAGGCAACGTGTGCTCTCATGTGGTCGAAGAGGGTATTGACCTGCTCCATTCCCTTCGCCGCGACATCCTCAGTCTGGAAGAACGTACCGAGACGGTCGAGGTTCTGCTGAATCAGAGCAGGAGTATTTCCTGTGGTGATCTTGCGGATCTTATTCTCGCTGGTTCCGTTTGCTTCGAAGAGCTGCCTCATGAACCCCTCATAACCGCCCCAGAAGAGCATATCGGCCTTTCCTGCAGTGATGATATCCTGTGGAGTGAAATCGTACTCAGGGGGATGTTTCAGTGTCATAGGGGCAAGGACTGTCACCGGATAGTCTGTTGCAAGGGAGACGATCGATGCGATCCAGCTTGTTGATGCGACCAGTGTCGGAGTAATCCCCTTCTCACCGGCATACGCGGCATAGGTCGAAGATGATGTGATATCATCGGTGGTTTCCGCTACTCCTTCGGCACTGAGTGCGAAGGGGAGGACGAGAAGGACGAAAAGGAAGAGTATTCCTTTCTTAAAGGTGAACAGTCTGTTCATGCGTGTGACTCCTTTGTGATCCGGCGGTGAATGTACACCCCGGAGTATGTGACAAGTACGATAAGTGAAGAACTTACTGCCGTCGAAGCTCCGATCGGCAGGTTTATATAGAGCGCCAGGAGAAAACCTGAGAGTGCTGTGAGAAAACCGAATACAGATGTGAGAATGAGGGTGGAGAGGAAATTCTTCGCCACCCTGAGGGCTGCAAGAGCAGGAAGAAAGAGAAGTGCGTCAACCAGTAGTGCTCCCACCAGACGCAGCGCGGTGGCCACTGCAAGTCCCAGGATAATGAATATCATGGACATGATGGCCTGGACGGGGACTCCCAGGACATGGGCGAGGTCAGTATGGAGCAGTATCAGCTGTAGTTCCCGGTAATTGACGGTGAAAAAGAGGAGTATGAAGAGGCCCAGAAGGAGAGTGCCCCACAGGTCCACCTGCCTCAGCAGCAGGATATTTCCTGCGAAGATGTCGAAGACTTCCATTGCAGGTACATCGACGAGCGCGAGCAGGAGGAAGGCACCTCCGAGCGCGAGTGTCATGAAGAGTGCTGCTACAGAGCTTGCTGATTCCTTCTTCTCCCGGGTGATGATCCCCATGAGGATGGAGACGTTCAGAACCAGGACATAGGCGGTAATGGTCGGATGCAGGCCGAGTGCAATACCGAAGGCGGCCCCGAAGAGACCCACATGCATGAGAGTGAACCGGAGGGTGACCAGATGAAGCGGTATGATGATAACTCCTACAAGAGAGAGGGTCGCACCTGCGCTCAGCATGGCGATGAATGCATAAAGGATCAGGGGGATGGCGAGAGCTTCAAGGAGCATCTGAGTCCTCCTTCATGATTCCCCGTTCGAGGTACAGGACGCGGGAAAGTCCTTCCATCGGGATCTCCTCATGAGAGATGATCATCATCGAGCAGGTGAGTTCCCTGCTCAGTGTATGGAGCAGCTCCATGATCTCATCCTTTGATTTTGCATCAAGATAGGTGGTCGGTTCATCGAGGATGAGAAGACGGGGAGAGCGGACAAGCGCACGCGCTATGGCGACTTTCTGTTTTTCTCCACCCGAGAGCTCTCTCACATCCCGCTCTGCGAAGCGTTCCATTCCCACCGAAGCGAGAGCCTGCCGTGCCTGAAGAGCATCCTGTTTCCCGCTTCTTCGAAGGAATGAGAATTTTTTCCCGTACAGACCGAGAAGCACTGACTCGAGCGCGCTGATTGCAATTCCTGATTCAATCTGAATCTGGGGGACATACCCGGTAAGAAGTTTCGACCGGAAGATCTCCTTTTTCGTGTTCAGGGGAGTACCGAAGAGCTCGATTGATCCTGCCTCAGGAGTGAGTTCGTGGGTAAGGAGCTTGATCAGGGTGCTTTTGCCGGCGCCGTTCCCTCCCTTGATCAACACACGTTCTCCCGCACTGAGAGCGAATGAGACATCGCTTAGTACGGGCACATTCTTACGGTAGGAGAAACGCAGGTGTGAGCAGCGTACGTGGTGGGTTACCAATTGAGCTCCTCCACCATGCTTTCAATAGCCACTACTGAGATATTACCGACAACATGAGGACTTTTCATGACCTGAGATGCCCATTTTCTTACTTCTCCGGACAAACCCTTCACGATGAGGATTTTAAGAACGATTCCCTTGGAAATATGAGACTGCAGGTTTGTGTGGATCGAGAGGGAAGGGAAAGTATCGATCGGAACCCTGTTCAGGGTAGTCCCCGATTTGTACATGAGAGAGACAACGGCAGTCACTTCAGACAGGTCATCAGATTCGCCGAACTCTCTCACTTTCTCATGCACCATGTGGCGGAGAGTCTGAGACCTGTTTGGAAAATTGTAGGTCTCTGTCAGCTGATCGAGCGCATCCACCAACTCTCTATCCATGGAAACTCCGAAACGGACTGTACTGCTCACAGCTCACCTCCCTGTTTTAGTCAAGGGTAGCACGTTTTATAAAAATCGTGCTACCCTTATTCTTCAGAAACTCTTCCTTTTATTGAAAAATGTAGGGGTAAGGAGTACTATACAGGCATGGAACCGCTGGTAAGCACCCAGGTACTGGGAGACATTGACGAAAGGGCTATGCGGGAATACGCAATTCCTTCGCTCCTCCTCATGGAACATGCAGGGGTGAAAGGTTTTCACCGTCTTCTGGAGATTTCAGGAAAACCGATGATGCCTGACACCTCCCTCGTTGTGATCGCAGGAAGCGGCAACAACGGCGGTGATGCCCTTGTTATGGCGAGAGAAGCACATCTTATGGGGAAGAAGGATATCAGGATCCTCTACCTCGGAACCCGCCTGTCTCAGAGTTGTGCTGTCCATCGGGATATTATCAGCAAGACGGGAATAGCTGTCCATGAGGTATCACTGAGAGAGGAGGAGCTTGATGAAACCTCTGTTTCCATCCTCCGGGGGGCGGATGTCATCATCGACGGTATTCTCGGTACAGGGCTTCACTCCAAAGTCAATGATGTTACTTCCCGGGTCATTCACCTGATAAATGAGCAGAAAGAGCGGGATGCACTCATCGTTTCGGTCGATGTGCCGAGCGGATACAGCGATCAGCTGCCCGCGACCATGGCTCACGTCAAAGCCGATATCACGATCACCTTCGGCCTTGAGAAATACGGTGCCTGCCTGCCTGCCTGGAGCGGTTCATGGGGAAAGATCGTTGTTGTGAATCCTTCTTTCCCGCCGAAGCTTCTCTCCGATGCTACGCAGAGTGCCCGGCTAGCCGACTTCTCAGATATCACGATTCCAGGTTTCACTCATCAGGATTATAAGAACAGCCGGGGCCATGTAGCTGTCTTCGGGGGATCCCCGACCTACACCGGAGCCGTTCAGCTGACCTCCTATGCCGCATTCTCCTCAGGCACAGGTCTCATCTCCCTGTTTCTTGATGAGGAAGTAGCCTCCTCCATCCGCCAGGATCATCCTTCATTCATCGTTCATACCGTTGATCCCCTTACTCCCTATCCCTCTTCTTCACTTACTGACTATCAGGCGATCCTTTGTGGTCCAGGCTGGGGAGAAAACAGGGAGCATCAGCTGCACGAGGTTTTAAAAGGAGATATCCCGGTGGTTCTCGATGCAGATGCGATCCAGGCTTTCGGCTCCCTGCTCCATCAGAAGCGTATTGTACCTGCCGAGCTTCCGCCTCTCATTCTGACCCCGCATCCCGGTGAACTCAGAACTCTGCTTGAGCAGTTGAACATGCCACTCTACGCTCAGGATACCGGAGGGGGAAGCACTCCGGAGGCTTTTCTTGAGGCACTGAAGAGTATATCGAAGACACTGAATGCAGTCCTTGTCTACAAGACTCACATGGTCTGGATTGCAGACGGAAGGAAGGATAAACCCTCCCTTACAGTCGTGAAGGGAAATAACAACTCCCTTGGGGTTGCCGGTAGCGGCGATGTGCTGACCGGTATCATCGGATCCTGCGTTGCCGGAGGTCTTCCGGTGGAACAGGCTGCACTGAGCGGAGTTCTGCTCCATCAGAGGGCGGGTGAACTTGCTAGGGACGAGCAGCGCTGGTATGACAGTAATCGTCTGATCTCCTATATCCCCGCGGCTTACGAACAGGTGGAGAAGGAACAGAGGAAATGATGCAGCTTTTCTTTCTCACCATGGTGGCCCTTGTTCTCGAGGCGCTGGTATTACTGTCCGACTATTATGGGTGGAAGTACATCATACTTCTCAAGACAAAGAACTATCTGCTCGGGAAGAAGAAGCGGATAGCGCTGATGGCTCTGATCTATCTTCTGCTTATTCTGGCAAACCTGTTCTTCCCCGTATCTCCTGCCCCCGTTATTCTTGGAGAATTCGTGGTTGTTCTCGCCCTTGCCCTGTTCGTTCTTTTCCTGAGCGGCATCCTTTTTTCCTCGAAAGAGGTAGAGCATGTGGATGAGGAAGAGGCAAAGGCCTCTGCGAAGGACTTTCTGATGATGGGGCATTCCGCAATCGAATATCACAAGCGGAATCTCGGATTCGCTGTACTGATTATCGCAGCAGTGCACCTGGTCTTTCCCTCAGGAATACTGATCTGAGAGGGAAGGTTTATATGCTCTGTACTTGCTGTATGGTTCTCTCATTCTCGATATTGCCCGTATTGCGGGTACCAGCCGGTTCGAACATGAGGACATGAACTTCCTCTTCAGCTACAGGCATATGCTCGACACCCCGCGGAATAATGAATAACTCGCCTTCGTTCAGGGTGACGTCACCATGCTCGGTTCTGATCAGAAGGGAGCCCTTGATCACCATGAAGAGCTCATCTTCCTTCTCATGGTGATGCCAGATGAATTCACCTTTGAGCTTTGCGAGTTTCACATACTGACCATTCAGCTCTCCCGTTATTTTCGGATCCCAATACGCGTTGATCAGATTAAATTTCTCTGTGAGATTTATTTTTTCCATCATCTGCTCCTTCTTTTCAGCTGAACTGCGTTCCATCCGGGAATGGACACACAATGAAAAAGGGATGCAGGTTACCCGCATCCCTTTCCGTCAGACTATGCTATCACAGGATCGTTCCGTGGGGGATGATCGCATTCTTATGGATGATGATGATTCCGTCGTGAATAGAGTAGTTGCTGTAATCACCTTCCACTCTCTCCACATCATCGATACCGATTCTGCAGCCGTCACCGATTCTGGCATTCTGGTCTATGATCGCCCGGCGGATGATCGTCGCCTTTCCGATACCTATATTCGGAATCTTCTTTTTCGCATTTGCAGCTTTCTCTTCATCGGATTCATAATAGGAGGCTCCCATACAGTAGACTCCGTCGAGAGATGCTCCTGATTCGATCAGGGTCCGTACACCGATGACCGAGTTGACGATATAGGCGTTGGTGATGATGGAGCCTTCGCTCGTAAGAGAGCACGAGACATTGCAGAAGTTGACCTTCGTTGCCGGCAGGTGTCTTCTGTGCGTATATATCGGGGTACTCTCATCGTAGAAATTGAAGGCCGGGGTAATGGACGCGATATCGATATTGATGTCGTAGAAAGCCTTGATGGTTCCGATATCTTCCCAGAATCCATCGAAGACGTAGGCTGCCACCTTCCTCTTCTCGATAACTTCAGGAATGATCTCCTTTCCGAAATCTGCAGATTTGTTAGACTCAAGAATCTCCTCCATCTCCCGTGCATTGAAGATATAGATACCCATGGAGGCCAGATACTCATTCTCTTTAGAAAGGGGGACTCCGAGAGATTTCTGGATCAGCTTTTCCGATACCTTGAATTCGCTGATATCAACATCAGGCGCAGGCTTCTCATAGAACTTCTTGATGATTCCGTCTTCATCACATCCCATGATCCCCAATCCGGTTGCCTCTTCCCTGCTGATCGTTTTTCCTGCAATCGTGAGGGTTGCACCGCTCTCGATATGAGTCTGGAGCATCTTCTCGAAATCCATCCGGTAGAGCTGATCACCGCTGAGGATGATGTAATGCTCAGCACCCTGGTCCTGGAAGTGTTTCAGGTTCTTCCGTACCGCGTCTGCCGTTCCCTGATACCAGTCATTATTATGGAAGGTCTGCTCAGCCGCGAGAATCTCGACAAATCCATTGGAGAAGGTATCGAAGATATAGGTGTTCGCGATATGGTTGTGGAGGGATGCCGAGTTGAACTGGGTGAGGATATAGATCTTCTTGAACCCGCTGTTGATACAGTTCGAGATAGGGATATCTACGAGACGATATTTCCCTGCAAACGGGACTGCCGGTTTACTTCTGTCTTTTGTCAGTGGATAGAGTCGGGTTCCTTTTCCTCCCCCTAAAACAATCGCTACCGCCTTCTGTCTCTTCATCTGTTACCCCTTTACTATCGTTGTATATACTTTACTATATTCCTGAGCAGACTGTGTCCAGGAAAAATCCATATTCATGCCACGCTGCCGCATGGCCTCAAAATCGTCACGCCGGTCCCGGTAGACGGAAACCGCCCGCTCTACCGCCTCGAAGAGGCTTGCCCCCGAGATGTCGCTGAACAGGAATCCGGTTCCCATTTCCATATCTGCATCTCTGATTGAATCGGCGAGACCTCCCGTGCTTCGTGCTATGACGAGAGTTCCGTACCGCATGGAATACATCTGATTCAGTCCGCAGGGTTCATACCTGCTCGGCATCAGAAAGAGGTCGCTTCCGGCCTCGGCAAGGTGGGCTGCCTCATTGGAAAAGATCAGATTCACCGAGAGATTCGAGTGGTTCTGTGCAAGGGAGATGAGTTTCTGTTCGATCACCTCATCACCGGTACCGATGATGAGAATCTGAACACCGAGATCTGTGAGCATCCTTTCCAGAGGAGATGGGGAACCCTGACAGAGTTCATAGAAACCTTTCTGTTCTGCGATTCTGCTGACCATCGAGATGAGGGGAGTTTCAGGTTCCGCCGGTAGGCCGAATCTTTTCTGGAGTTCTTCCTTCAGTTTCGCTTTTCCTGCCAGCGAGGAGGTGGAGAAATGATGAGGGAGAAGAGGATCGGTTTCAGGATTCCATTCATCGGTATCTATGCCGTTCAAAATGCCGAAGAGTCTGTTGCTCTTGCTCTTGAGAAGTCTGTCGAGTCCACAGCCCTGCTCGGATTCCTGTATCTCCTGTGCATAGGTCGGACTGACTGTCGTTATGATATCTGCATGGACGAGAGCCGTCTTCATCATGTTGACCCGTGCATCGACACTTTCTCCGAGGAGCATCGATCGGTCAGCCTTCATATCGCAGAGAAGGAGATCGAGGCGGGGAAACTCTCCCTGGTAGGCAAGATTATGGATGGTAAAGACACTTGTTATGTTTGAAAGGGTTTTATCCTGCGATACCATGTAGGGGATGAAGCCTGCTGTCCAGTCGTGTGCGTGTATGATGTCGGGGATCCATCCTGATACCGAGCAGAACTGAAGCGCCGCCTTGCTCATGAGGATGTACCGCAGCAGGTTGTCGGGGTAGGGAGTGAAACTTGTATCCCCGTAGATCCCTTTTCTCTCTGTGAACCAGGGATGGTCTATGAAGAAGACTTCTACGCCCTTCATCTCTGTGGTGAGGAAGGTAACTTCTTCCTCCTTTCCTGCCAGGTTGACGGTACATGAGTAGGGAGTAGGGGAGAGGTCTTTTCTATCGGTAAGTCCGTAGAGAGGGACGATGAGGCGGACAGTATGCTCTGCCATGCCCGCAAGGGCAATAGAGAGGGATGAAGCTACATCAGCAAGGCCTCCCGATTTTGAAAACGGGACAGCTTCGCTCGTGATCATAAAAATCTTCATACCCTCATTAGACCATTGAAAATCAGGTGTGGTCAAGGAAATTCGCGGAAGGAAAACGTATTCAATGCAAAAAAAATAAAGCCGGCACATTCATAAGGGGTAACCTCATGGGAGCCGGCTCTGAGAGAGAAGGTCAGTTATTTCTTTCTGGGTACGCCTGACCTCTCAGTTCGTCGATATATTCGGAGGCCGCATGAGCGGCAATCGCTCCGTCGCTCGCTGCTGTGATGATCTGCTTGAACACGCCGTTTCTGACATCACCGACGGCGTACAGCCCGGGAATATCGGTTCTCATATGCTCATCGGTTCTGATGTACCCGTCATCGTCAGTTCCCACGTAGGGAACCAGTGCTGTTGACGGGTTTGCTCCGATGAAGATGAATACGGCGTCAAAAGCCTCATCATAGTCTTCTCCGGTCTCAACATTGTGCAGCGACACGTGAGTAACTCTGCTGCCGTCACCCTTGATCTCATTGAGTGTGTGATTGAAGCGTGTTTCAATGTGCCCGTCATGTTCGACATTGTCGGCAATGCTCTTCTGAGCCCTGAAGCGGTCTCTTCTGTGAACGATCACGACGTGTTCTGTGAGCTTCGAGAGGAACAGGGATTCGCCGCAGGCGCTGTCTCCTCCTCCGACCACGAGGATTTTCTTATTCCTGAAGAACGGACCGTCACAGGTTGCACAGTAACTGACGCCTTTGCCCTGGTATTCCGCTTCTCCCGGTGCTCCGATCAGCTTTCTCTTCGCCCCGGTCGCCATGATAACGACGGGTACGGTGTATTCCTCTGAAGGTGTTTTTACGGTGAAGGATCCGTCTTCATTATGGATGACTCCATCTACAGTGCTGAGAATGACTTTCGCACCGAATTTCTCTGCCTGTCTGTGAAACTTATCGGAGAGTTCGAAACCGCTGACAGGTTCATCGAAACCGGGGTAGTTCTCAAGGTCATCGACGATCAGTGTCTGTCCGCCGGGAGCCATCTCTTCGATCATGTAGGCGGTGAGTCCTGCACGTGCTGCGTACTGTGCCGCTGTCAGACCTGCCGGTCCTCCTCCGATGATGATGATGTCGACTTTTTCTTTCTGCTCGCTCATGGCTTACCTCTCATATGTAATTGGATGTTATTTTTTTTCTGATTTCTCCAGTAAAGATAACTCAGCATCGCTTAAACGTACATAGGTGGGTCCGCTTGCTATATCATCCGGTCCCGATAATTCATAGAGGGTCTTGCCGAGTGAAACAAGTGAGGCTCCGTAGGATCTGTTTTGAACATTATCTGGTATTACGGTGGGGAATGAGTCAAATTCTTGCTGTATCTCTGTGAGCTGTGTGATAACGGTACCGGCATCCGGACCGGTTATCACAACCTCATCGAGGTGTGTGACTAAGTTACCAATTTCCTGAATAGTGAGGTCCCTGTCAGCTGTCAGCCGCTTTCCGTTCTGAAAGAGTGCGGCATAGAAACGATGTTTCTTCGCATCAAGCACGCTCAGCACCGGCTGTGAGAGAAGAGAAAGGGGATGGGCGAAAGTTTCGAGTGTCGAGACGCTCACGTAGGGGGCACCGCCGGCAAGGGAGATGCCTTTGACGCTCGACATGGCGACTCTCAGACCGGTGAACGAACCGGGTCCCTTGGTACAGATCAGCAGGTCGATATCTTTCAGTTTTAGTTCGTGCCTGCCCAGGAGGGCCATGATTTCATTCATCAGCTGTTCGGTGAACTTCCTTCCGACGGTATACCGGACAGAGTCGAAGAATTTCTCCCCTTGAAGGGCGAGGTGCAGAGTGTCATGAGAGGTGTCGAGTGCGAGAGTGATCATAGAGCGAGTCCTTTCACTTCGATGAAGCGTTCCTGATGAGCACCTATCGTGATGGTGATGAAAACGGTATGGGGCGGGGAGGAGCTCTTCTATCTTCTCGCTCCACTCGATGAGGGTGACCCCTTCATCCCAGAGGAGTTCCTCTCCTCCGATCCCATCAAATTCTTCCGGTCCGTCGATCCGGTAGAGGTCGAGGTGGTGAAGCGTCATATCCCCTTCATACTCCTGGATAAGCGTGAAGGTCGGGCTGACGATTGCCTCGGTGATACCGAGTGACTGAGCAATACCCTTGGCAATGACTGTCTTTCCTGCCCCGAGGGATCCCCGGAGCGAAACGAGAGAGCCGCTGGTCAAAGCTTTTCCGATTCTCCTGCCAAGTTCCTTGGTTTCGTCTTCACTCATGCAGGTGAACTGTACACTCTCACCCATCAATAACCTCCGTCTCTTCCGGGAACTCGATCCCTGCCTGAGTCGAGAGTTCCCGAACAAGTGAAAGGATCATCGGGTCATCAGGGTCAATCGCGCGTCCTCTAAGGACAAGCTCCGCCGCCTCGTTGAACATGCTGTCCTGGATATGAAGGAGGGCAAGGTTCGAGATAAAGGTGAGATTGCTCTCTTCGTACTCGAGCGCGATCTCAAGGTAGCCCTTGGAGAGATCTCTCTTGCCCCTCTCGAGGGCACAGATGGAGAGCTCATTATAGATGTCAGGGCTCTTCGCACCGAGAGAGATGCACTTTAGAAAAGATTCTTCGGCTTCTTCATACCTGCCGAGCCTGCGCAGGGCCCAGCCTCTGATGAAATGGCCGGACCAGTTGTCACTGTTGCGTGAAAGAAAGGCATCCACGAGGGTGAGAGCATGTTCTTCATGGGAGAGCTGCATCTCGTCAAAGGCCTGCTGAAGAGTCTTCTCGTCCTCACTCTGCTGACGCAGCGCGTTCACACTGTTTCTCGATGATCTCCTTCTTCTCCCCTTGGGGAGCTGATGTGAGGTAGAGTGTCAGGTACTCAAGCGCTGCTTCGCTGTTCCCGAGAAAAAGCTGAACGAGTCCGTATTCGCTCAGGAGCAGAGGAGAAGCAGGGAGCCGGTCGAGTCCCTCTTTGAGAATCGCGATCTGGGCCTGGATTGCAGTATCGAAGGCCTCGTTATCTTCCTTCTTCTCAGCCTCCTTCGCTTCTCTGGCGTAGAGTGTCGCAAGGTTTACATAGAGCTCGGGAATCATCCTGTTCAGCTGTACGGCAGCAAGGTAGAGTTCTTTCGCGAAGGCGATATCACCCTTGTCGCCCTTGGCGGCGGCTGCAAGCTGCAGCTCATGGACGATATCAGGCTGAAGAGCAAGAACAAGCTCCTTGAAATAGACGATATGCTCATGAGTGGGGTCATAGGCGAGCACCTTGATGATGCCGCTTGCGATCTGAGCGATCGAAATTCCCTCCGCCGGGTCGATCTCTCCCTCCTCTGTGGTGATCTGCACCGGGAGTGCGATCGAGGGATTAAAGGTGAAAGAGTCGCTCTTCGTTTCGAACTCTTCTGCGAGCTTGAGATATCTGATATCTGAAAGTGCTACATTGATGGATTCTGTCGGCATGGATGGGTCCTGGTGTACCGGACGGGCCGGTGAAAAAGATAAAACCTGCGGTGCGGTTTTGAGTAGGATCTCTTGAACCGGAAGTTCAAGGGGGTTGCTTGGGGGTGAACATTCTGTTCCCATAAAGCAGCCGAAACTGCCGGGAGCAATTCAACTCACCTATACCGCATCCCGTCTGTGTTTTTTGAGCCAAGAGAATTGTCTCATCACACACACCGCAGGAACATACTCATATCATAAAAACAAACAGGGAGTGCAAGGCCTTTCAGCCGAGCCTCTCTCTACCGTTATGGTACCATAACGGCAATAAAAACGGAACCTCCTATGAGGTTCCGCAGGAAGGTTAAAAACGCAGAAATCAGGTAAGATCATCAAGGGAAACCTCATCAAGATTGATGGCGGCTCCGCTTGTGAAATTATCTGCCTCGTCAAGATCTCCTGAAAGCATACCGGTGATGTCAATGTCGTCGAGACCGTCAATCGAGTCGAGCTGGGTGAGTGCGTTGTTGATACTCTCCTCAATGAGATGTGCATCAGTACTGAATGTCTCAGTATACTTCTGAAGTTCCTCATTGTGAGTGGAGAGAACATCAATCTCATCCTGCATCTCACTGATCTTCTTCTCCTGATTACGAATCAGGACTGCTGCCTTGATAATGCGCTGCTCGAGCAGCTGTACTTTATCGAGGGTTGTCATCTACACCACCTCCTAGGGGTTTGAAACCTCTTTCTTATGCAAGTACCTCTTTTACCTGAGAAACAAGCTTTGAGAAAGCGGCTTTGTCTTCAATCGCCATGTTTGAAAGTACTTTCCGGTTGATTTCGATGTTTGCGAGTTTGAGTCCGTGCATGAACTGTGAGTAATTGAGACCCTCAGCCTGTACACCGGCAGAAATTCTGGCAATCCAGAGAGCTCTGAAATCTCTCTTCCTTCGTCTTCTGTCCCTGTAGGCATACTGACCAGCCTTGGCGACAGCATCTTTGGCAATACGGTAGTTGGTGCTTCTTCTGCCCCAGTACCCCTTTGCCTGTTCGATGATTTTCTTTCTCCGGTTTTTGTGTTTAGTTCCGTCTACTGCTCTTGGCATCGTCCATTCCTCCTAAAACTGATAGGGAAGCATTACTTTTACTTTCTTAGTTTCTGCTTCGCTGAGAACACCAGTGTGTCTGAGATTCTTCTTTCTCTTTGTGCTCTTCTTCGTAAGAATGTGACGAAGACCCTGCTTTTTGTAGCGGACCTTCCCTGTTCCGGTGACTCTGTACCGCTTGGAAGCGGACTTTCTTGTTTTCATTTTTGGCATATGATACCTCTTCTTCGCGCCCGCAGGGAACAAGTACCCCTGGGACTACGTGTATTTTGTCATTTCCGGACGAATCCGGGAATGCACTATTTCTTTGACTTTGTGGGGGAGATGATCATAGACATCATTCTCCCTTCCATCTTCGCCTGACGGTCAAGGTTGAATCCAACCTCTTTTTCTTCGAGGAGAGCGAGAATCTGGTCAAGCACGACCTTTCCAAGCTCCGTATGAGCGAGCTCTCTGCCTCTGAAACGGACGGAGACCTTCACCTTGTTTCCCTCTGCGAGAAAAGCTGCGATAGCCTTTGTCTTGAACTCCATATCATGGCGTTCAATCTTAGGCTGCATCCTGATTTCCTTGAGTTTAATGACAGTCTGGTGCTTCTTCGCTTCCCGGATCCTCTTCTCCTGTTCATACCGGTACTTTCCGTAGTCGATAATCTTACACACGGGAGGATTCGCGTTCGGGGACACTTCCACCAGGTCAAGTCCTGCTTCTTCAGCCATTTCCATGGCGGCAGTCACGGACAGTACCCCGGCCTGATTGCCGTCAGCGTCGATAAGCCGGACTTCACGTGCACGTATCTGCCGGTTTGTTCTCAATTCTTTACTAGGTTTAGCCAAGCTATCTCCTCGTCTCTTCTCAATGAAACATGATTGAATGGATACGCAGGTCAAGACCTGCGAGCACCACTATAGCACACGCCCCCGTCTTACGTCAAAGGGGCGTATGAATACCTGTGATTATTTCTTAGAGAGTAAATAATCAGGCGTTGCCGGCTGAACCGAGAACGTCGATGTTTTTATGCATGTACATCTTCTTGAGTTCGTCTCTGGCAGGGCCGATATATTTTCTCGGGTCGAATTCGCCGGGTTTGTCTGCAAGGATCTTTCTGATAGCGGCAGTCATTGCGAGACGACCGTCACTGTCGATGTTGATCTTACATACTGCGCTCTTTGAAGCCTGTCTGAGCTGTTCCTCGGGGATACCGACAGAATCCTTCAGTGCTCCGCCGTTCTCGTTGATGATCTTCACATATTCCTGGGGAACGGAAGATGATCCATGAAGAACGATGGGGAAGCCGGGGAGCTGCTTCTCGATATCTTCGAGAATGTCGAAGCGGAGCGGCGGCGGAATGAGGATACCCTCTTCGTTCCGTGTGCACTGCTCGGGCTTGAACTTGTTTGCGCCGTGACTGGTTCCGATTGAGATAGCGAGTGAATCAACGCCGGTCTTGCTGACGAAGTCTACGACTTCTTCAGGCTGTGTATAGGTTGAGTGCTCTGCAACAACATCATCCTCGATACCTGCGAGAACTCCGAGTTCACCTTCAACAGTGACTCCATGAGCGTGAGCATACTCTACGACCTTCTTGGTGAGAGCGATGTTCTCTTCGTAGGGGTAGTGGGATCCGTCGATCATGACTGAAGAGAATCCGTTGTCGATACAGTCTTTACAGGTTTCGAATGAATCACCGTGGTCGAGGTGGAGAGTGATGGGGATCTCACAGCCGAGTTCCTTTGCGTACTCTGATGCACCCTTCGCCATGTTGCGAAGCAGGTTGATGTTCGCATAGTCTCTTGCACCCTTCGATACCTGGAGGATGACGGGAGATTTGGTCTCAACACATGCCTGAATGATAGCCTGGAGCTGTTCAAGATTGTTGAAGTTGTATGCCGGGATGGCATATCCGCCTTTCACGGCCTTGGCAAACATCTCTTTGGTGTTTACAAGTCCTAGGTCTTTGTAAGAAATCATAATAGGTTTACTCCTTCATATGTACTCGTGTATCTGTAACCTACCGTTAAACGCTCTATTGGTCAACTGACCTTAGAGTGATACAGGTGATAATCGTGCAAAAAAGAGAGAAAGAATGACAGAGGAAAAAACGGTGAAGTGATGCTGGAAAAAGGAATTGGCTCTACAGGCCGAACAACCGCGCGAAATTCATCCGTATCTGCCGTGCCATATCTTCTGCCGAACTCTTTCTCACCCGTGCCAGCTCCTCCACCACGTACGAGACATACAGGGGAAGATTCGTTTTTCCCCGTTTCTTCTGGGGGGCGAGGTAGGGAGCGTCGGTCTCGCTCAGGATTCTGTCAGAAGGGAGATAGGCTGCCACCTCCCTGAGAATTTCATTTCTCTTGTAGGTAAGCGGTCCGGCAAAGGAGATATAGAGGCCTGCATCGAGGGCTGTCTTTGCGAAATCTCTGTCTGAGCTGAAGCAGTGGATGATACCGGAGGAGGGGAAGGAATTACTTCTCAGCATCTCCTTCATCTCATTGTCTGCTTCCCTTGAGTGGATGATGACAGGTTTCGAGAGCCGGGACGCGAGTTCTATCTGCCCGCTAAATAGTGCCTTCTGTCTCTCCGGAGTGCCGTAGCTCCAGTAGAAGTCGAGCCCCGCTTCGCCGATTGCATCTACGGGGCAGCCCTGGATTTCCTCTTCAAGGCGGCTGAGCATGTGCTCAATATTCTCCTCGCCCTGTGCTCCCCAGGGCCCGATACCATAGCCGCTGAGTATAGACGGATATAAGTCGAGAAGGGCTTTCTTTTCAACAAGATCGGCATAATCCAGAGAAATGTTTACTCCCCCGGCGAACGAGTGCTCAGTAAGTGAGTCACAGACTTCGCGGGCAGAAATATCCTTTTTCTCGATTTCAGAGAGATGAAAATGGGAATCTATCAGGCCGGGGAGTATATCCATAGCCCACACTCTACGGGTTTCCGGGCTCTCATGCAAGAACTCCTTCAGTGTTGGTGATTTTGTTACATACCTTCAAAGCTCTTTACACGTATCTTCTTCTCTGCATACATAAGAGAGTGAAAGAGCAGGAGATACTATATGATTGTCGATGTGAATGAAGATACCTTTGAAGAGGTCGTGAAGAACTCGGACGTTCCCGTCATTGTCGAGTTCTGGGCTAAGTGGTGTGGATTCTGTAAGGTTCAGGAAGGAATCCTTCGTGCGCTCGACGGAGATCTTGATCACTCCAAGGCCAAAATCTGTATGGTCGATGTCGACCCCAATGAGAATCTTTCGGAAGAATTTCAGATCATGACCATTCCCATGCTTCTCGCCTTCAAGGACGGCAAGGTCATTGCCAGGGAAGAGGGTGTGAGGAATGAACAGATCATCAAGGGAATGGTCGGGCTCGACTAGGTGAGATCATCAATGGCGTCACGGTCTGTGATCGTGATGCCTCCCCTGAAGAGGGTGAGAAGTTTATCTTCCTGAAACCTCTTCAGCATTCTGGTGACTACCTCACGTGCTGTCCCCAGATCGCGCGCCAGCGCCTCGTGAGTGATATTGAATGTATCACATTCGGCAATCGCTGAGAGTTCGAGGATCCTCATCGCGAGCCGTTTGTCGAAACTCATGAAGACTATCTGTTCCACAACCCACATGACATCGCTGAAGCGGGAAGAAACGAGTTCGTTCGTGAAATCGAGAACTGCGGGATTTGTAGAGCCGACATTCTTGTAACTGTCAGTCGCCACACGCAGCATCGTTGTATCCTTCTCCGCTGTAACATAGACATCGAAGGTGATATTCCGTATCAGGCAGGAAGCAGACAGTACACAGACATCCCGGTCGAACAGACGGTACAGGGTAATCTCTTTCCCCGTCTCGCTTACGATATAGACTCTCAGCTGACCGGAGAGCACGAGCAGCATGCCGGTACAGGTATTCCTGTCCTCATGGACGATGTCTCCCGCCTTATGCGTGAATTTAATCGTTCCCTGCAGTAGCGTTGTCCTGTCGGCATCGCTGAGATTTTTCCAGAAAGGAAGATTCTCAGCGATAGCCCGCAGATCAGAAGGTTCTAGCATCTCTCGTTCTCCTTGTCACTCATAGTACAGAACAATGGCTCCTCATACAAGATAATAAGATGAAAATAGAAGACCTCTAGTTGACTCATCAATAGTGACCATGTAGTATGAATCACGCGCCGAAGTGGTGGAATTGGTAGACACAAGGGACTTAAAATCCCTTGTCCGTAAGGACGTGCGGGTTCAAGTCCCGCCTCCGGCAAAATATTATCTTAAAAAGAATAAGCCATTAACAAGACAAATAGTTAATGGCTTTAATTTTTAATACGTGTGCCAGTAAAATGTGTTTTTAGGTGTGCCATCGCTATTTCAATATTCTGGAAATCTGTTATAATTTGACATAGCAGAGGGGTGGTTATATGGGTTCTTCCAGTCAAAAATCAGGGAATAGACAGGTTTCTCCAAAACTTTTTAAGAGGGCTTTGAAGAATGGTGAGACGGCAAAAAACTGGTATTTCCGGACAACGATAAATAACAAGCGAACCCTTGTTAACACCGGCACAGCGAACAAACAAGAAGCCCATATTTTTATGAACCGATATTTGGCTGGAAAGAATACCAAGGGTATCTTCGTGAAGGCGTCCCCTGATGTGCTTATTAAGCGAAAGGAAACCATCGTGGATGTGCTACATCATACCGGTTGGCTCAATGCGAAGACAAACCCCAAGTATCTAAAAGCGCACGCAGAGGAGCGTAATTACGGAGTAGTTCAGGCAACCAAGATAGCAGATGCTTTAAGGCACATGTTTGATGATTTTCCCGTCCCCAAAAACTTCATTGCCTTTCTTCGCCTCCATACTTCGCTTGATGTCGTCAAAATATCCTTCTATGAGGACTTTATAAACACCCCTTTCATAGAATTGAATAAGAGCCACGCCACGAACTTCCAGATATTCCTGAAAGCATATGGTGATTGGTTGAAAGAGAATAATAAGAAAAAGAATTTTCAGTGGTTTATGTGCCAGCCAGCGATGAATACGATTGCTTTGAAGTCCTTCTACACATATAGCCACGAGATTGGGTTGGTGCCGGAGAATATCTTTGCGAAAACGAAAATAGCGAGGGCAGATAGCAAAAAGAAACCATCATTTACTTTAACCCAAATCCAGACGATGTTTAGGGATGATTTAGCAGAATATATCAGTGCCAAAGAATGGGATGGGTTTTCCTCTTCCCGACAGTTCCAAGCCTATAAGTTCCTTGCTTTCACCGGAATGCGTTCCGGAGAAGTGAGAGCATTGAAATGGAGGCAGATTTCAGCAGATATGAAAGTGTTGCTAATAGATAGCGCATTCAAAATTGACAGCACAAAAAAAGTTGGGGCAATTGGGAAACCGAAGTGGGACAAAATTAGAACAATTGTAATCCCTGATATTGCGAGAGATTGTCTGGGGAAACGAGGGAGAGATAATGAATTTGTCTTCTGTCTCCCTAACAAAAATGCTATCGGGAGCAGTAAGTTTATTCACGACTTCAAACGTTATCTTGGATGGCTTGATGTAGAGTTCCAGATAATACAAAAGAAGAGGAAGGGGGCTACTCCATTCACCCAAGGAATGAATTTTACCCCGCATGCGTTCAGGGGTTCCTTGAACTCCTTGCTCCTATCAACAAACTCCTTGAGAGAAAGCCTCATTCAGTCATACTTTGGATGGACGAGAAAAGCGCTCACAGCGGTTCAAAGCAAGTCCTATACCGAGATGAATAAGGTGGCAATGTGGCGTGTGGCAAATGAGATAGAAATCCTTTTCACAGGACAACCTCTTCCTTGGACTATGGAAGAAGAGAAGAAGGAAGAAGATTTTCTTGCCGGTGCCGACTTGATATTAGCAAGGCGTGATATGAATAGTGTCGGGTTCAATAAAGAATTGAATAAGGATGTCCCCGCTCTGGGAACCTATAAAGGTGCGAAGGATTACCTCAATATAGACGAAGAGTAAGCACCCCCGTGAAAATTTGCCAATAATTTAGAATAAATTTATAATAAAGAAGTCAGTTGGCAATACCGAAGTGGGAAGCACAACTCAACATAGAACTCAACACAGATGATGATTTAATACCCCAATGAAAATTTGTCAAAAATTTAGAATGAATTTATAATATTGATATCTTCAGTGATAACGAAAGAGAATACACCTACTATATAAATTTAATAGCCTTTAAACTTGAAAACTTTATTTGACACAATCTTTATGTTTAAGTATGATAAATTAAAGTCATAAAATTTTAGGAGTGCCTATGAAAAAGCGATTGTTTATCTTGATAGCGATTATTTTAATAGTCCCTGTATCAACTATTTTTGCCGATGAGAATACGAACACACAAAACCAAAACGTAACGGTTAATATTAATATGGATGATATTAAGAGCGCAGCAGGGTTAACATCTGGAATTACAGATATAAGAACTACACCTACATTTGGAATGGGCTTATCTACACCGCTTATTGGGACTAATCACGATGTCTACAGGAATGGTGAAAAATATACAGATAAGGTTACTGGTTTTAATATAATGCTGGGATATACTTGGCGAAACTATTTAGGAAATGGACTTCCAGTGAAGGGTGGAGCATTTTATACTGAACTTTTCACGATGGCATTTATCGTTCCTATGGTAGGGGCTGGATATGATTATAGATTTAACGAAAGTTTTGTAGTTGGAGTTGGGTTCCCAGATATCTTACATGGAAGTATTTCCTTTTAGAGATAGTTTTAAAATAGGGCATGTTTGTTCCTTTGGGACAAACAATGATTAACACTTTTAGTTAATATTTGTGTTAATCATTTTTTTTGTACTATAAAAAACGAACGTCATACCTGATTGATACCGTATCGGGTAAGGGGTTGATAAGCAGTCGTCAAATTTATATAGAGAAATGGAAAATACTCATTGAAAATAGGAGGATAATAAAACCATAGAAAATGATGGAATAAACTTTCATAAAAATCCATAGAAATAGGTTGATTTATTATATTGTATTTGATATATTTAATTATGGTTATCAACCGTTATCGGTGGATATTGAATGGAGGCAGGCAATGGCTACTTTTGGATATGGACGTGTGAGTACGGAATTGCAGGAATACGAGAAGTTTGAGACGGCTATTCTTAAATACGCCAATTCTCGTGGGTTGGTTCCTGTTGTTGAATTTGTCGGTGAGAAGGTTAGTGGCACCAAGGACTGGAAGCGCCGGAAGTTGGGACAGTTAATAAACGAGACTTGTAAAGAGGGTGATATCATTATAGTGCCTGAGTTGTCTCGTCTCGCCCGTTCAATCAAGCAGACGTACGAAATTATGGAAGCGTGTAGCGAGAAGAATATTGCCTTACATATCGTGAAGGATAACCTTATCGTTTCAGTGAATGATACAAGCATTACTGGAAAACTCACCCTTGGGATATGTGCTGTATTTGCTGAATTTGAGCGAGACATTATAGCACAGAGGACGAAAGAGGCACTTGAAGTTAAGAAGGCGAATGGTGTTAAACTGGGACGCCCGAAAGGGAAGTATACCAGCCAGTTAGATAAGCATAAGGATGAAATTCTTAAACTTAAAAGCAGTGGTTCAACAAACGTCTGGTTGGCGAATGAATACGGGGTGGCACCACAAACCTTGGCAAATTGGCTGAAAAAGGTGGGGTATAAGAAAACCAAATAGTAGGTTAGAAAGCGGGTTGATACCCCGCTTTTTATTTGTGAAATCCAGCAGGGAAATCAGGATTTTCATAACGTATATATATTCAGGATGAAACTTTATTGGAAAGATACTAATGAAGGATTCCATCCTGATGTGTAGAGAACGAAAAAAGGTTGAAGTTCATAGTATTTTTTTAAGCAGTTGATACGAGGGGTTCAACCTACCTTTCGTTTAATCTCTACATACACAGGAGCCGGAAGCACATCGCTTCCGGTTCCATCTTTATACAGCAACAAATAACTCAAATGGAGGAATAAACATAAATGAGAATTGTAGAAATTAGAACGAGGAGGGAGTTTATAGAACACTTCGGGTTCAAGGTGGTTCCTTGTGGCAGAGACAAGAAACCATATGGGAAATGGAACAAGGCAACAGTCAATCCTGAGATAGATAGTGATTGTTATGCTTGTTTTTGCGGGAGGAACCCCGTATGATAGCGGGGTTATAGTTGTCCTTGACTTGGATAACCACGGCAATGAGAAAGGTGAGACGGGAAGGCAGTTTTGGGATAGGCAATTGCTGGATGATGAAACTTTCACGGTAAAAACGCCGTCAGGAGAACACTTGTATTTCGTGGCAACGGAAGAACAGATTGCCACAATGAAGGAAATTTCTCCTGCCGGAACACAAATAGCGGGACAGGTAGAAATATTCTGGAATGGGAGGCACCTGAATAACGGAGCGTTCTCAATTACGGATGCGGGTGAATACACCATTGAGAAGTGTGTTGACTTGGCGCCACTTCCTGAACGGGTGGTTGATTTGTTCCGCAGATATGAAGAAGGCAAACGAAAGCCAGCAAGGGAACCGAAAACGCAAACGAGCGTGCCGGAGTGGGATAAAAGAGTGATACTGGGTGAATTGGTTTCTCTCGCTGATGAGGGAACCTTTGGAGATTATCAGGTGTGGCTTGAACTGATGCTTGCTATGCGAAATTCAGGGTTTACCGCTGAAGAGGCGGGAAGTGTTTCCTGGGATGATGAAGCCACGGAGAAGAAGATAGAAGCAATTTGGAACGAACCCCGCTATGAGAACGGAGATGAAATAGGTTTCGGTAGTATTATTTTTAGGTGGGTGCCTCCATTCACAGACAAGAGGTGGAAAGCAGAACGGCTGGAGGAGGCGATAATTGCCGATACTATAGAGAGGTTCAGTTTTTTTGAAAAAGCTCCGTCTTGGGGCTTCTACGGGCATATTGGACTTGAATAGCGCCAATAAGGTTCTTGTGCGGAGTTATAAAGATACTCTCGCCTGTTATCAAAGCAAGGAATACCGGATGTTGTATCCCCGATACGATGAGAGGAAGCGGGATATTGTCTGGAAGGAAATGAACGGTTTTGACTTGTGGTGGAAGGAAGCCGAAGCCCTTGAAGGGTTGAAAACCGTTCCTTACAAGCCGATGGGAGAGATAGAGGAAGCGGGCTGGAACTGGTTCAATGATTGGGAGGAAGCGCCTGTAAAAGACGGAGAAGGCACGCCAGAATTGTTCTGGGAGCATATACGGGAGAATGTCTGTGATGGGGATAAGGATACCTTCAATTACTTCCAGCACTGGATATGGGACTTGATAGCGAACCCACAGCACAGGAATAACGTTGCCGTGGCTATTACTGGCAAGCAGGGAAGCGGAAAATCGTCCGTCTTCAAGGCGCTACAGATGTGCTTCCACCCTAAATACACCTCAACCATAGACAATACAGAACAACTTACTTCACGGTTTGATGCTGACTGGAAGGGTTCGGTTCTTGTGGCAGTGGAAGAGGCTTGTTTCGCAGGGGATAGGCGAAGCGGTGTCTGGGGAAAGATGAAAAGCATAATTACGGATGATGAGGTATCGGTTGAACGTAAGAACTATGACAGGTATAAAACCGCCAGTATGCTCCATTTTATCATCACTGGTAATGACGCTCATATAGTACCAAAAGAGCGGGGTGATAGGCGCTACCTTGTTCTGGAATGTAATGACGGGCGATTACAGGATACCGATTTCTTCTCCCGACTGTTCTGGGAGATGGAAAATGGGGGAGCGAAGAAATTGATAGAAGAAGCGAGGAGCCACGCAGAAGAGGCGCTACGCTTTCCATTCCACAAGATTCCTATTACTACTATTGGAGTTCAAAACGTCCGTGAGAGCGCTGATTTTGTCCTTCAATGGCTGATAGAGCAGATTGAGAGTTTTGCTGGGGATGATGAAAGCATTTTCACCCCGCTATCCAATGGCGATATCGCTATTAAGACGAAGGACATTCTCATTCGTATGAGAGAGGTTGGGAATGTCGGGAAATTCAGCAGTATCACTCTTGGGAAGAAGTTGCGGGCATATTTTGGAATGGAACCGAAGCAGTTGAAGATAGATGGCAGGAATAGTAATGGGTTCAGGTTTAGCGGGGTGGAAGAGATGAAGCAGAGAATACGGGACAACTATTTCGGCGGACATAATCCATTCAGCGAACACCCCGTAGAGGAAGAGGTTGATTTTGAAACAGAAGAAGGACAGATATTGTCTGGTTTGGAGAAATCAGCAAGTTGAAGGTAGAGGTAGAGGATGAGTGATTTTATCCTCTACCTTGGATGATGCCGAAAAGGGGCTTTACGGTATCTATAATACATATATTTATATAAAAGGTGGAGAGTAGAGGAAGTAGAGGAAGATAAATAGCTTTGAATGGTAATCCTTTCATAAAATCACAGAGTTAAAAATCATCATCTACCCTCTACTCCCTCTACCTTGCTGGAAGGAGAAATAATGAAAACAGCATATGATTATAAGGCAGAACAACTGAATGAGAAGTTATTGAGGTTGCGAGAGGAAATGAGGGCAATGAAGGTAGCAAACAGAAGTAGGATAGAACACATCCAAAGACAGATAGATTATACTGAAAAACAGCGGAAATCCTGATGAAAACAAGGTTCTAAAATCGCGTCTCAAAAAAATCCTTCTCCTGTATTAGGTGTGCCACTTCCAAGGTGTGCCATAAAATATGTTTTAATATTAAACATAAAGCATTTTGAAAAATAGCGAAATATCGTTGTATATCAATGATTTATTAAGTATAAAGCGCTTGACAATAGAACTAAAAATATGGTGTTGAGGGCACTTAAAATCCCTTGTCCGTAAGGACGTGAGGGTTCGAGCCCCTCCTTCGGCAACTTCCCATTGACAACGTATATTCTCTTTCTTTTCCTGCAGGATGGTACTGCATACACAAATCTGCAGCGTGCCTATGTCCTTTCCTGATTGCGAAGGAGTCGGGACCTCTGGTTGAGAACGGAATGAAGGGAGCGAATAACCGTTGGATCCACCTCGAAGAGGGGACTCATCTTATTCTCTATGATAAAGACGATGCAGCCCGCGAGCTCTCAATGCAGGAGACAATCCTCTTCCTCTGCACCTAAAGCTCTTCGGGCTTTCTCAGGAAGCGCGAAAGGGATTTCGCCTCTGAATAGCCAAGCAGGTAGGCTATCTCTTTTCTTGAATAGCCGGTATCACGAGCATACACGCGGGCAAGGGTTACCCGGGTGTCATGCAGGATCGTTCGGAAGGAGGTCCCTTCTTCCTGCAGTCTTCTCTGTACCGTTCTCACACATGCGTTCAGTTCCCTAGCGACAGCCTCTATCGTCGCCTGTCCCGAAGGGAGAAGCTGGCGGAGTACACCTTTTACGCGGGCACTCATAGGACTCTTCTCATTCAGTCTTGAGAGTTCAGAATTCAGTTCAGGTTCAAATACTCTCCAGATCCTCTCGTTTGCTGAGATAAACGGGCGTAGCGCATCCTCCTCGGAGAAGGTAATGGAATGTGTCGAATCGGGAGAAAAGGATATGCCGAGAGTGGAAGCATACAGCTGATTCAGTTGTTCTGCTCTGGTAGAGGTGATGGAGAGCGGCACGATCTTTTTTCGTGTTCCTAATTCTCCTATCTTCTGAATGAAAAGGAGCTCGAACAGCAGCAGACTCACCGGTATTTCATAGCTCTGGTCCCATTCAATTCTCACGCAATACCCTTCATCCGTTTTCATGCAGTTATATTCAAGAGGAGCTATCAGGGCTTTATAGTCAGCGATCCGCCTTACCGCTATCGTGAGGTTCTGGCTGCTTAATGAAGCAAAGAGGGGAGGAGCAAGTACTTCACTGGTGAAATGATCGAGGAGCGAAAGTGTCCAAAGAGGATGTTCAGCCTTCTCTTCGAGTATATTCCAGAGTGCATAATACTGTCTTTGCGGCAGTCTTACCTGGTCAAGTTCCCGTATCTGCGGGGCTAATCCCGCCTCTCTCAAGACAATAGGAATATCCATGCCGATTTCTTCGAGGAGGGTGAAATAAGATTGTTGTATCGTATACGTATCTCTCACGCCTCGTAATATTACACGAGATAGGGGGAGCAGAGCAACAGATAGGGTGTCAGAAATTACCGATAATGGCCTTGTGGCGTACTTTGCGACATGTTTGTCGCATGGTGTAGTGTGACAGAACATTTCCCGGGTGTAATCTACTTCTGTATGAGAGGAGAAAGGAAGAAAGGATACCGATCGAGTCCCCCCCCTCGTCCTCACAGAAGGAGTAATCATGAAACCATCAATGTTGTTTGTCCTAGCAGGCGTCTTGCTGCTTCTGGCAAGCGGCTGCACCCAGGAGCAGGAGCCGCCTCGATCTTTCGAGTATGAAGCAGGTGAGGAAGGTCCTGCAGGGGGACTTATCTTTTACGTCGATACAGCTGAAGAATTTGCTGACTGGGATTACCTGGAAGTGGCTCCGACCGAAATCGTTGCTAAAAGTTACTGGGTGTATTATCCGCAGGACTATCAAGACGCGAAAGGGCTCAACCTGAAAACAGAGATCGGTACGGGGAAAACAAACTGCGATGCTTTCCACGATGCTTTCGAAGATTCTTTTGAATTTCTTCCTCTTGCTGTTCGTTCTCTTGAATATACGACCATCGTGGGAGAAACGACCTATGATGACTGGTTCCTTCCGAGCGCTGACGAACTCGGTGCACTTGCCTCCTACTGGGTAGAACATGAGTCGCACCTGATCCTGCCTGATGGCTTCGTGTCTCTCAGAGAAACGAGCAATGATACTGAGACCGATATGTGGTGGAGTTCTTCAATTGCCCCTATTGAAGGTCAGGCTTTTTGCTATTTCATAGAAGATGCGGATAGCGTTGGAGCACCTTACACCAGAGACTATGATGAAGACTACAACGCACGAGCAATCCGTTCCTTCTGAACAGATCTTCCTTTCAATACAAGATTTAGCCTCCTTTCGGGGACAGGGCAATCGCATAAAATTTAGATCGTAGCAATAAACCCAGAATTTGAAGGGTTTTTCCAGGGATATGATTTCCCTTCCTCTTGCAATTTTGGAAGATCGATAAGACAATACAGTAGCAATTTTTTTGCGGGGGAGCATGTGTTCTTTGGTCGGAATGGGATGCTCCCCTTTTCCTTTTCTAAGCTCCTTTCAGTATAATCATTATTGAGATTTTGTCTTACTCACTGTGAGATTCTTATTTTCTTTGAGTTAGGATAATCTGGGATTCAACACGGTTATACTAAAATGATAAAGCGTACTGTGGTTAACGAAGCATTTCGCATGGTACGGTCTGAATAGATTCTGATCTAATTAATTTCGCAATAGGTATTCTTTAAAACAGCAAATTGCGAAATCGCCTAGTTTCGCGAAATTCTCCGCGAGCATGAAAATTCATTCCATTTACCGTTTAATTGATGTTTACTCGCTGTTGATTAAATAGTAAACGAAGGCATTGACACCGTTGATTATGTTTATTAAACGTCGTGTTCCTGATTATTTTCGCATTCTTTCCTACGCTTCGTTGGACTAGACGCTTGCACTACTATCTAGATTCAACAGAACAAAAATGTTCGGCGACATACTCCTATCCTCTCCATGTATCAGTCTCCCTACATCTCAGAAATTGTTGTGATTCTGATTGAAATACCGGCTCCTATTCTCTACAATTGACCTGTCGGCATCATTTTCAGCAGCTAAGTGGTAACATGAGGTGCCTGTATGTTGGAGAGTCTCTATGAAAAAGATTGCTGAAATGATGCGGCTGGACGTCTATAGAAAAACATACTCGGTGAAAGAGAGAATCTTTCTTCTCTATATGATCTTCTTCTCTTCACTGGCAGTACTGACCATTCTCACGAATATTCTGTACGGACTTGATTTCTCTTTCAACTACAAATGGATGGGGTTGGGAGCATTCTGTATCGCGATGGGAATCTTTGCACTGAAGGGGATCAGGACAGCTCTGATTCACAGGATAGGAATATACGTGCTGGCGTTCGCCATTCTGCCCCTTTCCTGGCTGGCGAGCTCAGGTCTGGTATCTCCGAGCATCATCTATTCGACAGTCATCATGCTGCTCATCAACTTTCTTCTCTCCGGAAAGGAGCGGTTGGTAGTCGACCTCCTTTTCCTGATGGAAAATCTGGGGCTGATTTCCTTGTACCGTTATCAGCGGCAGCTATTCAAAACAATGACTGCAGAGGAACAGTTTTTCGACTGGATTATCAATGTCCCCCTTGTATTTGCCTTCACGGCTCTTCTTCTCACCGTGTTCGAACGGGCATATGAAAGAGAACGGCTTCAGAGCCTCGAAAAAACAGAGAAACTGGAGGTCCTGTCAAAAACGGATTCTCTGACCGGTCTCGCGAACAGACTGAATCTGGAGCGTGATATTGATTCTCTTATTCGTAATCTGGACATGAATGGAACTGTTTTTTCCCTGCTCCTTCTCGATGTGGACTATTTCAAGAAGTACAATGATGCGTATGGACATCTGCAGGGTGATGTCTGTCTGAAAATGATCAGCACGATTCTGAAGAATTCAATGAAGGATAGGGACGGAGAGGTATACCGTTTCGGAGGTGAAGAGTTCCTGATTTCCCTTCCGGGAGTGGACGGTGAAGGAGCGATGGAATTCGCTCAGCGGTTGAAAGGAGATATTGCCCGGGAAGCGATACCTTTCGAGAATTCTGACATCTCTTCAATCATTACCGTCAGTATGGGGATAACCTTTTCTTCCGATCCGAAGACCGGTGCGGTCACCTTATTGAAACAGGCGGATACAGCTCTCTATCAGGCGAAGGCTTCAGGACGGAACACTATCGTCTATTGTGAGAACTGAGTCTTCGCCAGAGGTATCCACATACCAAGGGGAGAATGTTTGGGAGAATTTCATGTAATGAAACGTGTTTTCTTCTTTCCCTGGTAATTTGCCGTGAGGATTCCCGATACAATGAAGATGGCACTGAGGAGGTGTATGATTGTGATCTCTTCTCCCAGCACGAGGAAGGCAAGAATCCCTGAAAAAAGAGGAAGGGTGTAGTACACCAATCCCGCTTTCACCGGGCCGATAGTCACAATTGCCTTGTTCCAGAGAACGAAGGCTGTGAGTGACGCGAATATGCCGACGTACAGAATGGAAAGAACTGTTTTCGTTTCGAAAGATGCCGCCGGTGTTGATATTCTTGTCCAGATGAAAAAGGGTGAGAGAAAAAGAAGACCGGTTAGAAAGGTCGTCATCTGGAGTGCCATCACGCTCAGATCTTCCGGTTTTCGTCTCAGGAGCAGGGTGTACAGGGAAAATGTGAGAGCTGCAAGCAGCATCCAGAGGTCTCCAACTGCGAAGGAAATACGGGCAAGTCTAGACAGGTCACCTCCGGTTACAAGGAATACGACTCCTGCTATCACAAGGATGATGCCGATCAGTTTATAGTGTGTGATAGTTTCCCGGAAGAATATCCTGGACAGAATGACGATGAAGACTGGAAAGGTGATTGAGATGAGAGAGAGATTCATGGCTGTTGTGGTGTGCCCTGCAAAATAGATCAGTGTGTTGAACAGGGTAATTCCCAGAATCGAAGTAAGCGCAAGATACGGGATATGTTTCTTCAGGATCTCACGTTCCGCCAGGAGAGGTTTCAGACCGAAGGGAAGAAAGACCAGGATGGCAACCGTCCACCGCCAGAAGGCAAGTTCGACAGGATGAATAGTGTCGTTGAGGCCCCGTGCGATGATGAAGTTGCCCGACCAGATGGCGACCGCACTTACAGCATAGATATAACCTCTTGCATGATGTGTCTTATTCATCTGAATTCTCCTCTCAGACCATTGATTAGAGAGTGTATCATGTTCAGGTATTTTAACGAAAGAGGATGAGGGGAATCGTATGGGGGAGGCGTCTTTGCTCCGACCTGTATGTCGTCTCAGAACTCTTTCATCCTGTCTGATCCCGATACGAAGTCGGTCTCACTCGTGGGCGCTTTTCCATTCCCGCGCATGTTTTTCTCACATGTATTCACGTATGAGATGGAAATAGAGGAGAGCTCCGTTTTCAGCCTTGCTTTCTTCGTAGGAAAATCCAGCTTCTCTGCTAAGGTCCCGTAATTCCTCACCAGTATGAAGCTTTCCCTGTATCTTCACCCCTGGAAGGAGTCTTTCAGGACAGGGAACGCAGAACAGTGCCCTGCTTCCTTGTTTCAGGACACGATGAAGCTCCTTCAGGGCTTCTGCCTGACCGGAGATGAAATTAAACGTCAGGAGGCATATCGCGTAGGAAAAAGACGAATCCGGAAATGGCAGTGACTCGCCGGGAGCTCGTGTGAAACCGGCATTGTCGCCGCTGGTAAAACCATATCCTGCGAATCTGCGCTCTGCTTTTTTCAGTAGATTCGGGCTGATATCTGTCCCTGTATATTTGTTGTCATGTGGGATGTAGGGTGCGGTGAATCCTGATCCCGTCCCGACTTCGATGATCTCCTCTCCATGAATATCGTTCAGGAATTCCTCGATTATTCTACAGTGTTTCTCATATCCGGCGTGGAATTTCCCGGGAAATACGGAATGGACCATAATCCAGTCGTATAGGCCTGCTACAAGATCTCCCCGCCATCTGCCCGTCTTTTTGTTTTGGCCCGGTACATCTGATCTATCTGTTCCCATAGTATCCTCCCTGCTGATCTCTGCATCCATGGAAGAACAGCTCAAATGCGGAATGACTCGGATGGGAGCCCGTTCATATGTCATCAGCGTTGTGATCGCTGCACAGACTCTTCCTTTTGACCGAAAGAGTGGGTCTCGGGACCAGCATGCCGTTTCCCATAATACCACATGGAATGGCAGAAAGGAACATACTACCAGAACCTGACCTAGAGTCTTCGTGTAAATGAAAGCTTGTAGATGGAATATGAAGTGTAGACCTTTTATCTGCTGTTGTATGCACAGTCTGTTTTCTTTTTTCTCACGGATGTTCGATATCCGTATCTACCTGAAAAAATGGCCATTCTTCCGGGGGGGGGAAGAGTGGCCATCTGTATTGAGTACAGGGTGGTATCTAGCTCAGAATTTCTTCAAGTGTCACATAGTCACCGACATGTCCTGCCATTTTCTCTGCATCGGTATTCACCGGGAGCGTTTTCTTCCCGGGCCTCCAGTTTGCAGGACAGACTTCTCCAGTCTTTGAAGCATACTGCCATGCCTGTACCTGTCGAAGGAACTCATTGACGTTTCTTCCCACTGAATCAGCCTGCACTTCCTGAGCGACACAGATGCCATCCGGATTGAAGAGGAAACGTCCTCTGAGAGCAACTCCTTCCTCCTCGATAAGGACTCCAAAAGCTCTGCTCACTTCCTGATTTCCGTCTGCACCGATCGTGAGTTTCAGACCTTTCAGGAGTGGCTCTGTCTCGACAAATCTTTTGTGAGAGAATTTCGTATCGACAGAGACCGCAAGGATCTCAGTGTTCAGTTCCTGGAATTCATCATACTTGGCGTTCATTGCCGCAATTTCGGTAGGACATACGAAGGTGAAGTCGGCGGGGTAGAAGCAGACTACCGTCCATTTTCCCTTATAGTCTTCACTCTTCACTGTCGTGAAGTGTCCGCTCTTTGCATCATAGGCATCCATTTCAAATACCGGCATTTCCTGCCGTACCATTGTTGAACTCATATTCTTCTCCTCTGTAATAATAGTATCGGTTTCAAGGTCCAGAACCTTCTTCTTCCTTGGTCGTATTCCGGCGTCACAACTCATGTGTTCCTCCTTAGTATTTGAAATGAATATAAAATAGATTTGAATATAAGTCAATAATGAGAATCATTATTAATTAAAATAGTTGATATAAGACATTCAAGGATCGGTGAATGTTCTTCATCAGAGAATCAGATTTTACCCTCTTATGAGTCTCAATGCATATTTTAAGAAGGTCTTTCTTGTTCAATGGTTTGTTATGAAGTAATCTGTAAAAGGAGGTGATTTCAATGAAGAATGTACGCGAAATGCTCGAGAATGTGCCGTCAGATGCAAGTGCGGAGCAGATAGAGAAGACTGCACGCGACCTCGAGAATAAAAGCTATGAGCCGATGCTTCTCATCGATGCTCCGGGATTTCTCCGATGGAAAAAAGAGGATCTTCTCAACGAATACGAGCGGTTGATTGCTCTGGAAGAAGATGACGATGCCGTGATGGCGATCGATGATATGTATCTGGATGATGTGATTGAAAAACAGCTCGGGCTGCTGATTTATCACTACGAGCTGTTATGTGAGCTGAGAGAGGGTGATGCTGATGCCTGGGACCAGATTCATGAGCTGATGGAGGATGATTAATCCTCCTCGAGTCTTCCCACAACTTTTGCATCACTGCTTTTCAGAGGGATGACCTTCTTGATAAAAGGCTGAACGCCATAGAAGGTCTTTTCGAACTCATCTTCGCTTTCCTTGAGTGCAGCCTGCCAGGCTGCACCGAACCCCGGAGAATTGATCGTAAGACGGTCGGCTGCCTGCTGGTAGACCTGCAGGCGGGAGACTTCCCGTCTTCCGGGTTTCTGTGAGTATGTTCTCAGGGAAATCCTCAGATTCTCGTTCTGAGTCTTCAGCTCTTCCACCTGACCCTTCAGTTTCGAGAGCCCGTCTGATTCAAGATCCATGCGGTCGGTAACCATGCCCTTGAGTTTCTGTATTTCCTGTATGTGCAGTTTTTCTCTCTGCTTATACTTCACCAGCTGTATGATCAGGATGATAATCATCGGTGTCACACCGATGGCAACTCCGATTAGAATGTTTTCCATAGCAATTCCTCACTTCACTCGGTCACTCTCAATTATACGAAGGTCTGAACCGGAGAGCAACTCTCTTCGCCACAAGTTCTTTGTATTGTAGGGGAAAACATGGCTGGAGACAACAAGGTATCTTCAGAGTGAAGAGTGTCTGCAAGCGTATCAGGAGGTTCTGAATCGTTCGATCACCGCTTCCTTCGAATTCTCGATTGATTCGGGAAGGGCTATTCTTCCTTCGAAGACGGCCATATCCTTGAATCCTGTCCCCGTCAGGAGTACGCAGATATCTGCATCTTCTCCATACGATGCTTTCAGTTTTTCACTGTCTTTCACAAAACCTGCCCAGGCACAGGCTGCTGCGGGTTCGACAAAGATGCCTGCATCCTTTGCCAGTTCGAGCTGTGCGGAAAGGATCTCCTCATCACTCACCTGCGTTGCCCAGCTCTCGCTTTCGTGGATATAGCGGACGGCCATCCGGCCGTTGGCAGGGGAGGATACACTGATCGAGTCTGCCCGGGTAGTTGCATTGACCGCCTCATACTTCCCGGTTCTCCAGGCCTCTGCAATCGCGTTGGACTGAGTTGACTGTACACAGATGACCTGCGGGACCTTCTCTATGAGACCTGCGGTATGCAGGTCCTTGAAGCCCTTGACTACTCCAGCGTAGATACAGCCGTCTCCAGTGGAGACATACACGACATCGGGGGACACTTCTTCCTCGCTGCAGGAACAGTTCGATGGAGACGCTTTTCTTTCCTTCAACCGTCATCGGATTGTAGGCGGTATTTCGGTTGATGCCTCCGAACTCATCTGTGTAGGCGATGGAGAGGGAGAATGCGTCATCATAACTTCCTTTCACAGGTACGACTTCGGCTCCGTAGAGGACGGACTGCATCAGTTTGTTTGCAGGGGCGCTTTCCGGTACAAACAGGACGATCTTTACGCCGTAGGCTGCACCGGCGCAGCTCATGGCGGCACCGGCGTTCCCTGTCGAGGCGAGGGCGATGGAGTCGATTCCGTAATGTCTTGCCTGTCCGATTATCAGCTGAGAGGCTCTATCTTTGAAGGAGCCGGAGGGGAGTGCGCTGTCAAGTTTGCAGGAGAGGTTCCTGAATCCGTATTTTTCAGCGAGACGGAACGGGGCGGCAAGAGGCGTCGGTCCAACAGGAAATGCTTCATGTGAGGGGACCTCAAAAGGGAAGAAATCAAAATAGGAAAGGTCTTCCTTCTTTCCTGTTTTCTGAAGGTCTTCTCTCTCATAGCGGACGATCAGATTCCCTTTTTTCATCTGAGAGGGATCGGTATTCCCCTTCTCGCAGGAAGGACAGAGGTAGATGATATCCTCGGTTTCGTAGACGGCTCCGCAGTCGGTGCACTCATAATGGAATCTCATGGCAGACTCTCCTTGTGAACGGTATGAAATGACCGGACCTGAAAGGGTCCGGTCATGTGTGAAGTGTAGCATGGTCTCCTAAATAAGACCAACTTCCTTGTTGAACTCATCGATCATCGTATCGATCGTATCAGCGAGACCCTTGAGATTCTCCCAGTAGGTGCGGTCATACCACTGTGCGTTGATCTCTTCGTAGGTCTTGCCCTGCTGTTCAACCCAGGTGTAGTACTTCAGGTTGTGAACTCTCAGGCGGCTGTAGTAGGTGAGTTCTTCCATGTTGTCGATACCCTGGTGCTGAAGAGCTGAACGGTAGACCATAGCTGCTTCGATTGCGTCGAAGGGCCCCTGCTGTTCATTGAGCTCTCCAAGACGGGAGGTGTACATGACAGAGGAGTCGGTAAGGATCGTGAAGACTACATCGTCTTCGTCCATCTCGTAGTACTTGGCCATCTTGATGGCACTGAGAAGGTTGCCGATACCGCTGATACCGTAGAGGCTCAGGTCATCGATTTCCTTGTCGCTGAGACCCAGACCCTTGAGGTACTCGATACCTGCAGGTTCGTTGAACAGACGGTAGATATCCATACAGTCCTGGTCATCGATGGCTGTGACAACGTCTGTATTTTTCACATTGTGGATCCATGGGACATGCTTGTCCCCGATACCTTCGATTCTGTGACCGCCGAAACCGTTTCTCAGGAGGGTCGGACACTGCAGTGCTTCACCTGCTCCGATCTTGATGTTCGGGTAGAGGTCCTTGAGTTTGTCACCTGCTGCGAGAGTTCCGCCGCTTCCTGTGCTGGAGGCGTAAGCCCGTACATTTTCAGGTTTGACACCCAGTTTCTCAAGTACTTCAGCCATGGCAGCACCGGTGACGGTATAGTGCCAGAGATAGTTCTCGAACTTGTCGAACTGGTTGAAGATGACGATCGATTTTCCGCGTTCCGCGTCAAGTTCGTGACACTTGTCGAAGATTTCCTTGACATTCGATTCACACCCCGGAGTGGCAATAACTTCACCGGCAATGGCTTTCAGCCAGTTGAATCTTTCCTGACTCATCTCTTCGGGAAGGATCGCGATCGACTTACAGCCGAGAAGTGCGCTGTTATAGGCTCCGCCACGGCAATAGTTTCCGGTTGAAGGCCAGACAGCCTGCTGTGAAACAGCATCAAAATTACCTGAGACGAGAGCAGGGGCGAGACAGGCATAGGTCGCGCCTACCTTATGGACTCCGGTCGGGAACCATTTGCCGACGAGAGCAAGGATTCTTGCCTTGGTACCGGTGATGGCACGGGGGACTTCAATATAGTTCACTTCACCGAAACCGCCGCCCTTCTCTACGCTTTCATTTTTCCAGTTGATCCTGAACAGGTTCTCGGAGTGGACATCCCAGAGACCCATATCGGAAAGTGCACTCTTGACCTTTTCGGGAGTCTTTGACGGGTCAACCATCTGAGCGAATGTGGGGAGGACGACTCCCTTCTCTCTGCAGAGCTGTACGTTCTTTGCTCTTACTTCCTTGTTGATGTCGAGATTAATCAGATTATACACCGGTGATACCTCCATGGCCTTCCTGCAGTTTGAATATCTTGAAATGCAGGATAGTGCATTAAATTATGATAATTTTTATATATGGTTGAAAAATTCTAATAAAATTGATCAGACCATAATTTTTACCAGAAAAAACTTTCGATAATCTGACTATAGCACATAGTTTCTGATTATGCAATATTGTTGCAGAGTGTTGCAAAAAACATTGACAAGAGGATAAACTCCTTTACAATGAGAGATGGAAGGCAAGACAGGCCAGTCCCAGATCAGATCAGGAGAGGCGACAGTCATGAACGATACCATGAGACCGGTTCCCTTTGAGGAACTCATACACCGGATATTCAGTGAATATAAAGCAAGCAGAACGATATTTTCGATCCATGAGGATCAGTTCTATCGAAATACGACAGGATCGGGGATAGAGGTATTCTCCCAGAAGGCGGAGACTCCGCTCGGCCCTGCGGCCGGACCCCATACCCAGCTCGCCCAGAATATTATTGCGAGTTATCTTGTGGGTGGACGGTTCATTGAACTGAAAACTGTACAGATCCTCGATACGCTGGAGGTTGAGAAACCTTGTATCGATGCCCGTGACGAAGGATATAACGTCGAATGGTCGACGGAGTTCACTCTGGAGAAGGCTCATGATGAGTATGTGAAGGCCTATATCATTCTTCACCTCATCGATGCGCTGTTCCATAACGGAGAACTAGATGAACCTTCGTTCATTTTCAATATGAGCATCGGATATGACCTGAAGGGCATCCAGCAGCCGAAGATGCAGCAGTACATCGATTCGATGATCGATGCTGAGACCTCTGCAGTCTTTTCGACATATCTCGATTCTCTTCGTGTGATACTGAGCGAGAACACCTTCCTGGACGGAACGGGGTGGGAATCCTACGGTGACAAACTGAAGGAGCTTCCTTCAAAGATTTCAAAGAATATCTCCCCGTCAATCACGATATCGACCATGCACGGATGTCCTCCGGCTGAAATCGAGGCGATCTGTTCCTATATTCTGAAGGAAAAGAAACTCAATACCTTCGTTAAACTCAATCCTACTCTCCTCGGGTATGATGCGGTGAGAGAGATTCTCGATGACCTCGGGTATGACTACCTCCATCTCGCCAGGGCGAGTTTCGAGCATGATCTTCAGTATGCTGACGCCGTTTCGATGCTTCATCGTCTTGCAGACTTAGCCGCAGAGGAAGATCTGGGCTTTGGAGTGAAACTGACCAATACCCTCGGCTCCGTGAATGATCAGGGAGTGCTGCCCGGAGATGAGATGTACATGAGCGGCCGCACGCTCCTTCCTATCAGTACCCGGGTCGGGGCCCTTCTTTCGAAAGAGTTCGACGGGAAGCTGCCGATCAGCTACAGCGGCGGTGCCAATGCCTTCACTGTCCTCGATCTCTTCGAGACCGGTATCCGTCCCATCACTCTGGCAACAGACCTGCTCAAACCGGGCGGGTATACCAGACTGAAACAGATGGTCGAGATTCTGGAGAAGAACGCTCAGAGCTGGGACCGTTCCGATATTGACGTGACAGGTCTTGAGGAGCTGTCTCAGAAGGCTCTCTCGCTCGTGGAGACCCAGAAGGATTTCCGGGGTGAAGACAGGGCGAGTGTTCCTACGAAACTTCCGATGACAGACTGTTATGTGGCTCCCTGTGTGGTAGCCTGTCCGATCCATCAGATGATCCCCGATTATATTCAGCTTGTGGGTGAAGGCCGTTATGCGGATGCCCTTGAAGTGATCTATGATTCGAATGCGCTTCCCAACCTTACCGGGTATATCTGTGACCATCAGTGCCAGTACCACTGTACCAGGATGGATTATGAAGGCGCTGTGCAGATCCGTGAGATGAAAAAGATCGCAGCGGAGAACGGTTTCGAGGAATACCTCGGACGGTGGGAGAAGCCGGAGAAGACGGATGTGAGAGCAGCCGTCGTTGGTGCAGGTCCCGCAGGGCTCTCTGCCGCCTACTTCCTCTCCCGTGCCGGGTTCGAAGTGACGGTGTTCGAGCGTGAGGAGAATGCGGGCGGTGTCACCCGCTATGTGATTCCTTCCTACCGTTTCCCCGAGAGCGCCCTTCAGGCCGATATCGATTTCATCAAGGCTCACGGTGTCGAGTTCACCTTCGGTGCTTCCCAGGACCAGATCACTGTCGATGCCTTGAAGGAAGCCGGGTATGAACATATCTTCTATGCCATCGGCTCCGAGATCGATAACGAGATCCCTCTCAAGGGAGACCGGTCCAAGGTCACAGCATCCCTCGAATTTCTTGGAAAATTCAACAGGAAAGAGAAGATCGATCTCGGCCAGCATGTGGTTGTGGTCGGAGGAGGAAATACCGCCATGGATTCGGCCAGATCGGCGATCCGTGTGGAGAGCGTGGAGGATGTGACCGTCGTCTACCGCCGTACGAAGAAACAGATGCCTGCCGACCTCGAAGAGTATGAGAATGCTCTCGAGGACGGAGTGAAATTCATTTTCCTTGCCAATCCCGATGAGCTTACGAGCGACGGAGTCCTCTCCTGTACCGTGATGTCTCTCGGTGAGCCCGACGCCTCAGGAAGAGCCCGTCCGGTAGCAACCGACGAGTCCTTCCATCTTCCCTGCGATACGCTTATCACGGCAATCGGAGAAAAAGTGGATGGGAAGAAGCTGAACAGCTTCGGACTCCCCCTGAATGAGAAGGGCTGGGCATCCTGTGATTCCGAGACCCTTATGAGCGAGATTGAGGATGTCTACGTGATAGGCGATGCCTCCACAGGACCTTCAACCATCGTACGCTGTATCGCGAGCGGCCGTCAGGCTGTCGAGTCAGCCATCGACCGTGTCCTTGCAGGATACGAGGAAGCAGAGGATGCGCACGAGTGCTCATGCGGCAACGACGGTGAGTGTGACGGGGATTGCGATTGTGGTCACGACCATGATCACCACCACCATCATGACCATGATGAAGAGGAAGAAGATCTCTCTCCCGAAGAGATCGCGGACCTCGTTGCGGCGGAAAATGATTTCTTCTCCACCATACGGAGCAAGAAGAGCACCCTCGAGCGATCTATCAGCGTAGAGCCCTCCATAGAGGCATTTGCAACGAGAGAATCGGTCAGGTGCATGGAATGCTCATATATCTGTAATAAATGTGTGGATGTCTGCCCGAACCGGGCGAATATCGCAATAGATACAAGAGAGAGGAACGACCTGTTCGATCATCCGTTCCAGATCGTCCACCTTGATGCCTTCTGTAATGAGTGCGGAAACTGTGCGACCTTCTGTCCTCATAAGGGCTCTCCCTATCTCGACAAGTTCACCCTGTTCTCTCTTGAAGAGGATTTCAACAGCTCCTCCAATTCAGGATTTTTCGTGAACGGGGATTCTATTTCAGTAAGGGTCGACGGCACACTCTCAACGCTGAGAGTTGCGGGAGATGACCTGGAGGGAGACGGAGTGAGCGAAGAGCTCAAGGCTATCATCTTCGAGATTGTCTCGAAGCATGCGTATCTGCTCGGCCCTGTGGATCTTTAGGAGGAAATCAGATGTCAGTAACTGTATTGAAAAACGGAAATGTCATGCAGACGATGAAACCCTACACTTTTGAGAAGGGTGTGGATGTCGTTGTCAAAGATGACGTGATCGTCGCGGTTGGGAAGAATCTTGCCTCCGAATATCCTGAGGCGAAAGTCTATGATGTGGAAGGAAAGACCGTCATGCCCGGTATGGTCTGCTCTCACCATCACTACTATTCCGGACTCTCACGGGGAATGCTGGTCTCCAGCGGTCCTCAGACCGACTTTATCCAGATTCTCAAGGAGTGGTGGTGGAGACTTGACCGCGCTCTTGATGAGGAGAGTCTCTACTACTCCTCGCTTATCTCTTCCATTGATGCTATCTCGGCGGGAACCACCTCGGTTATCGATCACCATGCATCACCTTCTTTCATTGGAGGCTCTCTCGATACCATCGCCCGCGGCATGCGGGAGACCGGTCTCAGAGGAGCGACCTGTTATGAGATCACCAACCGTAACAGGGGTGTTGATGAGGCCAGAGAGGGAGCCGAGGAGAATATCGCCTTCGCGAGGAGTATTGATGAAGGCCGAGAACGGGGCGAGTATCAGATGGTGGAGGCGATGGTCGGCGGCCATGCTCCCTTCACTCTCTGCGAAAGCTCTCTCGAGCTGATGAAGGATGCTGTCGATACCTCAAAACGCGGCATACACCTCCATATCGCGGAAGATAAGTATGATGTGACCCACTCCCACCACCTGTATCATCAGGATATCGTGGAACGACTCGACCGGGCAGGACTGCTCAGCGAGAAATCTCTCCTTGTTCACGGACTGCACCTCAGTGACAGTGAGGTGGAGACTCTCAACGCCAGAGGCTCCTTTCTCGCACACAATCCGAGGAGCAATATGAACAATCATGTCGGGTATTTCACCCGGCTTCAGAACCTCAACAATCTCGTTCTCGGCACCGATGGGTGCGGGGGAAATATGTTCGAGGAGATCAAGATCGCCTTCTTCAAACACCGTGACATGGGAATGTCGTGGTGGCCGGCAGATTTCGTCGAGGTTCTCACCAGAGGAAATCTTCTCCTCGAATCGCTGTTCAGTGAGCGCTTCGGGAAGATCAAGGAAGGCTACAAGGCCGACATCACCATTCTCGACTACCGCTCTCCGACTCCGCTCGAAGATGCCAATCTTGCGACCCATGTAGTTTGGGGCATGAGCAGCAACAGTGTCGAGTCTGTCATGATCAATGGAAAGATGGTAATGGAGAACAGATCGTTCGATTTCGATGTGGATGAGATCTACGCGAAGGCCGCCGAAGTCGGAAAGAGAATCTGGGCGAAGGTCGATACCCTCAGCGCACAGTAAGAATACAACATCAGATGATGAATAATAAGGTTAAGGAGAATACAGAAATGGGAATTCAGGATCAGATCAGGGCGAAAGCTGCAGAATATAAGATGTATACGGCAGAGAACCTTTCAAAGATGGTTCAGGTGAAATCGTACAGCAGCAAGGAAGAGGATGTCTGTCGTCTTATCGTGACTCTGTGTGAAGAGGCAGGTTTCGATGAGGTGAGAATCGACGGACTCGGCTCTGTGATCGGCAGAGTAGGCTATGGACCGAAGACAGTTGCCTTCGATGCCCATATCGACACTGTTGAAGTCGGTAACCTCGACAACTGGGATTTCGATCCGTTCAGCGGCGAGATCGTTGACGGCCTGGTCAAAGGCCGTGGAACAAGTGACCAGAAGGGCGGCGCAGCTTCGATGATCACTGCAGGCCGTATCCTGAAGGAACTCGGCTACGGTGGAGAGTACAGCGTCTACTTCACCTTCACTGTCATGGAAGAAGACTGTGACGGCATGTGCTGGAAATACCTGATCGAGGAAGAACAGTTCAAGCCGGACCTCGTCGTTTCAACCGAGCCCACCAGCTGCCGCCTCTACCGCGGTCACCGCGGACGTATGGAAATCCGCGTCTTCCTCAAGGGAATCAGCTGCCACGGCTCTGCTCCCGAACGGGGCGTCTCTGCAGCCTATAAGGCTTCAAAGGCGGCACTTGCCATAGAGCAGCTCAATGAAGACCTGCAGCCGGATGAAGGGAACTTCCTCGGCAAAGGAACCATCACCGTCTCCCAGATGGATGTGAGAGGACCTTCACAGTGTGCTGTTCCCGACTACGCGATGCTCTACTGCGACCGTCGTCTCACCTGGGGTGAGGATGCAGATCTTGCTATCTCTCAGGTGAAGGAATATGTCTCGAAAGCGACAGGAGACAGCAAGGATGATATCATTGTCGAGATGCCTGTCTACGAGAAACTCGGCTGGACGCAGAAGGATTACCATCAGGAACTCTACTTCCCCACCTGGAAGATCGATGAAGATCACATGCTCGTCACCAGCGGTGTCGAGGCCTATACAGACCTGTACGGCTCTGCTCCTGTTGTCGACAAGTGGACCTTCAGCACCAACTGTGTGGCAACCACCGGCCGCCATAAGATTCCTGCAATCGGATTCGGCCCCGGCGATGAGAATCAGGCTCACGCACCGAATGAGATCACACGTGTTGACGATCTTGAGATCTGTGCTGCCTTCTATGCCATGCTCCCCTATGTTCTTGACAAGCGTAACTAGATACGGGCGCTGATCTGCGTTATACTGGGTGGTGCCGTGATCCGGGAAACCGATGCGGCCCCACTCATTTTTTCCGGGAGGGAGCAGTGCACCATACGCTCCCTCAAGATGACAAGGAGGTTGCTTGATGCGACAGAAGTCAATCGGAACGCCTGCCAGGAGAGTAGACGCCGTAGCAAAAGCCTCAGGACTTACTCAATATATTGCAGACTACCACTTCGATGGAATGATCTATGCGAAGATGGTTCGTTCCACAGTACCCCGTGGAAAGATTCTCAATATTGCACTCCCTGAACTGCCTGAAGGATATACCTTCATCTCGGCGAAAGATATCCCGGAAGACGGGAAGAATCAGCTGAATATGATCAAGAGTGATTACCGCTGTTTCGCAGACGGTGATGTTCGGTATATCGGAGAGACGATCGGTCTGATGATCGGTCCCGAGAGGGCAAAGCTTGTCGACCTCGTCGGTGATGTGAATATCACCTATGAGGAAGAGGAATATGCTGTCACGATCGAGGAAGGTCTTGCCTGCAAGGGCGGAGCCTTTGTCGGAGAGGATAACTGCTTCTGTGACTTCACCATCACGAAGGGTGACACGGATAAGGCTTCTGAATCAGCAGACAGGATCTTTGAAGAAGAGATCAACACCGGATGGCAGGAGCATGTTCACCTTGAGACTAACGGTGCTGTGGCGATGCCTGAAGGGGATAAGTTCGCTCTTTATATCAGCGCTCAGTGTCCCTTCTATGTGCGTAAATCTATAGCCTCCCTGATCAACCGTCCCTATGAGGACATCATCGTCCGTCAGACAGCTACCGGCGGAGCGTTCGGGGGAAAGGAACACTTTCCTGATGTCCTTGCCGGACCCCTTCTTGTCGCTGCCTATGTATCAAAGAAGCCGGTCCAACTCATCTTTGACCGTCATGAAGACAGCGCCTACTCGGTGAAACGTCATCCGAGCAGGACCCTGTTCAGAACTGCAGTGGATGCAGACGGGAACATCACAGCGATGGATGTTGACGTTGTATACAATGCAGGAGGGTATGAAAGCTGCTCCTACGTCGTCCTTCAGCGTGGAGTATTCCACGCCGCAGGCGTCTATAATATCCCGAACACCAGGATCCGCGGACGGGCGGTTGCAACCAACACCTTCCCCTCCGATGCCTTCAGAGGCTTCGGTGCCCCACAGACACTCTTCGCAGTTGAGACTCACCTGTCTCATGTCGCGCAGAAACTGGGACTCGACCCACTTGAACTGAAAAAGAAACACTTCCTGAAACAGGGAGACGTCACGGTGACCAACGGCCACATCTATGAGAAGGTCGTCCTGCCTGAGATGACTCAGCAGGTCTTGGATGAGAGCGGGTATCTCGAAAAGGCGAAAGCCTACAAGAGCGGCTCTCTCAAAGGAATCGGTATCTCGTTCTATAACCATGGCGGAGCCTTCACCGGTAACGGTGAGCAGATGATCATCAAGGCAAAGGTTCGTCTGAGAAAGAATACTGATGATACCGTCGATATCCTCGTCGGCTCGACCGAGATGGGACAGGGCTTCCAGACGGCTCTCTCCAAGATCGTTGCAGACGGGCTCGATATCCCGCTAGAAAGGGTCCGATACCCTCAGCCCGACACATCCAAAGTGAGCGACAGCGGTCCAACCGTTGCAAGCCGTTCGACCATGATCGTCGGTGAGGTGGCTCAGCGTTCAGCTGCAAAGCTGAAGGAAGAGTGGGTCGATGGAAAAGAGATTATCGTGGAAGAAGAGTACATCCACCCCGAAGGATTTCCCTGGGATCAGAGTACCTTTCAGGGTGATGCCTATATCGGTTACGGCTGGGGTGCCTGCGTGATTGAAGTCGAGGTAGATCCTCTCACGACGGAAGTCACTACAAAGGGAATCTGGTCCAGCCATGATGTCGGAGTCGCCATAGACGAGCTCATCGTACATGGACAGATCAATGGTGGAATCGCACAGTCTCTCGGCTATGCCGCAATGGAAAAGCTGGATTTCAATAAGAAGACCGGCTTCAAACAGACAGGGCTGTCCGATTACATCATCCCGACCAGTATGGATTTCCCCTCCCAGGTGTGTACCCTCGTGGACAACCCCTACGAATTCGGTCCTTACGGAGCGAAGGGAATGGGAGAACTTGTATTCAACGGAGCCTCCGCCGCTTATATTGATGCGGTGAGCCGCGCAATAGGGAAGGAGATCAGATCCATCCCCGTCCCGCCTGAAATTTTAACGGAGATAATGTCATGATAGATGAGATTCGATTTACACTGAACAATAAAGAGGTCTCGATCACCTGTGATCCGCTGAAGCGCTTTCTCGATGTCTTGCGAGAGGACTTCGGTCTGTTCGGAACAAAAGAGGCCTGTGGAGAGGGCGAGTGCGGAGCCTGCTCCGTCCTGATGAATGACCGGCTTATCACAACCTGCATGGTTCCTGTCGGAGCGGTGAAGGGAAAGAAGATCATGACGATTGAAGGTCTCAGAGAAACCGAGAGAGGAAAGACCATCATAGAAGCCTTCGCCGATGGCGGTGCCGTCCAGTGCGGTTTCTGTATTCCCGGAATGGTTGTTGCTGCAGAGGCTCTTCTCGCAAAGAACGCAAAACCGACTGAAGAGGAGATCCGACTCGGGATCGCAGGGAATCTGTGTCGCTGTACCGGGTATGATCTGATTGTTGAGAGCATCAAGCTCGCATCCGAGAGGGGGGAAGGATTATGGTAGAAACCTGTTATATCCCGCAAGCACTCGATGAGGCATTGAGAATCCGGAAAGAAACCGGAGCGAAACCTCTTGCCGGAGGAACCGACCTGATGGTCATGCACCGGAGAGGAACCGGAATCGTCCCGTCTTTCCATGGCCTGTGATGATCATCTCTTCTCTTGAAGAACTGAAATATATTCGGAAAGAGGAGAACGAGATCGTGATCGGCAGCGGTACTACCTGTCATGCCATCGAAGATGATGAGTCCATCCCCTATGCCGTGAGAAAGGCCGCAAGCCTGATGGGAGCAGAGTCTCTCAGAAACCTCGCCACAATAGGGGGCAACATCTGTAATGCATCTCCCAAAGCAGACCTGCCTGTTCCTCTTATCATGATGGATGCGAAAGTTACTCTCGTGAGTGCCACATCATCCCGTACGCTCCTCCTTGATGAGTTCATCACAGGCCCGAAGGAGACTGATCTCAGGGAAGACGAGCTGCTCCTTGAAGTGAGAATCCCTCTTCCTGCGAAGCCTTACTCACATGTTGTGGTACCGGAAAATCGGAACCAGAAAGGCAAATGCAATCTCAAAGCTGAGCGTATCGGCTGCACTGACCGTCAGCGAGAATGGTGTTATAGAAGACTTCCGGAGTGCGAACGGAGCATCAGGCCCGAAAGTGGCACGGAGTGCAGAAGTTGAGAAGCGTCTGATCGGAAAGATGGTGGAAGACCTTCCCTCAATCCTCGAAGAATTCCTTGACGCATACGATTCGATTCTTTCCCCCCATGCCATGCCGGCGTACAGACGCCTCTCGACACGGAGAATGCTCAGCCATTTTCTGACTGAAGTCGCACGTGGAAGCAAGGAGACTGTTATTTCCTGACCTCTCATCCCTGAGATGATGAAAGGAGGAACCTCATGATAGTTTTACAGAATATTTTCTGTCTCGTTACCGACCCGCAGAAAATCCCTCTGCGGAATCGGGATCTCTTCATTGAAGGGAACCGAATTTCAAAAATCGTTCCTGCCGGAACAGAAATCCGTTTCCACAGCAGAGCGGGTGATAGACTGTTCCCGCCATGTGGTTATACCCGGACTCGTGAATACCCACCACCACTTCTACCAGACCCTGACACGAAACCTGCCGGCCGTTCAGAACGTGGAACTGTTCGATTGGCTCACCTACCTCTATGATGTATGGAAATACATTGACGAAGAGGCTCTTTACTACTCCTCGCTCTCTGCTATGAGCGAGCTGGTGAAGACCGGGTGTACTCTCTCTACCGATCACCACTATCTCTATCCTCGCGGGTTCTCCGGTGATATCATGGAGCTCCAGTTCAAGGCGGCTTCAGATGTCGGCCTGCGGTTTTCCCCGACCAGGGGAAGTATGTCACTCAGTAAAAAGGACGGAGGACTTCCTCCTGACTCTGTTGTACAGACGGATGAGGAAATCCTCGCTGACAGCGAGCGGGTGATCAGCCGGTTCCATGACTCCTCGGAAGATGCGATGAGAAAGATTGTTCTTGCTCCCTGTTCACCCTTCAGTGTGACGAAGGATCTGATGAGGGAGACTTCCCGTCTTGCAGGAAACACGGGGTGCGTCTGCATACCCATCTGGCGGAAACACGTGACGAGAATGACTTCTGCCTGCAGAGCTACGGAGTGAGACCGCTTGCACTTATGGAAGAGTGCGAATTCATAGGAGAGGATGTCTTCTATGCACATGGAATACATTTCGATGATTGATGAACTGAGTCTTCTTCAAGATACGGGAGCCATATAGCCCACTGCCCGTCCTCCAATATGAGACTCGGATCAGGGCATCTGCAGGGTTCCTGAAATGCTTGAAAGGGGCATAAACGTCGCCTTCGCCGTAGACGGATCAGCTTCAAATGACTCCTCAGGACATGCTCGGGGAAGTGAGAAACGGCATGCTGCTTCAAAGGGTCCTCAAGGGGGCCGATGCCCTGGACGTGAAGGATGCAATGACGATGGCTACTCGTAACGGCGCGAAACTTCTCGGGTACAGGGAGGCAGGGAAACTGGAACAGGGCTGGCTTGCCGATATCGCAGCCTTTGACGTGCATACCCTCGGATATGCCGGCTCTTTAAGCGATCCTCTTGCTGCTCTTCTCTCTGCGGTATTCCCATCAGAGCGATTATACGATCGTGAAACGGACGGATCGTTGTCGACAAAGGAAGACTCACGGGAGTGAATGAGGATGAGATCGTTGAGAATATGAACAGGATAAGTGCAGCTATGCTTGGAAAAGCAGAAAGAAAGGAGAGTGTATAATGGTGAATGTATACGGGGAGAAAGTATCAGACAGGTGCTGAATACCCTTCAGAGAGGAAGAAATGAGACAGGCGTCATAGCAGGAGGTACTGAGATCCTCCGTCTTGGATCGAAAGCACCGCACACTGACCTCGTTTCTTTATCGAATCTGGGACTCGATTCAATCAAGATGGAAAACGGTGTTGTTCATATAGGTGCCATGAGCACCTTCACATCTCTGAAGAATGATCCGCATATTCCCGAATACCTGAAAGAAGCTGCAGGCTTCTGCGCTTCCTTCGCAAAGGCGAATATGGCTACCATCGGAGGAAACGTCGCCAACTTGAGAGATGATTCCTATCTTCTGCCTACCCTGCTCGCGGCTAAGGCACGACTGATCATCGCCGACCATTCAGTGGACGGTACCTACAGTGAAGAGAATATTCCGCTCAGGGAATATCATGAATTCATGGATCATTTTGCAGCTTCCCTGATTCTTGCGGTAGAACTGAACAGAAAGGACAGGATTGTCCTGAACAGAAGGTACGCGAAAACCGCGCACGGAAATGCCGCTGTCACGGTAGCCTTTGGCGCTCAGATCGAGGAAAACACGCTGAAGGAAGTGCGGATCGTCGCGGCCGTGAAGGGGACGGGTATCGTACGTCTCAAAGGTGTGGAACAGGGAATCATGGACGGCCGGTTCATTGAACCTGAGGACGCTGCGACCATCATCGGCAACGAAGTGGCATTCAGCAGCGATGTGACAGGAAGCGCTTCCTATAAGAAATACATCCTGAGTTCTACCGTTGCCGATCTGTACCGCAGAGGACTTGTATTAGCTGAAAACGGAGGCCGAGCATGATTATTCATTCTACATAGACGGAAAGAAAATGACGTACAGCATCAGGGGGAGAGAAACTCTGAGGATGATGCTGAGAGATCTCGGGTTTCATAAGTGTCAGAGACAGTGATGACTCAGAAGGCTTCGCAGGGAGCGATACAGTCCATAGTGAATGATGTCCCTGTCTATGCAAATCTCACTCTTGCGGCTCTCGTTGACGGAGCAGAGATCAGGACACCT
>CAXXSP010000031.1:0-50404 GCA_963676605.2 Sphaerochaetaceae bacterium | reverse complement strand
AGGGAATGGAAACATCTCCTGCGAGGATACAAACCAGGATGCGTAGCTCAGCTGGATAGAGCGCTGCCCTCCGGAGGCAGAGGTCGTGGGTTCGAATCCCGCCGCATTCAAACTCCCCCCAGTACATCCCCCCCTCATGCAGAAAGTTTTCTCAGCTAGAGAACTCTTCTCCGCAAATAGCTTGACAATCAAGCTTTTTGCATCTACCTTGACAGTCAAGGTAAAATTATGAACGAACACTATTCGAATATACTTGTAGAATTCTTTGAACGGATGTCCAGCTGGGAGCACAGCATCGTCGCCGACCGGGAGATATCTCTTGCACAGATGCATCTTCTCGAGGTTGTGGGAAACCACGGGCATATCCGGATGAAAGAGCTCTCGAGAACTCTCGGGGTCACCACGGGAACGCTGACAGTGATGGTCCACCGCCTCGAAAGCAGAGGCTACCTTTCAAGAAAGAAGGATCCTGAAGATAACCGCTCCTACTTTCTGTACCTGAGTGAATCGGGAAAGGAAGAGTATGAGAACCACCACCATCTGCACTCCCATCTCATCACTGAGATCACTGATCACCTGGGAGATGAAAAGGCTCAGGAATTCTTCCTGACTCTTGAACAGATAACCGAATGCATGTGAGGAAGCTATGAATACACGTATTTGCAATCAGGATGGGCAGAGTGTTGACCATCACGAAAATATGAGACGAACGGCTCTCGTCGTTGTCATCACGCTGATCACCATGATCGCCGAAATTCTCTATGGGATTATCTCAGGCTCTATGGCTCTTCTGGCAGACGGGATCCATATGGGAACCCACACCTTTGCCCTCATTGTCACACTGATCGCCTATAAAATCGCCCAGACACACAAAGATAACCCGAATTTCGCCTTCTCCTCGGGAAAGGTGGGAGTACTCGGAGGGTATACGAATGCGATTCTTCTGGGAATCACGGCCATCTATATGATCTGGGAAGCTATCAAGAGGTTGATAACACCCGAACCGATCATCTTCATACAGGCCCTCAGCGTTGCCGTCATCGGGCTGGTTGTGAACCTGATCAGTGCAGCCCTCCTTTCAGGAGGCACTCACCATCACCATCATGGTCACGACCATGATCATGATCACAATCTCAGGGCGGCTTATGTTCATGTCATTACCGACGCTCTCACCTCGGTTCTTGCGATCATCGCGCTTCTCACGGGCTATTTCTTCGACTACACCTGGCCGGATGCAGCGGTTGCCATTCTCGGGGCAATCGTCATTCTCAAATGGGCTTACGGACTCCTCCTGTCGAGCGGCAGGCTCCTGGTGGACTACCATGATTCCCATGATGATCTGCGGAAGATCCAGAGGATCGCCGAAGGGATGGAAACCAAAGTCCTTGATGTACACATCTGGCACACCTCAGAGAACAGAAAAGCGGTCATAGCTGAACTGATAGCAGGAAAGGATTTTGATCGGGAAGCGTTTTCTGAGGAGGTCGAGCATGCATGCCATGCAGACCATATCACCCTGGCTGTCAGGTAGGAGGATTCAGTCATGCTTTATTACGTCATAAAGGTCATCATATCCGCTTCAGTTATTGTCGCGGTGAGCGAAGTCGCCAAGCGGAGCTCGCTCTTCGGTGCACTGATCGCAGCACTGCCGCTCACTTCCCTGCTTGCAATCATCTGGATGCGCTCAGAACACGTACAGACCTCCGAAATCGCAGCACTCTCGCAGTCGATCTTCTTCCTCGTCCTCCCCTCGCTCGTATTCTTCGTTCTCTTTCCCTCTCTCCTGAATAGAGGAATGAACTTCTGGATGAGCTTCTCAGTCGCTGCGATGAGTACCGTAATCACCTACCTGATTCTCCTGCAGGTGCTTAAGGCCTTCAACATCACGATGTAGGTGACCGGAGAATCTTCTCCATAGCCTTCCCTTTCGCAAGCTCATCAATCATCTTATCCAGGTACCTGATATCTCTCATAAGAGGGTCTGAGACCTCTTCCACCCGAACCTTGCAGACCACACCGGTAATGAGAGTCCTATGTGGGTTCAGAAAAGGAGAGAGGGTGAAAAAGGCTTCGACATCAACCTTTCTCTCGAGCTGTTCCTCAAGCTCGTCCTGTGAGTAGCCGGTGAGCCACCGGATAATCTCATCAACCTCTTCCTTCGTCCTTCCCTTTCTCTCAGCCTTTGCAACATACATCGGATACACATCAGAAAAAGCCATGGTGAATATTCTCGGTTTCATACCTGCCCCCCTGCTCACATAGTACTGAGAGAAAAATGAATCGGGAAGAGCAGAAGAAGAGAAGCGGAACTCTTTTCCCTCTCGTATTGTTCAGTATGAAACACTACACACAAAGACCCGCACAGCCTATCGATATCAGGGAACTCCCTGTGGAGCAGAGACCTCGTGAGAGGATGAGTTCCCATGGAGCACTCAGCCTTTCGGACAACGAACTTCTTTCTATCCTGATCGGAAGCGGGACGAAGAATAATCCTGTGAGCATGCTCGCTGACACTATTCTGTCGATACTCGACAGGACACCTCCTGACGAGGAGGTACAGGTGGAGACCCTGATGAGAATAGACGGTCTGGGCAGGGCGAAGGCGACACTGGTCTGTGCCGCTCTCGAGCTGGGAAGGAGACGCCTCCCTCCCAGGAGGAAACAGATCATCTTCCCTGGAGACGTATTTCCCTTCATTCAGCATATCGGGACCCGCATGCAGGAGCATTTCCTCTGCATCTCGCTCAACGGCGCCCATGAGATCCTCTCGGTCACCACCGTTTCCATCGGTCTGGTGAACCATACACTCGTTCATCCGAGAGAGGTGTTCTCCGTTCCTATCAGAGAACGGGCTACCGCTGTCATCGTGGCCCATAATCATCCGAGCAAATCCCTCCTCCCTTCCCGTGATGATTTCGGAGTCACCGAAAGACTTCGTGCCGCGGGGGAGATTCTGGGCATCAAGGTACTGGATCACCTTATCTTCTGCGAGGAGGGATACCGTTCTATGCTTGAGGCGAATGAACTTTCTCACATGTAATAACACTCTCCCGGTTGCGTTGACCAGTGGTGCATGAGTGTGCATGATTATTATATATCATACACATTCGTTCTGGAGGGAGCGTATGAGAACAAATATTGGCATAGGCGATCAGCTCATGGCTGAAGCCATGCACGCTTCAGGGTATAAGACGAAAAACAGGTAGTGGAAGAAGGGTTAAAACTCCTGATTCAGATGGGACACCAGCGAGAAATCAGAAAATTCAGAGGCAACATGAAGTGGGAGGAAGACTTTGAAGAAATAAGACGGGACACATGATAATTGCTGACACTTCCCTATGGATTGACTATGTGAACGGGATTTAGATTAGATAGAAAAGGTCCTCGGCCTTCGCATAAAACGGTGATATCACATATCACGTAGCCTGTGTATATCAAGCTGATCATGATTGTCACCTGATTCAGAAATAATACTTTCTGATCCTCATTGAAATCAGATACCTGAAAGTTTCAACTCCCTACGGATGGAGTGAACTCTTGCTTTCCACACCGTTTGGATTGATACTTAGATTATGAGAAGCAGACGAACACTTATCATCGTAGATGTCCAGTACGATTTCCTTCAGAACGGATCTCTTGCCGTTCCCGGCGCGGATCATGGGTACGTTGAAGATATCGAATCGATCCGGCATCAGTTCGATCAGGTTATCCTCACTGCAGACCATCACCCTGAACACCATTCCTCCTTCTCTGTATTTCCTCCCCACTGTGTGGCGGGAACGCATGGAGCGGAACTCGCAGTCGCTCGTGGAGATTATCTGCTGCTCAAGGGTGAGCAGCAGGAAAAGGATGAGTTCAGTGCCTTCATAGACGGACAGAACATTGAGAAAATAACAGGAGAAGAGGTCTATGTACTCGGTCTTGCAGGAGACTACTGTGTAAAACAGACCTTGCTTGATCTACTCGAGTTCGCTCCTGATAAGAGATACTTCGCCATCACCGATCTGATTAAAAGCGTTGACGGGACAGAGTACGGTCCACTCGACTATTTTGACGGCAAAGTGACGTTCATCACGTCCGACGATTCACACCTGAGATAATCTTCAGCGATACTATCCCCCTGCCCAGAACATGATATGAAGGGGATCTTCACTCTGCATCCTCAGAGCGTGTCCTCCACCCATAGGTCACCATCTTCGATCGTGTCAGGATGCACCATGAGACCTCTGGAGAAGTATCATAGATCACTTCCGCTCGGAATTTTAGGTACCTGACCTTTCAACCAGGTACCGTCTGTCACTGTGGTGGTAAAACTATCCCTCACATATCACGGCAGAAAGATATGAGGTGGTCATCCTGGTCTTCTCACGGAGACTCGCACCTTCTTCATATTCATCTCTTCTTCTCGCCTCGCGGGGATACACTTGTGCTCACAGGATATCGTCTATCGGGTTATTCAATGAGATATGCTGATCCATCTGATCGAATTCAGAAGTACTCATCGGTCTCTCTCGAGTCAGCTCCGCACGAAAATATCGCCCTGAGGTAGTATGCCCGATGACCGTAGAGCCCTCACGGAAACTGGTCGACCAATTCTCTGAATACCGACGCATGGAAGCGGCTGCCGTATCATAGTCGGTGATTGAAGAGAAAGAAGGGGTTCCTTCATAGGAAAAATAGACTTCAGGAATTTCAAAGTGAATGTTGCTGCTATTACCGGAATAATTCGAGTATTGGAATTCACATTCACCATCACCATCCGGGTCAAAAGACCGAATATCTGACATGACAGAATTGTTAAAGGGGAGATACTCCGCATACTCCTCTGTTACCTTACCTAGATCTAAAGATGAGAGGGTGACCGAACGGATCTCTCCATCCCCGAAATTTTTATCCGAAGAAAGTTCATATTTCAGAGTAAGAAACTTCAATATGTATGTATTGCATTCACCGAAATCTTTTATTGGACTGCTAACATCTACTGCATCATTCCATAGAGAGCTCAAAGAAACATAGGTGTATAACGGACGATTCACACTCAAGTCAATCGCTGCGATATTTCCGATTTCTGATTCTGCCTCCGCGGAGAGATAGGCAAGATGATCCATGCTCACGGTATAGGTATTCCCTACCTTTGATTCCAACCGAACATCCGGGGAATGACAAGAGATTCCAGAGGCTCCGGAGGAATCATACTTCACCCAATAGATCTCGGAAAACTCAACGTCTCCGGAATCAACCTCGACATCGTAATTCAGTGTGAAGGTAACCGTCTGTCTTGGAAGAGAGACATCTTCCCAGGAACGGATCACTTTGCGAAACTCTCCCATAGTGGGATTGTCGGGATAGGTAATCGCCCCATAATCAGTGCCGTCATAATCCCTCCCCATACGCCAGTTAATAAACTCCATATCCCTCGGGATAGTGCCGTCCGGTCGGGCTATATCAAAATAAAGAGAGTCTTCGAATACTGAATCGGGAATATAGACCCAGGCGGTGTAATTACCTGCTCCTTCATACGTGGTAGCAGTCTCAATCAGTGAAAACCGGTCCGAGGTGTCCTGTATCCAGATCGTCAGATATTCCATATCATCAGGAGTAATTGAATCAATCGTATAGATGTTGAAGTAGTACCATCTGCCGTCCACAGCTCCTTCAGGTGTCGCCGTCGGAAGCTCATACTGTACGGCCCAGGTATCAGGAAGATCGTTCCCGAATTCAGTGGCTCCATGTGAGCTGAAACCATCAGAATAACTGTCATAGGGATTGTCCGACTCATCTGAGGAATCGAAGGGATTGTACGACTGATCAGGGAAATAGAACGAACAGCCGGCACCTATTATCAGAACTAAAAGGCAGAAGGACACTGCAAGAAGTCTCAGGGTGAACGTATCGATCTTATTCCGGTAAGGTTTCATATCTTCTCCTTTTCTTTTCTCGATCACACATAGCTGTGTTCTTACAGAGAGATGGTCACATCACACTTCAGCGCTTCGCTCTGATGATGTCCTGCATAGGAACCCATTTCCCATGAGTAATAGGTCATATCAAGTCTCATATCAAAGAGGTTGAAGAACCTGAGAAAACTGAAACCGATTCCGCCGGTGAGATACCCTTGATTCAGGCCGGCACGGACCTGAACGGTATCGAGAAGATCGAGTTCGGTTCCCACGTGAATATTCTTCCAGACAGTCTCCTCCCTCTCTCCATTGAAAAGCGTATCAAGAGATGCAGGCTCGAAGGTAAAATCAGCGAGAAGCTGCATTCTGAGGACCTTCAGGAGATCGATATCGAAACCTGCCCCGATCACGACCGTAGAAGGAATCACCTGGTCATCGGTATCAGGACCTGAAAAGACCGGACTGATACGGGATGGATCGCCAAATTCGGTGAAAAATTCATGAATTCCGGCTCTCATCTCTCCGGTCATCCACTGCATATACCCGAGCGTACTTTCCTGGCATTCAAGTTTCGTTCCCCCGATATCCTTGACATTCAGACTCCAACACGAACGGATTCGCATCGTAGATAATTCCTGCATCGAAGCCCGTTCCTGCGCCGAGAACGGCAGGAAGGGAAGGAGAGAATTCATCATTTCCAAGAAGAGATATAACATTATCTGTCGGGACGGACTCTGTCACCATTCCCTGATAGATCCGTTTCACATTTCCTCCGATATAGAGAGAATTGTTTCCGAGAGGTATTCTGAAAGATCCGCCACCGGCAATAGCCAAACAGCTCTGGTACTGCAGGCGGGCATCAGATTCTGGTGTGGACTGCACAACCTGAAAATCAGATGAGAAGCCGAGGCCAACACCGAGCCCGAAATAGGTGATCCCGAGGGTATAACTGTCCATCAGGCCGACTCCTCCGCTGAAATCAGCATGAGAGAGCAGCTCGGTCGGATCTTCATCGAAACTCCCGTCAAAACCCTGTGCATAGGTTGTCGCAGCGTCGATAAGTTCAGGGTCGAGTGGGGCATTCGCCCCTCCACCAAGGGTAAGAAGGCGAATCTCATTATCACGGACGATACCTGCAGGGTTCATAAACAGGGCTGACACCCCTTCAGCGTTGGGTCCCTGCACACCTCCCATGGCAAGCATCCTTGCATCGGTGAATTTCAGTCCCTGCAGGGACGCATCAGCAAACAGTGGAGAGAGGAAGATTCCTACAATCAGAAGAAAAACAAGTATTCCACGTTTCATCTTTACACCTCCCCCTGAAGATCGGTCAGGACCTCATCTGCATACGTCATGAGGGTATCAAGTTCATCATTCACCTGAACTCCGATCTCAGCTGTTGCAAAACCGACATTGTTTACGCTGGTTTTCAGAGAAGAGATCTTATCCCTGATCCTCGTAAGGCTTGTGCTCAGACCAGATAGGTTGCCACCGCTCATCTCATACTCGAGGAGCGTGTCATTGGCAATCATCGTCTCAATCTTTTCCATATAGGAGTTCAGGTCATCAACGATGGTAAAGGATTCAATCACGAGAGCTGCACTGCTGTTGAAGGTCGTCCGCATTGTAAATATGTTGCGATACGAAGTGTCCTCGGTTGTTGAGGGGAAGGTCACCACGTCATCGGTGACCGGACCGTAGGGAGTGAGGTGTCCGCAGAGATCTTCAGGGGTGTAGTAGGGAATGTCTTCGAACCTTTTATACAGATTCGCCTCCTTCACTTCCTGAAAAAGATCTGATTTCAGCAGGTCACAGGAACTCAAGAGAACGACACACATAACCATTAGAACGAACAATGCTTTTTTAGGATTCATGATTCACCTCTCACATCACGAAAATTCGTGGACCCCTCAGGTATCCTCTCGGACTTCACCGCCTGCGGATTCTATGACCGAAAGCGTACATCCTTTTTATCTAATGTCACATATTTTACCACAGAGCACACAACAACAAACTTCAGTTAGATCATAAATTCGCACCCGATATTTCTGTGTATATTCTCAGAATATTCCTAGATATATTGGTAAATCAGTCTTTATCAAAGAGTTAATATTACAAATTGACTCATTCTAATTTTGTGCGTGAGGAAGGTTTTATCATTTTTATAGAAACGGGTCATCTCTGATACAGGAGCACACCACTCATATTCATAGATCATATGTCATCTAAATGCCAGAAAAACAGCACAACACATTTCATCACGTCTGGTCCAAGTACTTACAGATATGCAGCCTTTTCTGAGTTTTTACACTCAATTCTCCGACATTACTAATTTTCTTTGGATGAAGCTTGGTACTGAAACGAATGGTCTGTATCATTACAGCTTGATGACACGGAAACAATCATGCAAAGACTTCTGTGAGAATGAAGACCGTCGGTGTAGTAGTCAGTGCGCAACCATGAAGGAGAGAGAAGAGGCGATAATCAGGCTGGTCTCGTCATTCTCTCCCTTCACATCGAAGGCGTGGCTTCCGGAGGTGTGAACCATCAGCTCAACATTTCCACCCCGTTCCTGCAGCCGTTCGACGAAGCGCGATATTCCGTCTCCATCCGCCCAGGCATCCTTCTCTGCATATGAAACGAATAAGGGAATCGATACATCATGATCGGAGCGTAACGGGATATCACCGTAGAAGAACACGCCGAATCGCGGCACAACACCGCCAAAACGTTCGTGACCGGCGCGAAACGCGTTTGCTGCGACAGCACAACTGTTTGATGCAGCCCATATTCCGATGTCAGAATGATCGATTCCGAACTCCGTCCCGTGTTCAGAGAGCCATTCCCCTATCATAACGAGGCAGTCGCCGGGATGCCCGTCGTTTTCATAGGTTACAGCGATCAGACCGTGTTCTGCAACGATCCGCCCCCAGCCCAGGACCTGGTTTGAATGCATCCAGGGACGACCCTCTTCACGTCGAATCTGGACGTCCGAATTTCCCGAAACGAACAGAACGGTACCAGGAGGATTGCCGACAATTGATTCCGATGGATAGTATATTTCAATTGGTTTTCCGTTCGGCAACTGAGCCGTTGCTACAACAACGTCTGTCGTGCCTGACACACCCACAACCGAACCGCACCACGGATCAAAACCGTCTGGAAGGGCAATTCTATAATGCTCCTCCCACGGAACCTTTTCAACCTGACAGAACGCAGTATGTGTAAACAATAGTAAAAAGAAGCAGATGATAACTAACTTGAAACGATCGCTCATACGATACCCCCTCAGGAATGGATGGTATGTTGTATGCCGTACGAGATGCTTGTAACTGATGTCAGTATAAATCCGTGCTGATGAAAGTCAACCATGAGTGGCTGCATTATCGGCGATTCTCTTATGTTCAATGCTGGATAACGCTCCGCTTGTGCGTCCATGTCAGCACTCTAACCGTCAGGATGAAGATGAAACCACAACCCGAACTTTCCTGACGTGAGCGATGCAAAAATCAGGAAATCGGCTGCCCCTTCCCGATATAGTCGACAGAACCTGTCGATAGTGAGAAGAATTGATGCATCCTGGAGACTGTAAGGAATTCATGTATGTTTGGAATTGAAAATTATTGGGGTTTTGTGATTGCGGGGATCCTGCTGAATATGGTACCCGGAGCAGATACGATCTATATCCTGACAAGAAGCATCTCACAGGGAAGACGGTCGGGAATACTCTCCGCTCTTGGGATATCTAGCGGAATCTGTATCCATACGGTCCTCGCCGCATTCGGCCTCTCTGTGATTCTGAGCACATCCATTGTTCTTTACACGGTTATAAAGTACCTGGGTGTCATGTATCTCGCCTTTCTCGGTATCCGTATGTTTTTCACAAAGTCGACACTTTTCGAGGACAGTGAAAACGGGAAGCAGAATGATGGAGAGTACAAGCTTTACCTTCAGGGCTTGCTGACAAACGTGCTGAATCCCAAAGTTGCATTATTCTTCATTTCATTCATTCCGCAGTTCATTGATACGGAAAACGTGACCTCACCCCTCCTTGCCCGTGAGGGAGCTGAGGATCAGCGAATCTTTCAGCAGATTCTCGATGAAGAGATGAAGGGGTTCACCTGGGGTCTATCCTCGTATCTGGAAGATAGAAGAACGCTCCTCAAGGACTGTCCTCAGATGGTACAGGAAACCAGATACTATCATCTGGGACTTGATGTGATCGTCCCTGCGAACACCTCCCTGCACGCTCCCCTTGATGCGACTGTCTATGACAGCGGTTATGAAGAGGGAAACGGAAATTATGGAGGGTATGTCGTACTGAGGCACGATAAAACTCCGGGCGAGACCTTTTACTCTGTCTGGGGACACCTGAGAAAAGCTTCTCTCCCGCAAAAAGGGGCAACTATTACTGCTGGAGCACCCTTCGCCGAGACGGGAGAATTCGAGGAAAATGGAGGATGGTTCTACCATACCCACCTTCAGATTCTCAGCGAAGAAGGGTTAAGAAGAGGGATGCAGTTCAAGGGGTACTGCAGCGAGTCGATGCTGAAGGAGATCTCAACACTCTGTCCGCATCCACTCACCTTCTTCCGCATGCCGTAGAGCCCTCTCACTCAGCAGCCGGGGAATATCTCCGGCTGTGTTCCGGCAACCTGTTTCTAAGCTGCTGCTCAAATGGTGAGCGATCGAGCCACCACCTCTTCAACGCCATTCAGTTCATCAAGGAACGCATTCAGTTCCTTTTCCTGGGCTGTCACCTGAAGCAGGATAAGTCCCATGGGGGAGCATGCTCCCTCGGGCAGGTCATGAAGGCCGAGCCTTACCTTTATATTGCATCCGAAAGAGGTGAGGATAGACTGAACTCTGGTTGCTGTATCCTCACGATGTCCTACTTTTACTGCTACAATCTGATATTCCATATTCCCTCCTTATTCGACAGTTTCATTATAGCTCAGAGGTCAGAGGATACAACCCTCTATCTATCAAGGGTCAGGAACGGAAAGAGCACACCTTCCGGTGTGCCCGCTCACTGGTGAAACGCGTCATCTATACTTCAGAGTTGAGAAGATTCCTCACAGCCTTCTTCCAGCCGTCGTATTTCCGGTCTCTCCAGGCAGCATCCTGCTTCGGAGTATAGGTCTTCGCGACCTCCCTGAGTGCTTCTATTTCCGAAGCATTCTTCCAGATTCCCGAAGCGAGACCGCCCATGTACATGGCCCCTGTTGCTGAGATTTCCTCAATCGGAGTCCGTACGACCGGAACCTCTCCCATGTCAGACTGGAACTGCATCAGAAAGTCATCTTTCGTAGGACCGCCGTCAACTCTCAGTTCCTTCAGCGTGATCTTCGATTCATCACGCATCGCCGTGATGACATCCATGATCTGGTAGACGATAGACTCTTCTGCGGCACGTGCTATATGAGCCTTCTTCGTCCCTCTGGATAAATTGGAAAGAACACCTCTCACTTCCGAATTCCAGTGCGGAGCACTGAGGCCGGTGAGAGCAGGAACCAGATAGACTCCCTGAGTGTCTTCAACCGAGGCGGCGAGACTCGCCACTTCCTGAGGGGAGTCAAACAGTTCAACATCATCAATCAGCCATTTGACAGTCGCTCCCGTAGAGTTGATGTTCCCTTCCAGCACGTACACGATCTCATCGTCTATCGAATACCCGATAGAGGTCACGACAGTTTCTGCATCAACCGGTCTGCTTCCGATATTCATCATGACGGAAGACCCAGTCCCGTAGGTCGTCTTGGCCATCCCGACAGCTGAACAGCTCTGTCCGAAGAAGGCTGCGTGGGAGTCTCCGAGTACTCCGGCGACGGGGATATTCACCTCGAACAGTCCGTCCGCACTCTCACCGAAGGTGGAGTTTGACGGAAGGATCTCAGGCATCATCTGCTTCTCGAGATGGAACATCTCAAGGAGCTCCTCATCCCAGGAAAGGGTATGAATATTGAACAGCTGCGTTCTGCTTGCGTTGGAGTGTTCGGTCGCATGGATCTTTCCTCCGGTGAGACGCCAGATCAGGTAGGAATCAATCGTACCGAAGAGAATATCTTCCTTCTTCAGAGAAGGATCGTTTTCCACGATAGTATCGACGATCCACCCGGCCTTTGCCGCCGAGAAATAAGGAGAAAGAACAAGTCCGGTTTTTGCCTTGACTTCAGCTGCCCTGCCCTTTTTTTCAAGCGCCCGGCAGATCGCTTCTCCCCTCTGGCACTGCCAGACCACGGCGTTCATCACCGGCTTGCCGGTCACCTTGTTCCACATGAGAGTGGTTTCTCTCTGATTCGAGATTGAGATACAGATGATCTCCTGTGCAGAGGTTCCGGCAGTCTTCATCACCTTCTTCATTGCCTTGACTGTGTTATCGAAGATCTCTTCGGGGTCATGCTCGACCCAGCCCGGATTCGGATAGAACTGCTGGTGTCCTTCATCGTGGCGGCAGACGAGCTTACCCTCCCTGTCAAAGATGAGCGCCTTCGTTCCCGAGGTTCCCTGGTCAATTGTCAGAAAATATTTCTTATCAGCCATATGCTATCCTTTCAGAATCGAAAGAGCCTGCTCCCTGATTCCCTCAGCGTTGAGCCCGTAGTAATTGAAGATATCGGCAGATTCTCCCTCGATCGTTATCTCATCGGGAATGCCGATGATTCTCATGGGAACAGGATTCTCCTGGATCACGATCTCAGCAACGGCAGAGCCGAGACCGCCGAAGATACTGTGCTCTTCAACGCTCACGATTCCTTTCGTCTCCTTTGCAGCTTTAAGGATCGCCTCACGGTCGATCGGCTTGATCGTCGCCATATCAAGGACTCTGGCTGAAACACCCTCAGCTTTAAGAAGCTCAGAGGCTTCCAGAGCCCTGATAACCGTCTCTCCAGCGGCTATGATCGTGATATCATCTCCTTCGGTAAGGACATTAGCCTTGCCGTAGGTGAAACTTCCCTTGCTTTGAGAATAGACGTCGGCAACTGCTCCACGACCCATTCTCACGTAGGCGGGTGTATCACTCTGTGCGAGCCACTCTGTGATCGCTTCGCTCTGATACCGGTCTGACGGGATAATCACATCCATGCCCGGGAAGGTTCTGGTTACCGCGATATCATGAAGGGACTGGTGGGAATAACCGAGAGCTCCGTAACTCACTCCTCCGCTGATTCCAATGATCTTCACATTCGTCTTGGAATAGACCACATCCACTTTCACCTGCTCAAGGCTTCTCGCAGAGAGGAAACAGGCGGGAGCACAGACAAAAGGCCGCTTGCCGAAGGTGGCCATACCCGCGGCTATCCCTACTTCATTCTGTTCGGCGATACCGACCTCAACGAACTGATCGGGCAGTTCTTTCGCATAATCACCGAGGGTGACCGATCCTCTCGCGTCGCTGGTGATCACCATGATCGAGGGATCCTGTTTTGCAAGCTCTGTTATTGTCTGTGTGAAGGCTTTTCTACAAGGTATCGTGCCCATTATTTCATCTCCTTCAGGAAAGCATCAATCTCACGCATTGCCTGAGAATACTGCTCTTCGGTCGGTACACCGTGATGCCATTTCGCCTCATCTTCCATGTAGGAAACTCCCTTTCCCTTCGTGGTCTCTGCAATGACGAGCATCGGCTTGCCGCTCTTGCGCGGTCCTTCGAAGACATCAATAAGGGCATCGATATCGTGTCCGTCGACGTTTCTCACGTCCCAGCCGAAGGCTGCCCACTTCTCTGCAAGAGAATCGAGCTTCATCACGTTCTCGGTATCACCGCTGATCTGCAGGTGATTCCTGTCTATGATTGCTGTGAGATTATCAAGTTCAAAGTTGGGGCCTGCCATTGCAGCCTCCCAGACGGACCCTTCCGCCTGTTCACCGTCTCCCATGAGACAGTAGACCTTCACATCAAGCTTGTCTTTTTTCGCGGCAAGAGCCATACCGACCGAACAGGAAAGTCCGTGACCGAGGGCTCCGGTATTGAGTTCAACTCCGGGGACTTTGATTGAAGGGTGTCCGATCAGACGAGATTTGAAGGTTGAAAACTCCTGAAGCTCTTCCTTGGGGAAAAACCCCTTATCAGCAAGAATCGTGTAATAGCCTTCAACACTGTGACCTTTACTGAGAACAAACCTGTCCCGTCCGGGATCCTTCGGATTCGCAGGATCTACATTCAGAATCCTGTAATAGAGTACCGTGAGGATATCGGCACTCGAGAGTGACCCTCCGGTGTGTCCGGTCTTCGAATTGTAGATGAGGGAAAGAAGATCCTTTCGCACCTCAGCTGCCTTTTTCACTAAATTCATAACGCCATCCATTCTGTATCTTATTCTTCGGGTACGAGAACAACTTTTATGCTCTCATCGCCCTTCTTTGCCAATTCAAACGCTTCCTTGAAGTCCTTGAGCGGAAACTCATGGGTAACGATTTCGTCCACCCTGACAGTTCCCTTCTCGAGGGCACTGATTGCAACCTGATAGCCGTCCTTTCCGCTTATATGGGATCCCCTGATATTGAGTTCTTTCCTGTCTCCGATGATCGACCAGTCAACCGAGGTCTCTGCACCGAACACGCTGAACTCGACGAAGGTTCCGAGCTTGCGGATCATCTGGAGTCCGTTGATGACTCCCGAGGGGTGTCCTGAATTATGGATATAGACATCACAGCCGTATCCGTCGGTCAGACGTTTCACTTCGGCTACAGCATCCACCTCGGCGGCATTGATCACTACATCCGCTCCCAGCTTCTTTGCAAGATCAAGCCGCTTCGGTTTCATATCGATGGCAATGAGCATCTTCGGATGCTTCAGCTTCGCCAGCTGCAGTTTGCAGAGTCCTATCGGGCCCATGCCTGCGACGACGACCACGTCATTGAATCCGATGTCAGCGCGAGATACAGTATGGACAGAACAGGAGAGGGGTTCGATCATGGATGCATGTTTTGCCGGGATACTCTTGGGCACCTTGTGAACGATCGAGCGGGGACCGTACTTCATGTACTCAGCCATACCGCCGTCGGCAATCATCTTCTGATGTCCGTAGATATTCTGATTCTCACACATCCAGTATTCCCCTGACTTGCAGTACCGGCACTCGCCGCAGGGAACGATCTGCTCCGCTATCGCCATATCGCCGATATCGAGAGACCACTTCTTTTTCGCTCTATCACCGATGGCAACGACTTCACCGATGAACTCATGACCGGGTCTCACCGGAGCATCATTCCATGGAGGGAGAACACCACCACCCCAGAACATGGCTGCTCCGTCCCATGACTTTATATCACCTGCGCAGATACCGCAGGCCTTGATCTTCACGAGCAGTTCATCCTCTGTAATGGAAGGGACGGGAACGGTTTCATAGCGGTAGTCATGAGGTCCGTAACAGACAACAGAGTTCATGGTTTGTGGAATCTGAGATAATGCTTTCACACGGCACTCCTTTCTGATACACGCCTGTATATCAGTGGATTTATTTTTCCCTCTCTTTTCTTATACGAGTACTATACCATCTAAATATTTTGCTTGTCAATTTTTTTATTTTCTTATATTTTCTTTTTTTTGTTTTTAAACATGTTCACCAGATTTACTTGTATAACCACCTTCTTGTCGTATAGTATGTTGTGATACATGAGAATCATGGTTTCTACAATCCTGATCTGACCTAAAGTAATTGAAAAAGTAGAGTACATGAAATTTCTGAAGTACCTTGTGCGGAAAGCACGACGCCTAGTCGAACATCCCCGGATAACGAGAGCATATCCTCTTCTAACCATGCTTACGGTGTTCCTTGCACTCATAGGTTTTACCTACTACGCTCTGGAAAACAACTATGAATCAGCCATCCACTATTATTCGGAAGAGATAGAAATAGAACATGAGAATATAGAGAGTATCATCAATAATGCGCGCCTCTACCTCGCGTTGATGAATCAGGCGATCACCCATAGTGATGTTGATCCAGGGAAACAAGAACCTGCCGTCAGTGACACGGCCTTTCTCCCGTATATCGGGACAACAGAAGAGGTATCTCTCAGCTCTCCTGAGCTGAGAGAGGAGTTCCATGCGGGTCTCGAGATCATCCCCATCGTGAAGAACATGAGGTTCGACAGCAGATCCCATGCACGGTTCAGTTACTTCTCCAGAGCGGGATTCTACATCTCTCTGCCTGGATTTGATCAAGACACACTGCAGGAGTCTGAATTCTACTCAGACCAGCTGGAGGAGCTTCTTGATGCGCAGTATCTTCAGGATGAAACCGGGATGGGTATCACCTCTCCCTATATCTCACCATTCTCCTCGGATCTATCTATTTCTTTCACGATCCCGGTCGTACTGGATACCGAGGGACCCTCGGGATTTGCGGCAATAGAGATCCCCATCCATTATATCAGGGAGCTTGCAACGGAACTGACGGGGAAGGAAGGAATTCTCATGATCCTCTCTGATGAGCGTGATGTGCTCTTCGCATCTCCCGGCGCAGAGGAGTTCTCTGTAGAGGAGATAAGAGCACGCTTGAATTCCTCACTGCTCGGAGATGTCGTGTTCAAAGACGGAAAAAACACGATCTGGGTATCACAGACGGATGAGTGTCCCTGGACACTTATCGGTATTATAGATACGAAATCACTCTATTTTATACCTGTCACACAGGCACGTTTTATCATTCTCATTATCGTCATGCTCTTTACCGGGGGGCTTATCTACTTCATCATGAAGCGTTCCCATAGACGAGTTGAGGAGATTGCGGCGAAATATCAGGTATCCTTCGATCAGTCTCCGCTCTATCTTGCGACCCTCTCTCCCGAAGGAAAGATTCTGGAAGCGAACACAAACATGCTCAGGTTCTTCGATGCTAAACGCTCAGCACTTGAGGGGACAGCTTTTGCAGATCTCAGTTTCTGGCAGCAGTCAGAAACCCTGACAGAGTACGTCAGTCAGGCTCTGGAAAAAGTGAGAAACGGGGATGATGTACAGGACACCTTAAGTGGATACACGGAGACCGGAGAGCTCATTCATACAGATTTCAGACTCTCGCAGGTAAAAAGATCGGACGGATCTCTTCTGCTGATCAATATGATTGTGAATGATATCACGAAGAATGTGGAACTGCAGTCCGCTCTGGAGAGAGAATCCCGACTTGATCACCTCACTCAACTGATGAACAGAAGGAGCTATGAGGAAGCACTCACAAAAGAGATGGCCAGAAGCAGACGGTACGGTATTCCTCTTTCCCTGATTATTATGGATATCGATAACTTCAAGAAAGTGAATGACAACTACGGGCATGATTTCGGGGATTATGTGCTCGTTCAGATCGCTCAGATCCTGAGAATACACACCCGCTCGTCTGACCTTGTGGCTCGCTGGGGTGGTGAGGAATTCATCATTCTTATGCCTGAGACTTCTCAGGCAGAGGCCGCTCTTGCTGCTGAAAAGCTGAGAAAGAACATAGAACAGATGCCTCTTGAGCATGATATCGTTATAACGATGAGTTTCGGTGTTGCCGAATGGCTTCAGATCAAAGAGCAGCAGACCTGGTTCAAGAGAGCGGATCGGGCTCTCTACCGGGCGAAAGAGATGGGCAGGAACAGGGTCGAACAGTGTATCTGGAAAACTGTCATACCGGAAGGTCACACCGGTCTCGAGTGGATGGAGGCATATGAGACAGGCTTCCCTCAGATTGACAAGGAACACCGGGAACTGCTGCCCCTTGCTTCGCAGCTCCTGGATAATATGGAAGATGCATCGCAGGTTGAAGATCTGCAGACACTCCTCCACTCCTACATTGAAGATCACTTTGAGTATGAAGAGCGTCTGATGGACAGGGCGGAGTATCCTGAGAGAGAACACCACAAGGAAGAGCATGCGCTGCTGAGACAACACACCTCTGAGAGATTCAAAGACCTTGAAAAGGGATTATGTGAGAATTTCTATATGTTCTTTATCGATGAATTCATCCTGAACCATTTCTTCGTGATGGACAAGCCGTTCGCTGAATACCTGCAGAACCTTTCCTAACAGGTTATTCTGAGACCTTATCCACCGCATCGGAGAAGAGATTCACTACATCCTCTCTGTCACAGAGTTCGTAGATCTGATGAGATTCAAGCTTCTCCCGGACCTCACTCCTCATCCCTGACAGAAGCACCCTCACCTTTCGCCGTTTCAGATAATCGAGCGTATCGAAGAGATGATTCATACCCGTTCTGTCTATAAAATCAACGTGCCGGAATCGTATGATAAGGACAGAACCTTTCATACCGGTCTCTTTGATCAGTTCACTGAATCTGTGTGCTGAGGCGAAGAAGAGAGGCCCGCTGATTTCGAATACGGAGACATGAGGCGGAAGTGCATCGTAGTTTTCAATCAGGTCTGTGTCGATGACCGCTTCGATACGCTTCTCGGCTATATCACTCATCCGTTTCATGAAAAGAAAGCTTGAGAGAACGACTCCCACCTGAATGGCTACGACAAGGTCGAAGAAGATCGTGAGAAAGAAGGTGGTCAGGAGGATCAGCCGATCATGTCCGTTTCCCTTCAGCAGGGAGAGGAAAGAGGTATATTCACTCATGTTATAGGCCACGACAATCAGAATTCCTGCAAGAGCTGCCATGGGGATGTAAATAACAAACCTACCGAAGAAGAGCATGACGGCCAGGAGTGTGAGGGAATGCACCATTCCCGAGATCGGTGTTCTCCCTCCATTCTTGATATTCGCTGCCGTACGTGCGATCGCCCCGGTTGCCGGGATACCGCCGAACAGAGGAGATGCGATATTAGCTATCCCCTGTGCAATAAGCTCCGTGTTCGAGCGGTGATGGCCGCTGATCATACCGTCAGCCACCGATGCGGAGAGGAGAGACTCGATACCGCCGAGGATTGCAATCGACAGGGCAGGACCTATGAGGTGGATGATATCGGAGGGAGGCTGGGAGGGAAGATAGAGCTGGATGGTCCGGGGGATCGCACCGTACAGAGTTCCGATCGTTTCGACCGGAAGATGCAGCAGAGAAGTCAGTATACTTGCTCCGATGAGCGCGATGACCGACCCGGGAATCCTGTCAGTGTACCGCTTCGTCAGTGTTATTATGACAATGGTACCAGATGTGATTGCAAGAGCTGCCGGTTCAAGAGTATTGATGTGCTCTGCATAGGAGATAAGCTTCTCGATGAATTCTGCAGGGACGGTATCAATGTCGAGTCCGAGAGCATCCTTGATCTGGGTGAAGAAGATGATGACAGCAATGCCCGAGGTGAAACCGACAACCAGGGAATAGGGAATATACTTCAGAAAGGTGCCGAAACGCAGCAGCCCGAACAGGACAAGGAAGATGCCGGCCATGATCGTTGCGTAGAAGAGACCGTCAATACCGTAGTTCTGCACGATCGAGAAGATCACAACCACGAAGGCTCCCGTAGGACCACCTATCTGGACCCGGCTTCCCCCTAAAAAGGAGATAAGAAAACCTGCAATCACTGCCGTGATGATTCCGCTCGCAGGAGATACTCCGGAGGCCGTGGCGAAAGCAATGGAAAGGGGAAGAGCAATGATGCCCACCACGATCCCGCTGACAGCTTCAGAGGTCAGTTGTTTTGCACTGATTCCGCCCTTGAGGATAGTAAGTAATTTCGGGGAGAATGGATCTGTCATGGATGAGCTCCTTCGGGCAGCTTCCTACTGAGAATGCCCGTATCAGGGTAATGGGTGCGAGAATAAGAGAGAAAAGAGATAATCTAGGTCTTCTGGCTGGGATTGGTATGGACCATCACGTGGCGGATACTGGGAAGACCGTTCTCGATGCTGTCATGGACGTCTTCCGCTATATCATGAGCCGCTTCAAGAGAGAGTTCCTTGGAGAGACAGATCTCAATGTCGACGTAATAGCCGCTGCCTACCGTACGTGTCTTCAGCAGGTCGATATTCAGCACCTTATTATTCGCCTTCACGATCTCTTTAATCGCATTGACTGTCTCAGGATCAGCTGACGCATCCATGAGGACATGGAAAGAGCTCCTGAGCACCTTTGCTCCTGAGTAGATCACGAACAGTGCAATCAGGAGTGAAGCAATCGGGTCTGCGATGGGAAAGCCCGCTCTTGCGGTGAAGACTCCCAGGAGGGCCCCTCCGGTGGCAACCGCATCACTGAGGTGGTCGGTATACAGCGCTTTCAGCGCACTGCTTCCGCTGGCCCGGTAGCCGCGGCGCGTGTAGACTGCCAGAATTATTTTCGCACCGAGGGAAGCGAGTGCTCCCCAGAGAGCGAGCGAGGTTGGAATATGAGTCTTTCCTCCCGACATGATAAGAGTGATCCCGGTATATCCTATGAATCCTCCGGTGATCATGATGGCAAGCGAGAACAGGAGGGATACTACACTCTCCACCTTCTCATGCCCGTACTGGTGATGACGGTCGGCTTTCTTTCCGGATACCATCAGGGAGATGGCGACGATCGTATATCCGACGATATCGCTGAGCGAGTTGACCCCGTCAGAGACAAGCGCGGCAGAGGATCCCGCAATTCCTGCAGTAAGCTTCACAGCCGCAAGGAGAATACTTGCCCCGATAGCGTACAGGGTGTAGGACATGCCGTTCCTTTTCTGCGCCATGACGACCTCTTACCTGGAGTGTCTTCCCTTCAGCACTTCATAGACCTGCTCAAGGTCATAATTCTTCTGAGCAAGAAGTACGAGGAAGTGGTACATCAGGTCCGCAGCTTCACCGAGGAAGAGTTCTTCATTGTCATCCTTCGCTTCGATAACGAGCTCAACAGCCTCTTCGCCCACCTTCTGAGCGATCTTGTTGATCCCTCTGCTGAACAGGTGGTTGGTGTACGAGCCCTCGATCGGGTACTCCCGTCTGTCCTGAATGACACTCTGAAGATAGAAGAGGAAATCTCTGGTATCGACATCCTGAAGTTCATTCGATTCATCGAAACATGTATCATTCCCTGTGTGACATACAGGTCCTGACGGAACAGCCTTGATGAGAAGGGTATCGTTATCACAGTCAGGAATGATCTCACGGACTGTAAGGTAGTTTCCGCTGGTCTCGCCCTTCGTCCAGAGAGTATTTCTTGTTCGGGAGAAGAAGGTCACGAGGTTCTTTTCCTGTGTGATCTTAAAAGCTTCCTCGTTCATATAGCCGAGCATCAGTACTTTCTGCGTCACTGCATCCTGAATGATGGCAGGGATCAGGCCGTTTCCTTTGTTGAAATCAAGTTGCATATTCTCTCCTAATAATCATCTAAGGCGTATAGGTATACCACGATTCTGAAGAAAAATCTTCAGTTCCGGGATAGGAATTTCAGAGAAATGGAAGATTGATGCCGCGAGGGCTGCATCGGCCTTCCCTTCGGTGAACACATCGACGAAATGCTCCTTTGTCCCCGCACCGCCGCTGGCGATGACGGGAATGGAAAGAGCTTCGCTGATCTGACGGGTGATCTCAAGGTCGAAACCGGCCTTGGTACCGTCAGCATCCATGCTGGTGAGGAGGATTTCTCCTGCTCCCCGACTCTCCACTTCTTTCGCCCATTCGAACGCATCAAGCCCGGTGGGGATCCTCCCTCCGGCGACGAATACTTCCCAGCTGTCCTTCGCCCGGTCTTTCTTCACATCGATAGCGCAGACAACGCACTGCGAGCCGAATTCTCCCGCCATCTGGTCAATGACTTTAGGATCCTTCACCGCCATCGAGTTGACGGAAATCTTATCGGCTCCGGCTTCGAGCATCACACTCACATCACCGATTGTCCTGATTCCGCCTCCAACCGTGAAGGGGATGTTAATAACCCGTGAAATTCTCTTCACGAGTTCACTGAAGGTGTTTCTCTCTTCCACTGTCGCCGTGATATCGAGGAAGGTGAGTTCATCTGCTCCGAGCTCCGCATACACCCGCGCGAGTTCCACGGCATCTCCCGCGTCCCGCAGGTCGACGAAGTTGACACCCTTAACAGTTCTCCCGTCCTTCACATCGAGACAGGGAATGATTCTTTTAGCCAGCACCTCTTGCCTCCCCTACAGAAATTCTGCAAGCTCTTCGAGCTGTATCCTGTTCTCGAACAGGGCTTTTCCTATGATAGCGCCCCAGAGTCCTCGGCTCCTGAGCTCTCTGAGGTCCTCGACCGACCGGATACCTCCGCTTGCCACGATCTGCACTCCGCTTGTCGCCTGAGTCGCCTTCTCAAGACTCTCATACAGCTCAATCGAGGGGCCGTTCAGCATGCCGTCACGGGAGATATCAGTTGATACGATCTTACGGAAACCGGCATTGACGTAGGAGGAGACGAACTCTTCCACTGTATGTTCTGTTGTCTCCTGCCAGCCGCTGACCGCGATACGTCCGTTCAGACAGTCTGCGCCCAGAATAAGGCGGCTGGAAGAGAACTCTTCAAGGAGTGAAAGGGTGAGTTCGCGATCCCGGGCACTGAGAGAACCGATCGTCACTTCGTCAGCTCCGCTGTCGAGTACTTTCAGGATATCCTCCCTGCTCTTGATTCCTCCGCCGACATCAATGTGCAGCGAAGTGTTGCGCCGTATCTTCTCGATCACCGCATGGTTGATGATCTTTCCGGCCTTCGCACCGTCGAGATCGACGAGGTGAAGACGGGTAAGACCCGCATCCTCATACTGCTTCGCGACAGCGACAGGATCACTATTGTAGGTGGTCTGCTGCGCATAGTCCCCTTTCACGAGACGTACGCAGGAGCCTCCTATGATATCGATAGCGGGTATGATCTTCATCTAGAGTTTCTCTCCTTCAAGGAAATTGCTGAGAATCTTCGCACCGACCGTTCCGCTTTTTTCGGGGTGGAACTGCACCCCGCGGAAATTGTTGAACCCGATCGATGCACTGAACGTTGTGTCTGCATACTGACAGGTGGCAATACTCTTCTCACTCGCCTCTGCGTAGTAGGAGTGAACGAAGTACACATATTCATTCTGCTCAACCGAACTGAACAGGTAATCATCGGTGTGCTCTATCGTATTCCATCCCATGTGGGGGATCTTTTCTCCTACGGAAGGGAACTTCTTCACCTGTTCAGGAAAAATAGAGAGGCAGGAAGTCGACCTCTCTTCGCTGAAATCACACATCAGCTGAAGACCGAGACAGATTCCAAGGAACGGCTGCTCCAGAGAGGTAAGCACCTCATCGAGATGGGTTTTCTTCAGGTAATCCATCGCGCTGTAGGCCTCCCCGACCCCCGGGAAGATGACTCTGGAGGCTGATCTGAGACGCGCTTCGTCGTCAGTCACGATCCCGTCGTACCCGAGGCGGTTCAGGGCACAGAGCACTGAACGGATATTTCCCGCATTGTACTTCACCACAGCTACTGTCTTGCTCATAACATTCCTTTCGTACTGGGGAGATCTGTATTCCCCGGATATCTGAACACCGCCTGCTTCAGGGAGCGGGCGAAGGCTTTGAACAGAGCTTCCACCTGGTGATGGGTATTACCCTGTGTGACACTCAGGTGAATATTCGACCTCGATTCATCACTGAAACTCTTGAAAAAGTGCTCAACCATCTCTGTGGGAAAGGTCCCCACCATATCACGGGCGAAGGAGACGTCAAACAGGAGGTACGGACGGTTCGAGAAATCCAGGATACAGGATCCGTTCACATCATCCATCGGAACACGGGCATCTCCGTACCTGCCGATTCCCCGTTTATCACCGAGTGCGGTGAGGATTGCCTCACCGAGGCAGATCGCCGTGTCTTCGACGCTGTGATGCTCATCGATCTCAACGTCTCCGTCGCAGAAGACGTTCAGGTCGATCCTTCCGTGACGGGCGATCTGATCAAGCATGTGATCGAAGAAGGGTATCTTCGTGGAGACTTCCGCCTTTCCTGTTCCGTCAAGGTTCACCTCGACACTGATGGAGGTCTCTTTTGTAGATCTCTTCACTGAAGCTGTTCTCTGGGGCAGAGAGGCGGAGGGGATAAGAAGCGGGAGCACCTGCTGCCAGGTGGTGAAAGGGATCACAGGGAAAGGTCCCTCGGCTTCGCCGGAAGTGAGGTAGCGTGAGGTTTCTTCATTCGCTCCTGAGATTTCACTGAGATCATAGATGACGTTCTCAACGAACACCTTCTCTCCTGAGAGTACTTCTATGCAGTACGCCAGGAGCTTCTCATCCGTATCACGTCCTGCACGGATGACTGGGGTATAGATTCCATAGGCAGCTACCTGGGAAAGTGAAGAGAAGAGCGAAGGCTTCCAGGAGATCTTCTCTCCCTCACCAGAGTCCGCAATAACGCTGAAATCGATGACGAGATAGGTTTTCTTCATGTGTTTTCCTCCTCAATTTCCTTCATTGCCGAAAGGAGTGCATTATTCTCCTCGACACTTCCGATTGTGATACGCACACAGCCGCTGCAGCCGATCACCTTCGATCTGTTCCTGATGATGATCCCGCGTTCAAGCAGCTTCATATACAGTCCGTCCGCATCTTTCACACGAACCAGGATGAAGTTCGCGTCGCTGTCGAATACGTTCTCCACGTAGGAAATCGAAGAGAGCACCGAGGCAACCCGGCCCCGTTCACTCACGATCATCTTCACCGTGTCAGAGACATGCTCTTTCGCTTTGAGGGCTTCAACTGCCTTTTCCTGCTGTACACCGCTCAGATTATAAGGATACTTCACGTTATGCATCACACCGATAATATCAGGATGTGCGATCGCGAAGCCGATTCTCACATTCGCCAGTCCCCAGGCCTTGCTGAGGGTTCTGAGAACGACAAGACGATCATATTTCGCCACCAGGGAAGCAGCCGATTTCTGTTCGGAGAAATCAATGTACGCCTCATCAACGATCGTGATACCTCTGAAGGAGGATGCGATCTCTTCCACCTGAGAGAGAGGAAAGGAATTCCCGCTCGGGTTATTCGGTGAGCAGATGAACAGGAGTTTGTTCTGTGCGCTGTTGAGTTCGTCGATTCTTGTTCTGATCGTTTCCATATCGAGGGCGAAATCCTCGGTGAGAGGCACGGAGAGAGTCCCGACATTATTGATGTCGGCGAATACCTGATACGCCCCGTAGGTGGGAGGAAAGAGTATCACGCGGTCCTCTGCCGGTTCGCAGAAGATTCTGAACAGCAGATCGATGATCTCATCACTTCCGTTCCCGAGCACGATCTGATCTCCAGGGAGTCCGAGAGTGCTCTCGATCATCTCCTTGAGCGTTGTATGTTTCGGGTCCGGGTATCTGTTTCTACCTTCTCCGCCGACGAAGTCTCTGTAATTCTCATTGGCATCGATAAAAATCGAGGCTTCACCGGAAAATTCATTCCGTGCGGAAGAATAGGGGGTAAGATTCCGTATCGAAGGGCGCATCAATTCAGCTATGGTCGGTCCATTCATAGGTATATCCTCATTCACTGTCGACTCGTAAGGAGACAGCTCGTGCGTGTGCCTGAAGGGTCTCTGCTTCAGCCATCGTTATTATCGTGTGAGAAAGAGCAGCAAGCCCTTCCCTGCTCAGATGCTGGTAGGTGATTGTCTTCATGAAACTGGAGAGGTTCACTCCGCTGTAGGCACGGGCATATCCGCTCGTCGGGAGCGTATGGTTCGTCCCTGAGGCGTAGTCTCCTGCAGACTCGGGGGAGTAACACCCGAGGAACACCGATCCGGCATTCATCACATGCTCTTCAAGATAGCTGTAATCTTCCGTGGCGAGTATCAGGTGCTCGGGAGCATATTCATTGATCACGTCAACAGCTTCCCTCTCATCGGAAACAACCACGGTATAGGATCTCCTGAAGGAGCTCTCTGCGAGCTCACGACGGTTCAGGGTGCTCATCTGGGTATTCACCTGCGCAAGGATTTCCTGAACGATAGCCTCTCCACCCTGCGGGGTGTTATTGATAACCACAAGAATTGCCTGAGAGTCCATTCCATGTTCACACTGGCTCAGGATATCACTCGCAGCGAACGCAGGAGGAGTCATAGCGTCAACGACCACCATCACCTCACTCGGCCCCGCCGGCATATCAATGGCAGTTCCTGTCGCATTCACCTGCTGCTTCGCTTCGGTAACAAACCGGTTCCCCGGTCCGAAGATCTTGTCGACCGGTGCGCTGTGGTCGGTGCCGTAGGCGAGAGCACCAACGGCCTGAGCGCCTCCGCAGGTAAGTATCGTGTCGATCCCCAGCAGTTCTGCACAGTAGAGAATCACCGGGTCCACACTCCCGTCCTTTCTCGGCGGGGTGGCGATTGTAACAGAAGGACATCCGGCAAGCTTCGCAGGAACAGCGAGCATCAGGAGGGTGGAGAACAGCGGAGCTGTCCCTCCGGGGATATAAAGCCCTACCCGTTCGATCGGGTGGGATTTCTGCCAGCAGGTAACGCCGCTGAGTACCTCCACTTTCTCATGCAGAGGTCTCTGAGAGGCATGGAAGGTCTCAATGTTCTTCGCAGCTATGGTAATTGCGGAAGCTAGTTCAGCCGGAACTTCCTTCGCTCCCTCGGCGATCCTCTTTTTCTCATAGAGAAGTGAGGAAAGCTCGACACCATCAAAATCACAGGTGAATTCGAGGACAGCTTCTTCCCCTTCCGTTCTCACACGCTCAAGGATCTCAGAAACCGCTAAAGAGATATCTTCACTCTCTTCAGCACTCGAGCGGGCGAGCAGATTCTTCACTTCGCTCTTCTTCATTGAATAATAGACATTCATACCCCATCTGCTCCGCTTCAGTCTGCCATCTTCTCGATTGCAGTCACCAGAATACCCTGGGCTCCAAGAGCCTTCAGTTTCTCAAGCACATCCCAGAAGGTGTCCTCGAGAACAACCGTCTGGACTGAGACCCATCCCTCCTCTACCAGGGGAGTGACTGTGGGACTCTTCATTCCGTGAATGATCTTTGCGACCTCAGAGAGGTGTTTCTCAGGAAGATTGAACATGATGTACTTATAGTCCATCGCCTTTCTTACGGCATCCATTCTCATAAGGAGTCGTTCGAGGATATCTCTTTTCTCCTGAGGAAGGTTGGGATGAGCGATCATCACTGCGGTGGAGGTGTAGAAAGCATCGACCTCGGTAAGACCGTTGCTTACGAGCGTCGCGCCGGTTGAGACCAGGTCGCAGATAGCATCTGAGACCCCGACAGACGGGGTGATCTCGACGGATCCTGAGATCTCATACACTCGCGCCTGTACACCGTTCTCCTTGAGGTACTTGCCGAGAATCGTGGGATAACTTGTGGCAATCCTCTTCCCGTCAAGGCTTTTCACACTTTGGTATTCGAAACCGTTGGGAACCGCTATCGAGAGACGGCACTTCGCGAACCCGAGATCACGGATCACATCAAGGGGGAAATTCTGTTCGTCATGCTCATTTCTTCCTACGATTCCGATATCGGCTACGCCGTCGTAGACGTAGGATGGGATATCATCATCACGGAGAAAAAGAAACTCGAGGGGAAAGTTGCTCGATTCTTCACGCAGTACTCTGCTTGATGAATTGAAATGAACCCCGCAGTCTTTTATCAGCTGGAGTGAGTCCTCACTCAGTCTTCCTTTTTTCTGTATAGCGATCTTCAGTCTTTCCATTGTATCCTCCAGTCCTTATAAAAAGAAAAGGCCTCGCTGTATGCGAAGCCTGCTTATCAGAATATAGTACACATGCACCGCAACATTACAGAGATGACCTATGGTGATGATGTGCACGAATCGTTTTCATGTGAGTTACAGTACAGAAGGAAGAGGTTTATGTCAATACACCGCATTCTTATTCAGCAGAGAGAGTTGACTCCTCTTTCACTTCCTTCTTCTTTCCCGAACGCATCATGAGGACCGAGATGACAATCCCGGCAATCCCCACCGTGATCGCTACCGCAGCTATCAGGGTGATGATAAGAGATGCCGTCTCAGCGGGGAGAATGAAAACGAGCACTGCTACGATGGCAGAGACCAGAGCTTCAAGCAGAAGCGGTTTCCTCTTGTACATGCCCTTCTTCAGTGTAAAGACCTCGATAAGAAGAATCAGAGAGGCGAGAGTCACCTGTCCTGCGAGAATCTTGAGCATGAGTTGTGCGGAGGATTTGGAACCTGTTATGAGGAGCACAAGAGCGAGGACAGCAATGATGATACCGCTGACACCCTTCACGATCGTCCCGCCGAAAGCGAGAGGTATCTCCTGATACCTCCGTATGGTGAACACGCTGACCAGAGAGCTCATAAGAACACAGATCGAGAGGGTTCCCACGAGGATCTCGATGAACATCGTCTGCTTCAGAAGCATCACAAGAGCAACAGCGATAAGAACCACCGAAGCGCCTATCCACAGGAAATACATTTTCTTATCACTTGCCATACTGCCCCCTTTCGGTATAAGTGTACCTATAGGGTATCATTACCTCTTTTTATTCTTTTGTAAAGGATTGTCATGTACGACCATATACTTTTTGATGTTGACGGCACGCTGTACGATTTTACGGCAGCTGAGAATTACGCTCTGAAAGCTCTCTTTGAAGAAACAGGACTCATAGTATCACCGGATATGCTAGAGACCTACCACACAATAAACCACGGCCTGTGGCTTGACCTCGAGAAGGGGCTGACAAGCGTAGAGAAGCTGAAGGTTGAACGGTTCTCACGGTTCTTTGAGACCTATAACGTCTCTGTCAGTGCACAGAAGGCCGCCGAGCGCTATATCTATTTCCTCGGCACCAGCTATCACGTATACAGTGACACCATCGAGGTGCTCGAGAAGATTCAGGAGCTCGGCATTCCTATGAGTATCATTACCAACGGGATCACATCGGTACAGAAGGGAAGAGTCGTTGCCACAGGGACCTCCCGCTTCTTCTCCTACGTGGCAATAGCGGAGGAGATGGGTTTTGTGAAGCCCGATGTCAGATTCTTCAGTGAAACACTCAGAGAACTCGAAGAGAGAGGCATCTCCCCGAAGAGACCGCTCGTGGTGGGAGACTCTCTTTCCAGTGATATCGAGGGGGCTCGGAGGGCGGGGATCGACAGTGTGTGGATCAACCGGTACGCCATGGATATCCCTGAGACCCCTTCGTACACCTACACGATCAGAAAGCTTGAGGAGCTGCTTCCTATTCTTCGCTGCTGCTGAGAATTTCCACCAGTTCCACATCAAAGATGAGGAGGGTGTTCGGTTCGATACGTGAATTTCCCGCCTCTCCGTATCCGAGAGAAGGATGGACGAAGAAACGATAGGAACTTCCTTCACTCATGAGGAGAAGTCCCTCAGAGAAGCCGGGAATAAGATTGTCGAGACCGAAGGTGCTCGGGATCCCCGGAACCGAGGAGTCCCCTTCACGTCCGTCAAGGAAGGTGAGGGTATAGTTGACCTTCACCGAATCTCCGCTCTGAGGAGAGGGTCCTTCGGAAGGGTTGACTACCATGTACTGCAGCCCGCTCTCTGTTGTGGACACTCCCTCTTTTTCTCCGTTCACACGGAGGAAGTCTTCTGCCTCTGCAAGATTTTTCGCTGCGAGTTCCTTGAGCTGTTCGGAAGCTTCATTCACCAGTTTTGTCTGGAATTCATAGAACGCAGTATTTCTCTCTTCTGCCGAAAGCATCTGCGATTCATCGATTCCCCTGTCATAGATACCTCTGAGGAAATAGTTGGCATCGATTGACGGCAGATCTTTGCTGGCACTTTCCATCAGCATATACCCATACGCATAGCTGAAGCGTTCATCGAGAGTCTGCGGCTTGGCAAGTCCGTAGAAATAGGAGAGTTCTTCTTCATAGGAAGAAGCATCACCGGCAGGTTGAGAAGCCTCTGTCTTTGTCTGGGGGAGCGGACTTTCCATCTCAGTTGAGACCTCGGAGACTTTCTGCCCGGTCTTCTCGGCAGAACACCCTGAGAGGATAAGAAAGAGAGAAAGGGCAAATCCCACTGCTATATATGAAGTATGTCTATGCATGCAAACCCATCCAGCTTTAAATTTCCCCGCCTCGTTCTCCATGGTAGTCGCGAATTGGTCATACGTCTACCTTTTTTTCAGAATATCGAGTTCCCGAGGCTATCAATCGCCACAATCACGGGAAAATCACGAACTTCAAGCTCGAGAAGCGCCTCGGGACCGAGATCAGGGTACGCAAGCACCCTGCTCGAGAGAATCGTCTCAGCGTACAGGGCTCCGCAACCTCCGAAGGCACTGAGGTAGAGGGCTCCATGCTCCTTCACTGCACGGATGACTTCGCTGCTCCTGGGACCTTTCCCGATAATCGCCTTCACACCCCGTGAAAGAATCGTCGGGGTAAAGGGATCCATGCGGGCACTCGTCGTCGGGCCGCACGAACCGATGACCTCCCCCTCCCTCTTGCGGGCAGGGCCCATGTAGTAGATACTGCTCCCCTCCAGATCGACCGGCAGAGACTCACCTAAAGACAGGGAATCAACGATCCTCTTATGAACCTGATCCCGGCCGACCAGAATCTTGCCCGACAGCAGGAGCTGATCGTAGACGCTGAGAGTTTCTATCATGTTCTGCGTGAACGGTAACTGTATATGCTTTTTCACTTCCCTCACCTCCTAGAGCTTCACGTGGGCTTTTCTGTCCGCCCAGCAGCTGATGGCAAGGGTGACCGGCAGTCCTGCGATATGCGTTGGAGCGTATTCCACGGCAGCGCCGAGAGCCGTGAGCGGTCCGCCGAATCCTCCGGGACCCACGTCTGTCTTCTGAACTGCCTCGAGAATCTTCTTCTCCAGTGCAGCATACCGCTCATCCTGATGAGGTGTACCCACCTCACGGAGGAGAGCCTTCTTTGAAAGGAGTGCACTGCCCTCGGCGGAAGCGCCGATACCCACTCCAAGAACAACCGGAGGACAGGGTTTCCCTCCCGCACTCTTCACCGCTTCCGCGATAAAACTGACAATCTCATCATCCCGTGAGGTAGGATTGAACATCTTCATCACACTGCAGTTCTCACTGCCGAATCCCTTCAGATGAAATGGATCTCCCCTCTTCCCGCTTCGCAGGTATCCCAATGGATCAGGACGGGAAGATTGCTTCCCGTATTCCTTCGCCCGAAAAGAGGATCGTTTACGATCGAATATCTGAAAGCACCGTCAACAAAAGCTCCTTCGGCGCCTCTGTTGACAACTCCCTCTATCTCGTGCATCGAAAAGGGAGAATCGGGCCCGACAGACACGAAGGCGATCAGCATCCCTGTATCCTGGCACATCGGACGCTGCTTTTCTTCGGCAATCTCAAGGTTGCGCAGGATCATCGAGAGCATCTCAAGGCTGGAGGAAATCTGTCCGTATTCCCTCGTTCCCTTCTCGCACCTCTTCTCTTTTTCCTCGTAGGAGGTTTTCATCGCTTCAAGCGCCTTCATAAGGGAGGGTTCGAGACTGACGGCCGCACGCTTTACTGCCTCAGTTACGCTCTGTTCCAGTTCTTCTAGTTCTTTCTGCATCTACGAGCCTCCTGGCTACAATTCTAAGGATTTTCAAGGCTGCTGCAATACCGGCAAGCGCACCGAAGGTGTCGGCAATCACATCCAGAAACTCCATGGACCTTCCGGTAAGAGGTTGGAGCAGTTCTATCGCCACTCCAAGGAGAAAAACGGTGAGGAAGGTATAGACTATAATCCTGCGGTTTTCTGAAAGAAAGTCTCTCGCTGATGGCTGATACACCTTCCTCACAGAGGAGAGAATCATAAGGAAGGCTATGACAAAGTAGGCTCCGGTGTGAAGAACTTTATCTTCATACGGGAAAAAGTGGACGGATGAAGGAAGCCGGGAGGGAGAAAGGAGGGACATGAAGATGACGAGGAGGATGGAAGAGGCTGTGAGTACTCTCAGTACTGTCTGAATCCGTTCGAATTTCTTTCTCACAGTTGATCTCCCTGCTGCACCTGCTGCTCTTTCATCACCCTGTCGAGGGCATGGAGGAAGGTTGTCTTATCGGGAAAATCGCGTGGGGCTGCAAGACGATGTCGGGGAGTATCACTCATCAACCGCTGTATGACGATGTCGGAAGGAATGTGTCTGAGCAGAAGAATTGTATTGTAGATATGTTCAGCCATCTCGGGAGCTTCGATCTCTCCTCTCTCATACATCTCATACAGAGGCGTTCCCGCCACGATATGGAGATTATGGATCTTTATCGCTTCAGGGTGGGTCTCCCTGATAACCCGGGCTGTCTCCAGGATGTGTGTATCTCCCTCTCCCGGAAGACCGAGTATGAGGTGAACCGCCACCGCAATACGTGCTTTTTTCAGTGCAGATATAGCATTGATATACTGCTGCACGCTGTGTCCTCTGTTGATGAATTCGAGACTCTCATCGTTCCCGCTCTGAAGACCGAGTTCGACCCAGACCTTTTTCACCCTGCTCCGGTACGTTCCGAGCAGAGAGATAACCCCGGCAGAGAGTGCATCCGGACGGGTGCTCACGATCAGTTCAGTATACTCAGCGGTATCGAGAGCCGCATCGTACAGTCTCTTCAGATTACCGAGAGTATCGAAGGTGTTCGTGAAGGACTGGAAGTAGATACTCTTCAATGTCCCGGGATACCGGGTATCAAGGAAAGTTTTTCCCCGCTCCACCTGTTCCTGCAGAGAGGCCACTCTCTCTTCGATTGATGTTTCAAAGTCCGTACTCCGCTGTTTCTCAATATCCTTCCGGAAGGAACTCTTTCGAGTGAAGGAGCTCTCATCGGTTCGCTGATAGACCGACACGGCACCGTAAGAATCGCAGAACAGACAGCCTCCTCTCCTGTCGGCATCCCTGTGAGGACAGGAAAATCCTCCGTCGACTCCGATGCGGTAGACCCGCTTTCCGTATTCAGCTTCCAGTGCTGAAGTATAGTCGTTCCATCGGGTCCACATCATCGGACCTCCACAAAAAAAGCAGTATTGAGTCGGGCATCAAGGGCAACTCCGAAAAGAATATCCGCATTCTGTATCTTTACGCCGAGACCGGCAGAGAAGGCTGCATCATAGACAGGGGAGGAGAAAAAGTCGAAGGAATCGATCACGGGAGGTGAGGCTCCTGCATAGAGCTCCTCTATGCTCTGGCCCCGCATCCCTGCCCTGATTCGTGCGGTGAAAATAAGAGGAAAGGCTGACACCTCATGTTCATGCCTGTAGGTCACCGAGGCAAGGATTCTCTCCTTCACCCTGAGAGCAGGTGATAATGTCACGACACCGCCGTATCCACCGTAGGAGAAGTAGTCCTCTCTGAGGTGAGTGACAGAGCGGCCAGACCCGGCGCTTCCGTGAAATGTCAGATAGTCATTCTCCGCGATCTTCAGGGTTCTCAGGCCCCTGAAATCAAAACGGTAGCCGAAGGACTGATCGTAGTAGGAGATATTTCCCCAGATATCCATCCGTGTTCCCTGCTTCGGGAACATGGAGAAATTCTGAGTCGTATAGACTCCTCCCAGCGAGAGGGAAGGAACAGAGCGATACGAATAGGATCCATCATCCTGAATAAACCAGTAGGAGTCGAGGGCGGCAGTGAGCTTCACCTCGATATTATTCTTATAGGTCATGTAGGCCGACAGGGAAGGACTGTAATTGTAATCCTCCCCGTCATTTGTCCCCGGCACGACCGTCTCACCGGCGGCCAGATAGCCTCTCTCATACCTCTGGTCCATCCCGACTGAGAAGGCGGGAGAGACATGGTAACGCAGGGCGAGGTCTATCGAAACAGCCTCCTCCTGTACTATGGAGAAGTTGAACGCCAGATTCTCATGAAGAAATTCTTCAGCATTCAGTTCAACAGAGAAATTGGGATCGAAGTCAAAGACGGGTTCGGTATCAGGGACAAGCCTGATACCCGTTGATCCGAACAGACCGAGGGAGAGTGTGAGATGGCGGGGCAGAAAATCCCGTGTGATGATATCGAGGACTCCGTACGGTTTCCCGTCTGCATCCCAGAAGATATCCTCCACCTGATAGGTTACCGTTGCATACCGATCGGATTCCCGTAACTCCTCCAGGTCTTTCTTCAGATTCTCGAGTGTGGCTGAATCGAGAACCTCTCCTTCAAGGTCCTCAAAGGACTCAAGAGGAAAGGTATCAACCCGGTGAATATCGGGATTCACAGCGGTATGGGTAACCTTGTAGATCCTGATATCCTCAAGAGACTGATAACTCCTTCTTTCAGATGAGGAAGGTTCAGGGGAATTCACAGAGGCAATGAAGGAACTCAGGATATCGATAGCATCCTGCTGCTCTGCAGCAGTCTCCTCACCAATGGCCATGATTTCCCGGTATGACGTAAAGTCCATCATCCCGAAGGAGCCGAGAAGCGGAGAGAATATAAGATGAGCTTTCTGAACCTGATCAACGATCGTATTTCTCGTCAGGATGATCACAAGTTGCTCGAAGACTTCGGGGATTGAATCATACTCCGATACTTCCCGTTGGTAGTCACTTGAGTTGACGTCCACAGCGATAATGATGTCTGCCCCCATATCGAGAGCGATCTGGATGGGAAGGTTGTCTACAATACCTCCGTCTACAACCATTCTGCCGTCCACCGGGGCGGGAGCGAAAATCCCCGGTATGCTGATACTCCCCCTGATGGCCGCAATGAGGGAGCCTTTGGAGAAGATGATCTTTTCTCCAGTGGCCAGGTCTGTCCCGACAGCCCTGAAGGGTATAGGCAGGTCATCAAATTCACTGATCGCGGAGGTCTTGATGAGCGAATCATTCAGTAGTTCCAGAATCTTCTGGTCTCCGATGAGCCCGGGAGCACTGCCTATTCCTTCCTCATCGAACTCGAGCGAGATAATATTGTTCTTGTACTCAGTGAATACCGATAGCTCGGGAGATTGGTGAGAGACAGGAGCGACCGCGAACAGTTCTCTCATATCATAGGCCTCAACCAGTTCAACCATCTCATCGGGTGAATAGCCGGAGGCATAGATGCCACCGACAAAGGCACCCATACTTGTACCGACGACCATATCGATCGGTATGTGCGCTTCTTCCAGAGCCTTAATAATGGGAATATGGGCAAAGCCTCTCGCACCGCCTCCTGAGAGAACAAGTGCCACCTTCACATCCCCCTCCTCCAGTTCAGGAAAGGGAGAGACCTCTGCCGAGATGAGAGAGGAAAGAGAGAGCAGCAGCATGAGGATGAGGATCAGATTACGATTCATTCACCGGACAGGCGGGCATTGAGAATGTCGGGATTCCCATTCACGAACGACCGGGCGTCCATCTCCTTCTTCTTGCTCAGCTGGAGCCGGTTCACGTACAGGGTACCGGGAGAACAGGCGATAGCGAGTCCCCGTTTCTTGTCGAAACCGGTCACTGTTCCGGGCTCCACAGAGTGAGCTGTTTCATCATCGACAGCGTCGATCGTTCCTGACACGCTTGAAAGTATGAGCTGTACACCGTTGAAGAAGGTATAGGCTTTCGGCCAGGGATAGAAAGCCCGGACCATCGCGTGGATATCACTTGCGCTTTGAGAGAAATCTATCGCACCGTCCTCTTTTGCGAGTTTCCGCGTGAAGGTCGCCTTCGCATGCTCCTGCGGGAAGGCATGCTCATTGAAGTGTGCATACTTCTCCAGTGTTTTCAGGGTGAGCTGAGCTGAAAGTGAGGAAACGGTGGCCATGAGGGTCTCACTCGTCTCATCTCCGTCCAGTGCAAAGGAAAGGGAGTTCAAGACATCCCCGCTGTCAATTTCCTTCACGATCTTCTGAATCGAGATTCCTCCGACCGGCTCCTTGCTCAGGATCGTATACTGTATCGGAGAGGGGCCCCGAAGGAGTGGAAGAAGGGAAGGATGGACGTTTACAGCTCCCTGTGAGAAGAGGGAGAGGAAACGTGAGGTGAAATAGTGGCTTGTCGCAAAGGAGACAAGGAGATTCGCTTCCAGCGAACGGACCTGCTCGATCGCCTCATCGGTGATCGTATCGCATGCAACGATGGGGATACCGAGTGCAAGAGCCGCTGCCTTTACAGGTACAGGCACCATCTTGTTCCCCCTCTTTGCACGTTTATCCGGGTGAACAAGGACTCCGGCGACGTCAAAACGGGAAGCAATGGTCTCGAGAGTCTCGACTGATAACTCAGGGTTCCCTGCGTAGAGTATCCTCAGCGTCTGATTCCTCATAGCTACCTCTTTGCGTGTTTTTTCTGTTTCTTCTCGTATGCTTTCAGAAGCTTTTCCCGTGCATCCTCTTCCATCCTGTCCACGAACAGCACCCCGTCAAGGTGATCATATTCGTGCTGGATCACACGGGCAAGAATACCGTCGGCTTCAAGCTTGAACAGCTTGCCTGTCACATCCTGAGCCTGGACGGTAATTTTCAGAGGGCGCTCGATATTGTAGTAGACGCCGGGAATGCTGAGACAGCCCTCTTCATACAGGCCCACCTCGTGGCTCATCTCAACAATTTCAGGGTTAAAGAACGCTATCTTCTCACCGGGACGGCGGGTATCTACAATGAAGAACCGTTTGCTCACGCCGATCTGAGGAGCGGCAAGACCGATCCCGTCAGCTTCTTCCAGCGTTTCGTACATGGCGTCAACAAGTATGGACAGTGAGGAGTCGAATGTCTTCACTCTGTCGCCTTTTTCTCTCAGAACGTCTTCGCCGATGGTATATATATCTAACATGCCCCTACTATAGCTCTATTCATTCTTCGGGTCAACGTGAGGAAACCGATGGGCGCAGAATGAGGAAGAGGGTTTTACAGAAGATGGAGAGGATCGACATCGATCTCAAGATACATACCCGAGGGTGCACGATAGCCGGTATGGATATAGGAGGTGACCCTGAGGAGATTTTTTATATCTGAGGATCGCAGAATCATATGATACCGGTAGTTATTCGCGATCTTCCCGATGGGACACTCACTGACTCCTATGATTTCGACACGTGCGTCACCAAGCTGTGCAATGGCGTGTTCAGCCATATGTTCAAGTATTGAACACTGCTCGATGCACTGCTCTTCCTTCTTCCCCCTCACTGTGATATTCACCAGCCGCTGATAGGGAGGAAAGCCCGTGATCTTCCGGGTCTCGAGCTCCTCAGTATAGAAAGCCTCGTACTCACCTTTTGAGGCCTTCACAATGGAAGAAGCCTCAGGATGATAGGTCTGTACGATCACCTTCCCGCTCTTCAGGAATCGTCCCGACCGTCCGCTCACCTGAACAAGAAGAGAGAAGGTCCGCTCCGCGGCCCTGAAATCGGGAAGATTCAGGGTTCCGTCTGCCAGGATGATACCGACAAGATCGACATTCTGGAAATTCAGTCCCTTCGCAACCATCTGTGTTCCCAGCAGGATATCGGTCTCTCCTCTCTGGAAACGCCGGATCACTTCTCCAGACTCTCCCTTCTTCTTACCTACATCTGCATCAAGGCGTTCGATACGGGCGGAAGGGAACTTCTTCGCTATCTCCTCCTCCACCATCTGAGTTCCGAAACCTGCATAGCCCACGTCCACAGAACCGCAGGAAGGACAGACCCTCACCGGGGGTGTGGTGAACCCACAGTAATGACACACCATCGACCCGGTATGCTTATGGTAGGTAAGAGAGATGGAACAGTGCGGACAGATCATCTCATATCCGCAGGAATTGCAGTGGAAGAAGTAGGAAAATCCACGCCGGTTCAGGAACAGGATAATCTGGTTCCCTCTGTCGAGCGTGGCGTGCATCTGCTTCGAGAGCTGGCGGGAGATCATCTCCTTCTCACGCAGCATATCGACGATATGGATTTCAGGATTCTCTCCTCCGCTCACACGGTGAGGAAGAAGATGGCGGTGAACCAGCCCCTCACTCATCTGGTGGTATGATTCCAGAGAGGGAGTTGCACTGCCCATCACCAGTTTCGCCTGGTTCATCATTGCACGCTTCTGAGCTACCTGCCGTGCATGATAGCGCGGGGTATTTCCTGCCTTGTAGGTCTGCTCATGCTCCTCATCCACGATGATGAGCCCCAGACGGCTGCAGGGAGCGAACACTGCACTCCGTGCTCCCACCACGATATCAACATCGCCCCGCTGAATGCTCTTCCATGCCCTGAGGCGTTTCGATCCTGTCATCCCGGAGTGGAGGACGGCCACTCTCTCCTTATACCTCTGGCGAAGCGATTCCGACAGCTGGAAGGTCAGCGTAATCTCGGGAACGAGATATATCACCTGCTTCCCTTCTGCTATCACAGCATCTGCGACCCGGAAGAAGACTTCACTCTTACCACTACCGGTTACTCCGTACAGATAATGAAAGAGGTCCTCTGAAGCTGTGATCGCTCTGACAGCCTTCTCCTGATGCTCGCTGAGGAGGACATCCCTCTTCAGTTCCGCCTCTGTATCTGAGGGAAGTTCTTCCTTTGATTCCCTTCTGTTGGAAGGTATCATTGCTGAAAGCGCCTCTCCGAGGGAACAGAAATAATAGGTGCGGATCCAGGAAGCAAGCTCGATATGTTCATCGTTGAACAGAGGTTCTGTATCGATCACCTTCAGAATATTCTTGATGGTGAAAGAGGTCTCAGGCTGTTCAGAACGGACCTTCAGGGCAAAGGCTGTTACCTTCCGTCGTCCGAAGGTGACAGACAGACGGCAGCCGACCTGAACATCGTGTTCCTCAGGGTCGAAGGAATAGGTGAATCGCTGATCGAGCGGTGTCGCGATGACGACCTCCACATACTTCATCATGACTCCCGCTGCTTGAGGGGCAGGTCAAGGAAGGAGGCTACTGTTTTCAGATCCTCCCATACATCCCGTCTCAGATTCGCATTACGCAGGACGGCGGCCGGATGGTAGGTCACCACCGTAGGGATCTCATGGTACCGGTAGACCTTTCCCCTGAGAGAACGCATGGAGTCTGTCGTGGAAAGCAGGGTATGTGAGGCAAAGCGGCCGAGGCAGAGTATCATACGGGGTCTGATGAGCTCTATCTGACGCAGGAGATAGGGAGAGCACTGTGCAACTTCGTCTTCATGTGGATCCCGGTTCTGCGGGGGTCTGCACTTCACAACGTTCGCGATGTAGACGTTCTCCTCTCTGCTTAACGATATGGCGGAAAGCCACGCATCAAGGTAGGCTCCGGCTTTTCCTACGAAGGGCTGCCCTGTCCTGTCTTCCATCTCTCCCGGTCCTTCCCCTATGACCATGAGATCAGCCGACGGGGATCCACTGCCGAATACGGGATTCAGCCGCTGCTCACTCAGACGGCAGGCGGTGCAGGAGGAAACACGGGCTGAAAGCTCTTCGAGATTCAAGGAAGTTGGAGGTGGAGTTTTTTCTTCTGTCTCTCCGATACAGATATCGGCAAACATGGGAACCTCTTCACGTTCTTCAGAGCCGCTGATATAGTGCTCCACATCATCAAGAGCTCTCCACAGAGCATCGAGCGTCTCTGCTGAGATATATTCATTATCCTTCATATTCGTACTCCACATTATACAGGTACAGTCCATCCGAGGGAGCAGTTCTGAGAACCGCTGCTCTCTCTCTTGCCTGAAGAAGCTCCTTCATCCTTTGCGGCTCTTCCTTCCGCTCAGCAAGCTGGAGCATCGTTCCCACCATAGAACGCACCTGATGCATCATGAAGGCATTCGCCTTCACGACATAGATAAGGACCTTCTCGCTCGAGAGGAAGTAATCGAAGAAGAAATAGCTCTCGAACACGTCACGTATCTTCGAGACACTCTGATCCTGCGAAGACCCGAAAGTGGTAAAGTCATGGGTGCCGCGTATGACGGAGGCGTAGGAGTTGAGCAGATCGAGATCCGGATAGGTTTTGATACGGTAGACTCTTCCATCGTCAAAGGGGGGTGATGCTCCTGAATTCTTTAATCACATACCGGTATTCCCTCGCAAGGGAGGTGAACCGTGCATGGAAGTCTCATCAGCAAGGACAGAGTCCGCCACTCTGACGTCCTTGGGGAGACGGCTGTTCAGAGCCGGGACGAAGGCCTGGGGAGGAATCGACTGATTCGGTGTATCGAAATGGACCACCTGTCCAATCGCATGCACGCCGGTATCGGTTCTTCCTGAAGCATGAACGGGGGTGTGAACACCGTCATCTGCTCGATCACCTCTTCCAAAGTCTGCTGCACTGTACGCACATTCTTCTGCCTCTGCCAGCCGTGAAAGGCATTCCCGTCATACATGATGCGCATACGGATCCTCCGGCAACCTCTTCTATCGGGTACCAGGTGGGGCGGTTGTAATTATCAGACCGATCCATTACTCCACCTCGATCAGCACACTCGCGGATGCGACCTTCTTCTCATGTGAGAGAGAGACGTGAATACGAACAGTCCCCTGCGGGAGCAGCTGCTTTACCTTGTCGCTGACACTCAGCACAGGTTTTCCCAGTTCATCTGAGAGCGTGCAGATATCTGAAGGGCCGAATCCCCTGAATCCCGAACCGAGGGCCTTCGAAAACGCCTCTTTCGCTGCAAACCGGAGGCAAGAAACTGCTTTGCCTGGTGAAGCTGCTCAGGAAGTACAGAGAGTTCGTCAGGGTGGAACAGACGGCGTTTCACATGATCACTCATCCTATCCGGATCCATCCTCTCTATTTCCACAAGATCAATACCGATACCGTAAATCACTCTGACTGCCCGCCTTTGGCTTCCCAGTACACCTTGATCACCGAGGGATCACTGGAGATGGAGAACTCGATATCAAAGAGAGAGTTGTCATAAACCAGCTCCACCGGTGCTTCCCTGACCCCGTCAGCAGACACGTCGGAGAAGTCTGCGACGGCTTGAATGGCTTCACTTCTCACCGAATGAGATATCCCTGTCATCCCCTTTCAGGGTGACCAGTACGGTATCCGGAACCGTTGACACCGCTGTATAGCCTGCAGGCAGGATAAGATCAAGAGGAATCTCAAGTTCTCGCTCCGCGATGAAGGTGAAATGAATAATCGTGTAGATACAGAGTGCAAGGATAAGAGAAAACACCTTGATCGGCCAGTTGTTCAGGACTGTCCTGCTGATATCATTCATCTTCATCACCCGGACCTCCTGAAGACTCTTCCTGCCCTGCATCATGATAGGTGAACAGGGAGAGGAGCATCTGTTTGACCGTCGCCGAATCAAGATCATACATCAGCTGGGCATTGAATGCGAGAGACATCTTACCGGTCTCCTCTGAGACGACAAGAATAACGGCGTCCGATTCCTCTGCGAGACCGAGAGCTGCCCGGTGCCTTGTTCCGAAACTCTTTTTAATATTAGATTGTTCGCTGAGGGGCAGATAGACTCCTGCAGCCTGAATCTTTCCCTTGTTGATAATGACGGCCCCGTCATGAAGCGGTCCGTCATATTCGAAGATGGACAGAATAAGTGCGGAAGAAAGGTCCGCCTGGATCTTTGTTCCTGTATCCATGATACCTTTCAGTCCGAGCTGCCGGGGTGAACACGATCAGTGCCCCGCGGTTCCGGCTGATAAGCACATCACAGGCATTGAGAATCGTATCGATCTGTTCACCTGTTGTCTGGTCTCTCATTCCGAGGAAACGGACTGTCCGCTGAACAATGTTGTGAAGCTTCTTCTCAGCTCCGGTTGATACACGATCATGATGAAAATAATGAAGGCAAGAGTCCCGTGACGATAGAGATAGAGGAGCGTTTCGAGCTCCAGCAGGTAGGAGATGATATAAAGAGAGAGGAAGCCTATCATGATCAGGGAGATCTGCTGGCTTTCGTCTGGAGAACAGAGAGCTGGAATCTGTATAGGAGGAAGGCCAGCACTCCAATTTCAAGGAGAGGGGCGAGCACCTTCCAGATCATCGCTAGAGTCTCAATCATGTCTGTTCATTCACCTCTTCGTCATCATCCACCCAGTTGAGCGTTCTCTCAACCGCTTTCTTCCATGAAGCGCATAAGCGCTCTCTTTCCCCCTCTTTCATCGAGGGACTCCAGCTCTTTCCTCTCTTCCAGTGACGCTTAAGCTCTTCGGTGCCTGACCAGAAGCCGACGGTGAGCCCTGCCGCGTACGCCGCCCCGAGGGCAGTGGTCTCGAATATCTCGGGTCTCACAACCGGAACATCAAGGAAGATCAGCTTGAAACTGCATGAGAGGGCGGCTGTTTGTCAAGCCTCCGTCTACTCTGAGCTCCTGTATTTCGATTGCAGTATCCTCTTTCACTGCATCGAAGATATCCTTCACCTGGAACGCTGTGGACTCCAGCGATGCACGTGCTATGTGAGCGCCGGTTGCATAGCCGGTAAGACCCACGATGACACCCCGTGCATCACTTCTCCAGTAAGGGGCGAACAGTCCGCTGAAGGCAGGTACCACATAGACCCCTCCGTTATCGCTTACACTCTCGGCGAGGGTATCAACCTCGGGAGAGCTCTTTACGATCTTAAGGTTATCACGTAACCACTGTACAAGGGAACCGGCTACGGCAATGGATCCCTCCAGTGCATACTTTGCCGCTTCTCCCTTCTGCCGATACGCCACGGTGGGTAAGTAGTCCGTTCGAGCTGTAGGGAAGTTCCTCACCGCTGTTCACAAGGAGGAAACAGCCGGTACCGAAGGTATTTTTCGCATCACCTTTCGAGAAGCAGGCCTGGCCGAACAGGGCGGCCTGCTGATCTCCGAGAATTCCGCAGATGGGGATCTCTCTTTCCAGGACACCCTTGGGATCTGTGTGGCCGTAGATACTTCCGATGGAATCAACGATTTTCGGCAGGGATGACGCAGGGATTGAAAATAAATCAAGGAGCCAGGGATCCCACTGCAGCGTCTCAATATTCATCAGGGCATACCGGCTGGCGTTGGTCACGTCGGTGACGATACAGGAGGGGTCTTTTCCTGACAGACAGTAGACAAGATACGTATCGATGGTTCCGAACACGATCTTACCCGCTTCTGCATCCTCTTTCAGGGAAGGGTCATTCCTCAGCATCCAGGCGATCTTGCTTGCTGAGAAATAGGGAGAGAAGATCAGGCCGCTGTGTTTCTGAAACTCCTGTTGAGAGACCTTCTGTTTCATCTCATCAATGATGTCGTCCCCTCTCAGATCCTGCCAGACAATGGCTCTGTAGCGGACTTTTCCACTCTCACGCTCCCATGCAATGACCGTCTCTCTCTGGTTCGTGATCCCGATCGCTGCAATCTCATCGGCAGATACACCAGCCTTGGTGAGAACGCCTTTCATCACATATTCGGAATTTTCCCAGATCTGTTCGATCTGATGCTCGACCCAGCCGGGTCTGACAAAATGCTGATCATGTTCTATCTGTTCGCTCGCGCAGAGTTCTCCTGCCTTATTAAAGAGAATCGCACGGGTGCTGGTCGTGCCCTGATCGAGAGCCATTACATATTTCATCGTTCAAACTCCTGGAAAAACATTGTCTGCTGCTTCCAGTATATAGAGAATATTCACACCTCGCCACAGGTAATTTGACAAACATCGCGTACACTGTGGTATACTCGGTCTCGAGGAGAATATCGATGACGCTGAAAGAGATTGTAGAGAAGGTGGACGGAACGGTCCTGACCGGAGAAGAGTTCCTTGATCGAAAGGTGGAGTACGGCTTCTCCAGTGACCTGATGAGTGATGTACTTACCCTTCTTGATGACAATATCCTGCTCATCACCGGGCTCTCCAACAACCAGGCGATCCGGACAGCGGAGATGTCCGATATCCATCAGATTCTCTTCGTCAGAGGGAAAATGCCTGACAAGGGAATGATCAGCATGGCCAAGGAGAATGGCATCACTCTCATTGCCACGAAGTATTCGATGTTCCGTACCAGCGGTATCCTCTACGGAGCAGGTCTCCCCTACATCTATTAGGATTGCCTCATGACCTATACCTATGAAGTGGAAGCAAAGAATTTTGCCCGTGCCGGAGCTGTCTCCTCCCAGTTCAAACGCGAACTGAAAAAGCTGAATCTCTCCTCGCCCCTGATCAAACGGATCATTGTAGCCCTCTATGAAGGGGAAGTGAATGTCGTTGCCCACTCCTACGGAGGGGCTATCACCTGCTGCATCAGCGGTGAGTCGGTAGATATCGTCATACAGGATACAGGTCCCGGAATCCCTGATATAGACCTGGCGATGCAGGAAGGCTACTCGACAGCCACTGAAGAAGTAAGAGAGATGGGCTTCGGGGCAGGTATGGGTATGGCGAACATGAAGAAAAACAGCGACTCGTTTCATGTCTCCTCACAGAAGGACTCGGCTACGAAAATAGAGCTCTCCTTCACCCTTGCTCTCGGAGAATGATGAGAGATGACCGGATCCTTCGAGCATTCGCTCCATGTCGACAAAGATTCCTGCAAGGGGTGTACCCGATGCATGAAACAGTGTCCGACCTCTGCTATCAGAATCGTACAGGGTACCGCAGTCGTCGACCCTGAAAAATGCATCGACTGCGGTCAGTGCATGGTGGTATGCCCCCATCAGGCGATCACGATACGGGGTGAGCAGTTCAACCGGATATACTCCTATAGTCGACGTGTCGCTATCATACCGAGTCTCCTGATCGGACAGTTCGATGAAGCTGTGAGTGAGCAGATGATGATCGATGCGATCTACGATCTGGGTTTCACTGATGTCTACTACGCAGAATTCGGCATAGACATCCTCCGCACTCTGGGAAATCACGTCAGTGTCTATTCAGACTCTCTCCCTGTCATATCTTCCTACTGTCCGGCAGTGGTGAGGCTCATTCAGCTCAGCTATCCGTCGCTTCTTCCTCATGTAAACCTTGTAAAAACACCTTCTCAGATCACTGCGATGTATGCACGTGAAGCGATCGAGAAAGAAGGAGTCTCTCCAGAGGAAATCGGCATATTCTATATAAGCGGCTGTGCCGCCAAGGTGGCTCAGGTTCTGAACAGCTCCTCTCATCAGGGCGAACTCATCAGCGGAACTCTCAACCTCGATGTGCTCGTCAATATGATCAAGCCGCTTCTGCCTTCCCGGAGGAAAGGAGATAAGGAATACACCTTTTCGCATCCCCTCCCCCCGATCACCTCCTCCTCGTTTCTCTACTCCGTCACCGGAGGAGAGAGCAGGGACATGAACGGGAGAACCATGGCAATTGATGAGATTCACAATGTCCTTGAATTCCTTGACCTTGTAGAGGATGAACGCCTCTCTCCCGTGGACTTTCTTGAACTCAGGGCGTGTGATACGGGATGTACAGGTGGTATCCTCACGGTAAGAAACCGTTTCTGTGCAACAGAGAGAATACGGTTCAGCGGAATGAAGCATCCTCAGGAGATTCCTCCACAGGTGGCGCAGCAGATCAGAAAAAGCGGAGAAAGGCTCCTCCACCATCTGAAAAATGAACGTCTCACCTCAAAACCTTCCCTCTCCCTCGACGAAAACCCCATCAAGGCACTGAAGAAGCTTGAGAAGGCTCACGCTATAGAGGATATCCTTCCCGGTCTTGACTGCGGGCTCTGCGGGTTCCCCTCCTGCAAGGTCCTGAGTGAGGAAATTGTTCAGGGGAATGCAAGCATCAGAAACTGCAGTGTCCTCAAGATGAATAACCCGGAGACACTCGCCAGGCTTGAAAAGATATGGGGCGCTATCGGAAAATCACACAGCATAGAAGATTAGAGTCCCAGCGGTACGATTTCCCGGCCTTCGACAAACTCCCTGTTCTCCTCTTTCTTCAGCAGCGTCTCTGAGGAGATGACAACTCTGCTGTCACCGCTCTCCAGCGAGGAAAGGATGTCTGAGGCCGCCTGCCTGATATCATCGACACTACACCCTATCAGGAGCGCTCTCCTGTGTTCCCTGAACTCATCGCTGATACGGTACAGTATTCTCCTGAAGGACATGATGGCCCCTTTCTGCGGATAGATCGGGTGCAGATCACGTGAGATGATGGCTATCACGGAAGAATCGAGCATTTCCTGCGACACTCCATGCTCGGCAATATGGTGCAGAGAGGAGAAGAAATCACCATAGGAACCGCTGATGCGCGGATCCCTATAGGTCTGGAAGGTGAATAGGGATTCCATCATATCGACATGGGCGCTCACTCCATAGGCGCCTCCGCTTCCTCTGACAGCATCCCACAGAGGTCCGGTAGTCATGATATGAGCCAGTATACTCTGATGTACCTGCCTGTCCTCATCCGGTTCTGCCGAACGTGTAGCCAGTGCATCGAAGGCAACCGAGGCGGGAAGTGAGAACAGTTCCAGAGCCTCGATTGTTTTTTCCCCTTCAGGGAGACGAAAAGCAGAACCTGCTGCGGGCCCTTCTCCCTGCGGGAGCGAGGCGATATACTCCCCTGCTAGAGCCCGGCACCTCTGCACTTCAGCTTCATCGCTGAGCAGGTGGAGGGTCAGCCGGTCACGGACAGCAATCCGTTTCAGCAGTTCCTTCAATTTCTTTCCGAGCTGCTTCATTCCTTCTTCATCGCCCGGATCTATCGTTCTCAGGTAATCCCACTGTGCGATTCCGTTCATCTGTTCATTCATCTCAAGAAGAGGCGAATAATGGCGAGTCGCACGCTGAACGGCGAACATATGCGCTGAGGAAGAGACGTTGGACTCGAAATCACTTATCACATCATTGAGTACGGCTGTGAGTCGTCTTGTATCATCCACAGCGGCACCGGTACACAGATCGGTAAGGAGAGCGAACGAGGGTTGCAGTTCCCTTACAAGGCATTTTACCCGAACCGCGAGTGCTGCTATCGAGGCTTCTGTTCTCTTGAGGGAGCTTCCTGTCTCAATGAAGAGGCTGAGACCTCCTGTGTGTGTCCTGACTCTTTTTGCCACTTCTGTATATGAGACCTCCCCGATACCGCACATATGAAGCATGCGGGTAAGAAGGGGAAGGAGCATCAGCTCCTCTTCCCCGAGATCCGCGATATCGAACATTCCGTCTATGTAGATAATCCCGTTCGTATGCATCCTCTGCAGATGGAGCGGAACGCCGTGTTCCACCGTCTGCTCCTGATCAAAAATGCGTATCGGCTGATTCACATCCTCACGGGAAAGTACGGGAATTTTGTCCAGGTCTTCCTGTGTATCCGGAGTCTCCTCATACTCGGCAAAGAGTCTTCCTTTCTCTGCAATGCTCTCAAGCAGCTCTTCATTCGTTTTCAGGGGTTCCAGAGTTTTATTGATGCGCTCCACAAGATCTTCGCTGAAGGAAGCTTCTCCGGTCACTATGAGGGTCAGCATATGAGGGTTATGAAGAAGATGATCTTCTATCCACTGTTCGAAATATCCTCTTCCGCTGACAGTCTCCTTTGCGGCGAAGAGGTGCTCCTGTTCCACCCTGGCTTCTGAAACAGCACTCTTCACCCGTTCAAGTGCCTGACCGATCTGAAGGGAGAGAGAAGGGATTGAATCATTCAGCCATCCCCGTATACATCTGTTCATGGCTCTCAGTCCCATGGGGATCGATCCGGTAATCTCCTGGAGGGCGAATTCCTGTCTCCTGATTGCATTCTCCACAAGAGCGGGGTCTATCCCCTCTGATGCAAGCTTTTCAAGCGTTGCCATGACGACGTGTTTTGCCTTATCCGCATCTGCAGGGTCTATCCCGCGGAATCCGACGGTGAACGGCATCATACGGAATGAAGTCTCCATGCCTGACACCTGGGAAATATCCTTTGCAAGATCCGATTCAATGATTGCCTGATACAGCGGAGCTCCCGGATTTCCCAGAAGAATATCGGTAAGGAGAGAGAGGGTAATCACCTCCACAGGATCCTCAACCGGGCAGGTTGCCCAGTTGAAAGTGACGGAGGCGTTCCGTTTGCCCTCCTGAATGTCCATCATCGGAGCTTGAATGGTGATGGTTCTTTCCTTCTTCCAGGGTTTAGGAAGAGAAGTGGCTTCTGTCGGTTTCTGTGCCGAATACTCTGCAAGATAGTTCAGGTTGAGATACTGGAGATACTCGTCGATGTCTGCATCTCCATACATGAACAGACGGCAGTTACTCGGATGATAATAGGTGCTGTGATACGCTTTGAACTTCTGGTAGGTGAGATTGATAATGGAAGAGGGGTCTCCTCCCGATTCGTACAGGTAGGCCGTATCGGGGAAGAGATGGCGGACACTGCCGCGGGAGACGATTGAATCATGATCACTCATCTCTCCGAGCATCTCATTGAATACAACACCTTCATACCGTGGAACACCCTCATCATCGAGGGTAACACGTATCCCTTCCTGCCAGAATGTCTCTTTCTTGAGAAGGGGATTGAACACAGCATCAGCATAGACAGTGAAGAGGTTCATGAAATCCTGTTTTACGATGGATGCTGCAGGGTAGGCAGTAAAATCAGGATAGGTCATCGCGTTCATGAACGTCTGAGCGCTCCCTTTCAGGAGGGACATGAAGGGATCCTTCAAAGGATACTTTCCGCTCCCGGCAAGGACGGAGTGCTCGATGATATGCGGTGTTCCGCAGTCATCCTGCACGGGAGTCCTGAATATGAAGGAGAAAAAATTCTCCGGATCATCGTTCGAAATATGATATACCTCCATCCCCGTAATACGGTGATGATAGTGGTATCCGTATCCATGATAATCATCGAGGACATCGACCGACTGAAGGATGAATCCGTTCACTTCCGCTCCCGGCATCCGCTTTCCGTCCTGTCCGCAAGACTCTCTACTCACGTCGCGCTCCTTGTCGTTTCCGACTGAAAGAAGGTACCATGAGCGTACATCGATTGACAACCCTTCGACCTTTGCCTACTTTTTGAATGAAGGAGAAGAGCACAATGCATTACATCGGAGCACATGTCAGCATATCGGGAGGGCTTGAACAGGCTGTTCTGAGAGCTCAGGAAATAGGGGCGAACGCCTTCGCCCTCTTCACAAAGAATCAGAAGCAGTGGAAGGCCCCGCCTCTGGACGAAGAAAAGATCTCTCAGTTCAAGACAGCCATGCGGGAGGCTGGTTTCAGTGCATCCCAGGTGCTCCCACATGACAGTTACCTGATCAATCTCGGAAACAGCAACCCCGAAAAGAGGAAGAAAAGCAGTGATGCTTTTATCGATGAGATGCGTAGGGTCTCCCTCCTGGGTCTCGACAGACTCAACTTCCATCCCGGAGCACATCTCAAGCAGATCACTCCCCAGGAGTCGATGAATCTGATCGCAGAAGAGATCGATAGAGCACTTGCAGAGGTTCCCGGCGTACATGCCGTTATAGAGACAACCGCAGGTCAGGGTTCCGCCCTCGGCAGGACCTTTGAGGAGATCGCCTATATCATAGAACGAGTGAAGCAGCAAGACAGAGTTGGTGTCTGCATCGACACCTGCCACATCTTCGCTGCAGGATATGACCTCCGCAGCAAAGAAAGTTTTACAGACGTGATGGACCGGTTCAACTCCCTGATAGGATTCGAAAAGCTCATGGGAATGCATCTCAATGATGCGAAGAGTGAATTCGATTCCCATGTCGACCGGCATGCTTCTCTCGGTGAAGGCACTATCGGGCTCGAAGGCTTCAGGGCGATGATGCAGGATCCCCGGTTTGAGCATATTCCTCTCATCCTCGAAACTCCAAAACCCGATATCTGGAGTGAGGAAATTTCACTTCTCAGGTCGTTCACCTGATGCCCCGCCTTCCTCTCTACCCCGACCTCAGCCGTCCGTTTGTGTTCTCACACAGAGGAAACACGGGAGATACTGTCGAAAATACGATGGAAGCGTTCCAGCGGTGTGCTGACCGGTGTGTCAGCGGTATTGAACTGGATGTCCATATCTGTGCAAGCGGCGAAGCTGTGGTAATACATGACAGCGCTCTCGAGCGGATGACAGGACTGAACAGCACTGTGGAAGAGTGCACTTTTTCTCAGCTGAGAGATCTTTCGGTTGGGAAAAATGAACAGGAACGTTTGAAGGGCTACAGGATCCCCCTTCTGGAGGAGGTGCTTTCCGCCTTCTCCTCTACCCTGTATTTCGATATTGAACTGAAACCGAAGAATATTCCATCTCCTGCAATCGTGAAGCGTACCGCAGAGCTTATCAGGAGATACCGATGCGAACACAGAGTGATGGTTTCATCCTTCAACCCGCTTGTTCTGCTTCTGTGGAAAATCATGGGGATCAGGGATGTTCCCACCGGACTTATCTACAGCGAAGGAGAAGGAGTTCCACGATTTCTCCAGAGCGGTAATGGAAGATATATTGCCAACTGCGATGTCCTGAAACCTCACTCCACCCTACTAGACAGGTCGAAACACTTTATAAGAGGTCATGAAGTTGTTCTCTGGGGTGATCCGATCTCTCAGGATATACTCCCTTCCATGTCAGGGATTATCACAGATGAGCCTTCCCGGTTTATTTGAGGAGGAATCTTTTAAGCAGAGCCGATACTTCTCTTCCATACATGGTGAAAGCCTCTTTGAGAGCACTCTCTTCATCCACTCCCCGTCCTATGGCATACACCATCCCTGTTGTTCCGAGCAGTTTCTGGTCGGAAAGAGTGTAGAGAGAGGTCTCTCCTCCCACTTTGACAGACACAGAGGAGCTGAGGGGTGTGAAAGCGACAACCCCGACTTTTCCGTACAGGATACCGTTGGATTCATCCTCATGGTTCAGTTTCACTGAGGCGAAGAAATCTTCATCCTCCTCCTGAAGGGAGTCATGAACCGATGTAAAC
>CAXXSP010000030.1:0-82851 GCA_963676605.2 Sphaerochaetaceae bacterium | reverse complement strand
GGAACTCGTCACGTCCCTCAGCGCGTCTTCCGTCGCGGTGCTCATTACGAGGGCCTGATCGGCGGAAGCTATCATCTCTGCCCTCTTTATTGAATCTGGACGGGCGTCTTTCATTTCTGTCTTTTCTGAAGGAGGATCTGTTATCACCTCCTGTCTCTTCTATCTCTGGAACCCACGCGGCCCCCTTATGATATCGCTTCTGCTTCACAAGAACCCAACTCCTTATGCCTGCTTTTTTAGAGGAGAAACCCGGTGCGCGATAATCACTGGTTACCTCATTCACTGAAAACCCGTTCAACTCTCTCTTATAGAAGGTGAATCTGTTGAGATTTGTTGAAAAATAGAGAATGCCCGAAGGAGAGAGGAGCTCCCAGAGGGAGTTCAGCACCTCTGCATGATCCTTCTGGACATCAAATACCCCATCCATCTTCCTGCTGTTTGAAAAACTCGGAGGATCGAAAATGATAATATCGAACTGAAGGGAGTTCTTCTTCGCCTCTTCTATATAGACAAGCGCATCCTGATTCACCGTCTCAAACTGATCACCGGAGAAGCCGTTCCGTTTCAAGTTATCATCACACCAGTCACAATAGGGTTTGGAAAGATCAACGCTCACCACGCGTGAAGCTCCCCCGGCTGCCGCATACACACTGAACGACCCCGTGTAGGCGAGGAGGTTGAGCACACTCTTTCCCTCGGCACCATCCATGAGAGCCTTGCGGGAGGGCATCTGATCAAGGAACAGCCCCGTATCGATCCTGCTCGTCAGATCAACGAGGAAATTGAGACCGTTCTCCTTCACCTCAAGTGTGAACGGGTCCCACCCGTCACGGTATGCTGTTCCCTCTCTTCTCTCTTCTCTCTCTTATGGTACAGAATCCTCTCCGGCTCGATATACGCATACCGGGAAACAACATCAGAGATCTTCGCGATCTCATCTTCCGTGAGGGTTGTCATTGCTGTAGTCGGTGATACGTGCATATACGCCGTACAGATCAACTGTAACAGGAATTTCCTGGAGATTCCTGTCATAGATCCTGATCACATCAGAGTCCAGCTCCTTCATGAGCCGACGCATCTGAAGTGAATTATTTTAAGGATTTTACCGAAATCCTTCTCGATATACTGTTTTCAGGATTATTCCGATTGCCTTCTCGGCGGAGTATATATGATAAGGTGAAAAAAAGATAGAGACGGAGTGATATATGACTGAAGAAGCCAGTGAATTTATTGAAGAACTTGAAAAAAGGTTCGGAGGATCAATCGGCTACCGTACATACAGCACCTGGTTTGCCTCAAGCGACGGTACTGTAAGGAATTTCGGAGTCTTCGTGTACCAGATAGACTCCATCCTTCATTTTGAGGACTTCGAGAGGAAGCCCTCCCTCTTCGGTATCCCTCTCGGATCGCGTAAGAAACAGCCTAAATACGAAAAGTTTGAAGGGATGATCAACCCTGCCGATATTTCTGACGTTACCAGGGTGGCAAAAAATCAGGCAATGAACTGTGTTCTTGAAGGGAGAGACCCCGCACGTATCTCTCCTGCGACTTCATTCCAGAAACTGTTCTCGCCGCTGGTTACCCGGATACTGATGAAAGACGGTTCAGCCTACTTCTTCGAACTTATCAATCACAAAGAGTTCATCACTCACATATAAGAGGTTCAATCATGGGAGCATTTAAAGCATACGATATCAGAGGAATCTACAATACGGATTTCAACAAGGATACAGTCTACAGAATTGGCTACTTTCTTCCCCGCCTTCTTGAAAGCAACCACGTTGTGGTGGGAAGGGACGTACGGTCAAGCAGCGATGAGATTTTCGAGGCCCTCTGCGAGGGAATCACCGACAGCGGTGCTGATGTGTGGAATATCGGACTGGCCACGACTCCGATGGTCTACTACGCAACGGTTTTCCTGAATGCCTCGGCATCAGTTCAGATCACCGCCTCTCATAATCCTGCTGTCTATAACGGCTTGAAGATCAGCCGTACGGGAGCACTTCCCGTGGGACAGAACTCAGGGCTCCTCGAGCTTGAGAAGATGGTGACAGAGGGAACCATCGAGAAAGCAGAGAAAAAAGGCTCCGTCATAGACCGTCCTGTAAAGGACGACTATGTAGAGTACCTGCGAAGCTATCTTCAGGATTACAGCCATCTCGATATCAGTTTCGACCTCTCTCACGGCATGGCAAACCTTCTTGCGAAGGATGTCTTCGGGGATCATCATCACTATCTGTACGATCACTTCGACGGGACTTTCCCGGCGCACGAACCGAACCCTCTGGAAGTGGAAAACTGTGAAGACCTCATCAAAGAAGTGAAGAAGAATGCAAGCGATATCGGAGTCATCTTCGACGGTGATGCAGACAGAGTGATGTTCATCGACGAGAAGGGCCGGTTCATTCAACCTGATTATATTACTGCCCTTCTCGGCAGATACTATCTTGAGAAAGAGAAAGGTGCCGTCCTTGTCGATATCAGGACAAGCCGGTCCACGACTGAATATCTTGACTCCCTCGGAGGCGATGTAACCGTTTGGAAAGTGGGTCATGCCTTTGCGAAGATGAAGCTGCGGGAGATCCATGGAATTTTCGGTGGAGAACTCGCCGGGCACTACTACTTCAGGGACTTTAATCACTGTGACAGCGGTTTCGTCGCTGCTCTCATTGTCCTGGACGTGGTGAGTGAGCTGAAGAAGAAGGGAGAGACACTTTCTCAGTTCATGGATACGATCATTTCCTATGCAAACAGCGGTGAAGTCAATTTCAAGCTTGAACAGAAAGATGAGGCAATGCAGGCTCTCTTCGACAGGTATGGTTCCCGTGAGGATGTGAAGCAGCTCTACGATTTTGACGGGTACAGAATCGAATTCGATTCCTGGTGGTTCAATGTACGCAAATCGAACACCGAACCCTATCTCCGTCTTGTGGTTGAAGCCCACACCGACGAAGAACTGAAAGAGAAAATGGCAGAACTGCGAAGTATCATCGAGCAGTTCAACTGACAGAAGGAAAAGTAGAATTATGAAAGTACTCTTATGCGGCGGAGCCGGCTATATCGGAACACACGTAGCCCTTGCGTTCCTGGACAAAGGCTACAAAGTCGGAATCTTCGATGATTTCTCTTCTGGACTGAGAGATAATATCCAGGAGGGAACGACGCTCTACGAAGGATCGATTCTTGACGAGAAAGCCCTCGACGGTGTGCTTTGTGAAGGCTGGGACGTCCTTGTTCACCTCGCTGCTTTCAAAGCAGCAGGCGAATCGATGACGGATCCTGCGAAATATGCTCATAACAACATCACGGGCTCCCTCAATATGATCCGCCTCTGTGACGTTCACGGAATTAAAAATTTCATCCTCTCCTCCTCTGCAGCTGTCTACGGAGAACCGGTCTATATCCCCATAGATGAGAAGCACCCTACGAGTCCGATGAACTACTACGGGTATACAAAGAGAGCGATAGAAGAGAACCTCGAATGGTTTCATACACTGAAAGGATCAAACTACGTCTCCCTCAGATACTTCAATGCCGCCGGATATGACGGACAGGGAAGAATGAAAGGGCTTGAGAAAAACCCTGCGAATCTGATTCCTGTCGTCATGGAGACGGCAATAGGAAAAAGAGAACGTCTGGAGATCTTCGGTGATGACTACCCCACCCCGGACGGGACCGGAATCCGCGATTACGTCCATGTCTCAGACCTTGCTGATGCTCATGTGAAAGCAGCTGAATTCCTTATGGAGAAAAACGAATCTCTGGTTGTTAATCTCGGGAGCGAGTCAGGTCTTTCTGTGAAGGAGATTCTTGACGAGGCGAAAAAGGTCTCTGGAATCGACATCCCCTCTCATATCGCACCGCGGAGAGATGGAGACCCGGCAAAGCTCGTTGCTTCAAGTTCCCTTGCAAAGGAAACCCTCGGATGGAGTGCCCGGCACAGCTCCCTGCATGAAATCATAGAGACCACCTGGAAAGCCTATAAAGGATGAGAACAAATCCCTGAAAACAGCTTGACATGAGTCGAAGATTCAGATACATTAGCCATTGTTCGAACGAACCGAGCATTCCCCTGTAGCTCAGTCGGTAGAGCAGGTGGCTGTTAACCACCTTGTCGGCGGTTCAAGTCCGTCCGGGGGAGCTAAAACACTGAGGTAATTACTTAAGAAAACAAGTAGTTACCTTTTTTTTGTCGGAAAAAGGTCACCAAAACGGTATACAAATACCACATGGCCCACGAGAGTCGCGACGTTCATGTATCAGGAGAGATAAGATTCAAAGAACACGATATGCTCCTTTCCCGGTTCCAGATCCTTGCTCTCGATCCTGTGGATCAGTTCAACGATGAGATCATTCACAGGTGTTGCCACACCGACAGCTTTCCCCTCACGGGATAACACACCGTTGATAGCGTCAATCTCACAGGGTTTGCCCTTCTCTATATCCTGCAGCATACTCGGTTTGAGGTCTCTGTGCTTACTCAGTGCGAAAGGAATGAGGAAGAAGCTGATCTTCTGTTTTATCTTCGTGTGGTAATCAAACAGACTCACAATATCTTTGCCCTGCACAGGTTCTATCGTGACTGACGCGGCTTTGGCCGTGTCGAGCGTCTCTTTCAGCACAAGCTGAGCGACTCGTCTCATCTTCCTGTCTGAAGCAACACCGCCGAAGGTCGTACCGAAGAGTGTAGCGGTGCCGCTGAAGGCGGCATTGATGAGAAGTTTCGACCACCGTGCGCCGATGAAGTTATCTTCGATCGTGACCTGTCCCATCAGGGAAAGAAGAGATTCGATCTCTTTAAGCCTTGCCTCTCCTTTACTTGAGGAACATCCGAGATTGAAGGAAAATGTATCAGAATTGCTTGTAAGCTCCACTGTTCCGCTCTCAAGGAGGGTTGCCCCCCATCCTACCGTACAGCCTGAGACACGATTCTCTCCGAGAATCTCTATCAGTTCCGTTTCCGGCAGTCCGTTCTGCAGGGAGCAGAGCATCCCGTCAGGAGAAAGATAGTCTGTAAGGAATCGGGCCACGGCCCGATTCTCCTGCTGTTTGGTGAGGAGAAAGATGATATCGTAGGTTCCTTCCAGCTCTTCGGGGAGCAGAGCATGTACGCTCTGAGTGAATTCTTCTGCTCCCACGATGTGTGCACCCCGATCCTGCAGTGCTTTGATATGAGCCCGGTTCCTGCTTATGAGGTCCACAGCCGCACCCTTCATACTCAGGTATGCCCCCAGAACCGTTCCAAGTGAACCCGCACCATAGATTGCCAGTCTCATAGGATATGCCTCCTCACACTTTGAGAGAAGGGATTATCAGTTTCCCGTCTCTGCTATTCTCTCGATCTCTCTGCTCATACATGATTGAGCGTACTGCAGCGCCTCGATCATATCCTGAAGCCGGCCGTAATGGCCGTGCCAGATCTTGAATTTCTCCTGCGCCTTCGAACTCTTGCTCACGATCGATTCAAGGGGAGGCAATGCACTCTGGAGGTCCTCCAGAGAGTACGACCGGTCATCAGGAGACACGATACAGGTCTCAGCTATCATAAGTGCACGGGCACGGTGCACCATGAGAGTATGCTGAGATGAGCCTTCGGTGAATCTCCGTCCCATCTTCTCACTGGTATCCCGTATCATCTGAATGGTTTCCACATATTTTTTAGATTTATCTTCCATAGAGAAAACAGTATTACACGGAAGAGGGATCAGGTTCAATCCGAAAGAAAACGTGGCGCTTCGCGTATCAGACAGCATCAGAGATGAATCGATTCTTTCCCCGTCGCTTTGCACTGAAGAGCTTTCCGTCCGCCTGAGCGATAATCTCTGTCGCGGTCTCATCGGTTTCCCGTGTGCCGATCTCTTCCAGGGTATGAACGCCTCCGCTCAGGGTGACGGAGAGGTCGGTATCCTCTATCTTCACAGACTCAACCACCTGCCAGACTTTGGATGCGGTGACGCGCGCTCCCTGCACTGAGGTATGGGGCATAATGATGATAAACTCATCTCCACCATACCTGCCCACTTCATCATCTTCATCTACAGCTTCCTTGACAAGAACTGCGATCTGCCTGAGAACTTCATCTCCGGTCAGGTGTCCATTCACATCATTGATCCCTTTGAAGTCATCGATATCGAACAGGATAATGGAGAGCTGTTCACGAGTATCCCGTGCGATTTCGATCTCCCGCCTCAGGCGGTCCTGTGAAGCTCCATGATTCAGCAGTCCGGTTAACGGGTCTTTGACAGCCATGTCTGCCAGAAGCGCATTTTGCTCCTCCAGTATCTTCCTGTCTGTATACATCCTTGTTGATGCAGAGTACACAAGACGGCCGAGAAGCCAGGAAATGACAGTAAATACAATGACATTATTCAGGATAACAAACCGTATCTCTTGGTGAATCAGCAGATGGGGATAGATGAGCAGGTAGGGAATGATGGAAAGAAGGAGAATGACAAGATGACCGAGAGCCGGCAGAATGAAAAAGATGGAAATCGACACTACGGTCATCAGGAAGACATGAACCAGGTCAGTGCTCATAAGACCCTTCAGGGAAAGACCTGATCCAAGACCCACGATCGTAAGGATATAGGCGTAGATTGCCAGCCGGAGCAGCCACTCGGGTCTCTCCTCCTGGCGTTTGGAAACTAGATACACAAAGGGATAGATCACAGCGTTCGCTATGAGAAAAACAATAAGGACCTGTTTCACTCCCAGCAGATATTGTTCGATCGGGAGAAGGGCGAGTTCCATGAAGAAGAAGATGGGACCAATCATCACCAGACGCCGCAGGTTCACCCGATAGGTTTCCCGCCTGATATCCTCATCCGCCTTGAAAGTGAGAAAAGCCACGTACCGTGACACCTGTTCCTTGAAACTATTCATCGCCTTAATGTTCACCTTAACCTTTTTCCAGATTCTACACCATTCCACCTCAGGATGCCACTCTCATCGTGGAAATTATCAAAGGTGGAGAATTATGTTCTGTACATCATTCAGTCACATCAGAAGCTGTAAGATATCTGAACTTTATGGTTATCAGGATCCCTGAGATAGAAGAACTGTATGTGATCATTCGGCTGAAACGGACCGCTCTCTATCTGAATACCCTTTGCCTTCACCATTTCCATGGCTTCTTCAAGGGGTGTGTCAGTAGCGAATCCAAGAGTGATCGCTTCGCTGCTCCCCGATCCGGGGCGAACTATGAGTTCAAGCTCGGTATCACCTTCCCCGAGGAACGCGATCTCTCCTCCCATCGGAGGTTGAAATCTCCTGTTCAGTTTCAGCCCGATAACCCCGGTATAAAACGAGAGGGATCTCTCCATATCTTCAACGAATAGTGTTGTCCAGCAGAATTTCATAGCCGCCTCCTCGTGTACTTCACCTAGTAACTATACAGGAGAAACCGCCCCTCGACAACTTTTCTGCACTGTTTTCAGATAATTACCACGTTTTCACATATGTTCATAAAAAGGTGAAATTTTTTCTTGACAGTTTCACATTTCCGAAACACACTATACACATATGACGTCTGATGTCGTATGTAGATGTAAAGGAGTTTGTTTTGAGTCATAAAATAGCAGCAATTTATACAGGCGCAGCATTGGTGAAACCACTTTCAGATCTTCTGACGGAAGCTCTTCCGGGATACGAAGTGATGAACATCCTTGATGACAGCATGATTGCAGATATCATCAAAGCCGGTGAACTGACGAAGGCAGTAAAACGCCGTCTGTACGGGTATTACGAGATCGCCGTCGCTTCAGGTGCCGAGCTTATTCTGAATACCTGTTCCTCAATCGGTGATGCGGTCTACGGTGCACGGGAGTTCATGCCTGTTCCTGTTGTCCGTATTGACGAGGCGATGTGCCGACTTGCAGTGGAGAAGACTGATTCGATTGCTGTCCTTGCTACTGTTCCGACCACCCTGGACCCCACGATCCGGCTCCTGCAGATGTGTGCAGAGGAAGCAGGCAAGAAGATCACAACTGTCTCAGGCCTTGCAGAGGGTGCTTTCAGCGCGATCACGAAAGGTGATGCGGAGACTCACGACCGTCTCATCGCAGAGACAGCTCAGAAGGTCGCTCAGACCTGTGATGTCATTCTGCTTGCTCAGGGTTCCATGGGCCGTATGCAGCAGCCGCTGATAGATCTGACAGGCAAAACTGTTCTCTCCTCTCCCGCTCTCGGCATTGAGATGGTGAAAAACATGATGGAGGCGAACTGATGTCTGCTGATATCGCCTATCTTGAAGACAAGGCGCGACAGATCCGCAAGGATGTCGTGGAGATGGTATACAGGACGAAAGATGGACATCCTTCCCCCTCCTTCTCCGCTGCCGATATGATCGCTGCTCTCTATTTTGAAGTACTGAATATCAGAGAAGACGACCCGGACTGGGAAGACAGAGACCGTTTCGTCCTCTCTAAAGGGCATGCATGCCCGGCTCTCTATTCCGCACTTGCCCGTAAGGGTTTCTACGATCCTGAAGAGCTTCTTACCCTGAGATATCTCAACAGTCACCTCCAGGGACACCCGTATCAGCTGAAGACCACCGGTCTTGACGCAACGACTGGTTCTCTCGGAAACGGTGTCTCGGTTGGACTCGGCATGGCACTCGCAGGAAAGATCAAGAAGAAGGATTACAGAGTCTATGTGATCACCGGTGACGGTGAACTCGGTGAAGGGTTGATCTGGGAGGCTGCCATGGCGGCAAGCCACCATAAGATGGATAAGCTCACCGTATTTGTCGACAACAACAACTACCAGAGCGGCGGATCGGTAGAAGAGGTTTCAGGACCCTATCCGATTGCAGAAAAGTGGGAATCGTTCGGCTGGCACGTCCAGAGCATCGACGGACATGACATCGCTCAGATCCTTGATGCGGTGGAGAAAGCGAAGGCTGTGACTGACAGACCCTCTGCAATCATCGCGAAAACGGTCAAGGGACAGGGCCTTTCATTCATGATCGGCGATAACACATGGCACAAAAGAGTCTATACAGACGAAGAATATGCACAGGCAATGGTAGAACTTGGAGGTGAAGCATGAGTGCGCCGATAGACAATACCCGCGCGGGTTTCACCAACGGACTGATTGATCTCGCTGAGAAGCGTGAAGATATCGTATTCGTATCGACAGACTCCCTTCTGGTCGTCAAGGGACAGCCGTTCCTTGACCGGTGGCCTGAAAGAGTGGTCGAACTCGGAATCAGCGAGCAGAACGGAGTCGGCGTATGCGCCGGTCTCGCTACCAGCGGACTTACTCCCTATATCTGCACCTATGCCGGATTCCTCACTATGAGAGCCTGCGAGCAGATGAGAACCTTTGTTGCCTACCCGAAGCTCAAAGTACGCTTCGTCGGAGCGAACGGAGGGATTTTCGGAGGTCACCGCGAAGGGGTTAGCCACCAGTTCATTGAAGACGTCGGCCTTCTCAGGACGATCCCGGGATTCACGATCCTCTGCCCTGCAGACGGGGATCAGGTACGTCAGGCGATGAAAGCCAGTGTCGATATCGAGGGACCGGTCTATATCAGAATCGGGAACGGTAAGGAAGAAAAGGTCTTCCCGGACGGAACAGAGTTCCCTCTCGGAAAGGCACGAATCATTTCCGACCACGGCAGCGATGTCACGCTCCTTGCCCACGGCTTCGTTCTGAACCGTGTCATCAAGGCAGGAGAAGAGCTGAAGAAGCTGGGTATCGGTGCGAAAGTTGTCGAAGTCGCCACGGTGAAACCTCTCGATACCACCGGTATTTCAGCCCTTCTTGAGGAAACCGGATGCGCCGTCACTGTCGAAGACCATACCGTCATCGGAGGACTCGGGAGCGCAGTCGCAGAGCTTATCGCCGATGAGACCCCGGCAGCCCTCGTCCGTCTCGGACTTCAGGACACCTACGGTGAATCGGGTTTCCCTGATGAACTGCTCGATACCTACGGGATGTCAATTCAGAATATCGTGGACGCTGCAAAGCGTTCGATAGAAAAAAAAGAAAGAAGAAAATAATGCGGGTCCCTCGGACTCCCTTATTCAAAACAGAACATACAAAAAGGAGAATATGTATGAAAAAAGGAATGATTGTACTACTCGTACTGCTCATGGTCGGCTCAATGGTGTTTGCTCAGGGTGCTGGCGAAACAGGACCTACTCCTGAAAAACCGCTTGTACTTCGGTATGCACACATGAATGCTGAAAACAGCCCGAACGGCCTTCAGGCTGACTATTTCGCTGACAGAATCGCGGAAGAAACCGGCGGAGCCATCAAGATCGAAGTCTATCCTGCAAGCCAGCTCGGTACCATCACAGAGATGGCGGAAATGGTCTCTCAGGGATCAGTCGCACTCCACCACAACACCTTCGGCGGACTCTCAACGATCCTTTCCGACCTCGGACTGTTCGACACTCCGTTCCTGTATCGTGATGTCGACCACCTCCTCAAGGCTACCGATCCTGCCACATCTACGGTCATTCAGGAAATGAATGAAAGACTGATTGCTGAAAGAAACGTGAGAATCCTCTATTCCTTCTACTTCGGAACACGTGAACTCACCACAAACAATCCTGTCTATTCACCGGCAGATCTCAAAGGCCGCAAGATCCGTGCTATCCCCGCTGACATCTACATGGCAGCTGTAGAAGGCATGGGCGCAATCGCAGTACCTGTCGACTGGGCTGAAGTACCTGTCGCACTCTCAACCGGCGTTGCAGACGGTCAGGAGAACCCTGTAAGTGTTCTTGTCACTCATAACCTTAACGATGTACAGGACTACGTCATGCTTACCGGTCACATCATGGGTGCAGAACCTGTTGTTATCAACGAGAACGTCTGGAAGAGCCTCTCAGACGAGAACAAGGCTATCTTCGAGAAGGTTGCAGCAGAGACCCGTGACTGGGCTTCCAACTACGTCCTTGACGGTGAAGCTGAAGGTCTCCAGACTCTGGCTGACAGAGGCATGACCGTCATCGGCCCCGAACAGGGTCTTGATATCGACGCATTCAGAGCATCAGTGAAGAAGGTCGTTGACGAAAGATTCGGCGACAAGTGGGGTACCTACTACGAGCAGATCAGAGCTATCAAGTAAGAAGTTCATCATCAGATCTGTTTTACCCGACCGTGACTGGGATGTTCCCGGTCACGGTTCATTCCCTCTGAAGGAGAATCAACCATGAAATCGTTCGTAAGAACATCAAGCAGAATCCTCGAAGGGATCGCAATGCTGTTTCTCGTCACTCTTTTCCTCTGTGTCCTTACGCAGATCGTCATGAGAAACTTTTTCAACAGCGGATCGGTCATCCTTGAGGAACTCGCAAGAATTTCCCTCGTATCCCTTGTGTTCATCATGATCCCTGTCATTCTAGTCAACCGCCAGCATATTGTCGTTGACCTGGTCACAAGCCGGCTTTCAGGGAAAGCAAGTCATATCCTGCAGATAGTGGTCGAGATTCTCACCCTCGCCCTTTCCGTCTTTCTGCTTCTCTCTGCAAACCAGGTTCTCACCAAGAACTGGAGTGTAGTCACCCCTGCGATGAAGATGCCGAATAGTATCCTATACATCCCGATAGTTGTCGGCATCCTTTTCACAGCGCTGGAATCCATCTCGTTCATCATCAACCTCGTCAGAGGAAAGGAGCGCATCGTATGAGCGGTACCATGATCATCCTCCTGTTCCTCGTTTTCATGATGACAGGACTTCCGATTGCAGTGAGCATGTCACTTCCTGCGGCAATCTACCTGGTAGTGAGCAACATCCCGATAAGCGTCATGATTCAGAGAATGGTGGCAAGCCTGAATTCCTTTCCGCTGCTGGCGGTTCCCATGTTCATCCTCGCAGCAGGACTCATGAATAATTCAGGAATCACACAACGCCTGTTCGAATTCTCGAAACTCCTGGTCGGAAGACTCAAGGGAGGGCTCGCTCAGGTCAATATCGTTGCTTCGCTTATCTTTGCCGGTATTTCAGGAGCAGCTCTCGCAGACGTAGGCGGCCTCGGAAACATCGAAATCGATGCCATGACCAAGCAGAAGTATCCGAAAGAGGATGCCGCTGCCATCACCGCAGCCTCTGCCGTCGTCGGTCCGATTTTCCCTCCCAGCATTCCGCTGATCATCTACGGATCAGCTGCAGAAACCTCTGCGATGAGACTCCTCATAGCGGGAATCCTTCCTGCGATTGTGATTGTAGCTCTCCTGATGCTTCAGGTGGGATTCTTCGCCCGCAGAAAACATTATCCACGCGGAGTTGAAGAGAAATACACATCCAAAGAGATCTTCTCGATAATAAAGAAGGGTCTACCTGCAATGCTCATGCCTGTCATGCTGATCGTCGGCATGCTGAGCGGCTACTTCTCCCCCACTGAGGTGGGAGCGATTACGGTGACCTACGCACTGATCCTTTCTTTCATCTACAAAGAACTGACCTTCAAGGGACTGATCCAGATCCTGAGAGATACGCTCCAGTCAACAGTGAGTGTTCTGTTCATCGTGGCGGCAGCAGCCATCTTTGCATGGACGCTCACGGTAGAACAGCTTCCGCAGCAGGTATCACAGCTGATGGGAACCATCTCAGACTCTCCGGTGATCCTCCTCCTGGTTGCGAACGTTGTACTCCTGATCGCAGGTATGTTCATCGAGACGACAGCAGCTATTATGGTACTCACACCCATTCTGCTCCCGCCTCTTGTTGCTGCAGGAGTATCACCGATTCATTTCGGAGTGGTCATGGTACTGAACCTTATGATCGGCATGATTTCCCCGCCGGTCGGCATGAGCGTCTATATGCTCTCCCCGATCGTGAAACTGTCAGTCGGGAAAATATTCAGAGCAGTTGCACCCTACTACATCATTCTTATTGTCGCTCTGATTATCGTCACCTATGTTCCGCAGTTCTCATTGCTGCTGCCGGGACTCATGTTCAACTAATTCACGAGGAGACCTTCATGAATAATAACGGCTACTTTCAGAAAGTAAGAAAAGAGACCCCCACGCGGTTCTGGGTGAATAATCCGACCGTGGAAGAGGCACGCATCGCCATTGAGGCAGGTGCTGTCGGGGCAACGACAAATCCCGCCTACGTTTCAAAGCTGCTTTCGTCCCCGGCAGACCGGGCTTACGTTGAGCGGACCATCCAGATACTTGCTCCTCATATCAGCGATAACGCAGTACTTGCTTCACTTCTGCAGAGAATCATGGTATCACGCCTCAGTGACATCTTCATGCCCCTGTGGGAAGCTTCCGAAGGGAAGCGCGGATACGTCACCATCCAGAGCAATCCCCATCAGGAAGAGGATGCTTCCTTCATTATCAGCGATGGACTGGAAAACAGAAAGATCGGAAATAATATCATGGTGAAGATTCCTGTGACCGTGCCCGGAATTAAGGCAATCAGCTCACTCGTTGAAATGAATATCCCCACCATGGCGACGGAGATTATGGGAATCTCCCAGGCTGTGTCAATCGCAGAAGCATATTCAAGAGCATCCGGGGCAACAGGGAATACCCCTCCCTTCTTCTTTACCCATATCACAGGAATCCTTGATGATCACTTCAAGAGGGTCATCAAAGAGAACAATCTCGACATCTCAGACGAGGCAGTGAAGTGGGCAGGATTATCGATTGCCAAGAAACAGTACCGGCTTGTGAAAGAGAGAGCCTATCCCGGCATCATGATAGGAGGAGGAGCAAGAAAACTCGAGGACTTCACCGAACTCGTCGGAGGAGATCTTCATGTGACCATCAACTGGAAAGGCACCGCCGACATCCTCCTGAAAAATGATGATGAGGTGCTCTCAAAAATCGACGCCACTGTCGAGGAGAAGCTTATAGACGAACTGAATGCAAAACTCCCTGATTATGCACGTGCCTATGATGAGAACGGCATGACCGAAGAAGAGTACTATGACTACGGTGGAGTGGAACTGTTCCGCTCTTCCTTCATGAAAGGCTGGGATGCCATGGTTTCCCTGATCGCTGATATAAGGAGCACACTCTGATGGCAGCAGATAAGAAACACAGAGGATCTCTTACAGGAGATCCCAGAGTCCAGCGGGCAGCGGGAATCGACCGCGTCACCCTTACCTATGATGAAGATACCATGATGTGCTACTTCTACCTGAAGAAAGGTTCCGTCCTTGAGATGCATACCCACGTCCAGTCACAGAACGGCATTGTCATCAAGGGAAGAATCAACTTCATCAAAGGCGACGGAGAGGTTCTAGAACTCAAAGCCGGCGATGCCTACTATTTCGCAGGGAATGATCCCCATGGATCAGAAATCCTCGAAGATACCGAGCTTCTTGAATGTTTCAGTCCTGCACGGGATGACTATAAGGATTAAGGAGAGTCTGTTTCTTGATATGGAACCCATTTCAGGATACAGTGAAGGGAGTACAGCTGCTGTCTGACAAAACCACAGGAGATCATCTTGGAGAAATTATTCACTATCACAGAACGACGGCTCTCATCAGTCGAGATAGTCGTCGAGAAGATTAAGGAACTACTCATCCGTCAGAGCCTGAAACCAGGTGATATGATCCCAAGTGAAACGGTCCTCGCAGAAAGCCTGAAAGTCGGGCGGGGATCTGTGCGGGAAGCAATCAAGATGCTCTCAGCCTACGGGGTTCTCGAAATCCGACGCGGAGCAGGAACCTACGTGGCAACGGCTTCGAACAAGCAGCTGTTCGACTCGCACCTCTATCAGATACTTGTACAGGAGAGAGATTATCATTCCCTTACGCAGGTGCGCCAGCTCCTTGAAGAAGGGATTGTCCGTCTCGTGATCGAGAGTGCCGACGATGAAGAGCTCGCACACCTGGATGCCATCATGAGTCAGTTCCTGAAGGAACTTGAACCGGGAGGATCCGGGAAAAAGGCGAATGAACTCGATATCGAGTATCACAGTCTCCTGGGAAAGCTCTCCCACAATCCCATCGTGGAGCGTATCTATAACTTTATCATCGAACTGTTCACGCCCACGATCAATCCTATTCATGAGGGCGTGAGAGAAGCTCATAACAATCTTCATCAGGCACTGCTCAACAGGGATGTTGATACGGCTGTCCAGTGTGTACGTGTACATACCGATATCTGGGTTCAGTCCCACATGGACAGCGAAAACTGATCCCCCTCCGCAGAGCACAACGGCCCTGCGGATCCTCTTTTCTTTCGATACCCTCTTATCAGCCTTCCTGCTGTCCCATCATATCCTTATTGGGATCTTTCGAGATTCCTCTTGATCTCAGTTCACGGGGAAGAACAATATTCAGGAAAATCGCCGTAAGACCTCCGGTCGTGATAGGCGAACCCAGCATGCTTGTGAAGAACGGCGAGAAATTCTTCAGAATTTCAGGGTATAGAATCACTCCAAGTCCAAGACCGAGCGAGATAGCGATGATCAGCACTCCCCGACGGTCGAGAATACTCGTGGAAATAATCCGGATACCTCCTGCGGCAATTGTCCCGGCGAGAACAATGACGGCTCCCCCTATCACAGGATAGGGTATGACACTGAAGAGGCCTCCGATGATAGGGAAAATACCGAAAAGAGCCAGGAAGCCTGCGATGTAGAATCCGACGTAGCGTGAAGCGACACCGGTCATCTGTATCACTCCGTTATTCTGTGAGAATGTCGTCACGGGAAAGCTGTTCATGCAGGAGGAGAGCGCTGAATTCACTCCGTCCGCGAGTACGCCTCCGGAGATTCTCTTCAGGTAGAGTTCCCCCTCCACAGGTTCACCGCTGATCATACTGGTAGCTGTCAGGTCTCCCATCGTCTCCACGGTCGTGATAAGAAACAGGAGCATCATGGGAATGATATAGGGTCCTGCAATTCTCAGACCGAATTTGAAGGGGATAGGAACTGTGAGAAGATTCATGCTTGAAAGCGATGAGAAGTCGACTTTACCGAGGAAGGCTGCAACGATATACCCAACCAGCATGCCGAAGAAGATCGAGCCCATGCGGAACCAGGTATTCTTGATTCTGTTGAAGAAGACAATCGAAATGAGCACAATGCCTGCGAGAATGAGATTCTCGAAACTGGCAAACTGATCTGGAAGGTTTGCGTACACATAGGCACCGCCGCCCACGTCTCGAACAGCGACAGAGATCAGATTTATTCCGATCAGGAGGACTATGATACCGCTGACAAGCGGTGTGATGATTTTCTGAAGGAGATGAATGAACCTGCTGAAGATGATCTCGACAGACGAGCCGAGGAGAGCAGTTCCTGCTATGGTGGCTATCATCTGTTCCTGTGAGGCACCGTTCTCCTGTGCCCAGAGGCCGATGGCTGTGACTGTGGCGAGGAAGGTGAAGCTGGTTCCCTGGATACTGAGCAGCCCTGATCCGATAGGGCCTATCTTCCTGCACTGGATAAACGTTGCAAGCCCGGAGACCAGAAGCGACATGCTGATCAGATAGCTCTTCATTGCGGAATCCAGACCCAGTGCGCCGGCTACGACAATCGGCGGTGTGATAATCCCGATAAAGATCGCCGCAGAGTGCTGCAATGCAGCTACAAGCGCCTTCGGCGTTGTAGGTCGGTCATGAAGACGAAAGATCAATTCGCTCTGGGCTTCCGCCCTCTGCTGCTGAGATATGGTACTCATTAAAGACTCCTTTCACTCTGACCAGCACACTGACCAGAGTTGGGGTATTGTACCATGGGGATTCTCAGAAATAAAGGATTTTGTTGCGTTTTGTTGCAGTTTATCAGTCGCCGAGACAGATCCCCATATCCCTGGCGCTGCGGATCAGGTAGTGATCAGCGGGTACATATTTCTTTCCCCCTACGACAGACTCAAGGGGGACAGGAACGATCTCGGTACCCTGAACACTCATCATATTCCCCCAGGAGTCTTTGGCAACCTCCAGAGCACAGCGTGCCCCCAGAGCAGTGGAAAGAACGCGGTCACGGGCTGAGGGAGTCCCTCCCCGCTGGACATGGCCCAGGATGGTCACACGAGTTTCCTTTCCTGTATTTCTTTCAAGCACTTCGGCTAGCATGTTCGTCCTCACCGCAAGATAGCTCTCAACCTGATTCTGGATCGCCTTGATCATATCTTCTTCTGCAGTTCCTCTTTTCTCCACTTCGCGCTTTGCCTTGGAGTAGACACTCTGGGGAACAGCTCCTTCTGCAACAACCACAATGCTGAATCGCTTCCCTTGTTTTGAACGGGACATGATAGCCTCAGATATCTTCGCCTCATCGAACGGGATCTCAGGAAGGAGAATCACATCAGCGCCTCCGGCTACTCCGGCTTCCAGAGCGAGCCATCCCACTCTATGTCCCATCGTCTCGAGAATAATGACCCGGTGATGGCTGCTCGCAGTAGAGTGAAGACGATCTACTGCTTCAGTGGCAATTGAGAGCGCGGTATCGAAACCGAAGGTGACATCGGTACCGATAACATCGTTATCGATGGTCTTGGGCAGTGTCATAATATTCAGCCCCGCCTTATGCAGATGGTACGCATTCTTCTGCGTCCCGCCGCCACCGAGGCAGATGAGTCCGCTGAGATGATTACTGTGGTAATTCTCCACCATAGCCTGCGTCATATCGAGTTTTCTGTCCTCCGACAGGCATCTTATGCGGTTTATCACGGGAAGATCCGAGGATCGTTCCTCCTGCTGTGAGAATGTTCGAGAGTCGGGCATCATCCAGATCAATAAACCGGTTCTCCATCAGTCCTCTAAACCCGTCATTGAAACCTATCAGTTTGTACCCGTAGGTATGGTGAAGAGTCTTTCCTATCGCCCTGATAGCTGCGTTCAGTCCGGGAGTATCACCTCCGGAGGTCAGTATGCCGATGAGTTTTTCCATGTCGACTCCTTTGTAGTACGGGATAGGGTATTGTACCACAGATCGGAATCAGACGGTGAGTCTGTCGCTGAAATATCTGTAGAGAGATTCCTGAGCACGGTACGATGGCCCTTCCGTCTGCTCAAGCGGCAGGTTGTAGCTTTCACTCTCCAGATGGAAAGAGGAGTGAGTGTCTTTCATGAGTGAATCAAGAATGGTATCCAGTTCCTGCTGTATGGTAGGATCAGTGATAGGAGTGATAACCTCGATACGGTTATCGAGATTACGTTCCATCCAGTCGGCAGAGCCGATGAAGTACAGCGGTTCACCGCTGTTATGAAATCTGTAGATCCTGGAGTGTTCCAGGTACCTGTCAATGATCGCTTTCCCCGGTAATCATACCCACAGGGACCTCCGTCCCCTCTGTATCGAGCGTGCAGATACCACGTACCAGGAGGTGGATCCTCACTCCTTCCTTCGCAGCCCGGAGAAGCTGCCTTATCATCTGTGTATCCACCAGATTATTCAGTTTCAGAGTGATCTCTCCCTTCCTGCCTTCTCTGACTGCTGTGATCTCTTTCTTAATCAGGGCCAGGAATCTCTTTCTGGTAGTAAATGGTGATACAATAAGATTCCGGAAGGAGGCCATGGCAAAGCCTCGTTCAAGTACATCGAATACCTGAATAAGGTCCTTGCTCGTCTGTTTGTCCGAGGTGAGAAGAATATGATCCGTATAGAGCTTCGCAGTGGATTCATTGAAGTTACCGGTCCCGATGAAGGAGATATACTTCTTGCTTCTCCCCTCCTTATACACGATGGTCCCTATCTTGGAATGAACTTTCATTCCTTCCATAACTGCTGATAAGGGTGACATTCGGTTCACGGGAAAGTTTATCAGCCCAGGAGATATTCACCTCTTCATCGAAGCTCGCCTGGATCTCAATGAATATAACAACCTTCTTGCCGTTTCGTGCCGCATTTATCAGGGCGTTGATTACACGTGAATCCTGTGTGACACGATACAGTGTCATATAGATGGTATATACCCGTGAATCAAGAGCGGATTCCCTGAGAAGATCTACCAGATAGTCAAAGGCATGGTAAGGAACCGAGAGAAGTATATCCCTCTGCGCTATCTGCGGTATCAGAGGCGACGTGCTGTCAAGCCCGTAATGAGGTAATGGCACCTGTGGTGAGAAATAGAGATCAGGCATTGAGATATGAGGGAAACTGAGCAGATCTCTCGCGTTGTGATACCGTCCTCCTGAAAGAATGATAGGAGCGGTGTCAAAATCCCCCTTTTCCATGAGAAGGTTCAGGAGAGGCTCGGGGATGGAACGATCATATACAAATCGAATGGGAAGTCCCCTGCTCCTCTGTTTGATTGAGGAGGAAATCTTTTCGTAGATACTTTTTGTGATCTCCTCCGAGATATCATATTCCCCGTCCCTGGTAATTTTAATGGTATATGCACTGAATGTATCATAATCAAAGATATGGAATATTTCATGAAGATGAAGTCTGATGACATCATCGAGCATGATGAAGTACTCCCCTCCCTCTTCACAGGGGATGGGAATATATCTCGGCAGCAGATTTGCAGGAAGCTTAATCAGAGCATACCGATGCTCGTCGCGCTGCGAAGAGAAGAGATCGACCGCAAGATAGATGGTGATATGCTTCAGATAGGGAAACGGAATATGAGAATCAAGAAGAATCGGAAATAGATTACTTCGTACATGTTCTTCAAAATACGAATGAACGTAATCGTATTGCGATCCGGTGAGAGAAGTATCATCAATGATATGAATATTCTGCCCGCGCATCTCAGAGAATATGGAGAGAAGAACTGTATCAACACGTTCGCTCATCCGTCTGACTTCCTTCTCGATTTTTTTCACGATCGCCTTCGGCTTTACATTTGGCGGTGAAGGATGGTGCTCGGGATCCACAATCATCTTGTTCAGCGCACCAACCTTGGTGGAATAGAATTCATCCAGATTCGAGGAGAATATTCCAATAAACTTAAGCCGCTCCATGAGAGGCAGAGCATTGTTCTCGGCAGTAAGCAGAAGTCTCTCATTAAAACTGAGCCATCTGAGTTCACGACTTAGATATGTCCTATCCATTCTGCATTCTCCTTCGTAACCGATTGTACTCCGCAGAAAATCATCCTGTCCACAGCAGATTGATCTCTCTAGTGTGAATAATCTATGAATGAAGAAAGGCAGTCACCTCTCTCTATACCTGATAACCATTTGTAGAATCAGGAATTGTGTAGTAGAATAGAGGTAGAGAGGGAAAGTTAGCCCGCTCACGTATCGTGTGAATACATACTTTCTCTCATCTGATTGTCAGGAGGAATTATGAATTCAAACAGCTTACGCAATACACTACTTATCTCGATAGCCGTAGTTCTGGCTATGATTTTATTAGTACTTCTTTTCTCCTTGGTGAAGTGAGTTCGTTCAAACGTACTGTCACCTATAGTATAGTAATCGGCTCTGTCGGGTTTCTTATAATCCTGTGGATGAGAACGTTCCAATCTCTAAAAGTTGACGAGGAAGAACGATCCAATACTCATCGGAGGGTAGATGAAGACGAAGAACAGTATATCATCCATACAGGGAAACCATGTGAAATTCCAGGAGTATATCAATGTACGGAGCATGCTCACAGGACATTAACCATGGTGGAAGGGAAACGATTCCCTCCTTGTAAGGGTGAAGAGAAAGGTCATTCTGCAGACTGGATCCTGATAGAGAGAAAGTAACATCTACCGATCATAATAAATCTCAAAAGATATCGTCCTGCTTCCAGGCAGGACGTCTCTATATCCTACCAGCTGAATTAGAACCCTGATCATATGAGAACACAGCTTACGTCACGTTTTCTCTCTCCACGGAAAAGTCTTTTCAGGCGTCCTGCATATACGTGCTATCCTCATGACGACAATGGCTATCTGAACATTTCCTGATACCTCTAACACAGAATAGCTCATCAACAGAATTCCGTTGTAGGAAGGATATGTCTCGGCGAGGCTTCTCAAATAGTGTGAGGAAGTCTCATGTAAGGGGTTATCAGGAAGAGAAGGAACGTACCAACGATACGAAGGTTGGATAAGGTATCACCATCGACATGAATAAACTGACCACCCCGAAGGGTGGCCAGTAATTGTTCAGTAGGTTCGGTTATTTACCGAAATGTTTTACCAGATAATCGGTGAAGACTTCATCAAGTCCTCTGCCGTACATGACTACCGGTTTGTCAAGCATGGTATAACCATCTCCGCCTGCTGCGAGGAAGTCATTGGTAGCAAGGGTGTAGGTTGCATCCTTGTCAATGCTCTTTCCGTCAATCAGGACTCTCTTGATTCTGTTACCAGGATCAGAGAAACGGCTGTACACAACTCTCATTCCAGCGGTCTGCGGGAATCCACCGTTTGTCTCAGGAAGCTTCGAATAGCCCCATTCAAGAGCATCGTAGATATCCTGACCGGTTACTTCAACAACGATTGTCACGTTGTTGAACGGCAGAACTGTGATTACATCACCTCTGGTAACATCACCGGCTGCAATGCTTGCCCGGATACCACCGCCGTTTGTCAGAGCGACATCAGCGCCAGTAGCCTCGATCATTGCATCAGCAATCATATTACCCATGTTGGTAGGTCTGGTTCTGACCATTGCTCTCTCACCGACAAGATCAACTGGAGTATAAGCGACGACTTCGCTTGTAATCTTTTCAACCTTTGCCTTCTGAGAGTCAACATAAGCTTTCACAGTTGCGTCTTCTTTCACTTCAGTGATTCCGACCATCTTTGCGAGTTCGCTTGTTGAAGGATCGTTAACCTGAGCACCTGAGATCAGGTAAGCGGTTTCTCCGACTGCCTTGCCGTTTCTCACCTGTACATCTACAAGTCCTACATAGTCCATGTATTCACCTGCAGAAACGATGAGTGTATCACCGACACGCATACCGTTTTCAAGCACGCTGTGGCTGTGACCGTCTACGAAGAGGTCAATTCCCTTCACGTTCTCTACGATCTCTTTGCTTGTGATGACTGAATCGCCGTCGTTACCGATGTGGCCGAGGACGATGACATAATCAGCACGCTGGTGTGCGAGGTCAATCGCATACTGTGCATTGTCGATAACAGCCTGAGACATGAAGGAGAGTCCTTCAACATTCTTCGGGTGTGTCTTTGTCTGTGTATCAGGAGTAGTAAGACCGATCACAGCAATTGTGAATCCGTCGAAGTAGTACAGCTGATAAGGCTGGAAGACCCATTCGCCCTTTGCATTCAGCACGTTGGCTGAAAGAACCTTGATATCTGTGTACTGCTCAGCAAGCTTTGCACCCTGGATAAGTCTGTCCTGACCGTAATTGAAGTCATGGTTACCGGGGGCTACTGCATCATAACCGACGAGGTCGAGAAGTACCGCTGAAGTTTCTCCCTCAAACATATTAGTGAGGAGAGTTCCGTGCAGGACATCACCTGCATCGAGAACAAGAGCCTTGTCTGTGACACTCTTACCGAGGTTCACGAGGGTTGCAAGTCTTGAATATCCGACTGTGTCATCAGAAGGTTCGATTCTTCCGTGAACATCATTTGTATGAACAATGAAGAGATCAAAATTCTTTGAATCGCCGGCAGACTTCACAATAACATCTGCAGGTACATCAGGCTTGGCAGGAGCGGGTACAGCTTCAGGAGCAGCCTTCGGTGCAGCCTTGGTTTCGACCTTTGTCTCTACCATTGCCTTGACCACAGGAGCTTCTTTCTTACCTGCTTCGTATGCAGCCTTCACCATTCCGACGAATTCCTTGACCTGAGGCTGAGCAGGAACATAGGTGATACCTACTGCGCTGGCAAGTGCCGAGGTCTTCGGTGAGTTCACATCCTGTGCTGTGATCCGTACAGGTGAAATCCGTGTTGCTTCTGCATTCTTAACGTGAATCTCAACGAGACCGACGCTGCTGAGCTTTTCACCAGCATTCACGATCGTTGTCGATCCGACTTTCTTACCGTTCGCAGGAGCCATTGCATCAGCACCGTCGATGATAAGGTCGATTCCCTTCACGTTCTTTGCAATTACTTCGCTGGCGTTAGCCACTCCGTATGCATCTCCGATATTTCCGAGAAGGATAACAAAGTCAGCCTGTTCTCTTACAACATCAACTGCATACTGTGCATTGTCGATAACTGCCTGGTCGAGGAATGAAAGTCCTTCTGTATCTGCCGGGGGTGCAGTTGCTCCGATTACTGCAACAACAAATCCATTGTAGTAGTAGAGCTGGTACGGCTGGAAGATCCATTCGCCCTTTGCATTCAGCACATTCGCTGACAGCACTTTCAGGTTCGTGTTTTCAGACGCAAACTTTGCAGCTGCCTTCAGGTAGTCTGCTCCGTAGGCGAAATCAGCAGGACCGGGTGCTACTGCATCATATCCGAGTGCTGCCATGAGAGCGCCGATAGGTTCTCCGTAGAACGCTTCGACTTCAGGGGTTCCGCTTACAGCGTTACCGGCATCAAGAAGCATGGTCTTGTTCGTCAGTGAGCTGCCGAACTGGATACCTGTTGCAAGCTTCGCATAGCCTACACCCTGATCAAGTACACCGAGAACATCATTGGTGTGGGCGATGTACAGGTTGAATTCATCATACTTGTCATTGCTTTTCACGACCATATCTGCTGTGGGTGCCTTACGAGCAGGTTCAGCAGGAGCTGCCGGCTTTGCAGGAGCTTCTTTAGCAGGTGCTGCGACTTCTTTCTTCTCTACAGGTTTCTCCATGACCGGGGCCTTCTTCTGGCCTGCCATGTAAGAGGCGTTTACCTGGTCGATATACTTCTGCACTTCCGGATGAGCAGGAACATAGGTGACTCCGACAGCCTTGGCAAGTGCCGAGGTCTTCGGTGAGTTCACATCCTGTGCTGTGATCCGTACAGGTGAAATCCGGGTAGCTGTATCATTTTTGACATGAATCTCAACAAGACCGACGCTGCTGAGTCTTTCTCCAGCATTCACGATCGTTGTCGATCCGACTTTCTTACCGTTTGCAGGGGCCATTGCATCAGCACCGTCGATGATAAGGTCGATTCCCTTCACGTTCTTTGCAATCACTTCGCTGGCGTTAGCCACTCCGTATGCATCTCCGATATTTCCGAGAAGGATAACAAAGTCAGCCTGTTCTCTTACAACATCAACTGCATACTGTGCGTTGTCGATAACTGCCTGGTCGAGGAATGAAAGTCCTTCTGTATCTGCCGGGGGTGCAGTTGCTCCGATTACTGCAACAACAAAATCATTGTAGTAGTAGAGCTGATACGGCTGGAAGATCCATTCGCCCTTTGCATTCAGCACATTCGCTGACAGCACTTTCAGGTTCGTGTTTTCAGACGCAAACTTCGCAGCTGCCTTCAGGTAATCTGCTCCGTAGGTGAAATCAACAGGACCGGGTGCTACTGCATCGTATCCAAGTGCATCGAGCATGACGCCGGCAGGTTCGCCGTAGAATTGTTCTACTGCAGGACTGCCTGCTGCTACGTTACCAGCATCAAGAAGCATGGTCTTGTTCGTCAGTGAACTGCCATACTGAATACCGGTTGCGAGCTTCGCATATCCGATTCCTTCGTCGAGTGCGCCGAGAACATCATTGGTGTGGGCGATGTACAGGTTGAATTCATCATACTTGTCATTGCTTTTCACGACCATATCTGCTGTGGGAGCCTTCCGTGCAGGTTCAGCTGCAGGGGCAGGAGCAGGTGCTTCTTCGACTTCAGCTACGACCTCAGCCGCAGGCACTTCTTCTACAACCGGAGCTTCTGCTACCGCTTCTTCAGCTGGTGGAGCTTCCGGTGCTGCAGGAGCTGGAATAACCTCTACTGCTTCCTCTGCTGTTTGACAACCGATAAAAGCAAACGCGATCAAAGCGACCAGCAGTGCTGTGATAAGACTTCTTGAAAGACGTTTCACGTGTTTCCTCCTCATGGACATTCTATTGAGTCATTATACATAACAACTATAACACACGGCAAAAAGATTTGATACAGAAAATTCTGGGTTTGTCATGAAAAACCATGCACCTACTCCATCATTTCCGCAAAAAACCTTCTCATTCCGTACATCATACAGTCTAAATATACAGGGAAATTATCAATTTTTCCAATTCTTTTTCTCAATTTCACGGAATAATGGGTATTCTAAGCATGTATATGCTTTTAGTGTATATATTAAAACAATTGAAAAATAATCAGCACTGCAGGTATATAACAAATCGAGTAGGCGGGGGCCGTTAGGCCCCAACCTCTCACACCACCGTACGTGCCGTTCGGCATACGGCGGTTCAACCAAACAGACTATTGTACCGCCAATCGAGTACAATACCGTCCTGTTCCATGCGTTTAGCATGGAGTTTTTCATAATATTCCACTGCATCCACAAGTCCATACTGTTTATGGATTAACTCATTTTTCATGAGTATCTTCACAGCATTTGACATCTTCCAGTACGAGTTGCTTCCAAGCTTCCATTTTGCCAGTTTCCATTCTTCAATCCCCAGTTGCCTGAGCCGGTGTTTCCTGTTTCTGCCGTTCTTCCACTGTTTCCATAGATACTGACGGATTCGCCTCCGAATCCATCCCATGAGATCTTCAAGGTAGCCCTTGATGAAGCTTCTAGCGAAATAACCAATCCATCCTCTCAAAACACTGTTGAGTTCCCTAATGACAACTTCTATGGCTACACCACGATTACGTTTCGTGATGAGTCGTATCCGATCCTTAAGTTTCTTCAGTTTCTTTTCTTGAGGTCGGGTTATTCCAAGTCGACCTTTTTCCCCATCGGTTAGGAATGTGAAGCCAAGGAAGGTTGAGCCTACGGCTCTCCTCGCTTCCGTCTTCTCCATGTTCACTGTCAGTTGTAATTTTCTTTCAAGGTAGCTTTTCGCATTGTCTCTCACTCGGTAAGATGATCTCTTACTCTTGGTGAATATGTTGCAGTCATCAGCGTATCTCACGAATTTCAATCCCCTCTTCTCCAGTTCCCTGTCGTAGGGAGTTAAATAGATGTTCGAGAGAAGCGGTGACAGTGGGCCTCCCTGTGGAGTCCCGAGGGCTGTCGCCATCATACTTCCGTTTGTCATCACTCCGCTTTTAAGAAATACGTAGATGAGTCTCCTCACGTCCTTATCATCCATGTACTTGTCTATCAGTCCCATGAGTATGTCATGATTCACTGTATCGAAGAACTTGGACAGATCGAGATCGACTACGTGTTTGTAGCCCTCGGACATGTAGGTCTGGGCGAGTCGAACCGCATCTTCAGCACTCCGGTTCGGTCTGAACCCGAAGCTGTGGTCACTGAATGTCGGTTCGAATACGGGGGTCAGTACCTGCACAAGAGCCTGCTGGATTACTCTATCCACTGCTGTGGGTATTCCAAGCAGACGTACACCTCCATTATCTTTCGGTATCTCTCTTCGAAGTACCGGTTGAGGTTTGTACGTCCGTGTGACAATCTGTTCGCAAATTTCATTCCCATGTGCGTTAAAGTACGCTGGGAGTTCATCAACTCCCATACCGTCAATGCCTGCAGAACCTCTGTTCTGCATCACCTTCTTTCACCGCCTCATGGATGTTCGCGGAGGAAATCAGCTGTTCACACAGTTCTGTGTTCGGTGTTGACCTGTCTTCCTTTCTCATAATTTCCTTTCCGTCTGTATCATCCCCTGTCTAGGCCTATTGCCGTTCGGATTCACAGACAGACCTTTCCTTTTCGAAAGGTATTTGGTTGTTCAGCCCTTCGTGACTGTTTCCTCAGTCACTACTACGGCTTCTGCTGACTTCTCCACATTCGTTGTTACTACGTCGTCATAAGCGATATTGCAGCCTCGTACGCTGTGAAGACCTCACGGGATAAGTCATCACTCTTTCCTCGTTTACCCACCCGATTTACACCCAAAGGTTATATTGTCTTTTGGATTTTACTGTATTTTGTCAGCTTGTCCCCTTTGGTCGCCTACTATCAGGTTTCTGTTCGTCAGGCCACGATTTCGCTATTGCTTCCTCTCTCCCACACCTCACGATGTGAAACTTGCAAGTCGCTATCGGGTTCGTTGACAACTACGCCCCTTGGGACTTTCACCCAAGAATGATGACATGCCCGTCATACAAAAAACCCACGCTTCAATGCGTGGGCATGTCGTGTTCTACAACACCTGGATTACATAAGATCTTTGGGCTTACGTGCAGTGTTGCCACTCTTTTCGCAATAAGCGACGTGCTTGAGCTTGCCGTTTTCAAAAACAGACTTCATCTTGATAGTTCCGCCCCAGCGGCTTGTGAGAACTTTAGCACCACTTCTTCGTGCGTTCTTTGATATAGGACCTGCCATATTATTATTCCTCCGTTACTTGCTCTACAGACTTTGACGACTCACTATATCAAAAACTTATCCCTTCGTCAAATCCCTGAACCCCGGTTCTTTCAATTTCTTGAAACCTTCCCCTGAATCGTCTATATTCAACGGATGAAGAAGATTCTGCACACACTACATAGATGGCTGACCGAGGCCGCACTCCTTCCGGTTCACTTCTACCGGTTCTTCATTTCTCCTCACCTACCCCCCTCCTGCATCTACGATCCTTCCTGCAGCACCTTCATGGTAAACTCTGTCCGATCCCACGGAGTGTTCAAGGGATTTATTCTGGGATTTTTCAGGATTATGAGATGTCATCATATCCTGTTCCACGGCGGACATGACCCGGTACCCGAAACATGGAGTTCCCGTACCATATTCCATCCTTACACTGTGTTCTTCAAACACAGAAGAAAGGAAAAAGAAAAGGAAGATTAGGTCGTAATCTCTCTCACAAATGAGATCAGCACTCTCAGAGCATTTTCGTTATGTCCCCCCTCAGGGATGATCATATCGGCATACTCCTTTGTCGGCTCGATGAAGTTGAAGTGTCCGGGACGGGCAACATCCAGGTACTGGGTGATGACCGACTGCACCGTTCTTCCCCTCTCGCTGATATCACGCTGGAGGCGCCGAATGAACCGGATATCGTCAGGGGTGTCGACGTAGAGTTTGAGGTCGAGCAGGTCCCGAACCCTTTTGTCATGAAGGATCATGAGACCTTCAATGATGACCAGCGGTTTCGGAGCAACGTCAAGGTACTCATCCTTCCTCCGGTGGTGGACGAAATCGTATTGAGGCATCTGAATGTTCTCTCCCGATTTCAGGGCATGGAGGTGCTCAACCAGCAGATCCGAATCAAAGGCATCCGGATGGTCGAAGTTGTATGCCGTGATATTCTCATTATTGATATACGTGGCACTGTGGTAGTAATTATCCTGCGGGATGAAAACAAATTCGCTCACCACTTCGCTGATCTTTTTCACAATGGTAGATTTACCTGATCCGGAACCGCCTGTGATTCCGATGATTCGTACGCTCATGAGGTCTCCTTAATCTTTTCTTAGAGGTCTGCGAAGGCCGATCCCATGAGAGAATCAAGCTTCACGATAAACCAGGAACCGGAAGGTATCCCGGGAGGAAGAAGTCCGGGGGATATCTCTTTTGTCTCAAGAACTGCATGAAAAGGAACCCCCGGTTCCGAGCTGTACAGCACATGATGGGCCGGGTCGTTTCCAGGGGAGGCAAACCACTGTTCCCACCCTTTCTCCCCGGATTGGGAGGAAGGCGGAACCGCATGTATCACGACAAGTCCCTCATCCTCTATCACATGCCAGGTATAGCCGGCATAGAGGATTTCCGCAACATTATAGTCAGGGAATACCGAATGCAGCGAAACGCCGATCTGAGAGAACCCCTTCGCTATCGGAATAAATGCAAGTTTATCACTCATGGTTCTCTCCTATACACTCACATGACGAAGCCTCTCTGCCCGGTGACGGAGCCTCCATACACGTGTATCAAGGTGCTGCATATCGATCTGAATTTCACTGATCTGTTTTTCAAGCTTTTCAGATTCACGCACAAGAGCAATCATATCCTCGCCTTTCCTGTTCCGGGCACCGATTGAAAGGAGCTGCTGATTCAATGAATCGCGCAGCTCCCTCTTTTTATCCAGCTGAACCCTGAGAGATTCTATTTCCTGTTCAATCGTCTCAAGTGTATGTGTTCTATGTTCTGAGTACGGCATAACCTCTGCCCTCCACGTTCAGTATATCACAGAATATCCTTCCGTACAGTCCAAACAGGGAGAAGAACATCATTCACTCCTGAACAGATCTATGATTCGATCCTTCTCCTCTCTCTGAACCGCTCCCGTACCGATGGCTCCGATGAGGGCTGCCCCGAAGGCGGCACCGTCATCGATCTGAGAGACGTAGAGCTCCTTCTGGAATATTCGTTCTATACTCGCTCTGAAGAGATGATTCTTTCTGACGGCACTGCCTGTCGCGACAAGCTCGAAGAGAGGAGTCTCCCCTGCAAAATCCTTCAGCTCCTGTACGATCCCATCTACGGTGGAGCGCACCATCTGTCCCATGGTGAAGTTGTTGAGTGTTATCTGAGAATAGGAGCCCTTGAGAGAACCGTCCCGACGGGTGCCGGCAAAGAGCGGAGAACAGGACATCGCCTCTGGAGAAGCATCCTCATCGGCAGCCCTCTTCATTCGGGTGAAGACCTCTTCGCCGCTGATACCTTCTCCGGTAAGGCCTTCATAGACAGACTCAAAAAAGCTCTTCAGGTTTTCATAGGCCTTTCCTGAGGTGAGGGTAGCTCCTACATGGATATAGCCTGCATCAAGAAGGTTCCTCAGTTCCATTCCCTCAGAAACCTCTGTCGAGTCCGAAAGGTACGATATCTGGCCACTGGTACCGATGCTGAGCAGTGTTGAACCCGCGCCCTCTTTCACAAGACCGAAGAATCCTGCCTGATTGTCTCCGACCGGGAAGAGGACAGGCACACCTTCATCCGTATACCCCGCAATAGAGAAAGAAGCACAGCTCTCCAGAGGAGTCGATATACCGTTTCTCAGCACCTCCGAGATCATCCGTTCGTCAAACCGTTTCGTCACAGGATCAAAACCGCCCATCGTACCGAGACAGCTCGGATCACTTAAGGTAAGAGGAGTGCCGATCAGGCGTCCGGTGATATACTCCAGAATACCGGTGAATCCCACGGCTTCCTCAGGAATGGTATCGAGAAGCGTGTTCGCATAGTGAGTGATGAAGCCGTACCCTGCAGGAAGAGCCCTTCCTGTACGGTGAAGGAAATGTTCCCCTATGCTCTTTCCGTCAATCTCTATCTCACTTCTTTTATCGAGCCAGGTAGCATGAGGAGATATTGCACTGTTCTGACTGTCGTAGTAGGTGATACCGTGGACCTGGCCTGTGATCACGATGGACTCGGGTTTTTCGGGAAAGTCAGAGATGATCTCACGGACGATCCGTTCGATCTCATTCGGGTCCTGTTCATACATCAGAGGATGTGTGGACCGTATTCTCCGGTTTGCATACGAAGAGGAGGAGATGAGCATCTTCCCCTCTCTATCCATAAGCAGTGCGCTGATATGAGTTGTACCGATGTCTATCCCTGCATGCACGCTGAAACCTCCTGTTCTTCATGCTTTGAACAGTGTTGCCGACAAGAGGGCGTAACGCAAGCTATTTTTTCACAAGCGGAGGCAGAAGTCTGATAAGGGCGAATGCCGAGAGCAGTGTTATCACCGCGGCAAGGAGGACAAACGCTCTCTGTGAGGTGTATGCATCGGCGACCGCTCCGAAGGCAGGGAAGATGAGTATCATGATGATGCTGAAGATCATAGACTGCATGGAGAGAACTGTTGCCCTCTCCTTCGATGTGATCAGTTCATTGATGTAGGTGCCCAGCGCGGCTATGAGATAGCCTTCAACCGGTCCGAGGAGAATATAAAAGAAGAAGGAATAGGGGGTAACCGCTATTCCCCAGAGGGCTATGACTGGTGTGATCAGTATGATAAGAATGGTACCTTTTCTTCCCAGAAACCTCTCTATCGGGGAGGAGCGGAAGGCTCCGAGCCCTCCAAGGACTCCCTTTATAGCGAACACGGTGGTGATCGTCCTTTCGGTGTGACCCGCTTGTGTCCAGTGGCTCTGGAGATAGAAGAAGGAGACGACGATCACCGTGAGGAAGCCCTCGCTAATCAGCATCAGGTAGAGCACTCTCCTGTCTTTGCGGAACACCCGTACGCTGTTTCTGATATGCTCGATGTAGCCGGCAAGCTGATGCTTCAGCGACCGTGCAAACGCCTCTTTTTTTTCAATGGTAATCTCCGTGAGGAAGCAAGCACTCCCGATTGCAATAAGAAGGGAACACACAGACATCATGAACGTCAGCGGGTAGCTGATACTCGCCATCACACCGCCGGCAAGGAAGGCTCCTATACTAGCAATCTGAAACATCAGTTCCTGCTTTCCGGCGACACTCATGTATTCCCCCTCATGACCTGCGGAGACAAGAGTGTCGTATACAAGAGCATCTCCGGCTCCCGACTCAAGATTGTTTGAGACTGCTATAAGCATGAACCCCAGAGTCTGGACGAGCATGGTATCTCCCAGCAGAGCGATCAGCAGCGCACCGATCCCGAGAATTCGTCCCGTGATGCGGCTCTGCTTTCTCCCCCACACATCGGCGATAGCCCCGGTAGGAATCTCCATCAGAAAACTTGCCACATGGTAGAAACCTTCCATGATCCCCACCTCAAGGAGAGAAAAGCCCTTCACCGTTGTCAGATAAATGATGATAACACCGTGGGTAAAATCGAGAGACATGAAAAACATAAAGATGTAATTGAGCAGAATGTTCTTCCGCTCTACACTCCAATTTTTTTTCAAACCTCGCCCCCTACCCGTTTATCTCAATTTCGCGTATATTCTTACCTGCACGGAGGTATCAATGATACAGAAATACAAAGAAAGCACACCTGTGATAAGCGAGAACGCTTATATTGCCTCTTCAGCGGTCATTATAGGTGAGGTTACCCTTGCTGACAACACCTCAGCCTGGCCGAATGTGACGATACGGGGTGATATGGCTCCGATCTATATCGGTGAAGGCTCGAACGTACAGGATAACAGTGTCATCCACGTCAACGACGGACTACCGACTGTCGTGGGAAAGAATGTCACTATCGGGCACGGAGCTATTCTACACGGCTGTACTGTGGGAGATACCTGCCTGATAGGAATGGGAGCCATCGTCCTTGACGGAGCTGAGATCGGAGATTTCTCCATCGTAGGTGCCGGGTCGGTGGTTACTCCGGGAAAGAAGTTCCCGCCCCGCTCCATGATCATCGGCTCCCCGGCCAGAGTTGTCCGGTCCCTGAGTGATGAGGATATCGAGAGGGTACGTGATAACGGTGAGAGGTATGTAACCTATGCAGGAGAATACCGGGACGCCCAGTAGAGATACCAACCTGAGAAAAGAGAGAGGAAATGCTGTTTCTTCTCTCTTTTTTTATACATCCCCCCCCCTCTTTAACGTGCTTTAAATGCATGTTTTTCACTTCTGTATTTAATCGTTTAACCATGCTGTTTTTTATATATACTAATTTTATTTCTTTATTTCATAAACATTTCTTCATACTAACATAAACATTAGTTATTCGTTTAAGTTAAAATTTAACCTACATTTTTCCTTGACGGATCAGGAACTAGAAACCTATGATTTGCACAGGGGGGAGAGAGATCAGTGAAGTCTTCAATCAAGGAAGTTGCCCACCTCGCTCAGGTTTCGATTGCTACCGTCAGTTATGTGCTCAACGGGACAAAACGGGTGAAACCGGAGACCGAGAAACGGGTGATGGACGCAGTGAAGAAGCTGAACTATCAGGTTAATCCCCTTGCACGGAACCTGAGAAAAGGAGAGAGCAAACTGGTAGGTTTCGTTGTCAGTGATTTCGGAAACTACTTCTTTCAGGATATCGCACGGGGACTGGAAGGAATGCTTGCCGCGGCAGGCTACCGCCTGATCCTCATCGACAGCAAGGAGCAGAAGGAAATCGAGATAGAGAATGTGAAGAACATGATTGCACAGGCGGTCGATGCTCTGGTCATCGCACCGACAACGGCAGACTGTTCCTATCTTTCCCTCCTTCTTGCAAACAACGAGGTCCCGATCATCTTCGTCGACAGGAGACCGGAAGGGTTCGAGAGCGATATCGTTCTCTCGACAAATGAGCAGGGTTCCTACGAAGCGGTCAAGGCTCTGACTGACAGAGGTCACACGAACATCGCCTTTATGGGTTCCAGACGGGACTCGACGATGCTTGAGAGGCTTCATGGGTATACCAGGGCGCTGGAGGATGCGCAGATCCCGATCAACGCGAATTATATCCGTTTCGGGAATCACGAGAGTGTCTCTCAGCGGACACTGAGGCACGGGGTGATGTACCACCACACCTTCGATCTGCTGAGCAACCATAATATCACCGCCATATTCAGCGGAAACAATATGGCGACAGTGGGAGTCTTCTCCTGCATCAAGGAGACGAACCTGAAGGTTCCTGAAGATCTTGCCTTCATCACCTTCGACGACTCCTTCTGGCTGACGATGACCTCTCCTGCCATTGCAGCGGTCGCCCAGAACCCCGAGGAGATGGGAAAGGTCGCCGGCAACCTGGTGATCGAACGGCTCCGCAGGGGACATGATGAGGAGTATTCCCATCAGGAAATACGGATAGCTACCCGCCTGATTATCAGGGGGAGCATATAAAAAAGGAAGAAATACCGGTCGTAGACCGGTGATAATTTAAGGAGGAACTTATGAAAAAGGTATTAGTTCTGATGCTTATCGTATCACTGTTCGCAGGATCGATGGTGTTCGCACAGGGGGGAGCGGAAGGCCCCGTTGAGGTAAACATCGCACTTGCAAACAACCCGCTCAGCCAGGCACTGGCTAAGATCGCACAGGAAGAGTACAGCGCTGAAGGCGTGAATATCAACATTTCGGTACTCCCGGAAAACGATCTCAGACAGAGACTGACAACAGAGGCTTCCACCGGTGGAACGACCTACGACATCTTCTACCTCGGACCTTATGAAGCAGCTACCTGGGCGAAGAACGGCTGGCTTGAAAACCTCGAACCCTACTTCCAGGGACTGAGCGCTGACAGAGCAGCGTGGTATGACAGAGACGACCTGATTCAGGGTATGGCTCAGTCACTCAGCGTTGACGGCGAAGCCTTCGCGCTCCCGTTCTACGGCGAAAGTTCATTCATCATGTACAACAAGGAACTGTTCGAGAAGAACGGACTTACCATGCCTGCAGAGCCGACATGGGACGAAATTTATGAACTCGCCAAGAAGATCCACGATCCTTCCAAGGGTATTGTCGGTATGACGATGCGCGGCGCACCGGGCTGGGGAATGAGCGGAGCTCCTTTCGTAACCATGGTCAACGCATTCGGCGGACGTTTCTTCGACATGGACTGGAATGCAACAGTAGACACTCCCGAGCAGAGAGAAGCATGGGCAATGTACAAGAAGATCCTTCGTGAAGCAGGACAGGCTGACATCCTCAGCTACACCTACAACGAATGTATCGGACTCATGGCCAGCGGCAACTGCGGTATCTATTATGATGCAACCTCCATCGCACCTCCTCTCGAAGCTGACGATTCAAAGGTACAGGGCAAGATGGGTTACGTCATGGCTCCCCATGACAAGCTGAAGACAAACACTGCATGGCTGTGGAACTGGGCAATGGGACTCAACCCCAACTCATCAAAGGCCAAGAAAGATGCAGCTTTCGACTTCATGCTCTGGGCAACCAGCAAAGACTACATCAAGATGTCTGTTGAAATGGATCCCACCGGCGCCTCCACTCCTCCCGCATCACGCTCAAGCACATACGAACTTCCCGTCTATGCTGCTGCTCCGTATGCAGATATGACTCTCAAGTCACTCGAAGGAATGGACTTCACCAAGCCGACCATCGATCCTGTCCCGTACGTCGGACTCCAGTACATCGCGATTCCTGAATTCGCTGATGCCGGAACGAAGATGACCGAGTATCTTGCAGACTACGTTGTCGACAAGATCTCCCTCGACGAAGCAATCAGGAAGACCCAGGCTGTCTTCGAGCAGGTTGCCATCGACGGTAGCTACAAATAAGAATCATATTCTGATCCATCTGTCCGGAGGATTTCCTCCGGACAGGTTTTCATCTTGCGCTCCCGTTTCCCGGGAGCAGAGGAAAGGCCATGAAAACTCTACACAAATCCGATTACCGGTTTCTGCTTCCGGCAGTGGTTGTTGTCGCTGTCATGACGCAGGTGCCGTTTCTGCTGACTATCATATTCAGCACCCTGAAGTGGAACCTCTCCCGCCCGGACCTGGGCAGAACATTCGACGGGTTCGCCAATTTCTGGCACTACCTGAAAATCGAATCACTGACGGAGATTCCTGAATTCTATGCCATCCTGTGGCAGACCATCGTCATCACAGGCATGTCTCTCGTTCTCTGTGCCATCGGAGGATTCCTCCTTGCACTCCTGCTCGACCATGAGATACCCGGAGTGAACATTGCACGTACTCTGATGCTCGGACCCTTTTTCGTCATGTCGACAGCAAGCGGAGTCATCTGGAAGACCACCATCTTCAACACCACCTTCGGATGGTACGGTGTGATAGCGAAAGCTCTCGGTCTCACCCCGGTGGACCTCATATCCTACCACCCGCTGTTCGTCATCATACTCCTGTTCACCTGGCAGTGGATGCCGTTCTTCATCCTCGTCCTTCTTGCAGGACTGCAGGGCATCCCGCAGGACCTGGTGGATTCCATGAAGATCGACGGCGTCAACTGGCTGCAGGGAGTGTTCAAGATCAAGCTCCCGCTGATCATGAACCACATGAGAGTGGCTGTCATGCTCGGTCTGGTGTTCATCATCAAGGAGTTCGGTCTGATACTCGTCACGACTGCCGGAGGCCCGGGAATCAGGAGTTACACACTCCCCTACGCGGTGTACACCCAGGTGTTCAATGCGAACAACGTGGGGCGCGCAAGCGCTCTCGCCGTCATGACCGTCGTCCTCACCCTCGTGCTGGTGAATCTCCTCTACCGTTCCATCGTGAAACGGAACGCACGCTACAGCTGAGGGAGGTGTCCTATGGAACAAAGATCAATTGCTGAAGTTCAGAAAAAGATACACAGACATAAGATGATCAGGAAGATCATACTCACCCTTGCGATCTACCTTATCGCGATTCTCTATTTCTTCCCGATTCTCTATATGTTTTTGAGCGGATTCAAGACCGAGGCTCAGGCGGTAAGTCCTTCAATCTTCTTCACTCCCACACTGGAGACGTATCAGAAGGTACTCAGTGACCCGACGATGTGGGGCTACCTCAAAAATTCCTTCATACAGGTTGTGGGGGCAACGCTCGTCTCACTCCTTCTGGGAATTCCAGCCGCATTCACCCTCGTATTCGGAAAACTGAAACACAGGGATTCGGGGAACAAATATTACCTCTGGTTCATCACGACGATTCTGCTGCCCCCCGTTGCGGTACTCATCCCGCTGTTCACCTGGTTCCAGCAGCTTCATCTGATCAATACACCCTGGGGACTGATGACCGCCTATATCGGCTTCCACACACCCATCGTCGTATGGATGGTTCACTCGTTCTTCTCCGATCTGCCACTCGAGATCTTCGAAGCGGCCGATCTCGACGGAACAAGCAAATTCCAGCAGCTCCGCCTCATCGCGATCCCGCTGGCGAGAACCGGAATCATTTCTGCCGCCCTCCTTGTTGCAGTCTTCATCTGGAACGAGTTCTTCCTCGGTTTCAACCTGACGGGAAACCCGACAGCTACACTGCCCGTGTATATGGCACGGTTCCGTGAGCAGCAGGGCATGTTCGTTGCGCAGCTTTCAGCCTCTTCAACCATAGCTGTTCTTCCTGCCATCATTCTCGGCTGGATGACACAGAAGGCACTCGTGAAGGGACTTACCATGGGAGCGGTCAAGGGATGATTTCCGCCATTCTCGTCTATGACGTGGGAACCACCAGTGTAAAATCAGCTCTTTTCGACCTTTCGGGGAATCTCCTGTTCTCAGTGAGTGTTCCCTACCCCACCACCTATTTGAATGGGGGATGGGCACAGCAGAAGGCGGATGATTACTGGCAGGCCGTCATAGAGGGAACGGAACTTCTGAGAGAGAATCCCTCCTGGAGGGAGTACTCCATTGAAGCGGTGTCGCTCACCGGCCATATGAACGGCACGCTCTGTGTGGACGAGAAGGGAGATCCTGTACATCCCCAGATCATTCACAGCGATACGAGAAGTATTTCCCAGGTAGAGAAAATCCTGGATCGCGTAACCGATCAGAGAGAGCTGTACAGAACAAGCGGGAACCGGATGGACGAGTTCCTCTCCCTTCCGAAACTCCTGTGGATCAGAGACGAAGCGCCTGAGGCCTTCAGGCGCTGCCGGTTCGTGATCAACTCGAAGGATTACATCAGAAGCAGACTCACCGGCGTCATCGGAACCACAGACTTCTCGGATGCCTCTCTCACCGGTGCTTTCAGCATGAAAAGAAGGGGGTGGAATCAGGAACTGATTAAGGCTGTAGGCCTTTCAGCCGAGATATTCCCTGAGATCCACCCCTCTTTCCATGTTGACGGATACATATCCAGGGCATCTGCAGCTCTCCTCGGCCTGAAAGAGGGAATTCCCGTCGCAACCGGAGGCGGCGATGCCGCCTGCGCTACGCGCGGAGCGATGATAGAGGGAGAAGAGGAGACCTATATCTCCCTCGGCTCTTCCTCCTGGATGTCAATGCTCAGAGAGACAGTCGAGCCCGATGAGCTGATGCGGATGCAGCACTTCTATGATCTTGACGGTCAGCGGATCAATGTCTGCGGCACTTCCCAGGCAGCAGGAACAGCGACCGACTGGGCAAGAAAGGTGTTCCTGGAAGAAGGAGAGATCAAGGAGTGGGAGAGAAGACTTTCTGAGCTCCCTATCGGGAACCGGCTGATCACCCTTCCCTATCTCCAGGGAGAGAGAACCCCTCACTGGGACCCGTATGCGCGGGGAGCTGTCGTAGGACTCTCAGCGGCAACCACCGCTGAAGAGATAGCACGCTCCTGGTATGAAGCGGTAGCCTTCGCACTCCGGGATATCTGGGAGGTATATCGCGACCTCGGGATGCACCCGAGAAAGCTGACAGTACTGGGCGGGGGTGCCGTATCTGATTTCTGGCTGCAGATGATTGCCGATGTCTTCGCGATTGACGTGATCAGGCATCCGTTCTATCTCCATGCGACAAGTTATGGAGCCGCTCTTGCAGGCCTTGCGGCAGCCGGTGCATACTCTACGATAGATGAAGCCCTGAGAGCTACACGACGCGAAGGAACGAAGATCCCGCACGACGGGAAATCCCATACACGTTATATGAAGTATTACTCCCTGTACACCAGGATGTATGAACAGATGAAACCTCTGTACCGGGAGATCGCTACCCTAGAGAAGGAGAATACGTAAATGAAAGCATTGGTCATTGAAAAGAAAGATACAGCTCATGTCGTAGACATGCCGATTCCGGAACCGAAAGCGGATGAAATCAGAATCAGGGTCGCCATGTGCGGTATCTGCGGAACTGACGTCCATATCTTCCGTGGAGACTACCTCGGCACCTACCCCGTTATCCCGGGACACGAGTTCTCTGGAACAGTCGACAAGGTGGGAGGCGAGGTCACCCGCTTCAAAGTCGGAGATGAGGTCGCCGTCGAACCGAATATCAGCTGCAACAACTGCACAAGCTGTTTCAACAACAGACAGAACTTCTGTGAGAACTGGGACGGCATCGGAGTCACGATGTCGGGAGGTTTCGCGGAATATGTGTGTGTACCCGAGAAGGCTGCCTTCGCTCTTGAAGGAGTCTCTCTCGCCTCCGGTGCATTCATGGAACCTCTTTCCTGTGTCCTTCACGGGGTGAAGAAGGCGAACCTCCACAGCGGGGACAAGGTCCTGATCATGGGAGCCGGACCTATCGGCATCCTCCTTCTCAAGACGGTTCTTGCCAAGGGCGCCGGAGAGGTCACTCAGCTCGATAAGAACGAATCCCGCCTTGCTCTCGCGAAACGAAGCGGAGCCGCCAGGACAGTGAATGATATCAGCGATCTTGAGAAGGGATCCTATGATATGGTCATTGATGCGACCGGAGTTCCCTTCCTTATGGAATCTTCCCTCTCCATTGTAAGGAAAGGGGGCACCCTCCTATGGTTCGCCGTCCCTCATAAGGAAGCTACCGTGACACTCAGTCCCTTCCAGATCTTTGAGAAGGGACTCACCATCATGGGAACCTTCACGAGCGTGAGAAACTCCCTCGAAGCAGTGAATCTGCTTGCAAACCGCCGTATCGTGGTCGATGACCTCATCTCCCACTCACTGCCGCTTGAGGAGTTCGAGAAAGGCGTTTCCCTTATAGAAAATTCGGTAGAGGGTGTGCTCAAAGTCATGATCGACTGCACGAAGTGAGGAGAATATGGAGAAAAGATTCAAGGACAAGGTATGTATCGTCACCGGAGGCGGCGGCGAGATCGGACTGGCATGCTCGAAAACGGCTCGCAAAAGAGGGAGCGGCGATTGCTCTCATCGACCTGAAAGGTCTCGAACGCTCAGTGAGTGAACTCGAGAAGCTCACCAAAGTGAAAGGGTATATCTGTGATGTATCTGATTATGCTCAAGTGGAATCAACAGTAGAGACGATAAGACAGGATTTCTCCCGTATAGACATGCTGTTCAACAACGCGGGGATTCAGGGAGCGTTCGCTCCGATCCATACCTACCCTGTCGAAGACTTCCATACGGTGATCACCGTCAATCTCATTGGTGCCTTCCATGTCCTGAGAGCTGTCTCAGAGGTTATGGTTAAGATGGAAGGAGGCGTCATCGTCAACACGGCCAGCATGGCCGGAGTCGTCGGCCCGGTGAATATGGCGGCTTACGGAGCCTCCAAGTGGGCGATAGTGGGAATGACGAAGACTGCTGCCAAGGACCTTGCACCCTATCATATTCGGGTCAACTCAATCTCTCCGGGATTCATGGGTCCGGGATTCATGTGGGACAGACAGGTGGATCTGCAGGCCGAAGCCGGAAGCCAGTACTATTCGAGTGACAGGGATGAGGTAGCCCGTCAGATGGTGAACGAAGTTCCCATGAGACGGTACGGCGACATCAACGAGATACCGGGTACCGTTGCCTATCTGATGAGTGAGGACTCATCGTACAGCAGTGGAATCAACATTCAGATATCAGGTGGAATTTAGGAGGAATATCATGGCAAAATCTATTCTTGAAAGGTTTTCCCTCGAAGGGAAGAGTGCTCTCGTCACAGGCGGCGGAAGCGGTATTGGAAAGGCATACTGTCACGCGCTCGGCGAGGCGGGAGCTTCGGTTGCTGTCGTTGACATCAACCTGGAGGCGGCAGAAGGAACGGCCACGGAGCTTGAGGCGAAAGGTGTCAAAGCCATCGCTATCAGATGCGACGTAACTGACGAAGCAGATGTGGAAAAAATGGTAGCCCAGGTAGTCGATACCTTCGGTTCACTCACCATCGGTGTGAACAACGCAGGAATGGGAATCTGGAGCGATGCCCTTGAGATGGATTTCAAGATGTGGAGAAAGACCCTTGCTCTCAATCTTGATGCCGTCTTCCTCTGCTCACGTATTGAAGCACGTGTAATGAAGGAACAGGGATACGGCAAGATCATCAACACGGCGAGCATGAGCGGTCATATCTCGAACACCCCGCAGAAGCAGGTGGCATATAACGCATCAAAGGCCGGCGTACTTCACCTTACCCGTTCTCTGGCAGCCGAATGGGCACCCCTCGGAATCAGAGTCAACTCGATCTCTCCCGGTTATACGAAGACCGACCTTGTCGACAAACTTCTCGAAACACCCGAAGGGAAGGCGATGGAGCCTCTCTGGCTCTCCATGACCCCGATGGGACGTATGGCTCTCACCGAGGATCTGCAGGGAGCATTGATTTACCTCGCGAGCGAGGCATCAGACTTTGCAACGGGAACAGATATCACCGTGGACGGCGGCTACTGCTGCTGGTAAGTTCTACGAAGGGTGAGGGATTCTTCTCTCGCCCTTTTTCTTTATAGGAAAGAGAAAATCTGGGCGGGTTCGTCAATCATCCCACGAACCCCTTGTGTGGCGGGAAGCTTCTCCCCCGGTGGAATCCGAAACCCCAGTCGACAGCGAGGAAGTCTACACCCGCCTCCCTCGCTCCATCCATGTCATGAGGGGTGTCTCCCACCATGAGAACACCTGGGGTCGCCTGCTCGCCGATCGCTTCAAGCGCGTTGATAATGATATCTTTCTTCGTCAGAAGCCCGTCCGAGTCAGACCCTTTCACACTCCTGAAATACCCGAGGAGCCCCTTCTTCTCAAGGATCTTCCGTGCAACATCCTCGTGCTTCAGCGTTGCCACGAGGAGGGTACACCCCTTCTCTTTCAGCCCCTCAAGCATCTGTACAACACCGTCGTAGGGTTCGGCCAGGTACATAGCCCCCTTCCCATACTCTTCCCGGTAGATCCTGCAGGCATCAGCGATGAGTTTCTCCTCGAGACCGCAGGCAATACGGAAACAGGCCGCAAGCGGCGGACCGACGAATTTCCTGAGCTGACTGTCGGGAAGCTCGGAGAATCCGAGAGTTTTCATGGTATGATTCGCCGTCGCGAAAATACCGGGCGATGTATCAAGAAGAGTTCCGTCAAGATCGAATACGATGATTGTGTGCATAGCAGCATCGTAGAGGATTATCGGTGTTTGCTCAAGCTTGAGAAGACCAGAGCTCCGAGAGAACCTGCGGCGGCAAGACCGAGAGCTATGAATTTCAGGTTTGTGATCACCGGGGCGAAGGAGAGGATATCTGAGGAGTAGAAGGTTGACAGGGAGATAAGATTCTCCACCATATCTGCTGCACCTGAGATAAGAAAGAAGACCTTCAGCATACGCTTCGTAACCAGGAGAGCCATTCCCACATAGAACGTGCACACGAAGAGTGTATCTATGAGAAAAAGGATACAAACGAGGGCCGGTGGATTCTGCCGGTAGAGCTGCATGGTCTGCGCATAGGTTTCACCGGTAGAGGGAAACAGGAGGTCCACGAGGGAGTTCTTCTCAAGGGGGATGGTGAACAGCATGATCAGGTAGAGTATTCCAGCAGCAGTGAGAAGACCCGTTATTATTCGCCTTTTCCTATGTTCCATTCCCTGCCTCCAGTGCTATACTACCACACACATAAGAGGTTCAACCATGAAATACGTCCGATTCGAGAAAGAGAAAAAGGTATCCTACGGGATTATGAACAACGATATAATCCATCATATCACAGCTTCTCCGTTCGAAGATTTCGAAGAGACAGGAGAGTTCAGCCGGGTTGAGGAGGTCACGCTTTTTGCCCCCGTCGTTCCCTCCAAGATCCTGTGCGTCGGCCTGAATTACCGGGACCACGCCGAGGAGATGAAACTTGAGATCCCATCCTCGCCGGTCATCTTCTCGAAGCCTCCAACCTCGGTGCTTGAGCCGGATGGCGTCATACAATACCCCGCGATCTCCAGCCGTGTAGACTATGAAGCGGAACTTGCCATCGTGATCGGGCGTACAGCCTCAAAGGTATCCCAAGAGGATGCGGATGAGTACATCCTGGGTTTCACCTGTGCGAATGACGTGACAGCGCGGGATCTGCAGGACCCGAAGGGACAGTGGACCATTTCAAAAGGGTTCGATACCTTCTGTCCATTCGGACCGGTTATCACGGATGAAGTAGATCCCGACACCCTCGATATAACATCCAGAGTCAACGGAGAGGTCAGGCAGAACTCGAATACCTCGAATCTCATCTTTTCTCCCTCCTATCTTGTATCGTACCTCTCCAGCGTCATGACCCTCCTCCCCGGTGATCTTATACTCACCGGAACTCCTTCAGGAGTAGGACCGATCGAGCCTCAGGACAGTGTGGAAGTCATCATCGAAGGGATAGGCACGCTGAAAAACACGATTGAATAGGAAAATAATCTGAACAGAAAGGCTGTAAGAGTTTACCAAGCACACCTTTTCCGACACAATACACATCAATGGATATGATAACAGGGCAGCTGCTCGCCCTCACCACAGCCTTGTGCTGGACACAGAACTCACTCACCTACTCCCACGTCGGGAAAAAACTGTCATCAGCGACAACTGCCCATGTAAGACTCTGGTTCGCCCTCCCTCTCATGATCCTTGCCCACCTCCTGTTCAACGGAACTCCGTTCCCTCAGGATCTGCAGATCAGGGAACTGACGTTCCTGACTGTCTCGGGTGCATTGGGATTCTTTGCCGCCGACATGTTCATCTTCAGTGCATTTGTATCTCTTGGAGCACGGTTCACGATGGTGATCATGACGCTCAACCCTCTCTTCTCTGCGCTGTTCGCGTGGGTGGCGGAAGGGGAAACCCTGACGTTCCTTCAGCTCCTCGGAATGGGGATAACGATAAGCGGTGTCATCTGGGTGGTTCTCGCAGAGGGAAAAACGAAAGAGAAGCAGGGAACCCGCCATCATACAAAAGGACTCCTCATGGCCTTCCTCGGAGCACTCACCCAGGCAGCTTCTGTCGTTCTGGCCAAGAGCGGCATGAGCGTAGGGCTGGACCCGGTAGGGTCGAACCTTATCAGACTGACCGCCGGCTTCGTCACGATAGTTCTCTACCGAATGATCACCGGAAAATTCACGAGTGATATGAAACATATCAGGGAGCCAAAAGAGAGATCACTCATCCTCCTCATTATCGCGGCAGCTCTCGTCGGCCCCGTCATCGGTATGATAGCGAACCTGAAGGCACTCACGCTCGCCCCGGTAGGAGTCGTCATTACACTCTCTCAGATGGCTCCGGTCATCCTTATCCCGGTTGAAAAATGGGTCTTCAGACAGCAACTGGCACCCGGCGCCGTCGGAGGCACCGTTGTAGCGGTTGCGGGAACGGTTCTTCTCTTTCTTTTCTAAACGACTTAATCAACACCTCGTGGACAAACTGACACTGTTCAATTACAATACTGATATACACGCTTTCAGGAGAGTACCTTCATGGATTATGAGCTCAGTTATGTCATTGTCAGTCCCTACACCGTCGCAAAGGGGAGAATCGGAGGTGTTCTCAGCAGACTCCTCACCCGGGTCGACCTTGAACTCGTAGGAGCGCAGCTCATCGCTGCTGACAAGGAATTCGCCGATGCGTATGCGGAAATCCTTTCAGAAAAGAACGATGCTTCAAATTCATCAGCAAGCAAACTCCTCAGCGAGTATGTCCATCATAATATCGCACCGGGGACAGATAGACCGCACAGAACGCTTCTTCTCCTGTTCAAGGGACCGAATGCCATCAGGAAACTGAGTGATATCTGCGGAGCTCTCTATGCTGAAAACCGTGGAGTGGAATCGCTTACCGGAGAGACGATCCGTGACACGTACGCTGACCTCATCGTAGATCCCGAGAGTGGGGAGGTCACCTACTTCGAACCGGCCATCCTCACTCCGAGAAGCAAGACCAAGGCTATGATGACTCTGAAACTCCTCTCGAAATGGCTGAAGGACAAACCGAATCTTGTCGAGAATATATCATACAAAAACCCTGAGAATATCGAGAAGACGCTCGTCATCCTGAAACCTGACAACTGGAACTTTGCCTCAAGCAGACCCGGGGCGATTATTGATATCTTCAGCAGAACCGGGATGAGAATCGTGGGAATGAAGGTTCACAGAATGAGTGTCGCAGAGGCAAAGTCCTTCTATGCTCCCGTCAGAAAATCTCTTGAAGAACGTCTCGCTGTCCCCATGGGGAAGAAGGCACGGGAGTCACTGATGGAAGAGTTCGGGATTCAGCTGAGCCGCAAGGCCGAGGATGCCCTCATCGAAAGTTTCGGCTATGCCTATGCCCATGAAGAATTCGAACAGATCATAGAGTTCATGGCGGGAAAGAAGCCGAGTGCCTGTGCCGTAGAAGAACTTGATCAGCCCGGTAATGTAAAATGCATGATCATGATCTACGAGGGAGAAGGTGCCGTGCAGAAGATCCGTGATGTCCTCGGGCCCACGGACCCGACAAAAGCTCCCGGAGGAACGGTCCGACGTGAATTCGGCAGCAATATCATGGCGAATACAGCTCATGCATCCGCAAGCAGAGAGAATGCTCTGAGAGAGATGGATGTAGTTGGAGTCGGCAGCAACGACTGCGCTCAGATCATTCAGACCTATCTTTCCCTCGAGAGTGAAGAGTAAAAGGCCGCCGGTTAATAGATACGATAAAAGCCATACCTCTTATTGACTCCCCCTCCTCGCGTGGTAGAATTGAAGGAGGAGGAGATGCTATGGAATATATCATCGAAGTGACCGATCGTGACGCGATTCCTGCTCTCTACATTGAGAGAACCATCGATGCCGATCATATTGTGGATGAGGTGGGATCTTCACTTATTGAGATCTACCAGTACCTTGAGAGTATCGGAGTGGCAAAAGAGGAACCCGCCTACGTTGCCTATCTGAACTCAGATATGACGAACCTGACCATTCAGGTGGGATGCCTGACAAGCACTTCATTCCCTGGATATGGTGAGATCGTCAGTGGAGAGGTCCCTGCCGGCAAGAGGGTAAGCTGCCTCTACAAGGGCGAGTACAAAGCGATGGGAGACGCCTACAGCCACACCGTCGAGTGGATGAAACGTCATCATCTTACACCCAAGGAAATCAGCTACGAGTTCTACCTCAACAGCAGAGTTGAAGTTGACCCGCCTGAACTCCTGACAAAGATTGAATTCCCCCTTCACGGATGATTCTCCGAAAGAATCGTCGGTAAAGTCCCGGGAAGAGAATATAAACTCGAAGGAAGAGGAATACTCTATGGATTCGTATGTGATTTTTGCCTTCAACGGCAATCCAGTCTGCTTCATCCATGTTCTTCTCAATGCACTTGATCTGCATGAGAAGGGATATGGAGTGAAGATCGTTCTCGAAGGCGAAGCTGTCAAACTGATCAAGGCAATGGAAGAAGGGAATAATCCTCTCTTTCAGAAAGTCGTTGACGCCGGTTTGTTTGACGGAGTCTGCAAGGCCTGCAGTGCGAAGCTCGGAGTTCTCGAATACAATGAGAACAGTGCCATCCCCGTCATTGGTGATATGAGCGGACACCCCTCCTTCTCGCAGTACATAGCTCAGGGAGCGAAGATCATCACCCTGTAGATGCGCTCCTTCATCGCACTCACCCTTCCTGATGATCTGAAATGGCAGATTCAGGAGGTGCAGAACAGTATACGTACAACCTCGCGAACAAGCCGTATCACGAAAACGGATCAGCTTCATCTCACGCTGGCGTTTATGGAAGACTTTCCCGGCGAGAAGGAAGAGGAATGTATCAGATGGCTCGAAGCCCTGCGCTTCTCTCCACCTCTCCTCACCTGCATTTCCCTTCGTTCGATGCATGCGAGAAGCGATAAGCTTATCTACCTCTCCGTGGAAGGATCACAGGAACTGAGAGCTCTCTGCGATATGGTGAGGAAGGGGCTTAAAAACCTCGGAATCCATCATGACACGCGCCCGGCCAGATTTCATATCACAGTGGCCCGCGGAGTGAGAGGATTCGATAGAGAGAGATGTACATCGAGTATGACACTTCCCTCCCCTGCTCCCGCTCTCAGTCTCTCCCTGTTCAGCTCGACACTGAGCCGGCAGGGAGCGAACCACACACTCCTTGCGAAGAACACCTTCTCCCTCTAGGCAGAGGGAGAAGAAATCCTGTACCGTAGACACATGTCCCAGAGAACACAGTATATCAAAGGTCTCCTCATTGCCTTCACAGGCGTAGCAGTGCTGAGCTTCGACGCACTGCTGATCAGACTCTCGGGAACGAGCGGGTTCATTGCAGTATTCTACCGTGCTCTGTTCACGATGATTTCGATGAGCATACTCTTCTTCGCCTTGCGTAGAAAGAACAGCCTCCTGATACTCCGTGAGGGAGGTAGACCGATGGTGCTGAGCGGTATCATGTGGGGGCTCAGCGGAGCAGGGTTTACCCTCGGGATTCAAATCGCAGGTGTGGCGAACACTCTGGTCCTGATCTCGCTTGCACCCCTTTTTGCTTCAGCTTTCAGCCGTACCTTCTACGGAGAGGGCATACAGAAGAGCACTATCATTGCCGCCTTCTTCGCGATCGGAGGCATCTGGTTCATTTACAGGAACGGTTTCGGTGACCTCGATCCGGTCGGTCTTGTCTTTGCTCTGTTCACCCCCCTCTTTCTGGGCAGCAATCTCGCGTACCTGAGGCAGCATGAGAAGGTTCCCCGGATGCCGATTGTGATCATTGGTGGAATGACAGGTTCTCTCATTGCAGCTGTCGCGACAGCCGGGAAGGTTTCAATCCCTTTCAGCTCCCTTCTTCCCCTTATCATACTCGGAGCTCTGGTACTCCCCTTCGCTCAGATGATGATATCTACCGGCGTGAAATATATCCACGCACCGGAAGCTGCTCTGATGAACTCAAGTGAGACGGTACTGGGGATCCTGTATGTCTGGGCATTCCTGAAAGAGGCCCCGTCACATGATGTTCTGCTCGGCGGGGCTGTCGTATTCGCAGCTATCTCGATCAATTCCGTATATCAGGCATTTAAAAGCAGCAGGGTCTAATCCGAGCTTCTCTTGAACTGAGCATACCAGGACCTATACAGCAGCAGATTCGCATCATAGGAGACCGGGAAAGATTCATGCACCTCGAATGCCTCATCGATCTCGAACTCAGTCGTATAGAGGTGTGTCTCGATTTTTTCCGTCTGGTATCTCTTCACCGCTGGGACCGAAGACGTAGGGGATGCCCTCCGTAGGCCTCCCCGCTTGGGGAGAGACCTCCCTGGTTCACCCCGATGGAGAAGAACTGGAACTCTATCGCCCGGGCCTTGAGCAGCGGTCTGTACTGCTCATCTCTCTTGTGAGGCCATGCTGCGATATTGACGACAAGTGGAGAGAGGAAGGAGAGCATCCGGTAGAGCTCACTGAACCTCAGGTCATAGCAGACGGTAAGACCGAGAGGCATTTCGTCAAACTCTGCGATCCCGGGAACGGTTCCTGCACTGATGTATTCCTGCTCATCCGCAAGAGTGAAGGGATGGATTTTCCTGTAGGAATACCGCTTAACTCCCATCTCATCAGTGAGAACCGCACAGTTATACCATGCGTGACCTTCTCTGTGTACATGTCCGTACAGCAGCGGCAGTCGATACTCCCGAGAGTACGTTGAAAGAATTCCCTCGACATCATTGCTTTCAGCGAGGGGAACAGAAGCCGGGCCGTACCCGGTGATTGCCATTTCAGGGAAGACAAGAAGATCGCAGGCATGCTCTGAAGCGGAAACTATCGCCTTCCTGGCTTTTTCGAGATTCCCCTGTACATCGCTATAGACTGTATCCAGACAGCCGAGGCCGATCTTCATAGTCCGTCTCCTGTAAGTGATAAGGGCTGCCCCATCGGGACAGCCCTGTATGCTCTGTTCTTTAGAAGAGTGAGGTTGCGGCTTCAACCACAGCCTCTTCTGTGATACCGAAATAGGCGAACAGTTCACCGGCCGGAGCTGATTCACCGAAACTTCTCATTCCGATGATCTTGCCGCTCAGTCCGACATACTTGTACCAGTAATCAGCATGGGCCGCTTCGACCGCGACTCTCTTCGTTACAGAAGAAGGAAGAACAGACTCTCTGTACTCCTCACTCTGTTTCTCGAATACTTCGGGAGAGGGCATGGAGACCACACGTACAGCCTTTTTATCAGCTCTCAGTTTCTCTGCCGCTCCCTGTGCAAGTGAGACTTCACTTCCTGTAGCAATCAGGATGATGTCGGGAGTTCCTTCGCTGTCACTCAGGATATAGCCGCCCTTGGCTGCGTCTGCTATCTGAGTAGCACTCTTAGCCTGCATGGCCAGGTTCTGCCTGCTCAGGATGAGTGCACTCGGACCATCGTTTCTCTTGATAGCTTCCTTCCATGCAACAGCAGTCTCAACTGCGTCACAGGGTCGCCAGCTTGTCATGTTGGGGGTTATTCTCAGCATCATGGGCTGCTCAACCGGCTGGTGGGTAGGACCGTCTTCTCCAAGACCGATCGAGTCGTGGGTGAACACATAGACCACGTGGAGTCCCATGAGGGAAGCCATACGGATCGCATTCTTCGCATATTCCATGAAGATCAGGAAGGTTCCGCCGTACGGGAGGAACCCGCCATGCAGGGCCATTCCGTTCATGATAGCGCCCATGGCGAATTCACGAACTCCGTAATGGAGGTAGTTGCCGGAGAAATCATCTTTCGTGATCGATTTTGAACCCTTCGAAAAGGTCAGGTTACTCGGAGCAAGGTCTGCAGAGCCTCCGACAAACTCGTTCAGGTATGGAGTGATGACGTCAAGGACCATCTGGGAAGCCTTACGGGAGGCGACCGTAGTTCCCTCCTTCTGCCAGGTGGCGATCGTCTCATCGAGAGCCTTCTCCCATTCACCGTCGGTTTCACCGGCCAGGCGTCTTACCAGCTCCGCGCCTTCAGCAGGGAATGCCTTTTTGTAGGATGCAAGAGCTGCTTTCCAGGAACTTTCCGCTTCATTACCTTTGACCCGGCAGTCCCACTCCCGGTAGATTTCTTCGGGAATATAGAAAGGTTCATCAAATTCCCAGCCGAGCTCTTTGCGGGCAAGAGCGATCTCTTCTGCACCGAGAGGTGCGCCATGACAGTCTTCCTTCCCCTGCTTGTTCGGAGAACCGAATCCGATCGTGGTCTTGCAGCAGATGAGAGAGGGTTTATCACTCACCTTCTTTGCTTCTTCCACTGCTTTCAGGATTGCCTCAGCATCATGGCCGTCCACGTCCCTGATCACATGCCAGTCATACGATTCAAAACGGGCTGCTGTATCATCCGTGAACCAGCCTTCAACCTCTCCGTCGATACTGATTCCGTTATCGTCATACAGTGCAATCAGCTTCCCGAGCTTCCAGGTACCTGCGAGGGAGGCTGCCTCGTGGCTGATCCCTTCCATCATACATCCATCACCGAGGAAGGTGTAGGTATAATGGTCGATGATCTCATGTCCCTCTTTGTTGAACTGGGAGGCGAGAATCTTTTCACCTACAGCCATACCCACTGCATTCGCTATCCCCTGACCGAGAGGGCCGGTCGTGGTCTCCACTCCCGGGGTGACACCGTACTCGGGGTGTCCTGCGGTCTTCGAATGAAGCTGTCTGAATCTTTTGAGCTCTTCGAGCGGAAGATCATAGCCGGTGAGGTGGAGGAGTGAGTAGATGAGCATCGAGCCGTGTCCGTTCGAGAGGACAAATCTATCCCTGTTTGCCCAGGAGGGGTTCGAGGGATTATGGGTCATCACACGTCTCCACACGACCTCTGCGATGTCAGCCATTCCCATGGGAGCACCCGGATGTCCGCTGTTCGCTTTCTGGACTCCGTCCATGCTCAGTATCCTTACTGCGTTTGCTAACGTTCTGTTTTTCATGATCTATCTCCAAATTGTTTTTATTGCGTAAAGCATAGTATTTCAAAGATAAAAGGTCAATCAAACGACGCTCAGCTGAGACAGGCTTCGTTGTAAGATATTGGGGGAAAAAGAAAGCCCACAACCGAAGCTGCGGGTCTTTTTCCAACAACACAAGGATGTCAGCGGATCATTTTCTCTGCGATCCTGCCATGAACGAGAAGGAGGAGGGCAAGAAGCGGAAGATTCGACACGATATAACTTCCAATCCTGAAAGATGCGGGTTCTGCTGTGAGAAGCATGGAATGAAATAAGGTGTAGATTCTTGCCATCGGTATCTCCTGTCGTTTTCTACAACAGGAAACCACCGGATGATATTTTCGTTACAATCTTTTCAATAAAAATAAACAATTCTTTAATTTATATAATTTTACTCAAGTTACACGAGAGAGAGTTTGTAGATAGTCGTGTGGCTGAAGGGTCTGTTCTCATCATAGAAGGGAGAGGGAAACTCCGGATGATTCACGCTGTCAGGATAATGCTGGGTTTCCAGGCAGAAGCCGGTATGTTTCTCATATCCCTTCCCTTCCGGGGATATGGCTGTTCCATCGAGAAAATTCCCGCTGTAGAACTGGAGAGCTTCGAGGGTCGTGAAGGTTTCGAGTTTCCTGCCGGAAACAGGATCCGTGACCGTAGCTACAGGCTTTGAACTATCATCCTCCCCTGAGCGTATCATACAGTGATCATAGCCGCCAGCCGCACTGATCTCTTCTCCGATTTTCTTGGGAGAGGTGAAATCAAACGGGGTTCCTGCACATTTCAGCACCTTCCCCGTGGGAATGAGTTCGTCATCCACGTCAAGGTATCTGTCACAGTCAAGATTCAAGGTATGACCGAGGATATCACCGGAGCCGGTCAGATTGAAATACGCGTGATTCGTCAGGTTGAGCGGAGTCTTCCTGTCGCTGGTCGCGAGATAGTCGATTTTCAGCTCTCCTTCACTTGAGAGAGAGAAGATGACACGGACAGCGACATTCCCCGGGAACCCGGAATCTCCGTCAGGACTGTTGAGAGTGAGAACGAGGGAGCTCTCATCTATCGTAGCGGAGAAGACTTTGATGTTGAAGCCGTTGAAACCGCTGTGGAGAGTATGTTTTCCTCCGTCATTCTTATCGAGTGTGTAATCGGTTCCGTCAATGGTGAACTGTCCTCCGGCGATTCTGTTTGCAAAACGGCCTACGGTGAAACCGAAGTAGGTGTTTGACTCTTCATACTCCGCAAGCGTTCCATAGGAGAGGAGGATGTTTGAGACGGTTCCGTTTCTATCGGGACCATTGAAGGCGACGAGAGCACCTCCGTAGGTACTGACAGCGGCACTGTATACTCCGCTGTGAAGAGTATAAAGCTCTACACTTTTTCCGTCTTTCGTCTTTCCGAATACTTCCTTCGTGATCATACCAGCCCCTCCCTGTCTCTTATTCTGCCATCAGCAGATACGATTTTATGATATCTGAACACCTGTTATCATGAATTCTGACAACTCTCATCTCACGTGAAGCAGACTCGGGTGAGTCTGATGCATGCGCAGTGTTCACCATGACATTGCTTCCGAACTCACGACGGATCGTTCCGCCCGGAGCCTTGAGAGGATCTGTCGGTCCGAGTACGTCCCTGATCTTCTGAATGGCATTCTCTCCTTCGTAGATGAGGATCATGCACTTTACGCTGCCGGGATGGTTCAGTTCTTCGAGAGGGCACTGTGAAGGTTTCACTCCGCTCATGAACTCGACGATCTGTTCGAATTGATCGATGGCGTATTCGGTACCTACTGAGTCAACAAGTGCCTTTTCCACATCCTCAGAGAGGGTCATGTTAAAGGCATTCTCAAGATGTTCCTTTGCCTTGCGGGCAAAGACGGGTGAAAGTTTCTCCTTGAGAATCTGCTTCACCTGCCCGTAGAAGTCGAGAGCTTCAGCAACGCTCATACGGTGAACTTTCACACCGACGACTCTGAGTCCTGTCCTGCTGAACATATCGATGATCGTCCCCGGCTTGCTTGAAGCGTACCGCCAGTTGTCGGGCTTGATAATAACCAGTGAGCGCTGAACAAGGTCGGGATGAGGATAGGTCATATTCTCGACAATATTCGCCTCACTCGGCAGCCATGAGGCAAAGAGGGAGAGATGTGCATCCGCTGTGGACTGAAGCCGGGGAGTGAGAACTGCAGGCTCGAAGTAGGTGACGGTCTCAGGATCCTCGACAGAGGTGATGAGGTCAGCATAGGTATCCCTGATATTCTCTCCCGTGAGCAGATCAAGATTCTTTCTCTCGGGAATGATCGGTCCGCAGATCTCACTCAGCTTCCGGCAGGCATCTTCACCCCGGAAAATAAGAAGGAGAGAACGGTGCCGTCTTCCCTGGGAAGGAACGAGGTTCTTTTCCACGTAGGAAGCGAGAAGTTCGTTTGTCTTCTTCTGGTCACCATCGTCAAGCTTTCGGATGACCTTCGCATAGTCGGTCACGAATTTCTCGTCAGGCGCTATCATCTGAGCTCCGACAAGCTCCACATCCGAACGGGAAAGAAGGCGCGCGAGCACCCCTCCTGTTCTGCTCTTTGCAATCGTGTACGGCGTAACAAGCACGTAACTGAGTGTATGTTCCATCTCTTCACAGGCTCCTTGCATGGTGAGGTAATTATCTTCCCACACTATATCGGGTAAAGGGGGAAATGTCCATGAAATCACTCCCGATATTCAGATCGTACTCATCGCTCTCCATTCTCCCGGAGTACAGCCGAACTTTTCCCTGAAAAGGGCATACAGACGTTGTGTGGTACGGAACCCGCACTCGCTCGAAACAGTCTCTACAGTCCCCGTAGTTTCCCTGAGCAGCCGCTTAGCTCTCTGGAGTCGCACATTGATGATCTCCTCGTGAATACTGCGGTCTCTCACCTTTTTCCATTTCAATTCCAGGTTTCGTCTAGATGTACTGCTGAAGGCGGCGACATCTTCAACACCGATCCCCAGGTGAGCATGATTCCGGATGTACACGAGCGCCTTCATCACGGTTGGGTCATGGGAGAGCATCAGCTGGGTGCTTTCTCTCTCTATCACCCCGGAGGGCGGTATGAGCACAGGAGCGCGCGACAGCTCAGCACCATCGATAAGGGATGAAACCAGCTCTCCGATTCTATATCCGATACTCCTGCATTCGAGAGCAATGGAGGTCAGAGACGGATGAGCCAAAGCACAGAGCAGTGCATCATTGTCGACACTTACCACACTTGCCTGGCGTGGAATTTCGATACCGGAAGAAAGAAGATGGTTCGTCACCTTCACTGCCGCGATATCATTGCAGCAGAAAAACGCGGTGGGGACCTGAAGCGAGGAAAGAAATCGGTCAAGTGTTTTACTGTACCCGGGGTTTTTATAGAACGAGAGCGTCCGTGTGAAGATATGATCGACAGAGAGGCGGGAGGAGAGCGCCTCTTCGAACCCTTTCAGCCGTTCTGTAGACCACAGCGTTCCGCTCACTCCAAGATAGGCGAATGAGAGCGCACCGAGATCTCGGATCAGCTCCCCTGCCAGACGGCCTGTCTGCCTGTCATCATTCTGAACACGGTAGAAGTCGGAGTGAGGATACGCCCCGGCCACATCAATGACCGGGATACCGAGATTCTCGTATTTCCTGATATCACTCGCGTGTTCAATCCTGACGACCAGGGCATCAAGAGCCTGCTTGCGTCCGGGACGCAGTTCCATCATTCCCCCGATCGGTCCGGTAAGACGCCATTGGGGCTTCTCTCTCGCCCATTCAATAAGCCCTCTGGCAACCTCCTGGTCATAGGTATCCTGAAACTGTAATGATACTCCGATAGTAAACATAGCTGAGTGAAATGCTACTTCATCTTTTTTCGCAAAACAAGATATATTTATCGTTTTTTACGAATTGTAATCTCTCTCAACTCTGCTATGATTCTAACAGGAAGAGGAGTATGAAATGAAACAATACCCAACCATCACAATACCGGCTACCGGAGCTGCGATTCCGGCAATAGGTCTCGGCACCTTTGGATCAGACCATATATCACCTGAAAAGGTCGCCGAGTCGGTCAGATTCGCCCTCGAAGCAGGCTACCGTCATATAGACTGTGCAAGCGTCTATGGAAATGAAGCATATCTCGGTAAGGTTTTCGAAGAGGTCTTCTCGAAGGGAAAGATCAGACGGGAGGAGGTATGGATCACCGGAAAGCTGTGGAACGACTCCCACGAACCCGAAAAGGCACGAGCTTCCTTCAGGAAAAGCCTTGAGGACCTGAGACTTGATTACCTTGACCTCTATCTGATCCACTGGCCTTTCAGGAATCATCATCCCCCTCATGCCTCAGTAGAGAGCAGGGCAGCGGACGCGACTCCCTATCAGCACGAGAAATTCATGGAAACCTGGAGAGTGCTCGAGGAGTTTGCCGATGCAGGACAGGCACGCCATATCGGAACGAGCAACATGACCCGCCCGAAGCTTGAGCTGCTCCTCAAAGATGCACGTATCAGACCTGCTGTGAATGAGATGGAACTCCATCCACACTTCCAGCAGAGAGAGCTGTTCGAGTACTGCCAACACCATGATATAGCCGTCATAGGCTATTCTCCCCTGGGTTCCCCGAACCGTCCCGAGCGTGACAAGACCTCCGAGGATACGGTCGATATGGAAGACCCTGTCATTGTGAGAATCGCCGAAACCCACGGCGTTCACCCCGCATCCATCTGTCTGAAATGGGCTGCGGCGAATAACCATGTGCCCATTCCTCTCAGCACGAAGGAGAGGAATATCCTCAGCAACCTGAAGGCGGTTACGGAGGATCCCCTCACGGAGGAGGAGAAACAGGAGATCGACGGTATAGACAAGGGATGCCGACTGATCAAGGGTCAGGTCTTCCTCTGGGAAGGTGCTGCAGATTATCATGACCTGTGGGATGAAGAAGGCTTCATCGTATCATAACTGAATAGATTACGAATAACGGAGGTTCATATGACAAAGAAAATGAGAGGCGCAGTCCTGCCGGGAAACAGCACCGTTGAGTTCAAGGAGTTCGATGTTCCTACACCGGGGCATGGTCAGGTACTGCTCAGGACGAAAAGTTCCACCATCTGTGGAAGCGATATCCGTGCAATCTACCGTGAGCATGTAGGAAAAGGACCTGAAGGGTATCAGGGAGTCATAGCAGGCCATGAACCCTGCGGACAGATTGTTGAAACCGGCCCCGGCTGTAAACGCTTCAAAGAGGGAGATAGGGTCATTGTCTACCATATCAGCGGCTGTGGTGTCTGCCATGACTGCCGGATGGGATACATGATCAGCTGCTCAAGCGAGCACAGGGCAGCCTACGGCTGGCAGAGAGACGGAGGTATGGCTCCCTATATCCTTGCTGACGAGAAAGACCTGGTCTATCTTCCCGACGAACTGACCTATACAGACGGAGCTCAGGTTGCCTGTGGTTTCGGTACCGTGTATGAAGCACTCGAAAAGATAGGTATCAGCGGGAATGACGCTGTACTCGTCGTGGGGCTCGGTCCTGTGGGACTTGCCGCTCTCATGCTTGCCAAAGCGATGGGAGCCCAGAAGCTTATCGGACTTGAAGTGAATCCCGAAAGAATCGAGATTGCAAAGAAACTCAACCTTGTCGATCATGCATTCGCTCCCGGAGAAGATGCTGTAGAGAAAGTGAGAGAGCTCACAGGAGGTCATGGCGTAGAGAAGGCGGTTGACTGCTCTGCCCATAAGGATGGACGCGCCATCGCTATCCGTGCCACCCGTCAGTGGGGGAAGATCGCCTTCGTCGGCGAAGGCGGATCAGTCGAATTCAATCCCTCACCCGATATCATTCACGATCAGAAGACGATCTACGGTTCCTGGGTGACCAGTATCTGGCGGATGGAAGACCTCGTGGAAAGAATCGTCAGATGGGGTATTCACCCGGAAGATCTTGTTACACACCGTTTCAGTGTCGATGATGCAGACAAGGCGTATGAGCTGATGGCCTCGGGCAAGTGCGGCAAGGTTGCCGTCTGTTTCGATGAGGAACTCAAAATAGGATCGAAGGAAAAACCCTGGGAGGGGTACGAGGATCACTCGTGTCGAGATAGAATCTGAAGGCCCCTTCCGGTATCGCCTGGAAGAAGAAGAAAAGGAGCGTATTCACTTCGTCCCGAATACTCTCTTCCAGGTGATAGACGTTCAGATCGACACGCATCCGCATCGGATCGGAGGGAAAAAACATTCCCTCCCCTTCCGCCTTGAGGATAGGAAACGAGAGATCCAGCCCTTTCATCTCAACCCGATCATCAGGGAATGCAAGATTGACTTTGACGTGCTCTCCCTTGAACGCTTCGGTATCAGTAAGCCACGACGAAAGCGGTACTGCTGCCGCCAGATATTCCCGCAGCTCCTGAGAAAGAGTAAGAGAGGGAGCCTCACAGGTCAGGTACACCTCCTCACTCATAGCTATCACATCCCCGAGTGATTCGATCTGCTCGAATTCCTGGTACATGCCGAAGGCCTCAAAAGAAAGAACGGGAGACTCGAAAGCGAGTGCTCCTTCCTCAGATTCGGCGCGTGATAGCTGAAGATCCAGTGCAAGATGGGTGATGACACTCTCCTGCGGCTGTTCCAGGACAAAACGTCCCGATACCGTCATATGAAGCGTACCGGAGGTGAACACATTTCCTTCCGTGAAAACCTGAAGCTGCTTCGCGGACACCTCCGCGACCGAAAGTTCCCTCTCCCCTGTGATCAGATCAAAAAGCTCGGCGGGCTCGACAGTGAGCACAACCTCATCGGAAAGCACTTGAACCTCAGGATCTTTCACCTCCAGACCTTTGACCTCTATGACTCCTTTGAACGGTGAAATAGATACTGCATCCCATGAGACTCCCTCGACTTCTTCATTCACCCACTGTGTCAGATATGACTGCCCGATTTTCACACCTGCAACTGCAAGCAGAATTAAAAACATCGATGACACTGATAAGAATAATGAAAACTCTGAGCGGATGCCTTTCTCTTCATGGGAACCTCCTCGTCCGACACACCTCAGTGTAGAACCTCCACCTCCCGAATGCAATTCTCTTTTCAGCGGAAACCCTCTGTTCTGTGCTATACTTTCATCTATGAAAAAATTCAATACATACAGAAGAAGATATCAGAGAAACACTGGTTCATCAGGCAGTTCACGCCATGATGATCGCCGCAAGAACAGCCCCGAAAGCGAAGGGAAAAGACAATATCTCCATCATCTCGATAGATGCAGAGGGAAGGAAGAGGATTGCAGAGCATATGAAAGTCATGGTTGCCGAAGGACGCGCCGCCTCATTCTTTCTGCGTGATGCCGCAAACCTGGAAGCAGCAGACGGACTTGTTCTGCTCGGAACTGCGATACGTCCCATGAGACTCACCGGCTGCGGACTGTGCGGGCATGAAACCTGTGATCAGAAGGATACGCTGCCTGACGTCCCCTGTGCTTTCAATACGGGAGATCTCGGTATTGCGACCGGTTCAGCAGTCTCACGTGCCGCTGACTACCGTATAGACAACAGAGTGATGTTCAGTATCGGGATGGCTGTAAGAGAGCTCGGGATCATGGGAGAAGAAGTGAAAATCATCAATGCAATCCCTCTTTCCATCAAGGGAAAGAATATCTTCATGGACAGAAAATAGCTCCGGTCAGTGCGGGTGGTTCTTCAGAACCTTAAGCTCCGGTTCTATGATGACTTTCTCATAGTTTCCCCGCTCTTTCGAACGCATGCGCTTGAGAAGAAGACGCACGACCTCTGTACCGATCAGTTCCTGGGGCTGCCGCATTGCATAGTGACAGAAGGAAAGGAGGGGTGAGTAACTGAGATAGTCAAAGCTTGCGAGCACATACTCTCCCATCTGATCCTCAGGGAGGTGCTCGATAAGATGGGAAGTGACACCGAGGTGCAGAAGGTCATTGGCGACCAGAAAGGCTTTGGGCGGATCAGGCTTCATGAAAAACCGTTCCATGGCAATCCTCCCATCCTTGATTGCCATCTTTCCTTCGAGATAGGTGAATTCCGGTTCGGCCTCAAGGCCGAGCTCCTGCAGGGTCTGCAGGTATCCTGCATACCGTTCATTCGCAGTGAGAATATCGAGGTCACCACCGACATATCCGATACGGCGGAAACCTTCATCGTAGAGAGCTTTTACCATCTCTCTCACACCGCTCCTGTTGTCAACAAGGACGGCATCGGCTTTCACTCCTTCGATATAGCGGTCAACCATGACGATCGGGACACGGGAAACCACCCTGTCGGTGAAATGGTGTCCCTGGAATCCTGCAGGAATAACAACCAGTGCATCGACATTACGATCCAGAAGGACCTGAATACGATGCTGCTCTTCCTCAACACTGTCGTTTGAGCAGGAGATGATCATGGTGTATCCGAGTGGAGTGAGAAGGGAATCCATCGTCTCGACGACTTCCATAAAGTAGACATTACTCAACTTCGGGGCGATGATTCCGATGGTCTTCGTGTATCGCATTTTGAGGGAACGTGCGACTTCGTTTCTGTTATATCCAAGATCGTTCATCACCCTGATCACGCTGTTACGAGTCTCTTCGGTCACTGCTCCGTTGCTGTTGAGCACGCGGGAAACAGTGGCAATGGAGACATTCGCCTGCTTCGCGACTTCTTTAATGGTGACCGGGCGGTGAGGGGTGTGTTTCATCTTTTCCTGGATTTCCTCTGAGTAGTAATTCGGGGTCCGTGAAGGACCCCGAAAGTATGTCTTGTATACGATTAATCGTAAAGAAGACCTGAGATGTCAGCATCGTCCATGTTCTGATAGGTATAGAACTTGGCACCGGTGTCAACGTCAGAGACGCTTTCGCCCTTGTATGCTTTGTAAGAGAGCTCAACAGCCTTGTAACCGATCATGTACGGATCCTGAGTGATTGAACCGAGGAAGTACTGGTTTCTGACTGCATTCTTCTGAGCTGCGCCTGCATCGTAACCGATGACGACGATTTCGTCGTAGGTAGGATTGCTCTTGAAAGCTGCACCATCATTGGTTGCTGCGAGGAGACCCTTGACTGTAGCTTCGTTGGAACAGAAGATACCGAGGATGTTGTCGCTTGCGACCTTGTTCAGGACTGCCTGAGAAGCGTTTGTTGCGTCAGTCATTGCTGCAGAAGCAGGAACGACCATGTCGATCATCACTTTCTTACCGCTTGTGGGGCTGTCAGATGCGATATAAGCAGTGTTACCTGTCACCTTGATATCGCTCTTGGAAAGTGAAGTGTTGTCAGCAATGAGCTTAACCATGGTGTCTCTGAATCCTTTACCGCGGCTCAGGAGAGATTCACCACTTGCGTCCTGGTTAAGAACGACGATTGTTACAGGAGAAGCTGCTGTAGCTTTCTCGATGTCGCCCTTGATAACTTCGAACATCTTTTCTGCGGCAACACCGGCTGCTGCATAGTTGTCTGTTGAAGCATTTGCCCAGATAGAGCCCTTAGGAGCTTCCGGAACACCTGAGTCGAAACCGATTACAGGAATACCTGCGCTCTTGGTCTGCTGAAGCTGGTCAAGAACACTGCTTGTATTCAGTGCTGCAAGTGCGATAGCGACAGGGTTCTTTGCCATTGCGTTGTTGAGCATTTCAACCTGAATCTGAACATCGCTTTCTGAAGGAGGTCCTTCAAATGTGATATCCACACCATACTCATCAGCGGCAGCATTCGCTCCCTTTTTTACCTGCTGCCAGAAATCGTGCTGCTCACCCTTTGATACAACAGCGATATAAGGCTTGCCACTTTCCTCTGCACCCTGAGCAAACAACGGGGTGAGAGAGACGAGAATAACCAGTGCCATAAGGACTACTAAGGTTTTCTTCATACATACCTCCATTTCCCGGACATTCTCTGTCCGGTCTTTTTATCTACATCAGCTATACGGCTGGTGTTTACTTTGATTTGAATTCTTTTTCCTGTTTCTTGAGCGCAGCTCTTTCTTCCTTCTCTTTCTTCACCATGGAAGCATAGGTTTCTTTGAGTTCGCCCTTAAGCTGTGCAATCTTCGTTTCATCAGGAGAAGCGGATTCTTTCAGGCCGGCAATCTTCTCGAGCATCTCTGCTTTATATTTTGCCGAGGGGGCCAGGATCTTCACTTCAGTAGAGCGTTTGGTTCTGTAGATGTCGAGAAGAACGGCACCGAGAACGACGACACCGGTGAAGAAGGTCTGGTACTGACTCTGCAGGTCCATTGAAGGAAGACCGGCTCTGAGAACACTCATGATGTACACACCGATGATGGTTCCGAGAACGCTTCCTGCACCACCGGAGAGGCTTGTGCCTCCGATAACTGCACCGGCAATAGCGTAGAGCTCAAAACCCTGTCCCTGATTCGGCATGACAGTCGTGTAGACTGCTGCGAATGCAATACCGCCGATTCCTGCCATGAAGCCGCTAACCACGTATGCCATCATTTCCCATTTCTGGACATCGACACCGCTGAGGCGGGCTGCTTCCTTGTTACTTCCGACAGCGAAGATATAGCGTCCCATCTTCGTGCGTGTAAGAATGACGTAGGCAATGAGCGCCGTTCCGAAAAATACGATGGCACCGGTAGGTATCGAGGTGTTGTTCTCTCCGATGACCTTGAAAATACCCTTGAACCATGCGTCCTCCGCTCCGCGGGCAGGGAAGGTCGCACTACGCACGTTCGAGACAATCGAACCTACACCGAGTGAGATCATCATCGTACCGAGGGTAGCGATGAACGGGGGAAGCGAGAGCCGTGAAACCATGATCCCGTTAAAGAATCCGAAGGCTGTGGCAACCACCAGGATAAGAAGGAGAGAGAGCCACATCGGCCATCCCCAGGTCTTATATGCTGTCCCTCCGATAATCGTAGCCGCCATCATGACGGTACCGCAGGAAAGGTCGATCCCTCCGGTTATGATGACGAAGGTGACTCCGATCGCTATGAATCCGATATAATATGAGGAATCCAGGATATTCACCAGAGTTGTATAGGAGAAGAAGTTTCTCCCGAACAGGCTGAAGAATGCATATACGAGAACCAGGGCCATGGGCGCCAGCAGCTTCTGCATATTCAGCCCTTCGCCAAACCTCTCTTTCAGACTTGTCTTATTACCTTTTTCCATTACAACTACTCTCCTATCCTCTTGTTGCCAATGACATGATATTTTCCTGGGTTGCATCTTCGATATCGACGAAACCTGTCAGGCGGCCTTCGCACATGACGGCGATTCTATCGCTCATTCTGAGCACTTCATTCAATTCACTGCTGATCATGATGATCGACTTTCCTTCTTTCTGAACAAGCTCGTTCATCAGGTGGTAGATCTCACTCTTCGCTCCGACATCAATACCTCTCGTCGGTTCATCGAAGATCAGAATCGAACTGTTCTTGATAAGCCATTTCGCGATAACGACTTTCTGCTGATTCCCTCCGGAGAGGTTTTTCACCAGCTGATCAAGGCTCGGGGTCTTCACCTGAAGCTTGTCCGAATACTCCTGTGAGATTTTTTTCAGTTCCTTATTATTGATAAGCAATCCAGGAACAAGATCTTCGAAACTCGACATGATGGAATTCTCATGTACGGAAAGCTTGATGGCAAGACCGTATCGCTTTCGGTCCTCGGAGAGGTACCCGATACCGTTCCTGACAGCATCCATCGGGGATTCAAGAATCACCTTTCTGCCGTTTATCCAGACATTGCCGCTGGCTTTGTCTGCACCGAAGAGAGCTCTCATGGTTTCGGTTCTTCCCGCTCCCATAAGACCGGCGAAACCGAGAATCTCTCCTTTCTTCAGTTCGAAGGAGACATCCTGCACCTGGTGGCCTGCATTGAGCGAATCAACCTTGAGAACCACGGGGGCATCTGGAGGAACGTTTGACTTGCTTTTCGGTTTTTCATAGATAACCCGCCCTACCATCATGTTGATCATCTCTTCCTTGGTAAGTTCCTTGGTTACTTTTGTACCGACGTACTCTCCGTCACGAAGAACGGTTACACGATCCGTGATCACACCGATCTCATCAAGACGGTGGGAGATATAGATCATGGCTACACCCTGCTTTGCAAGGTCACGCATGATAACGAACAGGTCATCAATCTCCTTCTCGGTCAGGGCTGCCGAAGGCTCATCGAGAATGAGGACTTTCAGATTATGGGAGACAGCGCGTGCTATTTCCACCATCTGCTGCTTACCGACGGTAAGATCGCTCATCTTCTGGGATGGATCGATGTCCATGTTGAGACGTTTGAACAGGTCAGCCGCTCTTTTGTTCTGTCCCTTCTCGTCGAGCCACCACGAAGTCTTCTTGGTAGACTCTCTTCCGATAAACATATTCTGAGCAACCGTCAGGTGCTCCATCATATTCAATTCCTGATGAACGATTGCAATACCTGCGCTCAGGGCGTCTCTCGGATCGAGAGGATTAAAGAGCTTACCGAGGTAGTGGATCTCTCCCGAGTCTTTGGGGAATATACCGGTAAGAGCCTTCATCAGAGTGGATTTACCAGCACCGTTCTCTCCAACCAGCGCATGAATCTCTCCCTCCCGAAGATCAAAATCGACTCCCTTCAGTGCATGCACTCCTGCGAATCGCTTATCAATCTTTTGCATTGACAGCACAACGTTATTCACAACTTATACTCTCCTTCTTAATTTCTATGGTCACACAGGTTCCCACAGAAGTCAAGGAAAATTTGTAAACGTTTACACAAATCAATCATAAGAGATGTAACTGCTTTACAACTATAACGTTAACATGCTTTACATTCAAATAATCAGGAGGAAACAATCTTGGGAGTTGCGTAGGATCAAGGCTGGACAGCGTCTCTTAAGAATCGCTGTCCGTCTTGAGAACGGCAAGGAATGCCTGCTGAGGAATTTCGACGTTTCCGACCATCTTCATCCTCTTCTTTCCCTCTTTCTGCTTTTCGAGGAGCTTCCGCTTACGGGAGATATCTCCGCCGTAACACTTGGCCGTGACATCCTTTCTCATTGCATTGATGGTCTCTCGTGCAATGACCGAGCCGCCGATAGCACCCTGGATGGGAATCTTGAACATCTGCCGGGGTATTTCGTTCTTGAGGCTGCTGCACACCTTCCGTGCGCGGAAAGCCGCGTTATCCCGGAAGACAAGCTGACTCAGTGCATCAACGGGATCGCCGTTGACAAGAATATCAAGACGGACAAGGTCAGTCTTCCTGTATCCTATCAGATGGTAATCGAAAGAGGCATAGCCCCGGGAGACCGATTTCAGTCTGTCGTAGAACTCGAACAGCACTTCGGCAAGAGGCATTTCATAGATCAGTTCCACGCGCTTCTCATCAAGGTGATTGAACCCGACCTGTACGCCCCTCTTCTCCATGCAGAGGCTCATGATATTTCCCACATACGTACTCGGGGTGATGATCTCCGCCTGGATATACGGCTCTTCGGAGAAGTCGACCTTCATCGGGTCAGGATACTCGAGAGGATTATCGATAGGAACGACTTCGCCGTTCTTCAGCGTCACATGATACCGTACCGACGGACTCGTGAAGACGATCGAGAGATCAAATTCACGCTCGATTCTCTCCTGTACCACCTCAAGGTGGAGCATTCCGAGGAATCCGCAGCGGAACCCGAACCCGAGAGCTGCAGAAGAGTCCTTTTCATACACCAGGGATGCATCATTCAGTTTCAGCCTGTCGATTGCTGCAAGCAATTCTTCGTAATCGTTTGAATCAACGGGATAGATGGAACTGAAGACAACCGGTTTCACTTCCTTGAAACCGGGGAGAGGGGAATCGCAGAGACGGGACGCGAGCGTGACCGTGTCACCTACCCTGATATCCTGAATCGTCTTGATTCCTGCGATGAAATAGCCTACATCACCCGCATGAAGCTCTCCGGTGTTATTCAGTCCCATCTTGAACGTACCGACTTCTTCCACGATATGTTTCGCCTTGGTTGAGAAGAGCTGAATCTCATCCCCCCGCCTGATAGCCCCGTCGAAGATTCTGAAGTGAACGACAACGCCCCGGTAGGGGTCATAATGGCTGTCGAAGATAAGTGCCCTCAGAGGATCGGAGTCCTTTCCTGTCGGTGGCGGTATGTGTGCGATGATTGACTCAAAAAGATCGTCTACTCCGACACCGGTCTTGGCGGAAACCAGAGAAACGAGGTCGGTATCAAGGCCGAGGTCATGGTCGATCTGATGAAGGCAGGAGTCAATGTCTGCGCTGGGAAGATCAATTTTGTTGATGACTGGGAGAATCTCGAGGTCGAGCTCCATCGCCATATACATATTTGCCAGGGTCTGAGCCTCAACCCCCTGCGCAGCATCAACCAGAAGGAGCGCCCCCTCACAGCTCCCGATGGCACGCGACACTTCATAGGAGAAGTCCACGTGGCCCGGGGTATCTACGAGATTCAGCGTATAGGTGTTTCCGTCACGGGCTGTATAGGGAATAGAAACAGCCTGACTCTTGATGGTAATGCCCCGTTCTCTTTCGATATCCATCGAATCGAGCATCTGGTCGACTGCCGGCCCGCGTGTTGAGACGATTTTCGCCTTGTCAATGAATCTGTCGGCAAGGGTGGATTTCCCGTGATCGATATGGGCGATAATACAGAAATTACGGGTCAGCTGAGAATCTCTAGTCATAGGTTCGCAATGCTCCAGTTACGTTGTGAGAGAGCTGGTATGCTCAGCTTTCTCAAAGCCGAGAAGATCCCTGATCTCATCATCATCCAGCGTCTCTTTCTCTATCAGAGATTCGGTGAGGGTGTCAAGCTGATCCTTGTGCCCGTTCAGGATTCTTCTCGTATCGCTCAGTGCATCATCAAGGATCTTGGAGATTTCAGCATCGATCTTCTTTGCGGTTTCCTCCGAGTAATCCTTATGCTGTGCAATCTCACGACCGAGGAACAGGGGCTCATCATCCTTTCCGAATCCGATGAAACCGAGAGAACTCATCCCCCACTCCGTCACCATGCGCCGGGCAATATCCGTTGCCTGCTTGATATCATTGCTCGTTCCGGTGGTTGTCTCTCCGTAGATAATCTCTTCAGCTACATATCCGCCCATGGTGACTTTGATCCAGTCGAACAGGGAACTCCTGTTCTTCGTGTAAGCATCTTTCTCAGGAAGAGAGATCGTCAGGCCCAAAGCTCTTCCATGTGGAATAATTGTCACCTTATGGAGAGGATCGAGATGTTCCAGATGATAGTGAAGAAGAGCGTGTCCCGCCTCGTGGTACGCTGTGGCTCTCTTCTCCTCAGGAGTCATCACCTTCGAGACTTTCGCTACACCGAGAAGGATCTTGTCACGTCCCTTCTCGAAATCTTCCATATGGACCAGTGTCCGCTTCGCACGGGCTGCGAAGAGCGCCGCTTCGTTCACGAGGTTTGCAAGGTCGGCTCCGCTTGTTCCCGGAGTGGCACGTGCGATACGGTTCAGGTTGACATCTTCGGCAATCTTGATCTTTTTACAGTGGATGGTAAGGATCGCCTCACGCTCTGCAACGTCAGGCATATCCACCACGACCTGACGGTCGAACCGTCCCGGTCTCAGAAGAGCGGGGTCAAGGACATCGGGTCTGTTGGTTGCCGCGATGACGATAACGCCGGTGGCTGTGTCAAATCCATCCATCTCCACGAGCATCTGATTAAGGGTCTGTTCACGCTCGTCATGGCCGCCGCCGAGACCGCTTCCGCGAGTCCGTCCCACAGCATCGAGTTCATCGATAAAGAGGATACAGGGAGCATTTTTACGACCCTGATCGAAAAGATCTCTCACTCTTGAGGCACCGACACCGACAAACATCTCGACAAAGTCCGACCCGCTCATATGAAAGAACGAGACACCTGCTTCACCGGCTACCGCCTTCGCAAGGAGTGTCTTACCGGTTCCCGGGGGGCCGACAAGGAGAACGCCCTTCGGTATCTTTGCCCCGATATCACTGAATCTCTTCGGATTCTTCAGGAAATCGACGACTTCCTGAAGCTCATACTTTGCTTCTTTCTGACCGGCAACATCGTTGAACGTCGTCTTGATGTCACTGTCCATATATTCTTTTGCACGGGATTTGCTGAAGGACATCACGTTTCCGTTCGCCCCGCGGGTCTGGCGCCACAGCATAATCGTGAAGCCGATGAAGATCGCCCACGGAAGCATCTGGAGGACAACCTGAAGCATCGAGATACCCTGCACAGTTCCCGTCGTCTGCACGTTATGCTCTTTCAGGAGATCCATAAGTGCTTCATCGTTATAGGGGATACGGGTCATCGCACCCATATTGTTCCGCAGGGAGAAGGTTATCAGGGATTCGTCCTCGATTTCTACCGAGTAGACCTGATTCTGCTCAACGTACTCGATGAAGGAGCTGTAGGGCACTTCCTGGAGCCCCATCGTATCACCCTCATTCATGAGCATGAAAAGGAAGGAGACGATCAGAAAGAGGAAAAAGCCGAGTGCAAGACGGTTCTTGCCGCTGAAATCGAACTTCGGTCCCTGGGCATTCTTATTCTTCTGTGAACTGTTTCTGTTTCCCTGGGAACCTGAAAAACCACTCCAGTAACGGTTGTCGTCATGGGAGGAGGGTTTTCTCGTATCGTTTCCCTTTTCCTTGTTTTCCGGTTCCTGTCTTTCAGGTTCCGGGCTCTTCTTTTCTTCGTTCTCTTTATCCACAATCATGTCCTTTTATCTTTCCGTACACTATATAATGTAGTTTCATCTGGAGCAAGGGTAGCGCTCAGCACACGCTCTGACACACGGTCCCTTCCTCCGTACGCCCTGCCGAATACTGCAAGGATCTCGTCCTCAGCGCAGAGCACCGGTATGGTCCATCTCTCTTCAGGAGGGATTCTCCATTCCTGAAAGAGTGATGAGAGTTTTTTCACTCCGGCTTTTACTCTGATAGAGTCTCCCTCGCGGGAGGACCTTACCAGAATTCCCTTCTCACACAGCGAATCGGGAATCCACACCTTATCCCGGTCTGAGACGGTATCGGCCGGACGTCTTTCTCCAAGAAGTGTATACCCCTCGCTGAGAGGAGTCTCCTGAGAATATACTAACGATATATACCCACAGGAAAGAGGCTGCACGCCCTTTTTCCAGATAAGCACGCCCTGTTCATAGCGAGCGTGGGAATCCGGCGTCTGAACGAGGCCTGAAGATTCTTTCTGGATCCTCGTCATGATCTGCTGCATCTGCCCGTCACTGAGCCGAAGCGGGATATCAGAGGGAAGACGGGAGAAGGCTTCGTACAGCACTCTCCTCAGAAGAGGAGGAGACTTCCTCATCTCCTCTGTTATCGCTACTCTCACCTCGCCGGTCCGTTCATCTACCTGAACCTGCGTATTCACAGCTTCATCGGAGCAGCTGGTGACGAATCGGTTAAGTTCCTCATATTCGTCGCTCACTCTCAGCAGACCTTCTCTCCAGCCGGGAAATACTTCTGACAGAGAAGGAACAAGCGCATGCCGCACCCCGTTGCGGAGAAAGGAGGTATCATCATTCGTTGAGTCGTGAACTCCTTCCAGTCCTTTCATGGACAGATACTCCTCGATTGTACTCCGGTCAATTCCAAGGAGGGGTCTGATTATTCCATCCTCAGTGCAGACGGCTAACGAAGAGCCGAAATGGAGCCGTGAACCCTGAAACACTCTCATAAGGAGCGTTTCAAGCAGATCGGTCCGTGTATGGGCAGTGGCGATATAGGCAAGACCGAGACGCTCTCTTGCTTCCTGAAGGATCGCATACCGCAGAGTGCGGGCAGCTTCTTCTATTCCTCCTCCCCGCTTTTGAGCAGCGGCAGCGACTTCTCCCTCCTGGAGTTCTGCGACCGTGAGATGAACCTGCAGCTGCTCACACACGTTCAGGTTGCGCTTCAGCTCTTCGGACATCTCTCCCTCACTGCGCAGACGGTGATTCACATAGAGTGCGTATAGAGGTGAACGGGGGAAAAGAGTGACAAGAAGATGGAGAAGTGTCAGGGAATCACTTCCGCCGCTGAAGGCGACGAGTATCCCCTTTTCAGGAGAGATAGAATGCGACTGGAAAAAGGACCTGACAGAATCAAGGAGAATTCTTTCTGTTGTAGAGCCCGGCGACTTCCGTGACACTCTTTCCTCCTATCAGATCGACTACAGCCTGTTGAGCCCTCTTCACGCCCGTGAAGAAGAGATCCCTCTCTTCCCCTTCAGGAAAGGGGGAGAGCACGTGTTCGACAACGGGAACCGGCGGCACAGGCCTTCCGACTCCGACATACACGCGAACGAACTCACTGCTGCCGAGTGTCGAGATGATGGATTTCAGTCCGTTATGGCCTGCAGAGGACCCACCCCTTTTCACCCTGATCATACCTGGCGGAAGATCAAGTGTATCACATACAACCACCAGTTCTTCCACGGAGAAGGTTCGGGGAATCAGGCCTTTAAGCGCATTTCCGCTCAGATTCATGAACGTCAGCGGTTTCAGCAGGAGAGAGCCGTCGGCAGTCTTCGCCCTCTCATAGGGACGAAAACAGCGTTTCTTCATGACTGCATGAAAAAACGCTGCTGTTTCATCCAGGACCAGAAATCCTGCATTGTGTCTTGTTTCAGTGTACGATGCCCCGGGATTTCCGAGACCGGCAATAAGCGGCAGAATGTACCCCTTATTCCTCGTCAGCAGCTTCTTCTGCTTCCTCGCCTTCGACTTCTTCACCTTCCGGTGCGCTCACAACTTCCTTGACACCCTTCACGGAGGCGATGGTAAGCCCTTCAGCGTGAATAAGCTTTACACCTTCAGGGACAGTGATCATCTCGACGTGAACACTCTCGTTGAGACCGAGGTTGGTAACATCAACGATGATAGATTCGGGAAGGTCTTTGGGAAGACATTCGACTTCGAGTTCATGTGTGACCTGATCAAGCACACCACCGAACTTCGCACCGGCGGGGTTACCTTCGAGATGGACGGGAACGTGTGTTCTGAGAACTTCACCGCGTGTAACCTCGAAGAGGTCAACATGAACGATGGTTTCATTCATCACATTTTCCTGGAAGTCCTTCATCAGAACATCATAGTTCTTTCTACCGACCTTCAGAGTCAGGAGAGTAGACTCGGAAAAATGACGCATCTTGTTCTGGAACTCCCGTGCATCGAGAGAGACGTGGACAGGGTCATTCTTCCCATAAATAACTGCAGGAATACGACCTGCGGCCAGCAGACGGCGGGATCCGGCTGATCCGAAATCTTCAGTTCTTTTTTCGCCTTTCAACGTAGTATCTTTCATGAAAAACTCCTCTTGCAAATCCTTTTTAGACAGGGGCGGCAGGATTCGAACCTACGCATGCCGGCACCAAAAACCAGAGCCTTACCACTTGGCTACACCCCTAAACACACGTAAGGTGGGTGTCACGAGCGTGACATCCCCACCAAGTTACAGGTTTTCAGGTAATTTGTCCAGTCATACCGTAGTTGATATCGTTATTATTTCTCCTGCAGGTATCCAGTTGGAACCTACTCTTCCCAGTCGCCTTCTCCCGGTTCTTCAGCCACTTCATAGGCTTCGAGAATCTGATCCTGAAGAATTGCCCGGAAGTCACTGTTGATAGGATGAGCGACATCCTTGAATTCACCGGTTTTCGTTTTTCTGCTAGGCATTGCAACGAAAAGGCCGCTCTTTCCCTCTATGACTTTCAGGTTATGTATCACAAACTCTTCATCGAACGTAATGGTCGCATATGCGCGAAGCTTACCTTCAGTTGCAATCTTTCTTACCCTCACGTCAGTAATTTTCATCTTGTCACCTCACTTAGATGTTTCTGTTTCAAGGGTATCACTAGAATCAAGGATGTTCAAGTATCTTATCGAAAAATTTATGACGTGAGTTACAGGCAATTCGGTATGTTTCAAGGCATCAAAAGAAAGAGGTCCCTCATCAGAGGTGAAGATAAAAGCAGCTCCACTGCCGCTCACCGTTCCATGCAGAGTTTCGCTTTTTTCTGCTATATTATATAATTCTACGTACAGATCGTTATAACTTTCCACTACAGACCTGAAGTCATTCATGAATTCCCAGCTTCTTACAGGCCTGTCATACATGTGACATAAATTGCTGTATGTATAAAGGTTTCCCCCTGAATCTTCAAGGCTTCTGTCTTCATCATACTTCCTGAAAGCATCGGCTGTACCTATCCCTGCGCCTTCAGGGAATACAATCAGTCCCCATAGGTCATCACGGGGAGAGACGGGCTCTATGAATTCGCCCCGTCCCCGCACGACGGCAGCCGGACACTGGTGAATGAAGAAGGGAATATCACTTCCCACCTGCAGGGCTATCCCGATAAGATCATCACGTTCCAGAGGGAAGTTATAGAGTTCATTCAGTGTAAGAAGAACGGTAGCCGCATTCGAGGAGCCTCCGCCCAGTCCGCCCTGAAGAGGGATCCGTTTCGTGATCGATATACTGACGGAGTCTTCTTCACACCCGATACGTTCAAGGAAGAGGAGAGCCACCTGTCCCATCAGATTCTCCATTGGTGGAATGTCATCCATCCCGACGATATTGAGCTGACCTTTCCCGTCAGACAGAGTACCGACAGTGATATCATCATGGAGATCGATAAGGTGGAACAGGCTGACAAGGTCATGAAAGCCGTCCTCTCTCTTATCTCCTATGCGGAGGTGGAGGTTCACCTTCGCATAGGAGAACCTGCTCAGCCTCTTCTCTACAGGTAATTCCACAGTGAAGCCTCCTTCAGCTGCTGGACAGCCTTCTCACTCCATCCCCGGTTTGCCGCCGGAGAGGCGGGAGAGGGATGCAGCACCGTCGTCACCCGAACAGGATGAGATATCCGCTGAGCGCACATCTTTCCTTTCGCCTCGGCATATTTGCCGATACCGACAATAACCTGCGGCCGTATAAGGCTGACCATATCGTCAAGGTAATCATCACATACCTGTTCCAGAGGCTCCCGGTATTCCTTCGCCAGCTTCTCCGGTACGATATTCCTGCCGCCAGGCCCCCTGTCTGCAAACAGGAGGGGACAGTAGTTCATCACACTCAGATGCTCTGGGAACATTCCGGCTTCGGGATACAGTTCCTCTATCAAACCCCAGAGCCTCCTCCCGCTCACCTCACTTCGCGGACAGTTCAAACCTGTCACCGGTCTTTTCTCATGGGCTTCAGGGAAAGCATCCACCTCCCCGCGTATGTTCAGATAATCGGTAACCACTGAGATTTCCCCGAAGGGAACTCCGCTCTGCCCCATGCCGAAGGGCCCGGGATTCATGCCGAGGAAGAACAGTGGAGCGCCCTCCTCTACATAGGAGAGGAGGTAGGAGCGGTGGAGAGCCCATGCATAGGAGAGCGGATGATAGGGAATAAGGGTCTCAGACGGAAAAGAGAGGGACAGGCAGCTGTCCCTCAGTTCCTCTGTACGTGCGATCAGTTTCTTCTGAAATGGTGTCATTCAGCCTCCATATGGAAATACTGTGAGCGGGCTATGAACGCTTTCTTCCCGCTCAGGATGAGGTAGGCTACGAAGGAGCCGATCAGATAGGCTGCCGATATCCCGACTGCTATCCAGAACAGATGAGGTTCTCCTCTTGTATAGCTGAAAGCCGGCAGGTTGACGGCGAGAATAATCGGGATCGCAAGGAAGAAAACGATACCTACCGAATAGAGATAATCAGTTGCCGCAGGTGTTTCAAAATCGGGGTCTACAACTCTCAGCAGGGCAAGTCCTGTAGGCAGTGTTCCAGTTGCTGTTCCGTAGATGAGGAGCATCCTGTAGAACTGATGATCGTCATAGAGCCGGGAGGCGTACATAGGAAGGATGAGCAGGGTGATAACGGCTCCGACAGCTGTCAGCAGCACGATCGGAAGCCAGTAGCCTCTCACTGCAACGATTGAGATCGCACCGAGACTTGCAGCGACTGTAAGGTCGACTGAGAAACCGCTGATTCTGTTGCAGGTACTGTTATCGATCGTGGTTTCCACCTTGAGAAGTCTCATGACCATTTTCACTCCGAGGGCGGAGAATGCACTGAATACGAAATTTATACCCCACAGAGAGGAAGCCAGTTCGTCACCGAGGTGTCCGGCGAGAGACAGGAGTGCGGTAAGACCCGTCAGGAGGCTCCAGCTCACCAGATAGGTGACCATGACCAGCGCCATATGGTAGGTGAAGGAATCAATGGACTCCCCATCGGTACTGAGTCTCATGCCCACCGGGCGTTCTTCCTGTGTTCTGCTGAAAAAGCCGGTCTTCTTCTTTTCCTGTTCATAATTGCGCTTGTAGTCCTTGCCTATCCATCCCTTCCTGATCCCCTGATTGATCAGAACCACACCGCCGAAGGAGCCGAGGAGGAATCCGATGGCGGCAAGGGTAAGTCCCACCGAAGATCCTCCGCTGAATCCCATCTGCTCCCAGGTGGATCCTATGCTGAAGGCCTGTCCCGGTCCGAGCTCGAAACCGAGTGCGAGGGTGAATCCGATGGCAGGAAACAGGTCCGGCATCACCGTATACATCAGCAGGGCCGCCACGAGGAGGCCGAAGAAGGTCTGAAGTCCGTACTGTGCAATAACCGCGGTCACATTCTGTGCGACAACTCTCCGGTATTTCTTCCCCTTATCCACTTTCTTACCCGTCACCCGGAGCATCATGGCGATGAAGCTCAGGTTCAGAAGGTGATAGACCAGTTCTCCCAGATAATCACTCTTCAGGCCCCACAGGGGTGCGATGAAGTTATAGAAGAGCAGAAGAAAGATCCCTGCGATAATAGGCGCGGGAATCAGGTACTTCTGAAGGAACCTGATGTTCGCTCTCAACAGAGATGCCGACAGCAGTGCAATAGAGATAATACCGATGTGAATAATATAATTCCAGTTCATTTAACTACTCTCCTCTACGCGTGTATTCTGATAATGCTGATACTGTTCGAGGTACCGGACGCTCGAACCTCCCCTGGCCAGACGCATTCTATAGATCACTGATTCATACGAGAACTCGATAGTCGATTTCGCATTCACGATCAGGGAGTTGATTCTGGCGAATTCAAAGATCTTCTGAGGCATCGAAGAGTCAGAAAAGGTAAGAACAAATCTATGGGGATAGACACTCACGGTAAACTCACGGCTGATCGTCTCCATTCGCGATGAGTCGATCCTCTGGAAGAGCGATCCTTTATCGGGCGTGAACAGCAGCTCACCGGCCGTGTTTCGCTCAAGATGGCTTAGAAGAAGTGCACTCTATCCTTCTCATGCCAGTCGGCGAGAGAAAGAGTCTGCGCCCCCTCACTCACGCCCTGAGCAACGTCAAAGGAATCAAGTTCCCAGGCAGCATGGCAGGAGGTGCATCTGATCCCGTTTCCGTCAGCGGTGATAGTGGAGAAGGAGCTGCAGGTAGGGCAGGTGAACAGGACATCTTCTACCCCTTCCGCCCTATTCTTCCCTGTGTAAGGTATCTGACAGGATTCCTCCCACACTTCATGACTGAAGAAGAGCTCCCTGTTCAACAGAGCAGTCAGTTCACCCGTCGGGAGTCTGCCGTAATCTGCAGGATCGAGGACGTTTACCGCATGGAGCGTGATGGGCCCCTTCCTTCGTCTCAGTGCCCATCGCGGGCGTGCGCCGAAGGCTCCCTCGAAGTGAAACACCACGACCGGCACCTTGAACAGCTTGATCATCTTCGCCATGGCATCGGGAATAGGAAGAGTATTTCCGTCCCAGGTTCTCGTTCCTTCGGGGAAAAGTCCGACAACCTCACCCTGAGAGAGCTTCTCCCGTATCATCCTGATCGTGTACATGTCGCTTTTCCCCTGCTGCTTTGCTATGGCGCCTATTCCTTTTCCCAGCACAGTACCTAAAAACGGGAACTTGAACAGGTATCTTCCTGCAACCCAGTTGATATGGAAGGGTGTTGCCGCCGAGATAAAGAGAGGATCGAGGGTATGTACATGATTTCCAATCACAAGGAAGGGTCCTTCGGAGGGGATGATCTCAAAATTCTTCCGTATGATTCTATGACGACGGTTCAGCAAGGCTCCATAGGTGGGTCTCAATACGGTTATCAGCCAGGGTGTTTTTGACATAGCAGTTCCTACCTGTCAAATGTAACACGGGAGCCTTATGACTGTCCATGTATATCTCTTAAACCCACTGGTCAGAAATCCGGGAAGAGACAGTGAGAGTTCATGAGCTCAGAAGCTGCTGAAAGGATCTACTCCGTACTCTCCTGCGATATCTTCGATGAGGGTACTGATCGTTGAATCTGCCGGGAGGTCAATAGAGAAGGAGGTTCTGAAGATCTCATTCGTCGTCGTCCGCCGAGGATCTGTTCGAGGCGGGTCTCTGTCGCTCCTTCCTTCCTTAGCTCCTGGATCAGACGAAGGGTTCCCTGAAACCCGGGAATCCCACTTGCCCCGCTATTCTTATCCTCTATGGTATGGGGGGCATGATCGCTCTCAATCCAGTCTATATCGCCGCTCAGCAACCCTGAGAATACTGCCTTCCTGTCATCCTCGTTCCTGAGAGGCGGATTCATTTTCACCAGAAGCCCGAGAGAATTCATAAGAGAAGAGTTCATCAGGGCATGATGACCGGTAGCTCCGCAGGTGACTGCCATGCCCTTAGAGCGTTCGTAGGAGACCATCTCGATTCCTTCTCTCGTGGAAATATGTGCAATATGGAGCACTCCGCGGAACGGGGTCTCCTTCACCAGCTTGATCTGTTCTTCTATGGATGCGATCTCTGCGTCCCGGGGACGTGCTTTCAGATGAGAAGGAGGATCATCAAGATCGAAGAGCTCCCCTTTCATCAGGGACTCTTTTTCGCAGTGGACCGCGACAACTCCTGTATACCCGCTTCGTGCCAGTGTCTGATACACCTCACGCTGCTGTGCAGCAGATGAGATCCCCATGTTGCCGGTTGAATGACCTGCGAACAGTTTCAGGCCGATCATCCGGGGAAACAGATGCCTGTGCAGCTCCACAAACGCCTCTACCTGAGACATGTCGGCTGTAAGGCCGCCGTATACTGCATAGTTCATCTCATGAGAGAGTCTCTTCTCCACTTCAGCTGCCGCTGCCTGTCCGTCCTCTATCCGTTGAACGACGAGGTTCGGAAAGGTGAGAGCAGGAGAGGTGTTCGGCATATCGAATACAGTGGTGATCTGGGCTCGCGCTGCGACTGACATTCCGTGATCCAATGTCTCCTTGTCCTTCTGATTCCAGTCTCTGAGGTGTACATGAGGGTCTATCATAAGAGCTCTGGAGCCTCCTTCTGCAGGTATGCGTAGGTGACGAAGGTCCCCCACTGACAGGTGAGACGATCCCCGCACAGACATTCTCCGCACATGCCGATTCCGCACATCGTCATCAGTTCAAGAGAGAGGTAGATTCTCTCGGGAGCAATTCCCTTCGCCTGAAGGATCGCTGCTCCCCTTCGAAGAAAGGGTGTGGGTCCCACGATATAGGTGCTCGTATGCTCCCCATCGATTTCGAGCGTTTCAATGACAGAAAGAACGCGGGCGATCTGACCGTTGTCAGGGACGCAGGTGAATTCTGCATCCTTTCTGATCTGGGAGGTTATTCCGTTCTCTTCACACCCTGAGGCGTCGCTTACTCCGTGAAACACCTTCACAGCAGTACCCGCTGCACTGAGGTCCTCCACAAGAGGAGGAAGAACGGCGATACCGGTACCGCCGGTGATAAGAATCGAATTCTGTGAGCTGTCGATGTAAACCGGAGCCCCGTAGAGCCCTCGCACATAGACAGTTTCTCCCTCTTTCAGAGAACACACGGCCGCTGAGACCTTTCCTTTGTTCTTCACGATGAAGGTAAGGGGCTCTACACGTGCCACGGAGAAGGGCTTCTCCCCCACTCCCGGAAGCCAGAGAAAGGCGAATTCTCCCGCCTTGTACTCGAGTTTTCCATCGAGGGTGATCATCATAGTCTCGGGAGCCACACGCTTCACCTCTGTGACGGTATAGCCTGTGTAGGTCATCTCATTGGTGGGTTCAGTGAACTGCTTCGCCCTCTCTTCATGCACCGCACCGGAGAGGATAGCTGAAGCTTCCTCTACGAGTGCGGAGAGGTAGGGAGCCCAGTTCTTCTGGTTCACCTTCCCGAAAGCTGAACCGATACCGACCGCATCCGCTCCGCTTCGTATCATGGCTGCAAGAGATTTTCCGCTGTTCACTCCTCCCATTCCGATGATCGGGATATCTTCTCCGACAGCCTGCCTGACTTCTCTCACCGCTTCAAGAGCTCTCTGCTGTACCCACGCGCCGCTCATTCCTCCTTTACCTCCGAGATTATTCTGAAGGATGGGAGTACCTGAGGCTTCACTGATGTGCACTTCGGGTCCTACGGTGTTGATAAGGGAGAAGCCGTCTGCTCCGGCTTCAAGAAGAGGAAGGGCGATCTCTGCAAGGGAATCGACGTTCGGCGTGAGCTTGGGGAAGATCAGGGGTCTGAAATCCTCTCCGACAGCTTCCCTGATTCCCTTCATATACATGGAAGAGAGCTGACGGGAGCACCCGATGGTCGCCCCGTAGCCGTGCTCCGCATGGGGACAGCTGAAATTGAGTTCTATGATGTCTGCGACTTCTTCGAAATACGTGACGAGTGTTATGAAATCCTCGACAGAGCTTCCCGATACCGAGACATTCAGGAGGGCACGGAAAGAGTGTTCCTCTCTGAGCTTTCTGAGTTCACCGAGAGCCGCCTCCATGCCTGGGTTTCTCAAGCCGACCGAGTTCCCGTAGGAACCGGGAGAGACTTCACAGATGATCGGTTCCGCATTCCCTTCATTCCGCTGGACCTGAAAGCTCTTGGTGGTGATGATCCCCATCTCACTCATGTGAGTATCAACATACCTGATGAGTCCCGGCTTCGTAGAGAGGACTCCGGAGACGGTTGCGCAGGAAATGAGGGACGGATCTGCCAGGGCAGCTGAATGTCGGTGGACAAGATAGGTCAATACGTCACTTCTGCTTCTCACACGCGGGTCTCCTCAAACAGATCTTCAATATTCACGATACATCTATCAACCCAGTGGGAAGGGGCGGCGCCTTTCTTCCAGGGATGCGTAAGCGCACTTGAGGAGTTGATTCTGCACATCTGTACAGGATACCCCTCTTCCCTGAGAGCACTGATCGTCTGTGAGGCACTGGCGCCCTGGGAGCCGACTCCGGGTATCAGAAGAGGTATGGAGTGGGGTGCTGCGAGGGACGCGATCGTCCGAAGCTCCTCGAGGTGGGTGGCCCCCACCACTGCACCGATTCCACCGGCACTGCGTGCCCACACGGCGACCTGTCTGATGACTGCCATGTACAGGGGTTCATACAGGTTCTCTTCCACCGTATCGAGCATATCGAGCATCTGGAAATCCTTCGACCCCGGATTACTCGTCCTGTCGAGAAGATAGACTCCCTTCGAATCATAGGGAGCGTCCAGGAAAGGAAACACCGAGTCGCTTCCCATGTAGGGACTGACAGTCACGGCGTCGCTCTTCCAGACATCGAATGCCTCGCTCGCATAATTCAGACTCGACCGGGCAATATCTCCCCTCTTCGAGTCGAGAATCACTGGAATTCCCGGAAAGAGTTCTTCGACCATATCAAGAACGGCGGCCAGGGCTTTCGATCCTGCAAACTGACCTGTCCTTGGTGTATCGAGCACACTGTAGTACCCGATATTCGGTTTGAAGGCCGCCGGGGAGAGGTTCTTCTTCACCATCTCATTGAAAAGTTTCTCGAAGAAGGTCACCACATCCGTGTACACATCGCCGCTGTGCTGTTCAATGACATCATACTGCACATCCAGCCCCATGCAGGCGCAGTTGCCGCTTTTCTCACTGCTTGTTTTCAACAGATTCTTATATTCACTCATCTCAGTTTCCTCTACTCGAAGTTATGTACCTTGCCCCATCCGAAGGGATCTTCTCTCCACTCGGACAGCAGACGTACTCCATCCTCATCAAGATACCCGGTCTCCTGTGCAGTCTCAAGCATCATCGCATAGGAAAGGAGACTGATATTTCCCACTTCAGGGTCAAGCTTTTCGAAGGCCTCGCGGGCAGTATCGAAACCGTAAGTGAAAATCGAGAGGCAGTAGGGAACCTTTCCTCCGTTTTCCTGGAGGGCTTTCACCGCCTTGATTGATGATCCGCCTGTCGAGATCAGATCCTCGATGAGCAGAATATCCTTTCCCTCGAGGGTAAGAGAAGGTCCCGGCCCTTCGATCTGCTGACCGAGACCGTGATCCTTGCCCGAGGAGCGTACATAGACCAGGGGAAGTCCCATCGCATCAGCGAGCGTTTGTCGCATGAGGAATCCCTGCGGTAGCTGTCCCTGCAACGACTTCAGGAGTAAGAGAGAGAGCCTCCACGAGGGCTGAAAAGCCATTGCTGATCAGTCTGCGGACATCTGCATCGGCGAGGAGCCGTCTGTTGTCGTTATACATCGGCATGCGGTATCCGCTTGCCCACCTGAACGGATCGGCCGGGTTCAGTTTGATCGCTTCCATGCGGAGCGCTGCCTGTGCGATCTTCTTTCCGAATTCTTTCTGTATTGCTTCTATTCTGTTCATATTATCTCCAGATCTCCTGATAGTTGTGTTCTGTGTGGCAGTAGGCGCATACATACCGATTATCGCGGGTCCTGAGGAACCGCGGGGGAACTCCTTCATTATGTTCCGGGTGAGATATGCAGGCATCATTCCGACAGGAAAGGTCATCGAAGTTATAGATTCTCGGGGGAAGGTGGGTGCGGAATTTCGCTTCGATCCTTCCGTCCCTGATGACATTCAGGGTACAGCCGGCGGCGACTGCTGCAAGACGCTTCAGTTCCTTCCGGCTGAACTCGCTCACGCCGGGGCGGAAGATGATCCCCTTGTAGGATCCCTCCTCTTTGTTGCTGGTGGAAACCCATTCCCCTCCTCTTTCATCATCAAGGTTCAGAACCTTGATGATAAGTGCCATGGAGCGTCTGATGCTCGAGGGGCTCTCGCCTCTTCCGATATGGTCGATCACAATACCGTTACGGATAGGGTTCACCCCTTCGGAAACTCTCCGGGAGTCATCGGAGGCTTTGTCATCCGAAACAGGGACATTGACGATGTACTCTTCCTTGTCTCGCTTCTCCTCGGTATTCACTTCACCGGAGAAATCCCCGCCGATCTTCCCGGCAAGCATGGCGAGGAGCGTGATACGGACATACATGCCGTTGATAGACTGTCTCTCATACCCGTTCAGGTCCAGATCATCGACGAATGTCGGAATGGTGGGAAACACACGATGCCGGGGAAGAGGATGGTAGAACTTCGTTCCTTCGGGAAGAAGGGAGAGGAATTCCTTCCGGAAGGAGACCTTCTTTCTCAGTTCCTTCTGGTTCTTCAGTATTCTCTCACCCATTCTCTCAAGCTGAGGGCGGGTGAAGTACCATTTCTGAGACACACGATCCTGCTTCAGATACTCTTCGATGGAATCGAACATCCGTACGGTATAACCGTTCTCTCTCATCTTCATCAGGTAATGCTCGGGCATCATCAGTTCGGGCGGTGCAATCAGGTCAACTTCGACTGAATCGAAGAGTGTCAGCCCGTCTGCTTTTGAGTGCACCGTTCTTCCGTGATAGAGATCTCCGACAAGCGCGAGATGGATATGGCCGGTGCTGTATCCATTATCTTCAAGGAAGGTGAACTCATCGAGAAGCTCCTGCGTCGGATGTTCGTGCTTTCCGTCTCCCGCATTGATGAAGGAGGGAAGCCGTTTGAGATTATTCCTCTGTGCGTAGGCTGTTGTCGCCTCATCAAGCCATGTACAGACCCCTTCGAGCTTGCTCCTGATGATGAAGATATTATTCGCATACCCTGCGAGGGTGTTGAAGGTGTCGGCATAGCTCTCACCCTTATTGAAGGAGGAAGTATCGGCTGCAAGGTCGCTCACCTTCACTCCGTGGAATGCAGCGGCATTCCTGAACGATTCACGGGTTCTCGTCGAATCTTCGAGAAAGACTTCATAGATACCGACTTCGTGGTTCTTGATCCTGAAATTCTCAAGAGCCTTCTCATCTGAGGAGAGATAGGCATCCTTCAGAATACGTGTCTTCTCGAACAGATATTTCCTCTCTTCTATATTCAAGTCGTTGATAACCGAAACCGACCTTCCTACGAAAGGGTTACTCATACTGCCTCCTGCTTCGTCTTAAAAAATAAGCCGGCAATGCCGGCTTATTACTATGGGTTTATATGCTGAATCCGTGTGGATATTCTTTCTTCTCTCATTTGTCAGCGATAGTATCAGAAGTATCCCTCTCGTGTCTACTCCTCGACACCTGTCCCGCGGCATGAACATCCTGCTCGATCATAGAGAGGATATCATCCCCGTCAACCTGTTCACTGCTCACACTCTCTTCCTCTTTGAAAGGGTGTGACGCATTCAGATAGGGATAGAACGGCTCCCGTTCTCCGAGATGACGTTTCTTTTCACGGAGAGCAAGGTCTTTCTGGAAGAACTTCTTGTAGGAACCCTTATCCAGGATGACAGTTTTCTTCTCCTTGTCTTCGAATTTCCGGTTATCGTAATACTGTTTATTATAGGTATAGTATTTACCGCCGCTATAGTGTCCACCCATCTTCGACTCGATCACTCCGTTGAAAAGATCGCGCCGAGAACAGTGACCTCTCCCATATCCAGGTTATCAAGCAGTTCACGCAGGCCTCCCTGGACAGTCACACCCGCTCTGACATTCACTGCGATACCGTCAACATGCTTGGCGATAGCCATCAGTTCGGAAGCGAACAGGAGAGGCGGTGTGTCGATAAGGATGTAATCATAGATCCCGAGAAGGTAATCAAGGAGTGCAGCGTATGCCGGTGCATTGAAGATTGCCGAAGGCAGCGGGGGAAGTTTTCCCGGCGGGAGAATATGAAGGTGAGAGAGGTCCTCAATCGGCTGAACGATAACGTCCTCCACCGAGAGGCCTTTTGTAATGACATCAACCAGTCCCTGTTTTGCCTTCTTCAGATTAAAGAAGCCTGAAACCTGGGGAAGACGAAGGTCTCCGTCGATCAGGAGTACCTTCTGGTTATTCATAGCCATCGCTGTTGCGATATTGGCAGTAACAGTCGTCTTCCCTTCTCCCATTCCGGAACTTGTGATACTGAATACCCTCTGCTCCTTGTTATACAGCCCGAAGGAGATGTTGTTCGCAATGAGCTTGTAACGTTCTGCTTCGAACGAGAGCGGGTTGTTGTAAACGATGAGAGAGGGGAAGTCCACGGTATCATCGAATTTCAGGAGAGGAATCCATCCGAGAAGAGGGCGATTCTGACCGATGATCTTTCTCAGCATGTTCTCGTCCTTGATGGTGATGTCGAGCATCTCCACGAGGATGGCCAGGAGAATACCGAGAGCGCCGCCAAGCAGCACAGCCACGGCAAGAATCAGCATGACGTTTGGCGAGACCTGCCTGTCGTGAACGATGGCAGGGTCTACGACGGTGACAGAGCGGGCGACAGCCGCCTCTGCGATCTTTACCTCTTCCAGGAGTTCCATCAGGCGCATTCTGAGCGTTTCGTACACCTCGACCTCTCTCTGGAGATCAAGCAGCTGCCTTTCAAGCTTCGGCAGCTGAGAGAGTTCCGCTGAGAAGGAATCCTCGATTCTTCTCAAGAACCTGAACTTCCGCATCGGTGAGAATCTGCTGGTGGATATATTTAGCATACTCTTTCTGGACCTGAACAGCCTGTGGAGAAAGAGCTCCGCTGAAAGCGGCAGCGACAAGCACATTCGTTCTATCCAGAAGCGCCTTGGCTTTCTGGCTCAGAGAACTCTGGAGATCGAACATTCTGCTCGTATTCTGCCCTTCCTGTTCTGTGGTTGTGATTGCTTCATAGAGTATCTTCTCCTCAAGGAGTCCTTCATAGGACTGTATCAGAGCACTCATACTCCCATCGGAGATGATCTGGCTCTGAGAAGGAACTTCGACTGACTCACCCTGCAGAAAGGCCTTATACCCGTCTGCTGTGATGGCAGCCTCCTGTTTCTGAAGCTGGAGAGGCTCCCTCCGGAGCTGGAAATAGGCGATCTTCTCACTGAGCACCTTCGACTTGTCTGAGAGCTGAATATAGTTGCTCGCCTCTCTGAAGGCTCCGAGGGCATCGGCCGCAGCCTCGAGAGAGACTTCATTCAATGGAATCTGCGACTGGATAAACTCTTTCTGGACAGTCTTTGAATTCTTCGCAATCGATCCGAGCAGGTCATTATAGCTGCTTGAAATCGCATTGGCGAAGTCAGCGGCAAAGACTTTACTGGGATCCTTCACCGTGATCCGGACGATATTCGTGTCTTTCACTGTAGTGACACTGGTATTCGTCTTCATTCTGGCGTAGAGATTTTCATACTCGGAATACGGAATCCCGTCACCATCAACGTAGGAGGAAAGGTCAAGCTTATCGAGTGCCTGCATGATATTCGTACGGCTCAGAGTAAG
>CAXXSP010000029.1:0-4927 GCA_963676605.2 Sphaerochaetaceae bacterium | reverse complement strand
CCCCCTGGCCTGACCAGGTTGCGGAAGCTTTCCCGGATGCAGTCATCGAGATCATCTCCACCTACGGGAAGCCGATCACCGGCTTGAGCCAGCTCGAGAAGTTCTCCCAGCAGATCTACAACTACATCAGGGCATAAAGAATGCAGGATGACAACGTCATCCTGCATAGAAGTTAACAGAAGGAGATAAGGGAGTTACCCTCTCATCTTTTTTACCAACAATTCAGCACACTTCATCAGCGGATACCCGGCAGGTGACCCGGTAAGGAGCGGCTGTGTCCCGATCTGCATGGTCACCAGCGTCTTCACCGTGACCCGGCTCTGGATGAGGAACCCGATCGCATTGATCAGCTCCCCGATACTGTGACCTCCATAGACTTCCCCGCCGAGGATCAGCCCGCAGTCATTTGCCACGATCAGTTTGACCGTCTGTCTATGGGTATGGGCAAGGTTCCCGGGATGGGTGTCCACTCCCGTGAAGCTCGCACTCACGATATCGAACCCTTCCTGGGTAGCCCGGGATTCGGTGATACCGGCTGTACCGAATGCATGGTCCCCGATCGCTGTTGAGTAGATGGCAATGGTGCCGGTGAAGGACTTGCAGGGGCTCAGGCCGTAGAGGTTCATAGCCGCGATCCTGGCCTCGGCACAGGCTGTCGATGCCAGCATGGTCCCGTCTACCTGTCGTGTGACGAAATCGTGCTTCTCGGCACAGTCGCCGACTGCCACGATATCGGAGCTGCAGGGTAGCACCCGCATATACTCACAGGTCTTGATGAAGCCGCGCGCATTCATCTCGATACCGGTATCCTTGAGGATATCGGTATTGGGGACATAACCCATGGAGAGGATGACGGCATCAGCCTCGAGGGTCTCCCAGGTGGAGAGGGTGATGCTCTTTACCATTCCATCTTCCTCGTTGATCTCGCTGATCCCCTTGCCGGTGATGATCTTCACCCCGCGCTCGGTGAGGTGTTCCTCAGCGATCTTCCCGAACTCCGGGTCGAATGCCTTGCTCAGGATAGTCTCCTCGAGTTCGATGAGGGTCACCTCGAAATCCCGTTTGTTCAGCTCGTCAGAGACCTCGACCCCGATGAACCCCGCCCCCACGACGACGATCTTCTTCAGTGGGGAGATCGACTCGAGCATGGCGTCAAGATAGACCTTGTTCTTCGGGATGGTGAACACGTTCTTCGCATCAGCACCCTTGAGCCAGCCCGGTTTCGATGGTTTGGAGCCGAGGGCGAGGACGAGCTTCTTGTAGTAGATCTTCTCTCCGCTCTCGAAGGTGCATTCATACTCCTCCCTGTTGATCGAGGTGAGGGTGTCCACAACGATGCTGACGCCCAGGTTCGTGAGCAGGGCATCCGGAAGGATGTTCTTGTCGCTGCTCTCCAGTGTTCCGAAGATATAGGGGATCCCGCAGGGGATGAGGACCTTCTCCTCCCTCCTGACGAGGACTACTTCCTTGTCGGGGTAGGTCTGTTTGGTGGTGATGGCAGACTGGAGGCCTGATGCTCCGCCTCCGATGATCAATACGTCAACATTTCGCATGATTGCGGCTCCTTTGTTTTTATGAGAATGATTATCATTATTTACTATTTTATCGTTTGGTACAAGATAGCATATGCTAAATAATAGAATTTTTTATCGATTATAGTAACCGCAACAGCCTTGGTCATGGTAGAATCCTATATGGTCTATATCGTCATGGGAGTATCGGGGTCGGGGAAGTCCACCTTCGGGAAGCTCCTTGCCAAACAGAAAGGTATCCCGTTCATCGATGCAGATGATGTGCATCCACCCGAGAACATCCGGAAGATGGGGGAAGGGATCCCCCTTGATGATCGTGACCGGCAGCCCTGGCTCGAACGTCTTGCTGAGATACTCGAAGAGCATGAGCATGACGGGGTCGTCCTGGCCTGCTCTGCCTTGAAGGCCTCCTACCGCACGATCCTTATTGCAAAGCTCTCTGGGACCTGTCTCCTGGTCTACCTGCGTGGGACCTACGATACGATCCACCGGATGATTTCCCAGCGGTCTGGGCACTTCTTCTCCCCGGATATGCCTCAAAAGCCAGTTTGCCGACCTGGAGGAGCCGGAGGGTGCCTACATCGTCGGACTGGACGATGCCCCAGTATTCTCGGAGATCGTGAAAGCTGTCCCTTGACCCTCACGTAACGTGATACGGTAGTATCAACCTCAGGAGTCGATGATGTACACGATCAGTGAACTCGCAGGTCTTGCCGGTATCTCGGTGAGGACGCTGCAGTATTATGATGAGATAGACCTGCTCAGCCCGGCAGAGACGAAGTCCAACGGATACCGCCTCTATGGCCCTCGTGAACTGAAATACCTGCAGCAGGTCCTGCTCTACAAGGAACTCGGGTATTCACTGCGGCAGATCAGGGAAGTCCTGTATACACCGGGATTCGACCTGGAAGCTTCCCTGCTGGAACAGAGGAGGCTGATCAGTGCGAAGCGGACCCGGCTGGGGGCGGTGATCGGTACCATCGACAGAACATTGGCAGAATTGAGGGGGGAGGCTGTTATGAGTGACAAAGACCGGTTCAACGGGCTCGATATTGATGAGATCCTACAGGACCAGAAACAGTATGATGAAGAAGTGGAGAAGACCTACGACCCCAAGCTGGTCGCCGAGAGCCGGAAGCGGACTGGTAAGTACTCGAAGGATGACTGGAAACAGGTCCTCGAAGAGGGCGGGAAGATCAACCAGGAGATAGCCTGGCTCATGCAGGCCGGGGCTCTCCCGTCTGATCCTGAAGTCCAGGAACAGGTGAAGCGCTACCATGCCTACATAGACCGCAGCTTCTACAGCTGCAGCAAGGAGGTCTTCAAGGGCCTTGGGTCCCTGTATGTCCATGACCAGCGGTTCACGGATCATTACGAGCAGATCGCTGAAGGGTTGGCGGCCTTCCTCTCTAATGCTATAGCTTGTTACACAACCGAAACAGAGAATTGACCCCTGAACCATGTCTGTGTTGCTCCCGGTATGGTATACTGTCGGTAAGTAAGCCTGCACACGAAGTCTGCACATCAACCTGATGACATGGGGGATATGTATGAAACGAGAACCTGCAGTACTGCTGATCCTGGCAGTGATCATCACTTTCACGGCAGCATCCTGCTGCCTGTTCGGTTCCGGGAAGACGGATGACAGCCGGACGATCACTCCTTCTGCCTATAGGATGGCGGTGATAAACTTCGAACTCCAAGATACTGCTGGAGGTTCAGCAACGATTATCACTGTACCTTCTTCAAACCCTGTCATCCTGAATCTCACTCCAGGTGCGACGCTTACAGCATCGGAGACGACTCTTGAGACCGTCCTGAATGATAATGTCGGGGCGATGACCACAGGCAGGACCTATGATGAGTATATCATCACCCCCCTCTACATCGAGATGGAGTTCGAGACGGCGTTCCATGTACCGTCAATAGCCGATGAGTATGGGTTTTCGATCGACGGCAGCTCTTTGGATACAGTGAGGACCAGTCTGGTACGGTTCTACTACAACCCGATTGACAACATCTGGAGGCGGGACATGGTGATCTACCTTGAGAACATTGGTGACGGTGATGTCGATCCTCTGACCTATCCTGACGGCTGGTACTGGATGCGCAGGGCCTTGGAAGGCTCCACGGATGATTTCCTGATTCCGGTAAGTACAACCCATCCCGGGACTCCCGGCTATGCGGATCTCTACCCCCGGGTATGAGGGAACGCTCGACCCAGTTCAACAATGATGCGTTCTGGGGAATGGATGACTATGATGATGCTTCAGTAGAGACCGTCATCGATTCAGATACTGATCCCGGCGGCATGAACGCCTCCTGGGACGACTTCACCTATACCACCGGTGACACGATCAGCTGTACCCCTGATATAACGAACACCATGAATTTTGCTTATGAGACCGGATGCCTCGAAGGTGGCGGCGACCATGGCGACTGATCTAGATGTCATCGATTACGGTCCGGGATATAACAACAGTGGGGTAGAGGAGCTCTACGGGGACTGGGGCTTCCACCCATTCATGCCCTCATTCACCAATGATTCCACCGCCCCGTAAGTTTTAAGTTGATTTATCTCTACTCTATGATGATATTACATACAAGGGAGAATTATTATGAAACTATATGATATAACCGTAAAAACAACGAAACATGAAGATGTCTCACTGAGTGAGTACCAGGGAAAGGTCCTGCTGGTCGTGAACACTGCCACGATCTGTGGGTTCACACCACAGATCAAGGGGCTGGAGAAGATCTACAAGCAGTTCTCCGGCAAGGGGTTCGAGATCCTCAGCTTCCCGAGCAACCAGTTCAACGAGGCCCCGGGGACGGATGAAGAAATCCTTGAGTTCTGCCAGCTCAACTACGGCGTCTCGTTCAGGACCTTCGCAAAGATCAACGTCAATGGCGAGGATGCCTCCCCGCTCTTCACCCTCCTGAAGAAGGAGTCTTTGGGCAATATCGTAGAGGAAGAGGGCGAGAAGGCTGAGTTCCTCAGGAAGGTTGGTGCTGGTCTTGCCGAGGGAGAGGTCCGGTGGAACTTCACCAAGTTCCTCGTTGACCGAGAAGGGAACGTGATCAGGCGGTATGAGCCGATGGTCACACCCGAGACCATCGCCGCTGATATCGAAGCGCTGCTGTAACAAGAAAGAGGGTCTTCCTTCTCTCGAGAGGAGACCCTGTCCCGCTACTGTGCTACTGCACCTGGGCTTTGCCCAGGGCATCCTCCACGGCGGCCAGGATCCCCTTGCTGGTGGTTGTTGCCCCTGAGATCGTGTCCACTGCAGTGCTCTGCTGTTCTACCACGCTTGCCGGGATCAGTGATACCGGCCTGCTCCAGTACATCGGGCCGATCTCGTGGTGTTCGGTAACCGTTACCGATGCTACCGAGC
>CAXXSP010000028.1:0-49229 GCA_963676605.2 Sphaerochaetaceae bacterium | reverse complement strand
CGCGGGGGTGTTTCTCGTGAGGATCTTCGCATGAGGCAACCTGTTTTATCTTCCCCGCAGCCGCGGGGGTGTTTCTGCGGAGTATACGAAAATTCAAGTGAAGCTTACATCTTCCCCGCAGCCGCGGGGGTGTTTCTCTTGCGGAATCTTGTCAGCTTCAGATACCCAGATCTTCCCCGCAGCCGCGGGGGTGTTTCCCTTGATAGATTACAAGGCAAATTACTGTCCATATCTTCCCCGCAGCCGCGGGGGTGTTTCGAGATACCTAGACGATCAAATACTTCTTTGTATATCTTCCCCGCAGCCGCGGGGGTGTTTCGAGATACCTAGACGATCAAATACTTCTTTGTATATCTTCCCCGCAGCCGCGGGGGTGTTTCTGTTGCCTGCCATTATTTCCCTACCTTGAAATAATCTTCCCCGCAGCCGCGGGGGTGTTTCCCACTGACTTCTGGCTTATGAGACCAGCACTCTATCTTCCCCGCAGCCGCGGGGGTGTTTCCGAAGAACCACAAATTAAGCGGTTCATGGTTGAATCTTCCCCGCAGCCGCGGGGGTGTTTCCAAGTCTGCGTTTAATCCATAATGGCGGTTTTTATCTTCCCCGCAGCCGCGGGGGTGTTTCTGTTATCCTCACCGATTGATACCAGGGGGATCAATCTTCCCCGTAGCCGCGGGGGTGTTTCCACTGATGTCGTTTACGCCTCGATGAAGTTCAAGATCTTCCCCGCAGCCGCGGGGGTGTTTCCAAGGCGAATTTCTTTGCGAAGGCTGAGAAGCTATCTTCCCCGCAGCCGCGGGGGTGTTTCTGCAGTTGTCACGCCGTTAGTGTAGCGCGCGCCATCTTCCCCGCAGCCGCGGGGGTGTTTCCGATCTATCAGCAGGTGAATCTGTGGGGGCATCATCTTCCCCGCAGCCGCGGGGGTGTTTCTATAGAGGGCAACAAGTTTTTAATGGTATCAGTATCTTCCCCGCAGCCGCGGGGGTGTTTCCATTGTCGGTGACGCTCTCGATCATCATATCTGATCTTCCCCGCAGCCGCGGGGGTGTTTCCTTTCTCACGCAGGCAGCCTCCGGGGACGAGTCATCTTCCCCGCAGCCGCGGGGGTGTTTCTTTTTATCATCAACCGACTGGATTCATGTTAAGATCTTCCCCGCAGCCGCGGGGGTGTTTCCTGGCTCTTCAAGTACACTGACGCCGCCCATCGATCTTCCCCGCAGCCGCGGGGGTGTTTCTTTTTATCATCAACCGACTGGATTCATGTTAAGATCTTCCCCGCAGCCGCGGGGGTGTTTCCTGGCTCTTCAAGTACACTGACGCCGCCCATCGATCTTCCCCGCAGCCGCGGGGGTGTTTCCGCACCAACCACTCCGGTCAGGAAAGCGACGGCATCTTCCCCGCAGCCGCGGGGGTGTTTCCAGCGGTCGGTGTCTCTATCTCAAGTTGTCTCCATCTTCCCCGCAGCCGCGGGGGTGTTTCCATCTTCGGACGGATGAAGGACGTTCTCACGAAATCTTCCCCGCAGCCGCGGGGGTGTTTCATGAACATCGATATCGAAGCATGTATACTTGCCATCTTCCCCGCAGCCGCGGGGGTGTTTCTTGATCCCAGCATATGCAAGGCCTAACATCATGATCTTCCCCGCAGCCGCGGGGGTGTTTCTTCATTGTGTTTATCGGGATTGCACAACACTCTATCTTCCCCGCAGCCGCGGGGGTGTTTCCGGGTTGTATACATGAGTGATGGGACATGGAATATCTTCCCCGCAGCCGCGGGGGTGTTTCTAGTTGAAGATGCAATCAAGATGATGGCACCGAATCTTCCCCGCAGCCGCGGGGGTGTTTCCGGGTTGTATACATGAGTGATGGGACATGGAATATCTTCCCCGCAGCCGCGGGGGTGTTTCCCCTGACTTCACTTCTTCGCCTCTTGTCCTGACATCTTCCCCGCAGCCGCGGGGGTGTTTCTCTACCTTTTGGGTCTGATAATAACTTTGTAACATCTTCCCCGCAGCCGCGGGGGTGTTTCTCGATACCGGGCTTTCATGGGAAGAAAGAAAGGATCTTCCCCGCAGCCGCGGGGGTGTTTCTTTTACCGGGATCATGCTTTCCTTGCTATTGATATCTTCCCCGCAGCCGCGGGGGTGTTTCTGAGTAGAAGCTACAAACAACCAGCAGGACATGAATCTTCCCCGCATTCGCGGGGGTGTTTCCGCATGAACCACTTCAGCACAGCCTTGCCGACAATCTTCCCCGCATTCGCGGGGGTGTTTCTAAGCATCTGAGAGCGTCTGCTAAGAGAGCTGGATCTTCCCCGCATTCGCGGGGGTGTTTCCGGTGTTATCGCAACCGACCTGACAGCACATCTATCTTCCCCGCATTCGCGGGGGTGTTTCTTACCTTTTCAAGTGTCGTGAAGTTCGATTTGTATCTTCCCCGCATTCGCGGGGGTGTTTCATCAGCAAGTTTAAACAACTCGTCTCAGAGACGATCTTCCCCGCATTCGCGGGGGTGTTTCTGGAGCAAGATCATGCGTCCATTTAATGGAAGTATCTTCCCCGCATTCGCGGGGGTGTTTCTTTCGTTTCTGCAAGTTCAGCGTCCTTGTTTTTATCTTCCCCGCATTCGCGGGGGTGTTTCTGACATAAGATCACCACCGCCTTGAACGAAATCATCTTCCCCGCATTCGCGGGGGTGTTTCCATGATGTGTGGGAAGTAGAAGTCGGCGGAAGGATCTTCCCCGCATTCGCAGGGGTGTTTCTCGGGTCCTTGTATCCTTTCCCTGAGTCACGTTATCTTCCCCGCATTCGCGGGGGTGTTTCCGCCTGTGCAGGAATTACGACTGAGGCTTTGGAATCTTCCCCGCATTCGCGGGGGTGTTTCCTACACCCTTGCCTTACTGTGGTACTGCTTATAATCTTCCCCGCATTCGCGGGGGTGTTTTCGGTTCGTGAAAAGCCACGATCTGGATGTCGTCATCTTCCCCGCATCCGCGGGGATGTTTTTCAAGTGCCGAGGCACAAAGTGGATGAAAGATTTTTTCAGGAATATGAGCAGGGGTCACACAGACAGGATCCGGTGCAGGGCTGCTGCACCTGCTCCTGTCAGAATCCTTCCGGAGGAAAGAATCTTCAACTCGCGATACGTCTGATCAGAATGTGTAGCGCACAGCTACGCGTACCTGATCAAGATCATCGGCCATGCCGAAGGTTGTATATCTGTCACTCACCACATCTCCCGAGCTCTCCTGTTTATAACTGAAGAACAGGTGTGCCCCGAGTTCAAGGGAGAGGGCATCTGCGATCTGATAGGTGAGTGACGGAGCCAGCATGAAATCGCCGTATTTTTTCTCCTGGGAATCATCGTCGTAGTCGGAGGGGAAGTTATAGATCCCGATCAGTGCTGCTTCGAGATAGTCGCTGAAGAGGGGAGAGGTGAGGATCAGCATGAGGGTGGATCCCGCCGGGCCCCTCTGGCGGCTGAGCAGGGGTGAGAAATTGATGGTGTACGCTTCTTCGTAATAAGTCTCACTCTGGTCGACTGCAGTAAGATCCGCTTCGTAATCACTGATCTTCCTGAAACCGGGGACGAGCGTCTGGGAAAAGATAAGCTGTGCAGTGAGTGAGTCAAAGAAGGTGTAGCCCGCTTCGATGGCATACTGGAACGAGGGATTTTTCACTCGGATGTCGCTTCCCTCCCAATCCTGTGTGAAGGTGTAGGCTGCTTCTCCCCTGAAGTCGATCTCCCCGATGGGAAGGGCGAAGTCTCCTCCGATGATGTGGACCCGGTTGAACGTGAGGTCCACCGAGGTCGGAATCCCGATGGTATAGCCACCCATATCCTGCAGAGCTATCCCGATATCTGCTATATCGGGGACCTGATCCCAGGTATAGAGGTAGCTGAGTGAGAAATCGACAGCACTCAGGAAAAAGCCTGTCCTCAGACCTGCTTCGAAACTCGCGAGCTCTCTCTCCGGCTCGTGAAACCTGACCGTCAGGGATGAAAGGTCCTCGGGAAGGTAGGAGGAGATATCAGGCATGCCGGGAGCGGTGAAGAGGGGGACGAAGACGCCTTCGACCATCATGAAGTCTGTCGGATACCAGTTGACCGCGAGAGCCGGAACCGGCTGCACGATATCGCTTCTCTCTGTCGAAGCGAGACTGAGGAGATCACTCATGTCGATCGGATTGATGTTGTCCGTCGGGTTGATACCGTCCGTTCTCCCCCACGAGAAGCGCTGATAGCCGAGAGAGAGGTCTATATTCCCGGCAGCGAGGTCTGCTCTGATCTCATCGGGAGTGAAGGCGAACAGTTCCTCTGCATCCCAGGGTTCCGCGATATCTGTTAAGCTTGCGATACCAGAAGCGTAGATGTCGAGGAAATCGCTGTGGTAATCCAGATGGAGCTTGAGGTCTGTTGAGATGGTGAGTTCGTCCCAGGATCCGTCCCATGAGAGCGGCACGGCAGCGCTCTCCTCTATGTAGCCTCCCAGCGAGATGCTCGGGGAGGAGAAGAGGACCCTGGGGAGCAGAAGGAGGAGGAGAAACCAGAGAGAAAGGTATCTTTTCATCATTCAGTGCCCCCGTTTCAGGTACTGCTGGGTGAAGTAGGCCTCATCTGGATCGCTGTTCAGCTCAATGTTCTTCAGTTCCATCCGGGTGGTATGGTCTTCCACCACATGCTTCACTTCGATGGACGAGGGTATCCAGGAGAGGTCGATCAGCTTCACTTCACCGATCACCATCTGCTTGAGCAGTGTCCCGTCAGGAGCGAACATCCACCCCTTGAGAGGAATCAGCTTCTCTTTACTGATGAAATAGAGGGTTCTGCTGTAGCCGGTATCCTCTATGACTGAACTATCGACGGCTCTCGCCTCAATCACATAGCACGACTCTCCTCCGACCGTCTCGTCGGCGAAGCGGAAGAACGTGTACTTCTCCAGGGGGCGTCCCTCCATGTCGCTGTAGGAGATATCGGAGCCCATGAAGCTGTCGTTCTTTCCCGAGGAGACGATCTTGCGGGACTTGCCGAGCTCGGGGAGGTAGAGCCACATATCGGAACTGCCATCGTCGGTTTCGATCATCAGGAAGCCGGTTCCCTCTATATCGGCAGGGGAGGTGAAGTGAAGAACCGACCGGTTCAGCCCCTCTTTCTCCTTCGATATGATCGACAGCTCTCTCACACGGGTGTTCCCTTTCGCATTCTCAAGGGTCATCGTGATGTCAGCTATGATATCGCCGGCTATCAGCGAATCGTTCGTTTTCTCCATGATCTCATAGGCGGTTATCCTCTCGCCGCCGCTGTAGGGAGTGAGGGAAGGTTCCTTCAATTCCTCCTGCGGTTGAGAAGTTGTCTCCTTTCCCCCTCCTGCATAGAGGAGGAGTGGAAGCAGGATCAGGCTGAAAAGTACGAGGGCTTTCTTTCGTTTCTTCATAGATGGTCTCCTTCTGTTTTCTCCAGATCCCTGAGCGGATCAGGCAGTTCTCTGGTCACCGGTTTTCCGAAACTCTTGAAGTGTTCCATGAGGATGAGGATCGTCGGGATGAGCGTGAGGGAGAGCAGGGAGGATACCCCCATCGTCACCGCTATCATCACGCCGAGGATTCCCACGCTGGCGAGGGAGGCGAAGATGAGGACGAGGAAGCCTGCACCGACTGAAACGGCATTGTAGATGATCGCCTTTCCCGTGGTGCTGTTCGTATTCCTTACAGCCTCTCTGACATCCTTTCCTTCCTTTCTTTCATAGGTATAGTGGCTGATGTAGTGTATGTTGTAGTCTATGCCGATCCCTATCGCCACGCTGGCGATGAGAACCGTCGCGATATCCAGAGGAATATCGAGCCAGCCCATGAGGGCGAAGTTCACTCCGATCGTGAGCATGATCGGAACAGTGGAAATAAGACCCAACAAGACCGACCGGAATATACCTGCGGTGATGAGAAATACCAGCAGGAGCGAGATGATGATGCTCAGAAGCTGGGAGTCCACAATCAGCTCGCTGAGGACTGACAGGGCCGTGATACGTCCCGATATGCTGACACTCAGGTCCTGAAGTACTATGTGCTCATCGATGTACTCCTCCATCTGCTTTTCGAAAGCCTGCATGGCCGTGAGGTTCGAACTCTTCACGAAGAGTGTGAGGTTCGCCATGCTGAAATCGAAATTGACCAGGTTCTCCAGAGTGCTCTCATCGCCCGTAATGGAATAGAGCAGGAGATACTGGCTGATCAGGCGCTTCGAGTCGGGAAGCTGATTCTCTCCTCTCATGATCCGGTTCATCTCCACCACCATATCGGCAAGCGACTGAGCTCCGCCCACGAAATCGAAGGTCAGGGCATACTCCTGCACTCCCTGGATTGCCTTCAGTACCTCCGGATTTTTCATGCTGTCGCTTTCGGAGCTCTCGAAGATGATCTGCATTGTCATCGTACCGGCGAAGTTCTCATTGAAAAACTCATTGTCCTGCATCACCTTACTGTTGGTTCCAAACATCTGGACGAGGTCGCTCTCCACTCGCAGGCGGAAGACTCCGCTTACCGAGAAGACGAGTAACAGAACGGAAATGAGGAGGATCGGCGCCTTTTGGCGGAATACGGCATCCCCCGTTCTCGAGAGAACTCGGCCCAGAACAGTCTCCTCACCGTTCATGCCCTGTGCTGCCCTTCTTCTTTTCGGAACGGGAAGGAGGTAGAGCATGACGGAGATAAAGGTGAGGGAGAAGATGAGAGCACACAATACCCCGATCGCGGTGAAGATGCCGAACTCCCTGATCATATCGATATGGGAACTGAGGAAGGAAAGAAAGCCGGCCATCGTCGTGAGTCCCGCCATGAACACCGCCGTTCCCGTATGTTCGATTGTCTCCACGATCGCCTGTTCACGATCATTCTCAAGGGCCGACATGAACCTGTTGATGATGTGTATGCCGTAGGCAGATCCTATGGCGATGAGGATCGTAGGGACGACCGTGGTCATGATCGAGAGCGGTACATGCAGGATCGACATGATACCGAGGGTCCAGATGACGGAAATGATCACAGCAAGGATGGGAAGAAGAACTCCTCTCACGTTCCTGAAGCTGAGAAACAGGACGAAAAGAAGGACGAAGGATACCAGGGGAGAGAGAACCATCAGGTCTTTCGTGATGATCGTCTTCACCTCTGAAAGCGTCGCCCCCTCTCCGGCTATCCTGTACCTCAGAGAGTTCTCCTTCTCCCGGCTGCTGATGATAGCCTTGATCGAGGCGATCATCGTCTCCCGCCTGCTCCCGTCCTCGATCTGGATGAGGATGATAGCCGTGTTCTCATCGGAAGAGATGAAGGTACCCTTGTAGAGCCTGTTCGTCGTGATCTCCTCTCTGAATTGCTCGGTTTCAGCGGTGTCCCGGGGGAGGTGCTCCAGGATGGGAAAGACCTCGATACCCCCCTCAACCGACCGTATCAGATCAAGATTCGTCGGTCCCATCACCTGACCGACGCCCGGCAGCTGAGAGAAAGCTCCGGTGAGTTCATCAAGGAGTGCGATATGACCGGGCGTGAAAAGGTCTTCACTGCTCACCCCGACGATGATGAACTCCTGCTTCGGGAATATCTCGTTGACATAATCAAGATAGATCATCTCAGGAAGGTCGGAGGGGATTGCCTTCGTGATATCGGCTTCCACCTCGAGATTCATGATCATCAGGGAGAAAAACAGTGTAAGCGCGATGATACACGCGAGAATCACTTTCGGGTAGCGTGTGACAGCTTTCGCCAGCGGCTTCATCATACCTCGGACTCCTTTCGACCAAGGCTGTACAGCGACAGCCTTATCACGATTACGAACACCTTGTGTATGAATGTACACAGGTATATACTAAAATCAGACTGTCGCTCACAACAAGGATCCTTTTTTCCTCTTCTGCTGTTTCGACGACAGGTGCAGAGGCTTCTGTTCGCTAAGAGTCAGAAAAGGAAGCAACGGGAACAGGGAGGAGGCCATGGACGGGAGGAAATCACTCTACACCGATTCACCCGGGGAAGACCGGAGAACGAAGTACACGAAGATGGTGCTTTGCCAGAGTCTCCTGGAGCTGATGCACGACAAGGAGATCTCACGTATCACCGTCACTGAGATATGCAGAAGAGCCGATATCAACCGGAACACCTTCTACAAATACTACTACGGCCCTGAGGATCTGCTCACCACCATCGAGAACCGGTTCATCGAGATGCTCACCGGCTCCCTCGGTAAGATAGAGGATATCGAACAGGTAAGCCGTGACCTCCTGCAGATCATTCTCGACAACAAGGAGTTCTCTCAGGTGATACTCAGCGAACACGGGAATCAGGATTTCCTGAAGCGGCTCCTCCACCTTACCCGGAGGGCCTACCTGGATGCATGGAAGGCTCAGGTGCCTCCATCCCTTGCCCCTCAGGTGGAGAAGATCTACCGTTTCGGAGAGGGCGGCCTCGTCGCCGTAATCTCCGAGTGGGTGAGAGGCGGCTTCCGGGAACCTCCGGAGGCAATTGTAGAGTATTTCAGCCTCGCGAATTCGCTCATCAAATCACGGATGATTTCTTCCTGATCTTCTGTTGTCCGCACAGTAGTTTCACGCTACACTGCAGAGGTAGCGCTGTACATAGAGGGAGCATCCATGGGAAAGAAAGAGAGTAAAAAAGAGAAGAAGCAGGCAGAGAAGGAAACCTCTCAGCTGAAAAAAGCCAAGAAAAAGAAGAAGAAAAAATCTCCCGACGCCCTCTCCTCCTCGGCAAAAAAGAAGAGTGCCGCCCTGAGTAGTGCAGGAAAGGGGAAGTCGAAGCGGGTCGCTTCCGTCGATACCGGCCTCTGCTACGGCTGCGGCCGGTGTGTCAAAGTCTGCAAGGTCCAGGCGATCAGTCTCATTGACAGGCAGGAATTACTCTCCTGATTCATCCTTCAGATAGAGATACCAATAGACGCTTCCTACGAAGAAGCCTCCTCCTATGATATTCCCCACGGTCGCCCACAGGAGATTTGCTCCCATGGATGCCCAGGTGATTGTCTCTGCTGAAAGAGCATGAAGGGGGAGTGCGAGTTTTCCCGCAGTAAGGATGAACATGTTCGCCACCGAGTGCTCGAAGCCCATCGCGACAAAGGCCATGACAGGGAAAAAGATACCGAAGATCTTCCCTTCGAGTGTCGTTGACGCGTAGGCGAACCACACGCCCAGGCAGACGAGCCAGTTCGCCCCGATACCCTTGATCAGGGTTGCATACCAGCTGTGGGAGGTTTTGGAGACGGCCGTGGCGATCATCGTCTCTCCGGTAGCTCCGCTGAGCAGGTCGGCGCCGAAGACGAACAGGAGGGCGAGGATCACAGCGCCGATGAAGTTTCCCGCATAGACGATTCCCCAGTTCCTGAGCATTCCCCGGAGGCTCACCTTTCTCTCCAGGAGGGGGACCGTGATGAGGGTGTTGCCGGTGAACAGATCGGCTCCCGGGATCATGACAAACATCAGGCCGACGGAGAACACGGCTCCCATCAGGATCTTCTTCGCTCCGATCCATGCGATCTCTCCACTGCCGGCGACCATCGCGAGCTGGCTCGCGAGGCCGATATAGACTCCTGCAAGAAGGGCAAGGACGAGGGTATGGGCGGCTTTTCTCTCTACTTTCTTTATTCCGGCCGCACTGACGGCTTTCATCACCTGAACCGGAGGTACGTATGTGGACATGGTTTCTCCTATAGCGTATTAGAACAGACCGGTGATCTGTCCGGTCTCTGTATCGATGTCGATTTTCCGGTAGGCCGGATCGCTGGCCGTTCCCGGCATCAGCTTGATATCACCGGCAACCGGGACGATGAAGCCCGCTCCCTGGTAGACCAGCACATCCCTCACCGGGAGTGTCCAGCCGTGAGGAGCGCCCTTGATTGACGGGTCGTGGGAGATGGAAAGGTGCGTCTTCACCATACAGACACCGAGGCCCGAGAGCTCGGGATTCTCCTCGATGGCCTCTATCTTCTTCATCGCCTCAGGGGTGTAGCTCACCCCGGCAGCCCCGTAGATATCTTCCGCTATCCGTGAGATCTTTTCCTCAAGGGAGTAGCTCGAGGTGTAGAGGAAGGAGAAGTTCCGCTCCTCCTCACAGGCTTCAATCACCTGCTGTGCGAGTTCTGCAGCCCCTTCTCCCCCTTTTTCCCAGTGGCGGGAGACGGCGGAGCGTTCACCGAGTTTCTCGACGGCACGGGTGATGAGCTCGAGTTCCTCTTCGGTATCGGTATAGAAGTGGTTGATACACACAACGACGGGTATCCCGCTCTTCTGTACCGTCCTGATATGAGCCTTCAGGTTTGCCAGTCCCTTCTCCACGAGTTCCAGGTTCTGTTTCGTGTAGACCTCATCGAGCGGTTTTCCCGCGACGACTTTCGGTCCGCCCCCGTGCATTTTCAGGGCACGCACGGTGGTGACGAGAACCGCGGCACTCGGCTTGAGGCCGCTGAAGCGGCATTTGAGATTCCAGAACTTCTCGAAACCGATATCGGCACCGAAACCGCTTTCGGTGACGTGATAGTCACTCAGCTTGAGTCCGACCTTGTCGGCAATGATCGAGGACTGCCCGATCGCGATATTCGCGAACGGACCCGCATGGACCAGGACCGGCTGCCCCTCTATCGTCTGTACGAGGGTGGGGTTGATAGCCTTCGCCATGATCGCCGTCATGGCTCCCGCCACATCGAGATCCTCGGTGGTTATCGCCTTCCCCTTCTTCGAGTAGGCGACAACCATCTTTCCTATCCTCTCTCTCATATCCTTCAGGTCGGTTGCGACGGCCAGGATGGCCATCAGCTCACTCGAGACGGAGATCTGGAAGGAACTCTTCATCAGGAACCCGTCCATCTTTCCTCCGAGCCCGATCATGATCTCCCTGAGCGCCTGCGCTGAGAAATCGATAGCCCAGCCGACGGCAGGATTACGCGGATCTATATCAAGCCGTTTCAGCCCTTTCTTCTCCAATGTCGCGTCAGTGTAGTTGAATTCATGCTGCATCCTGCTGGTGAGAGCTACCATGCCGAGGTTATGGGCATTGGTGATCGCGTCGATATCTCCGGTGAGTCCGAGAGAGAAATCGGCAAGGGGAATGCACTGGGCAAGCCCGCCTCCGGCGGCTGATCCCTTGATATTGAAGGTAGGCCCTCCCGAGGGCTGACGGATCGCCCCGGAGACCTTCTTGCCCAGATAGGAAAGACCTTCTACCAGACCGATGGTCGTGGTGGTCTTGCCTTCCCCCAGCGGGGTCGGGGTGATGGCTGTCACATCAATATATTTCCCGTCAGGGACATCGGACAGTCTGTCGAGGACAGCCTTGTAATCTAGACGTGCAAGGGCTTTTCCGTAGGGAAGCAGTTCCTCCTCTGTGATGCCGAACGCCTCGGCTATATCTCTGATGGGAAGCATCTCCTTCTCAGCCTCTGCGGCGATCTCCCAGTCTTTCATCTTTGTCGGATCAAGTTTCATGACACTCTCCTCGCGTGAGTTACCCGGGCAGACCCTCTGGTCGCCCGTACCTTACGATTCTACGCAATAACGGTCAGTTTTCAAAGGGAAAATGGAATCTTTTCACTCGAAAAAGCGGAATTTCCCCTCCCGATATCCCTGCAATGTGTGACTTTATCACAGTTGCAGGAGGATCAGGATTTCCCTGTGAAGAGGCGGGAAATCTGCAAATCAGAGCGTAGAAAGGAGAAAATACGATAGAAAAGTATTGATATATACAGGGGGATCGGAAAGGAGAGGAATACTTGCTTCGCGCAACCATTTTTCTTACCATTCATCACGTATTCCAAAACAGGAGAACCATGATGAAAGAATTACTGATCATCGGCGGCGTAGCTGCCGGAGCAACAGCCGCAGCACGGGCACGGCGCTTAGATAACAATGTGAATATCACACTTTTAGAGGCAGGAGCCGATGTCTCATTTGCAAACTGCGGACTTCCGTACTATATCGGCGGAGATATCGAATACCGTTCATCTCTTATCCTTGCAAGCCCAGAAACCTTCAATGAGCAGTACCGGGTCAAGGTTCACACACACACCGAGGCTCTCTCGATCGACCGTGAGAACAAGAGCGTCAAAACAGTAAATCATCAGAACGGCGAGGAACGCACGTTCTCCTACGACTCGCTCATCCTCGCACAGGGCGGCAAGCCGGTCGTCCCCCCCCTTCCCGGAGTCGATAAGAGCCACGTCTTCCAGCTCTGGACTCTCGATGACATGGATAAGATCGATGAATTCATCAAGGACAACAAACCCGAAACGGCAGTTGTTGTAGGCGGAGGTTTCATCGGCCTTGAGATGGTCGAGGCACTCGCGAAGCGGGGCATCAAGGTCTCTCTCGTTGAGATGGCTCAGCAGGTCATGCCTAACCTCGAAGGCGAGTTTGCCGGTTTCGTCACCAAGGAACTCCTCGACTACGGCGTAGACCTCAACCTCGGCAAGTCACTCAAGGAAGTGAAAGACTCACACGTCCTCCTGAATGACGGCTCGAAGATCGATGCAGATTTCGTTCTCCTTTCTGTCGGAGTACGTCCGACTCTCCAGATCGCGAAGGATGCCGGTCTCGAGATCGGAGAAGCAGGCGGCCTGAAGGTCGATGCAACCATGAAGACAAGTGATCCTTCCATCTTCGCCGCAGGCGACATGGTAGAGATCGAACATAACGTGATGGGCAAGCAGGTGAGAATGCCTCTTGCCGGCCCTGCGAACAGACAGGGTAGAATCGTCGGTGAGAATGCACTCGGCGGCAATAAGAGTTACACCGGAGCGATGGGTACCTCCATCGTGAAAATCTTCGGCGGCATGGCAGGCTCGACAGGCATGTCCCTCAAGGGTGCGAAGCAGAACGGAATCGATGCTGATGCAGTCGTCGTTCACAAGGCGAGCCATACTGCCTACTATCCCGGAAGTGAGAAGGTGAGCCTGATGCTCATCTGGGACAAGGCTTCCAGAAAAGTCATCGGCGCACAGGCCGCAGGCCGAGTCGGAATCGACAAACGCCTCGACGTCCTCGCCACCGCGATCAAGGGAGGACTCACCATCGAAGACCTCCAGGAACTCGACCTTGCCTACGCTCCTCCCTTCAACTCCCCGAACGGTCCGGTCAACATGGCTTCCTTCACGGCAGTCAACCACACCGAAGGGTTCAGCCCCTCCATCCTGGCTCAGGACTTCGAGACCTTCGCCATGGAACGGCAGCCGATTGTGATCGACCTTCGTGACCCGATCAGTTTTGCAAAAGCAAAGCTTCAGGGAGCAAACAACCTGAATCAGGATGCGATCCGTGCAAACCTCGACAGGATTCCCAAAGAGAATCCGATCATCCTTATCAGTGATGACGGACAGAAAGGACACGTAATCCTCAGAATGCTCAAGGGTTCGGGCTTCGATGAAGTCTACAACCTCAGCGGAGGGTATTACTCTCTCGAACGCCATGCACGTGCGATCGGGTATGAACACATCGCAGTGGGCCTCTTCCCTGTAGAGAAGAAGAGAATCGAAGACCTCGAAGCAGGATCAGCTCATGCTGAAAGCGGTGAGGAGCATGAAGAAGAACTGGCAGAAACCGACGGACCTCTCGTCCTTGACGTGAGAACCCCGATGGAGTTCAACATGGGAGCCTATCCCGGTGCCATCAACGTCGACCTCGACTCCCTTCCCCAGTGGGGACAGTCCTTCGAAGACAAGGGCAGGGAGATCATTGTCTACTGTGCTTCGGGTGCACGTTCCTCCTACGGAATGAGAATCCTGAATCAGCTCGGTTTCACCAATGTGACAAACGGCGGCGGACTCCACCAGATGATGGCACGCGGCTAGAAACAGAGTAAACGCTGAAACGTACAGTATGTACAACGCTCCCGGAGGAAAACTCCCGGGAGCGTTACTGTATCCAGAGGCGAATGAAAAGAAAATCCGCTGGATTGTTGAAGGATGTATGAGTATACTTTCTCTATATTTCAGAGATAAGGAGTGAGTTATGGCAGGTACATTTATCATCAAGAAAACGCCGAAAGGTTTTTACCGATTCAGCCTGATAGCCGGAAATTCGCTGACGATTCTCTCGAGCACGAACTACTCATCATTGTCGAACTGCAAAAACGGTATCGAGACAATCAAGAAGAATGCGGATATGGATATAGAGGACCTGACGCTGCAGAAACCTGCACCGAAGAAGTGTCCGAAATTCGAGATATACCTCGACAAGGCGAACCAGTACCGGTACCGGATGATCGCTGCGAACGGGCAGAACGTCGCAACCTCGGAAGACGGTTACAGTACGAAATCGGGATGCATCAACGGGGTGAAGGCGATCAGCCGGGCTGTAGACGGTGCCGGAGTAGATGATTCGCTCCTGAAATAACAGCAGGGACTTCCTCTCTTTTCCTCTCAGGGACCTGTACGTCCTCGAAACTCTCATGGTAGGCTTCCCGTGTGAAAAAAACGGAAGCCTGCCCCCTGTGCGGCACACAGGATATACCTCTCATGAAAGCCGGCCTGTTCAGGTACGGACACTGCCCGGTCTGTCACGGTATCTTCATGGAACGAGCCTCCCTCCTCGACCCTGAAGCCGAGAAGAGACAGTACCTGACCCATAACAATGATGTCGATGACCCCAGGTACAGAAACTTCGTCCGTCCCTTCGTCGATATCATAAAAGCTCAGGAAGCCAGAAGGGACCACGGCTCTCGATTACGGAGCCGGAACGGGACCGGTTGTCGCGGCGATGCTCGAGGAAGCCGGGTATCAGGTGAACCTCTGGGATCCCTATTTCATTCCCGATGAATCGGTATTGAACAGAACCTATGCTATCATCTTCGCCTGTGAGGTGATCGAACACTTCCATGATCCCCGTACCTCCTTCTGCCACCTCAGGTCACTCCTCTCTCAGAGGGGAGTACTCTACTGCAGGACCTCTCTCATCCCTGATGACAGGGATTTCACATCCTGGGGGTATAAGAACGAGGAGACGCACGTCTTCTTCTACCATGAAAAGACAATCGCCTGGATAGCGGAGCATATCCTGAAGTGTTCCTATACCATCTTCGATGAGCATGTCATAGCCTTCTCTCTCAGATAGAAACATACCGTCCTCGCAGGATAATTCTCCACCATAAAAACTTCTCACCAGCCTCTTACATTGTTTTTGCGTTACAGAATTGTTCATGATATAATACCTTTGAATAAGTCTTTCCACCTTAGTTCAAACAACTCTGTTCACCATACGAAAACATGGGAGAAAGAGTATGAAAAACGGGAAAATCAGGTCAGCGGGAATCCTCTTCATTATTATCCTCATGGGAATCCTGGCAGGATGCAGTCTCTCAGAGGATGAAGATCCTTCAGAGAATGACTGGGACGGTGACGGATTGGAGAATACCTATGAAATCACGATAGGGACGAATCCGAACCGGGCTGACACAGATGGTGACGGGTGGGACGATAAGGAGGAACTGGACTTCGGTGAAACCTTCAGCCCTCTGCTGGCGAATCTGCCGGGACTCGCCATCGAGATCCTGAATGTTCCTGAGATCACGCTCCATGAGACTGTCTCCGACAGCACGACCCATGAACAGACGATAGCAGAGGCGAGTTCAACGACAATGGAGATAACGACGACACGGTCACGTACCGAATCGACCGCTCTTGAAAACGGATGGAGCATGGAGGCAACCTTAGGATATAATCTGGGGGTAGAGTCGAAAGTCACGTACGCAGCTACCGCGGGGTACAGCGGTTCCTATACCTCCGAAAGCGGCTATTCCTGGGGAAAGGAACAGACTGAAAGCAATACAGAGAGCATTGAGGCTGCGAGGAGTTACGCAGCGACGAATGAGGTTTCCTACAATGGTGCGACTCTCACGGTAGATGTGAAACTGATAAATACCAGTACGATAGCCTATTCTCTCGAGGACCTTATCATCTCAGGCTATAGGATGAATACATCCTCTCATAATTACGGTTCGTACAGCCCGATCGGACTCGGGGATATGAAAATCGACGGTCTCGGTTCAGGAGGAAAAATCACACTGAATGCAGGGGCTGAATCAGGAGCGCTCACGCTCTCTCAGGATATTCCGAGCCCGAGTGCTGCAATAAGCCTTGCACAGGACTGTCCGAATCTTGTCTTTGCTATCTCAGGCTACTCCGCATCAACAAGCGGAGGGGGACTTGCTCCCAATGACTTCACCCACGAAATGACCCAGGTAGCGGCGCTCTGCGCAAAGGTGAATATCAATCCGGGGACACAGCCGGACGCTCCTGAAGCAGAGCAGTATCTCGTAGCCGCCCAGACAAAGTACAATCCTGAATCAACATCAATATCAGATCGCTATACGACTCTTTCCCTGAAAGATATCTTCACGAACATGGGACTTGCTGAGGATGCCGACTACACGACAGCTGATGACGGTCACCTGATAGAGTTTGCTGGAGTTGCCGAAGGGGATGTGACGAGCGGGCAGTGGCTTCTCATCATCGAGAATCCCGGAGGTGACCGCACTTTCTATTCCGCCCTGGATGAAGAAGGGTACGACATTGAGAGCCTTTTCATAAAACCCGGCTATACCGTTACTCTCTGCTATACCGTGGATGAGGACGGTGATGGACTGGTGCTTGCCATTGAAGAGATGTATGGAAGCAGTGACGCTACCACTGACTCAGACGATGATACCATCGGTGATGCTGACGAGGTGATAGGCTGGGATCTTGGCGGTGAGACTGTGTATACGAACCCTGCTCTGGCAGATACCGATGGAGACGGAATGAACGATAACGATGATCCTGATCCGGTATCTCTCTCAAAAAATGTGTCAGCGGAAATTATCTCTTTGAGCGTAAGGAACCGCCTGGAAGAGGAGACCGTATTCACAGAAGGCGAAGACGGATTTACAGGGGAGGCTATCTCAGGAGCCTATGTGAAGATCGATCTTCGTGTTCTTGAAGATGTTTCCAGTGTCCGTATTGCCGGCAGCGGACTGCCGGAATCTTCCATGGATAAGGATTCCACCGATACGACGCTCTACAGCTACGAGATCGTCCCCATCCCGGTGGGAGAGAATGTGTACGCCATCACAGTCACTTCCGAGGACGAACTGATTCAGAAGGAGTACGAGCTTACCCTGGATTCCGAACTTGAGGACATTTCGAGTCTTACCCTGACGGACGAGAACCTCAATTCAAGCGGGACGCGGTATCAGATGGATCTGGGATTCAACTGGGGAAGTTATTACGACTCACGTGCGGATGGAGCACTCCTTCTCTACTCATGGGGACAGGATCCTCCTTCAGCGTATCATCTGCCTGAATCTGTTCTCCTTCCGAAGACGCTGAAACAGGATGCGTCTGCCACTGAGTACGCTGCGTCTGACGAGACAGCAGTATATCTATGGAACAGCACTGGGTACGGTTCAGTTGAACTGGAAGATTCAAGCGGTGAATTCTTCCTCGGGTCGTATTATGACCGGCAGTATTCCTTCCGTGTCGTTCCCTATGTCCTTCAGGATGGGCTGTATTACTATGCACCAGGCAGGGATGAGGGTGCCTGTGCTTCCTTTACGACACCGTTCCCCAGAAAGATCGTCATCGACGATATTGATATCACCTTCGATTGGGAGGAACCGGAAGGATACGGTGTTCTCTCGGATAATCCTGAATTCCGGATACATATCGATCTCGATGATAAGGTAGACACGTTTGAGGACAGTGCCTTCGATGATATGGGCGCAAATAAGATCATGGATCTCACTCTCCGTAAGAATACTCCCTGGAAGCCTGATAACGGTGATGACAATCCCTGGACCGATTATAACGATGATGTGAACCTGACAGTCGATCTTTCGGATCTTGACTCTCTGGATGATATCATATTCGTTATCGATCATTATATTGACGAGGAAGAACCAGTTGGAGAGCATCTGATATCGAAATCAGACAGGAAGGTGCAGTTTGAGGAGACTTCCGATGACGAGATATACGGTCTTAATGTACCTGGTGAAGGTCGATACGGAAAGAGTGTGGAAATCGATAGTCAGAAATACGGAGACAATGACAAGGGGTACATTACCGTCACCTGGGATACGACGTATCATACCTACAATACGCTTTAATCCTTAAGGATCCTCCCCTCAGGTATTTCATCTGAGGGGAGGCCACTCAATCCGTTTCCCGCTATTGTAAAACCCGTGCTATACTTTATGGATGCAACACTCATACGCAGGATGTGATTCTCAATGAGAAACAGTATCAATCGCTTCATGCCTGTCATCTTCGGTCTTCTGTTTACCGTTTCTCTCGGGATCTCCCTCTATACCATATTTTCACTGAGCAGAGTCTCTTCTGCAACCGATGAGCGCTACACAGAGGTGAGCTCTCATATCGGATTCTTCATTCCTGACAACTCCTACAGCTTCTTTCAGGAGGTGATTGCAGGTGCGGAAGAAGCGGCGAAGGAACGGGGAGTGGGGCTTTCTCTTCATCGGGTATCTTCAGAATCTCCCGATCTCTCCATGGCGAAGTATTCGGGGATCACAGGTGCTGTCATCTACCCCGATATCCCGGAGGAGGAGATGAGGAGGATCCTTTCCGAGCTAGCCGCTGTCGATATTCCTGTCGTTCTCATCGAGCACAATATCGCAGATGCGAAACCCTGGCCGTACGTGGGAACGAACAACTTCGATCTGGGTAAGAAGATCGGGGACCTTGCCGCGTCGATCGGGAAGGATCCGATCGAGATGGCGGTTGTCTACAGCGAGAAGTCTCCCGGAATCTATGCGGAAAGGGAGCTGGTGGAGATGGGTATCCTCTCGGCTCTGGGAGAGCGGGAGATCGGAACAGTCCATTACATGACGACAGATATGAATCCACTGGATGCCGAAGACCTCACGAGCCGGATTCTCTCCGATTCCCCCGAGATAAACCTGATTGTCTATACCGACTCGAATGATACCCTGGCAGCCTCTCAGGTACTGATCGATATGAATCTGGTGGGACAGGTACAGCTCATAGGTTTCGGCTCCGAGGAACCGGTACTTGATCTGATCTCACGGGGAGTGATCGCCGGCTCTATCGCGGTGAACCCGTTCGATATAGGCTTCCGTTCCGTCGAGGTCGTTCATGAACTGGAAATGCAGGGTGTATCGGAATCATTCGTCGATACCGGGGTGGAGATCATCACGAAGAAGAATCTCTCCTATCAGACAAACAGAAGGGGGACCCTCTGATGGCGGTAAAGAAACATCTGAAACATCTTGATGCCCACATCAACCCCATCCACCTCTTCCGTCATCCCCACCGGGACAGGTCGCTCAGGAGCCAGCTCTTCCTCTACCTGTTCGTCTCTCTTGTCGTCATCGTCATCTCAATGTCCTACATCCTCTACGCATCCATGCAGCTTCAGAGAATCGTCGATGAACAGTTCCTCTCCGAACAGTATTTCCAGGACCTGCAGACGAAGACACGGGAAATAGAGACTCCCTTCAGGACCTATCTCTCCACGCGTTCCTCCGCCGCCCTCGCAGAGCTTCTCATACAGGTGCAGGAGCTGAAATCGATGATCCCCGATTCCTATCCTCTCTATCAGAATGAGGTGGAACTGCAGAAACACGAGATATTCTCCCTTCTTGAATCGTATCTCCTCCTTATTGACGAGGCTGTCTCTCAGAAGCGAGGAAGGGCTATTAGCGAATACACTCACCTGTACGACCAGATGCTCGTCCTCAATTCGTATATCACCGAACAGATCGACACCCTATCACTCTACGGTTTCCGCCACCAGCTGATCGCTCACGAGCAGACTGTCACGATCTCACGTCAGCTCCAGTTCTGGAACCTGCTTGTCGTTGTGACTGCCTTCATCTGGGCCATCATCTGGATGATGGGTGCTCTGAACAGGGTCAGCAAACCCATGCACCGGCTCTCGGAGATGGCCGGGGAACTTGCCGAGGGAAATTTCGAGGTTGAAGATATCGAAAGCGAGGGAATGACGATCATCGAGCTGAGAAATGTGTTCGAAGCCTTCAACAGGATGAAGCGGGATATAAGAAGCTCGATCGCGGAACTGCAGAATCAGAAGAAGATAGAACAGGATTATCTGAATGAAAAGCTCAGAAATATGAAGATGGAACAGCTGCTGAAGAGGATGGAACTCTATACGATGCAGGCTCAGATGAACCCCCACTTCCTCTTCAATACGCTGAATACCGGCGTACAGCTCGCTATCCGCGAGGATGCTGATGATACGGCAGAGTATATGGAAAAGCTTGCACTCTTCTTCCGCCATAATATGAGTGAGAGAAAGCTGTTCGTTCCACTCTCCCATGAGCTTGAGGGGCTTGAGTCGTATGTCTATATCCTGAGAATCAGGTTCCCGAAGTCACTCGAGATCATCCTCGATATCGCTGAACCGATCGAAGAGAGGATGAGAAGAGATGGGGGAGAGAATGATATGATTCCCGCCATGATCCTGCAGCCGATTCTCGAGAACTCTGTCGTCCATGCCTTCAAGGGGATAGACCGGAAGGGACAGATCCTCGTGAGTCTCACAGAGGAGGGTTCGAAGCTGATCTTCTCGGTGAAGGATAACGGGATAGGGATGAGCCGCGATATCATAGACTCCCTGCTGCGCCATGTGGGACGGACCACCGAATACGGTGCGAAGGTGATGGGGCTTGAGAATGTCATTCAGCGTCTGTATTTCTTCTATCCCGAGCAGAAGGATATCATATCAATCATAAGCAGCCCCGGAGAAGGGGTTGAGGTGAGGATTATCATAGACAGAGAGGTTGAGCCATGTATAACGTACTGATCGTCGACGACGAAGAACCTGTTCTCGACAGCTATGCCCATATGCTCTCTTCACGGGAGGAGCTGAAGCTCTGCGGTAAGGCCCGTACAGGGTACGAGGCTATCTCGGTTGTGCACTCCGCCCATCCCGATATCGTCCTGATCGATATCGGAATGCCGGGAATAGACGGACTCGATACGATAAGCGAACTCCAGAAGACGTATCACGATATTCTGTTCATCGTTTCCACTGCCTACGAACGTTTCGATGTGGCCAAGAGGGCGATCCCGCTGGGAATTTTCCGGTATCTGGTCAAACCGGTATCGAAACGAACCTTCTTCACTACCCTTGATGAAGCTGTCGAGGAACTTGAAGCGAGAAGAGAGAAAGTGAGGACGAATACCGAACGTCTGAAGAAAGCGGCAGAGGTCTATCACTGGGAACAGAAGAATTTCCTCTCTCTCCTTACATGGAAAACTCTTGGAGAGGAGGAGTGGGGCGAGTATAAACACCGCTTCGGCTTTACCTCGGATACAGCCCTGATTGCCATGGTCTCGGTGGACGGATATGAAGGCGCCTCGGAAGCATACGATGAGATTCTCTCGAAACTGAAATATACCTATCAGGTGTTTTCAGCCGAGTTCCTCGGCCGTCTGATGCTCTTTTTCCCAGGTGCTGACTCTCCCGACAGGGTGAGACAGACACTTTCTGATATCATCACCCGTCTGCTTCCCGACACCGACTCCTGGTCACTCGGCATCGGGTCCCTCCTTCCGTTCAACCGGCTGCAGAGTTCCTGCCAGGAGGCTCTCAGCGAAGTCGACACTGCCCTGTTCGATGTTCAGGAGCTGGAGACGGAACAGACCCTCCTGAGGAGACTGAGAAAAAGTGCCGGGAGATCAGAGCATGTGGAAGAAGCCCTGACGGAGTTTGAGAGACTGAGCGATCACCTCCTCCTCCGAAATCCTTTCGAGGTGGCAAAGGGAAAACTGATCATGACCTTCACGCTCCTCCTTGATGATCTGGCCTCGCTCCTCTCGAATCAGATTCCCTACGATTTCATCCGCGAAATCAGTGCACTGCAGAACAGGGAAGAGTGGTTCCAGTGGTCACGCCGGATGCTCTCGTTCATTCAGGAGAGGAGTCAGCTTTACAGGAACCAGAACAGACCGAGAGCCCTCAACAAGGCGATCGCCTTCCTCGACGAACATTACTCACAGCAGATCCAGCTCGCCGATGCAGCCGAAGAGTGTGACCTGACACCCTCCTACCTCAGCCGCCTGTTCTCTGATCATATGGACATCTCCTTCGTCGACTACCTCACCTCGGTGAGGATCCAGAGGGCAAAGCACCTGATGAAGACGACCGATCAGCCTCTGAAGGAGATATCCTACGCTGTCGGCTATCAGGACCCGAACTACTTTTCCAAACTATTCAGGAAACACTGCGGTGTTTCGCCTTCTGCCTTCCAGAAGGCAAGGGGAGAAACCGATGAATAAACATGTGATCTCTATCCTCATCATACTGATGCTCTTACTTTTCACCGGTTGCGGGGAACAGCAGACACAGACAGGAACCTCAGGGACGGCGAGAGACGCGGAGCAGAAGAGTGATGCCGTAAAGATCGGCTTCTCCATAGCTACCGATACCTTTATCATCGAGAGGTGGAATAAGGATATCAAGATCTTTACGGAGGTCGCACGGAGCAGGGGAGCGGAGGTGATCATGCAGCTTTCAGCCGGGGGAACCCAGGCACAGATCGAACAGATCGAATATCTCCTTGACCGTGATATCGACGTGCTCGTCGTTCTCGCCCATGACACCGAACTCCTTTCCGGGGTGATCAAGTCCGTGCTTGATAAGGATATTCCCGTCATCTGCTATGACAGGCTCATCCAGGGAGTGGTCGTCGATGCCTATGTCTCCTTCGATAACTATAAGGTGGGGACTCTCTTCGGGCAGGCCCTCCTCGATGCAGTTCCCTCAGGGAATTATCTTATCGTCAATGGATCAGTGAAGGACGACAACAGCTACAAGGTGAATGAAGGGCTGCACAGTGTCCTTGACCGTCCGATCGCCTCGGGTATGATCAGCGTCGTGGATGAGCTCTGGCTCGATGAGTGGAGCTCTGACGAGGCTACCGAGAAGGTGAGGAAGGTCCTTGAGCGCACGACTGATATCGATGCGATATCGGCCGGGAATGACCAGCTGGCCAATGCCGCGATCTCACTCCTTGCGGAGCGGCGCATGGCGGGAGATGTAGCGGTGGTGGGACAGGATGCCGACCTCCTCTCCTGCCAGCGGGTGATCGAAGGTCTCCAGCTGATGAGTGTGTATAAACCGATAGCAAAACTTGCCGAGAAGGCGGCCACCCTGGCTCTCGCTCTCGCTCAGGGGGGAAGAACTCCCCGAACCCGACTCCTACACTGACAACGGAAGCGCAGAAGGGATCCCCTTCTATATGGAAGACCCCATCGCCGTCTATCGTGACAACATGGAGGAGACGGTGGTCAGGGACGGCTTCCATTCGTACGCCGACGTCTACCGTGAGATGTCTCAAAGGTAAAATATTTACCACAAGATATTCCTTATCTCTCCTCGACCTTTCTCCCTGATGTAAAATATCTTCTACTCTTCATAGAATTCTCCTCTTTCGTTACCTCTTTACCCCATCTGATAATAAAGCATACCAAAAGGAAAAAGGAGTTACTATGAAAAAGATTCTCATGACAGGTCTGATTCTCGTTGTCGCACTGGGCGGCGTATTCGCACAGGGCCAGGCAGACACACTCGACATCGGTCTCGCGATGCCTGAAACTCACGTTGAAAGATGGCAGAGAGACGGTGCTGAACTGCTCGACAGCGCAACAGGCCTCGGCTACAATGCAGAAGTTGCCTACGGTGATGCAGACCAGAGCGTCCAGAACAAGCAGATCGAAGACTTCGTCACCAAGGGTGCAAAGCTTCTCGTCATCGGTTCTGTCAATGAAGGTGTTGTTTCTGTTGTCAGCGATGCAGCGAAAGACGACGTCATCGTCATCGCTTATGACCGTCTGATCACAGGTTCCGACGCCTATGACTACTACATCACATTCGACAACTTCAAGGTCGGCCAGTTCCAGGGCAAAGCCATTGAAACCGCTCTTGATCTCCCGAATGCAAGCAAGGCTGCTCCGAAGATGATCACCCTCTTCGCAGGTTCACCCACAGACAATAACGCCAACTATTTCTTCGACGGCGCCATGTCTGTCCTCCGCCCCTACGTTGAAAGCGGCGTTGTGAAACTCGTAGGACCCGCTCCTCTTGATTCCTCAAGCCCCGACTTCACCAGAATCGCAACAGAGAACTGGAGAGCAGACGTTGCAAAGACAAGAATGGAGAACCTTCTCGGAAACGATGCCAAGAACGTCACTCTCGATGCTATCCTCGCACCGAACGATACCCTTGCACGTGCGATCATCGAAGCATGTATGACCGATGCAAAGTACAACACCGTTGACACACTCCCGGTCGTAACAGGACAGGACGGTGAAGTTGCTTCAATCCAGTACATCAGAGACGGCAAGCAGTACATGACCGTATTCAAGGACACCAGAAGCCTCTCACGTGCAGCAATCGATCTTGCTGATGCACTCCTGAAGGGTGAGACCCCCTCGATCGCAGGCGCACGTCTCGACGAGACTTCCTACAACACAGGAAAGAAGCTGGTTAAATCCTACCTTCTCGAACCTGTAAATGTAACCAGGGACAACTACAAAGAGATCATGATCGACAGCGGTTACTACACTGAAGACCAGATCAACTAGGAAGAGGTAGAACCTATCGACGTAATCCGGCGGCCACTTGAGAAGTGGTCGCCCTATTATGTACAAACCGGGAGTTATTGTGAGTGATAATATTCTAGAAGTTCAGCATATAACCAAGACGTTTCCGGGTGTCAAAGCACTGGACGATGTGAGCTTCTCCGTACAACGGGGAGAGGTGCACTGCCTGTGCGGTGAGAACGGTGCCGGGAAGTCGACGATCGTCGGCGTTATGAGCGGTATATATGGAAAAGGGGAGTATGAAGGAGTCGTCAATTTCCAGGGGAAAGAGGCTCACTTCAGATCCATTCGTGACAGTGAGGAACTGGGTATGACAGTCATCCATCAGGAGCTTGCCCTCAGTCCCTACCTGTCGATCTATGAGAATATCTTCCTCGGCCACAGAAAGCCGCGGATGGGAATTATCCGCTGGGATGATCTTCTCATAGAGTCGAGGCAGTATCTTGAGAGAGTAGGACTTCAGGAACCTCCCGAGACGATTGTTTCGAAGATGGGGGTCGGAAAGCAGCAGCTCGTTGAAATCGCCCGCGCCCTCTCGAAGAAGACGGAACTGCTCATCCTCGATGAGCCGACCTCGTCTCTGAATGACGACGAGAGCGAAAAGCTCCTGGACCTGATTCTCGAGCTGAAGAGACAGGGTATGTCGTGTATCATGATCTCTCATAAGCTTGATGAGGTTCTTAAAGTCGCTGACTCCATTACGGTACTGAGGGACGGTAAGTCGATCTGTACCTACGATACGCGTAAGGAAGAAGTGACCAAGGCGACGATTATCAAGGGAATGGTCGGAAGGGACCTTACGAACATGTACCCTCCCAAGACCCCCGATATCGGAAAGACGGTCTTCGAGGTGAAGAACTGGACGGTCTATCATCCAGAGTATCACTCCCTCAAGATCGTTGATGATGCCTCCTTTACCGTGCGCCGGGGCGAGATCCTCGCCTTCTGCGGCCCCATGGGAGCAGGCCGTACGGGAACTGATGATGAGTCTGTTCGGAAAATCCTACGGATCCTCCTGTACGGGAGAGATGTTCAAGGACGGGAAGCCGCTGAAACTCAATTCTCCCCAGGAGGCGATTGAGGCCGGGCTCGGATACGTCTCGGAAGACAGAAAGGAACTCGGTCTGATTCTCATACAGACCGTGAAGAACAATATCTCCAACTCTTCCCTGAAGAAACTGTCGAAATTTGGAGTGATGGATTCGTTTCAGGAGATCCACGAAGCGGAAAACTTCAAGAAATCCCTGAACATCAAGACACCCACCATCATGCAGCTCGCCAGGAACCTGAGTGGAGGGAATCAGCAGAAAGTCGTATTAAGCAGGTGTCTCCTCGCAGACCCCGAGATCTTTATCGTTGACGAACCGACTCGCGGAATCGATGTCGGCGCGAAGTACGAGATCTATACCATTCTCAACGCCCTTGCTGCGGAGGGGAAGAGTATCGTCATGGTCACCTCCGAACTGCCTGAGGCAATCGGTATGGCAGACAGGATCTACGTGATGAACGAAGGAAAGATCAAGGGCGAACTGAGTCGTGAAGAAGCCACTCAGGAAAAGATTATGCATATGGCACTCGAGTAGAGGAGTAGAACGGAAATGGAACAGACTAATAAGAACATACATACGAAGTCATTCATGGAAATGGCGAAGGAGAAAACATTCGAAACTATTCGATGTTCATCATGCTGGCACTCATATTCATCGTCTTCAGTGTACTCACCGGAGGCGTGAACTTCACCTCAAGAAATATCACCAACATCTTCATCCAGAACAGCTACATCCTGATTCTCGCGGTGGGAATGGTATTGGTCATCATCATCGGTAATATCGACCTCTCTGTCGGTTCGTTCAGTGCACTCACCGGAGCTTTGAGCGCGATGATCTACAATACGGGAATCGGTCTGATCCCGACTCTCCTGCTGACGATCCTCATCGGTATCGCCATCGGAGTCTTCCAGGGCTTCTGGATCGCCTATGCGCATATTCCCGCCTTCATCGTAACCCTCGCAGGCATGCTCCTGTTCAGGGGGCTTACCTACATCATTACGAATGTGACTCCCGTTTCTCTCTCCGATGATCACTTCAGAACCATCACCTCGGGTTCGATCACCATCGAAGGATTCGAAGCAGCTGGTCTCCACCTGCTTCCCTTCGTCACAGGTATCGTCATCGCAGTTGTGTTTGTTGTCGCTTCACTACATGGAAGAAGGAACAAGATCAGCAGGAACTTCGATGTCCTCCCGTTCAGATATTTCGTGATGAAACTTGTGTTCACGATCGTTCTGATCATGCTCCTCGCCTGGAAGTTTGCAGACTACCGGGGAATCCCGACCGTCGTCGTGGTGCTCGGACTCGTCATCGCGGTCTTTGTCTTCATCACGAATAATACGGTGATCGGCCGCTACATCTATGCAGTCGGAGGAAACGCGAAGAGTGCGAAGCTCTCAGGTATCAACGCGGAGAGGGTTATCTTCACCGTCCATGTCATCATGGGAGGACTGACCGGTCTGGCCGGAATGGTCTTCACCGGGTATATGAACTCTGCGCTCCCTCAGGCCGGACAGCTCTTCGAGCTTGATGCCATCGCCGCATGTTTCATCGGCGGAGCTTCGGCAAGCGGCGGTATCGGAACGATCATCGGAGCCATCACCGGTGCACTGGTCATGGGTGTCATCAACAACGGCATGTCCCTGATGAATATCGGTGCCGACTGGCAGTATGTCGTGAAGGCTCTCGTCCTTCTCCTTGCTGTCTACTATGACATCTACACTCGTCGAAAATCTGGTCTGGGTTAAGATATCACTCACATCTTGCTCGGCTGCCGGGGCTCAACCGCCCCGGCTTTTTATGCTCGGAACCTCGTTCTCACCCCTCACTGCCGGCGAGTTTACCTCCGTACTGGTTCATCTGACTGTTAAAATATCACTGTTTTGAGATAAAGGATTTACTCCTGAACAGATGAATGCTACCATTTCCAATAGTGCAGAAACGCACAGAGGACGAGAATGGCAGTAATACTCACAGTAGATGATTCAATGACAGACCTCACCATGATCTCCAGCTTCCTGGTCACCCATACCATCCTTCAGGCTCAGGACGGGGAAGAAGGGCTCTCGGTGCTCGTCTCGCACCCCGAAATCGACCTTGTGCTGCTCGACCTTCATATGCCGAAGATGGACGGTTTCACCTTCATCGAGGAATGCGCCTCACGGGATATCGATATCCCGATCATGATCCTTACCAATTCCGAAGATCTTGAAAAGGAGATCCGCGGTCTTGAGATGGGAGCTGTCGATTATGTCAGGAAGCCCCTGAATTTCCTTTCACTCCAGAAGAGAATTGAGCTCCAGCTGAGGATCCTGAGCGCCCAAAGGGAACGGATCGAGTATTCTCATCAGCTTGAAGAACTGGTGGAGAAGCGTACCGCAGAAGTAAGGAGGACCAACGAAATCACCATCAGTGCTCTGGTCCGTCTGCTTGAAACGAGAAGCGTGGAATCGAGTGATCACTCCTCCCGAACGAGAGAGATGATGGAACTGCTGTGCCGGCGTCTCACGAAAGAGGGACCTGAGGAGTATCATCTGCAGGAGCGGGAGATTCAGGAGCTGGTATCCACAGCCCCCCTCCATGATATCGGAAAGGTGGGAATACCTGATGCGGTGCTGCTGAAACCCGGACGGCTGAACGATGAAGAGCTCGCGCTCATGAGGGAACACGTATCAATCGGTGTGGAAGCCCTTGAGTACTCGATCGACAGAAATGAGGCCGATATCAGCTTCATTGAGACGGCGAAGGAGCTGATTGCCTCACACCATGAGTGGTTTGACGGATCCGGCTATCCTGCGGGGCTGAAAGGAAAGGCTATCCCGCTGAGCGGCCGTCTGATGGCTGTTATCGATGTCTATGATGCGCTGACCCATAAGCGGGTATATAAGGATGAACTGAGCCATGAGGAGGCTCTTGAGGTGATGAGACGTGAGGCTGAACGGCATTTCGATCCTGTCGTGTTCTCCATGTTCACACAGGTAGCTCAGGGGGAACAGGATCGCGGGAGGTCAGTCTGACACTGCTACAAAGGATGATACTATGAAACGGATCGCTGTTCTGATCGCGTGTCTCCTGTGTTTTTCCCCGGCCTTCACGGCCGACAGCGACATTGTATTCACCGAAGCCGAGCATGCATTCATAGCAGAGCATCCTGAGATTCATATCGGTGTCGACCCTAAATTCATTCCCTTCGAGTTCTTCGATGAGAACGGATCCTATAAGGGGATCGCTTCCGATATTCTCTCCCGTATCTCCACCATGACGGGACTGACGTTCTCCCACAATCCTGATCTTACCTGGTCTGAGGCCGTTACGGGAGCACGGAACGGGACGATCGACCTCCTTCCGGCGGTGGGCTTCACGGAAGAACGTTCTGAATTCCTCACTTATCTCAAGCCGTACATGCAGTTTCAGCGTGCGGCTGTCGTGCGGAAGGGAAACACCTCTATCAATGCTCTCTCCGATCTGTGGGGAAGACAGGTGGCTGTACAGGGGGAGAGTTCCCATGAAGGGTTTCTCGCAGCGTACCCAGAAATCGGTATAAGGAGGTTCTCTACAGTTGAAGAGGCTCTCCTTGCAGTGAATAGAGGGGATGAGGTAGCGTTCATCGGTAACGAGGCCACCAGCGCGTACCTGTCGAGAACCCTCGGACTGAGCGAACTTAAATTCATCACACTCTCGGAGAGCGGAGCCCATGCGCTCCATATGGCAGTGAGAAAGGATCTGCCGGAACTCGCCTCCATCCTGCAGAAGGCTCTGGACGCAATGAGCGAGAGTGAGTATTCCGCGATCCTCGGACACTGGATTCACTATGAGAACCGGTTCGATTATACCAGGCTGATCCGCATTTCGATCTTCATTCTCTCCCTGATGCTCCTTCTCTTCGCTGTCTCCTCTTTCTGGATCGTGAGGCTCCGCAGAGCGGTAAAGGAGAAGGAACTGGCGCAGCAGCAGGCGGAGAATTCAGACAGGGAGAAGGGGATGTTCATGGCTCGTATCTCTCATGAGATCCGCACGCCCCTCAACGGGGTACGGGGGATGAGCTATCTCCTGGAAAAGACGAAACTCGATACACAGCAGAGCCGCTACCTTCAGGCGATCAAGAGCGCCAGCCAGAGTATGCAGGTGATCATCCACGATATTCTCGAGTACTCGAGACTCAATGAAGGGCAGACGGTAATTGAACATATTCCCTTCAGGGTTGATGATGTCCTGCAGGACACGATATCGCTCGATGCATGGAAGATCAGGGAGAAAGGACTCGATTTCAGACTGGATCTCGACCCCTCCGTTCCTCCCGTCCTGATCGGAGACCCCACAAGGCTCCGTCAGGTGCTTACAAACTTCCTTCACAACGCGGTGAAGTTCACCTGTGAAGGGAGGATCACTCTCTCTCTCTCCTCTGAAGATCTGGGCGACGAGCAGTGCCTTCTTACCTGTGCGATCCATGATACCGGTATCGGAATGAGCGAGAAGCAGATAGAAAAGCTCTTTACTCCCTTCATCCAGGCAGATGAGAGCATACACAGAAAATACGGAGGGTCGGGACTCGGACTCTCCATTTCGAAACATCTTGTTGAGGCTATGCAGGGCTCAGTAGAGGTTGAGAGCCGGGAGGGGAAAGGGAGCACCTTCAGATTCTCACTTCCCCTCAGAATCGATACAGAAGGGATGAGACAGGAGCTTCAGATGAGGAAGTCGGTCGACTTCTCCTCTCTGCATGCACTGCTCGTGATTCCCGACAGGGAGCTGTCGGCAAAGGTTGCCCGTCTGCTCACCGACTACGGCGTAGCCTACGAGGAGGTCTCCTCCCTTGCGATCGCAGATTCCCTCCTCTCGGGAGATGCTCGCTTCGACCTGGTGATCCTGGAACTCGCACATCCCGGAGTGCTGAGTGAGCCTCAGTGCAGACGGATCTCCCGTGCAGTTTCCTCCCGGCTCCTGTTCGTCCATGAGGAATCAGAAGGGAACTATCAGGAAACCGATGAACGATCTATCATACTTCCCCTGCCTCTCATACATTCGGTCTTTTTCAATGCGCTCCTGCAGCTTTTCGGTAAAGGCGGTGAGGGTGATGAAAGAAGAGAGAAGCGTGTTCTCCTTCCCCCGGTTTCTCCGACAGTTCTCGTCGTCGAGGATAACAGGACAAACCAGATGATTGCCCGGGAACTCCTGGAGAGAGAAGGGTGTACGGTACTCCTTGCCTCAGACGGTAAGGAAGGGCATGAGACCTTCCTCTCACACGAGAAGGATATCGATGTAATCCTCATGGACCTCCATATGGAAGGAATGGACGGGTATGAGTCGACGCGTCTTATCAGGAAGGAGAATAAGCAGGTTCCCATCCTGATCCTCTCTGCCGACCTCGTTGATTCCGTCCGTGAGAAGTGTGAACAGATGGCTGTCAACGGTTTTATCGGCAAACCCTACGATCCCGACCAGCTCATCGGGGAAGTGTTCAAAGCGGCAGAGCTGGATCTCTCCCCTCAGCCTTCATCCATAGACAGCGAAGCCGGAATGAAACGGGTAGGGGGAGATGCGGCTCTCTATAAGAGGATCCTCTCGGCCTTCGCCCTGGAGATGAAGGAGACACTCCTGCTCCTAAGAGAGAGTATAGGGAAGGAAGATGCAAGGCAGACGGCGGAATGTGTCCACAAGTGCAAGGGAGCCTGCGGTTCGGTGGGCGCCAAGAGAGCACACGAACTGTGCGTCGAAGCCGAGAAGATGCTGAAAGGAGACTCACTCGACTTCTCTTCATTCCTTCTCAGTGAGATGATCGAAGAGCTCTCGAAGGTGATTCAGGAAGCTGAAGCGTATTGAGGCATCAAGCCTGAGTCTTTACATCCGTCACGTATAACAGAATTGACAAAACCCTTCCCGCCTGACACGATGACTCATGATTACGAAAGAAGAGCTGCTTGCAGGAAGCTATCCTGCCTCCGGGAACACGTTTCCTCTCTGCGTCGACTGCGGCCTGATTCCCTACGGTGAAGCCCTCTCCCTGCAGAGAGAGCTGCACGATAGAGTTGCCAGAGGAGAGCTTCCTTCTCTGATCCTCTTTCTTGAGCACCCCCCCGCGATCACCCTCGGCCTCAATACGAAGCAGAACAAGCTGCTGTTCTCAGCTGAGGAGCTCTCTGAGAGGGGTATTGAAGTTGTCAGTATCAGGAGGGGAGGCGGGGCTACGGCCCACAACCCGGGGCAGCTGGTCATCTATCCCATTCTGCATCTGCCCACCTACCGCTTCCGGGTTGCCCCCTTCGTCCACTACCTCGAGCAGATCGGGATCGACCTTCTCGCCCAGTGTTCACTGAAGAGTGAGAGGATCGCGCGGTATCCAGGGCTCTGGGTGGAGGGAAGGAAGATCGCCTCGGTGGGAGTTCAGCTCTCACATTCGGTGAGCATGCACGGCATAGCAATCAATATAGCAAATGACCTCACCTTGTTCGATGCCATGGTTCCCTGCGGAATCGACGGGGTTGAGATGACGAGCGTGAAGAAGGAAAAGGGCAACGTCCTTTCGATGGATATCCTGAAAAAGCATGCAGAGAGACTTTCAGGGGCCCTCATCCCTCAGTTCAGCAGACCTCTCAAGGAGCAGTGTGATGAGTGATCATATCCCGTTTCCCCCCTGGATCAGAAAGGGACTCGCAACAGGAATCCAGTACCATAAGACCGAATCTCTTCTCAGGCATCATGGTATCGACACGATCTGCACTGAGGCGCGGTGCCCGAATCAGGGGGAATGCTGGGCGAGGGGAACGGCGACTGTCCTGATTCTCGGTGAGACCTGCACCCGCAACTGTCCGTTCTGTTCCGTTTCACATGGAATTCCACAGCCGCCGGATCCAGAAGAACCCGGAAGGGTCGCTTCGCTCTGCAGGGATCTGGGAATCACCTACCTCGTCCTTACCAGTGTCGACAGAGACGATCTCCCTGACGGCGGAGCCTCTCATTTCAGGGACGTGATCCTTGCCTGCAGGGATATGAACCCTGAGATGCGCTTCGAAATCCTTGTTCCCGATTTCAAGGGAGTACAGGATGAAGCTCTGAACATCCTTGATGCCGCCCTGCCGTTCGTCTTCAGCCATAACGTGGAGACCGTTCCCTCACTCTACCCGGCGGCCCGTCCCGGAGGGGAGTACCGTCGTTCTCTCACTCTCCTCTCGAAAGCGAAGAGGAGATCAGGTCGGTGCTGCATGACCTCAGGGAGCACGGCTGCGACAGGCTCTGTCTCGGCCAGTATCTCAAACCCTCGAAGGAGTCTCTGAGCGTGAAGGAGTTCGTTCATCCCGACAGATTCGCTCAGTGGGCTGTGGAGGCGGAGGCCATGGGTTTCACCTGGGTGATCGCCGAACCGTTTGCCCGGAGCAGCTATCATGCGGAAGAGGAATCACACCGGTAACCTCTCACATCGAATGTTTTAAGTTTTAAGCATTATCTGAATAATGAATGCAGCTTCTTACATACTCCTTGAATTATGACATAATATGAAGTAATGTTAATGAGAACTGGTTCAGGAGACATGATTCAAAGGAAAGAGAATATCGGTACAGGCAGTCCCTCCTCAGCTTCGTCTTATTCATCATAGACCATACAATTCCCTCCATATCTCTCCGGTTTCGCATATGCCTTCCGTTCCTTCGTATGGCTGACGGAATGCGGTATGTCTGCAAAGAAAAAGGACATCTGTCAACAGTGTGACCTGAGTGGCGATAGTGATGTGTGAAGAGTGTACTGGAGGAGTGAAATGAAACTGAGCAGCGTGAAAAACTACCGATGGCAGCGTACAACAGGTATTGTCCTTCTTTCCATTGTCGCTCTTCTTCTGGTCATCGCTCTCTATTTTGATTCCTTCCTCGAGGTTGACCCGCTTATACAGGGTGATAAGACGGTCCTTGATACAGGATGGGATCTCTGGGAGGGAGACCGACTCATCGAGAGCGGCATCACACTTCCCTACACGATACAGGGGCTTGTAGACGGAAAGACTTTCACCCTTACAACGAAGCTCCCCGACACTTTTTTGTTCACCCATCCGAGTCTCTTTTTCGAAACGAGCATGAGCTCTCTCGATATCCGGATAGACTCCGAGAGCATCTACTCCTTCGAAGGGGATACTACTCCATGGAAATCTCCGGTTCTTGCCGGAGGATTCCCTCACTTTGTCAGGATCCCCGATACTGCCACCGGACATGAGCTTTCTCTGGTTCTGAGCATCTATTCCGACAACCCCTTTGCCGGAAATATTGACGCTCCTGAACTCGGTGCAAAGTCAGATCAGGTTCTCCATCAGCTGAGAGAGCTTCCCTCTTTGGCTTTCGGTTTTATCTTCCTGTTCACCGGGCTCGTGTCCATCCTTGTTGCCATCGGCCTCCAGAGCGGTGAAGAACGTCGCAGTGTATGGCATTTCGGGTGGTTGGAACTAGCTCTCGGCATGTGGGTCTTCACTCAGAACTGCAGCAGGATCATTCTCTTCAGGAATCCTGTCCTTCCACTCAATTTCAGCTATGTCGCACTCTTCCTCCTCCCCTTTATTCTGATCAAGTACGTGAATGCCTCCTACCGTATTCCCGAAAGATTCTCTGCCAGGTTTCTTACGTTCTCGTACCTGTTTCTTCTCGGATATGTTGCCGGCTGGGCAGGCCAGTATTTCGGCTGGTTTACGTATGCGGACATTATCCTGTATGCGGGAGGTGGTCTTGTCCTTTTCATTATTTCGCTCTTCATAGCGCTTATCGTCGATTTTATCAGGGGAAACCGTGAGCTGGTCTCCTTTCTGCTTGCGGTGGGCGTTCTCCTGGTCACTGTCGTAGCCGAGGAAGCACTTCTGCTTATGAAGATTGAACTCGAGAACGCCACGATTCTTCATTCGGGTATGACGGTCTGCGGAATTATCCTTCTCTCCCATACTGCGAAGATAATCTCACGGGGAAGGACAAACGAGATCAGGGAGAAGATGCTGTTGAACCTCGCCTATACAGATTCCCTTACCGGCGTTGAAAACCGGACCGCGTATGAGAAAAGGGTACAGAGATCAGAAAGCCTGCCCCACGTTCTCGGAATTATCATGATTGATGTCAACGATCTGAAACCTATCAATGATTCTCTCGGCCATGCTGTCGGTGACGCTGTTCTCAAGCTGACGGCCCGCACGATCTCAGAATCAGTTCCTGCAGGAAGCGAGCTCTACAGGATCGGCGGTGATGAATTCATCTCGTTCATCCCTTCTGTCACGGAAGAGAGGCTGTCGCAGATCTGCGACCGGTTCAACTCTCTGGTTCTTTCTCTTCCCGAGTGCAGGTTCACTATAGCCTGCGGCTCAGCGCTCTTCCGCACGAAGGGGAACCGGACGATTCATGAAGTGATAGCTGAAGCAGATGAGGCGATGTACAGGACCAAGAAAGAGATGAAGCATAACAGGGAGCCGCAGAGAGGGCTCTACAGGTAAGATATGTTCGATATCGGGTCCCCTCCTGAGAATGTACTCTTTGTTTTTCTCTGAGAATCTCCTTTTCCTTGGGAGAATCATTTGCGTTATCCTCATTTTCCGTTTAATATATAATACGTTGAAATCTGATTTCGAAGCAGAAACGGGACCTGCGGGGTCTTCTGTATAGAGTGACATTCTGAAATCGGAGGAGGCGTCTCAGCCTCAGGAATGTACGGTATTGTCGTGGGGAGAGTACCGCTTTCCACTACCGAGATATCATGCAGTTAGGGGAAGAGTGAATGAAATATGTGCGACATGACAGGGATGAGCAGAGAGTGCTGATTCACAGGATACTCCTTTTCCTCTTTATAGCTGTACTTGTGATGTCAGTCTTTTTCGATTCCTTCCTCGATCCCCAGCCGCTGAGGGAAGATTCGATGGTGCCTCTTGCCGAAGGCTGGGATCTCTATTCAAAGGGAGAGCTTGTCGAGACCGGTATCACCTTACCTTACAGGATCCACGGTGACATGCACGGCAAGAGCTACATACTGACCCGTACCCTTCCAGACACCTATCCCAACTCGAATGCCAGTTTCGCCATAGAGACGAGCCTGAGATCTCTCGAAGTCCTTCTTGACGGTGAAAGCATCTACACCTACGGAACAGGAAAGAGTATCTGGAAGGATCCTGTTCTCGGCGGTTCCTTCATGCACTACGTGCGGCTGCCGGACGGCTCTGAAGGGCATGAGATCTCCCTGGTGATGGGTTTTCATTCCTACAATCAGTTTTCAGGTAATCTTCAGGTCCCCACGCTGGGAACGAAGTCCGATCAGGTGCTTTATCAGCTCAGAGAGCTGCCCAACCTGATATTCGGTATTGTATTCCTCTTCACCGGTTTCATCGCCCTGGTGACCTCCCTTGCCCTTCCGCGGGGACGGCGGAGAAACAGTCTCGGCTATTTCGGATGGATAGAGATCGCACTCGGTGCATGGGTGTTCACGCAGAACTGCTCAAAGTTCATCCTCCTCTATAACGCGGTTCAGGCACTGAACTTCAGTTATATGGCCCTCTATCTTCTCCCGTTCTTCCTGATCATGTATGTGAAGAACTCCTATTCCATTCTTGAGCGTATCATCACTCCCTTCGTATTCGCTGCCGAAGTGATTGTCGGAGCCTATATCCTGGTGGGGATCGCCCAGTTCTTCGGTCTGATTCAGTACTCTGAAACTCTGCAGTATGCAGGACTTGCACTTCTGCTCTTTATCCTTGCCCTCTTTATCGTGCTCCTGATGGAATTCCGTCAGGGAAACAGAGACATCCTGACATTCCTGATTGCGGTGGGAGTGCTTCTCCTTACCGTCCTGGTGGAACTTGTCCTCCTGCTGATGTCGGTCATTCTGGAAAACGCACTCTTCGTACACGCGGGTATGGGGCTCAGCGGAGCTATTCTTCTCATTCACAGCGTGAGGTTCATCGCACGGGAATTCAAGAGCGAAGTACAAAGCGAGGTCCTTCTCAATCTCACGAAAACCGATGCCCTTACGGGTGCGGGTAACCGTGCTTCCTACGAAGCACGTGTTCAGCAGATTATGAGCAATACCAGTGTATTCAGTCCGACGGGAATTCTCATGATCGATATCAATGGTCTCAAGGCGATCAATGATACGTATGGGAGGGAGAAAGGCGACCGGGTTCTGCAGGATATCGTCCTGAAGATGACGGAGATCATACCGGGTCGTTCCGAGGTGTTCAGGGTAGGGGGAGATGAGTTCATCGTCTTTATCGATTCGATCACCTATGAGCAGATGTCACTCATCTGTACCGACATTCAGACTACCGAATACACCACTGATGCATGCTCCTACAGGGTCGCGTGCGGGTATTCCTTCTATGTGAAGGAAAGCCATAAGAGTTTCGAAGCCGCGGCTCTCGATGCCGATGCCGCCATGTACGACTGCAAGGCCGGCATGAAGCGTCAGGCCGCGAAGGACAAGAAAGAGAAGAAAGGCTGATTCTTTCTATACGAAGAGAAGCCCTGTCTCTACTGCGAGTCCCTGATACAGTGAAGAGAGGGCAGTCTCACCGTTCCTGAACGTCACCTGAGTCTCCAGGTCACGGTTCCTGAAGTGGTAGATGATGACCTGTTTCGCTTTCGGATCCACTACCCAGAACTCTTCTATGCCGCTTTCCATGTAGAGCTTTGACTTGATCATCATATCCTTCGACCTGGTTGACGGTGAGAGTACCTCGACAACGAGAGAAGGCTTCCCCTGATACCGTCCCTCCTCATCCACTCTCTCCTCATCGCACATGATGAGGATATCGGGCTGTACGACATTGGGCTTGTCATCAAAGCATACTGCCTTCCCGAAGAGCTTCACATCAAAGGGGGCGACTATCGGCTGACAGGGCTTGTTTCTGAACCAGGTGATGAATGTTCCAAACAGCTCACCCACAGCCTTCTGGTGATAATACCGGGAAGCCCTCATCATATAGATTTCACCGTCGATCAGTTCATACTGATGGCCATTGTCGTTCCTCTCTGCTATCTCCCTGAAATCTGCATAGCTTTGCACGATATTCCCTCGCCTCCTCACGAAGCATCCATCTTTCATCCTCGGAAAGACCCTGAGCAGAGCAACCGGTTCATTATTCTTCTCTATGTAGATTGAGGTCCCTTCCGCTGCCAGTTTCAGATATTTCCCGAAGGAATTCTGAAGCACTGATGTCGATACTCTCATGCCATGCCTCCCGTACTCTGTGTTATGGGTAAAATATCCCATGCAGTCTCTAAAACCTACTCACATAGTATCGAAAACGGTCTTGAGTCTATGATCCAGGAGGAGAGACGAAAGGGCATAAAGAAACCCGCACCGGAATCGATCCAGGCGGGTCTGTGTATGGGAACTCAGGTGAGGGTCAGTTCACGTAACTCAGTGAAGCCGCAACTGCATCAACCTTGCTGCCATTGTCGATGAGTTCCTGAAGCGGATCCCAGTCGCCGCCCATGAGGGCCTGGCGGTTTGCCTCACGCATCGAGCAGGGGACTTCGCCACCACTGTAGCGTACGACCATCTTTTCGAGGTCTACACTCACTTCCTGAGCAGGATCAGCTGCAACAGCCTCAGCAAGTGTCAGGCGGTCCGCATGAGCGACAGTGACACAGGGAATACCGAGCTGTGTGCTGTTGCCGAAGAAGATCTCCGCGTAGCCTTCTGCGATCACAGCCACGAAACCGGCTTTCTGGATTGCCTGAGGTGCATGCTCACGTGAGCTTCCGCAGCCGAAGTTGTTTCCTGAGATGATGATGGAGGCATCTGCATACTCAGCCTTGTTCAGATTGTGTGTCGTCTTCTCTCCCGAGTCGGGGTCGAATCTCACGTCGTAGAACATATATTCACCGAGACCGTCAAAGGTCACACACTTCATAAAGCGGGCGGGAATGATGCGGTCGGTGTCGATATCATCACCGATTACGGGTACAGCTTTTCCGGTTCGTCCAAGAATCTTTTCTAATGCCATATCTCTTTCCTCCCTAGCCTGTGATCCCGAAGACCTTGCGGGCATCGCTTACTTTACCTGTGACGGCTGCTGCTGCTGCCATGACAGGGCTCATGAGAATGGTTCTTCCTGTGGGAGAACCCTGACGTCCCTTGAAGTTACGGTTGCTTGTACTTGCACAGAGCTGACGGCCGACGAGCTTGTCAGGATTCATGGCAAGACACATTGAACAGCCGGCGAGGCGCCACTGGAATCCTGCTTCCGTGAATATCTTGTCGAGACCGAGCTTTTCCGCTTCTACGGCAACGACCTGAGAACCGGGAACGGCAAGGGCGGTTACGCCTTCTGCAACCTTGTAGCCTTTCACTGCCTCTGCAGCAGCGATCAGGTCACTGAGACGGCCGTTGGTACAGGAACCGATGAACACGACATCAACGGGAGTTCCCTCGATAGCCTGTCCTTCCTTGAAATCCATGTACTCGAGAGCCTCACGGGCACTGCTCTGCAGGTCTTCAGGGATGGAATCAATGGAGGGGATATTCTCGTCGATTCTGATACCCTGTCCCGGGTTGATACCCCAGGTGACGGTCGGAGCGATGTCAGCTGCATCGAAATTCACGACATCGTCGTAGGCGGCATCGGGAGCACTCGCGACATCCTTCCATTCCTCGACAGCCTTGTCCCATGCTTCCCCGGTGGGTGCATAGGGTCTGCCCTTCAGGTAGGCGAAAGTCTTCTCGTCCGGGTTGATATAGCCGCAGCGTGCGCCGCCCTCGATAGACATGTTGCAGACAGTCATTCTGCCTTCCATCGAAAGAGAGTCGATAGCTTCACCGCCGTATTCATAGGCATAGCCTGTACCGCCGTTCACGCCGAGTTCCTTCAGGATATGGAGGATGACGTCTTTGGCTGTTACGCCGGGACCGAGTTTTCCGTTCACATTGATTCTGCGTACCTTGAGCTTACCCATCTTCATGGTCTGGGTCGCAAGCACGTCACGTACCTGAGAGGTGCCGATACCGAACGCGATAGCTCCGAAAGCACCGTGGGTGCTTGTGTGGGAGTCTCCACAGACAATAGTCATGCCCGGCTGAGTAATACCCTGTTCAGGACCGACGATATGGACAACACCCTGCTTACCGGTATTGGTGTCGAAGAATGTGATACCGTGCTTCTTGGTGTTTGCACGGATCGCTTCGATCATCTCCTGTGCGAGTTCATCACTGTAGGGTTCAGCGGCTTCATCCGTGGGAACGATATGATCGACTGTCGCGAATGTCCGCTGGGGGAACTTCACTTCAAGTCCTTTCTCTTCAAGCATACCGAAAGCCTGCGGGCTGGTGACTTCATGGATCAGGTGAGTCCCGATAAACAGCTGAGTCGAGCCGTCAGAGAGCTCTGCAACCGCGTGTGCATCCCAGACCTTCTCATATAAATTCTTACTCATGGCAATTCCTTTCTTTCTGTGATTTGAACAATATGCAGCAAAACTGTAAAATATTCAAGAATCAGGTGGGGAATCGCCTTCTATTTACTACGAAGGAAAAGGCTAGGCTGCAGAAGGAGTTAGAAACCGATCTCTTCGGCGATCATGATCACATGGAAGTCTGCTTCTTCCGGTCTCCTGTGGATGATGCTTGTGATATTGCAGTCCCTCTCCTCGGATCGGCAGTCTACACAGTGTCCGACCTTATTACAGGGAAGTTCCTTCCCGTACTTGATATTATTCATCTGAGCGGCAACGTCGTGAATCCTGTCGAGGGCGGCATTCAGATCTTTTACGATCTTGTTCGCACCCGCAATCACGATGATTCTGTCTGCTCCGTAGATGCTGCCGGCTATCCTGTTGCCGGCACCGTCCAGGTTGACGATCTGGCCGTCCAGTGTGACGGCATTCGCCCCGAGGATGAAAACATCCGCGCAGAGGTAGTTTCTGAGAATCTCCTTTGTGGTCTGTCGGTCTCCGAGAATCGTGGCCCAGGAAGGTTTCTTCTCGAATACCTGTGAGTTTGCCGCACAGGTGTGAGGGATCACAGTGCAGCCCCTGTTCTTCAGGGCAGTATCCACTTCAAGAGCGAAGAGAGTATGAGAATCCCCGCAGCCGATGACGGTATCATCCGGTATAAGTTCCAGAAGTACGGCATGAGCTTCCTCGAGGGAATCACAGAAGTGGGAGGAGAAGTTGTTCCGTTCAAGATTCTTCACGGCTATGTGAGCCTGCTGACGCAGGTATTCCTTTCTGATTGCCGTACGGTCAAACGCCGTGGATGTGAGAGTCGGGAACTCTATATCTCGGATATCTTTCATACCTGCCTCCTTTTGATCCCTTTCAATTATACAGTGTCGAGCTGAAAAAGCGAGGGGTCTCTTTCTGAAGACGTTTTTCATGCCGTAGCTGAGGCGTTTCTATATCTACAGGATCCTGTTTCATGAAAGAAAAGGAACCCTGCCATCCGCCGGGGAGGGCAGGGGTGATGTTTATGGGGTCACGCTGTACAGATCCCAGGAATAATCAGACGTATAGGAGTTCAGAACCTGAATCTTACTGTGGATCGGGTCGTAGGCGGCATGTATCGCTCCAATGCTGGCGGGAGACGTGAACGAAGCGGATTCTGTCCATGTGGTTCCGTCGTAACGTGCCACAGTTCCGTTCTCTGTACCAGCGACGGAGGCTGCTACGATATATGAATCGGTTCCGACCGTGAGAGACTGCATGATACCAGGTACCCCTGCTGTGATCTGAATTGAAGGAATATCAGAAGCCTCGGTCCATGCGATGCCATTATACCTGTACATGGTAATTGTCTTATCTGATTGAGGGATTACCGCTGTTACGGTATTCCCTGAGGCTGAAATCGAGGGGAATCGTCCCGAATAGCCGCTGAAAGCCTGTCCCGGGTTGAGTAATGTCCAGGACCCTCCGGATCTTCTGTACACGAGGAATCCTCCGTCCGTATAATTGTATCCTATGAAGTAGAGGTTATCACCATCTGCGAATATATCTGATTTCAGATAATCGCAGCCAACGGGACTGATATCTGTCCAGAGCCCTGAATCAAGTGTCCATACTTTTTTCTCTGCCATCGCATAGGGATTGCCATTCCTGTCAACCACGATCTTACCTGTATTTCCTGATCCTGCTGATGTTGCAGTGGCAAAATCTGCATCCCCGACCTGTGTCCAGGACGAGGTTCCATCGGCGAGTGAGTAGACGTTGGTTTTAAGATTCACTTTTGAAAGGACATATACCGTTCCATCGGCAGAGACGGTAAGAGCAGAGCCGTAATTGGCTGTATCGCTTCCTGTGGGAAGCCCGCTGACAGAAAGAGTTTTCCATTCCCTCCCGCCGTCAGAGGTTGAGTATATTCCGGCAATGTTATTGTAGCCGCCTTCCAGATAGAACAATTCCCCGTCAGAGGGATCTGTCGCGAGACGATATCCATAATAGGAGGTTCCGATATCAATGATGTCAAGTACAGTAAGAGAGAAGTCTTTTGTATGTGACGTTCCTTCTCCCTTCGTGATGGTCGCCTGGAGGGTCACTATGGTGTTGTTCGTATTATTTCCGATAGGACGTGTTACTGACACGTCTCCTCCCGTTATCGAGAGAGTGGAATCGTCTGTTCTCCAGCTGATGGAGGTTTCATGTGCACCTGCTGTCGGTACCGTAAAACCTTCAGTTATTGTACGATAGGTGTCAGGTGAGGTGAAGGAGAAGTCTTCAAGGGCAAGCGAAGCCGCATCAGTTTCTATATCCAGTGTATCCAGTTCCGCCTGCGTCCATTGCTTTACTGTAAAGGTGAGATCCTTCGTGACCGAGCTGCTTCCTTTCGTGAGTGTTGCTGTGAGAATAACCTCTGCATCTTCTGAGTTGAGTGCAGGTCGAGTGATACGTGCGTTTCCTGAACTTTCCAGGGAGAGTGCATCAGATGTATCTGTTTTCTCTGTCCAGCTTATCGTACTGCCGTTGCTGCCGCTGACGGGTAGGGTGAAATCTCCTTTTACGCTCGTCTGGCTATCACCTTCAAGATAGGCTGCGTCATCCTCTCCAAGAGCATCTCTGTCGAATCTGACGAAGTCATAGTCCGTTGCATCCAATGCCTTTATGGTAAGGGTATATGTCTCTGTATCAGATTCCTCCCCATAGGTGATTGTTGCTTTCAGTGTAGCTGTGGCATCCCCGTCATAGGCAGTGGGACGGTGAACTGTACCATCTGTTTCTATCAGAGAATCATCATTATTGTTTGACCAGGAGATCGTAGAACCCAACGTTCCTGTGAGTGGGAGTCCCAGATTCTGGGTAACTGAAGATTCAGAATCTTCGCTCTGGTAGATAAGAGCGAGTGAATTTTTATCTCGTGCGACAATTGTTGCGTCAGTCATACTCCACTGGGCATACAGCGTTATCGCTGAAAGTATATCAACCGTACTCGATGAAGTGATCTCATTCCCGCTTCCATTGTTTTCTGTTTCAGAAATATACCAGCCTTCGAACACATATTCATTTCTGGTAGGAGAGGGGAGTGTTCCGTAGGTAGAGTCGTAGGTGACGGTGATAGCCTCCTCTGCTGATCCGCCATTCGAGTCGAAGGAGACGGTATAGGTATTCACGCTCCAGGCGGCATGAAGGGTGATGTCCTGTGTGACTGAGACTGCACTTGTGGAAGTGATTTTGGTGCCTGTCCCGTTATCGTCGGTCTCTGATGTGAACCATCCGTCGAAGGTATAGCCTGTCAGGGTAGGAGCAGGGAGGTCTTCGTAGGTCCCATCATAGGTGACGGAGATAGCCTCTTCTGCTGATCCTCCATTGGAATCGAAGCTGACGATATAATCGTTTGCACTCCAGGCTGCATACAGCATGAGATCTGCCGTGGCAGAAACAGTGCTGGAGGACGTTACTTGACCACCGCTTCCGTTATTGTCCGTTTCCTCCAGATACCAACCTTTGAACGAGTATCCATCTCTGGTAGGAACGGGAAGTGTCCCATAGGAGGAATCATTTGTAACAGTGATTGCGGACTCTTCGGATCCGCCATTCGAGTCGAATGCTGCTTTATAGCTGTTTGCATCCCAGTGCGCGTAGAGTATATGATCCTTCGCAGTCTGGATGACGGTTGAGTTTACTATCAGAGAGGCTCCTGATAATGATCCATCGTACCATCCGAGAAATGTATATCCCGGAGGATCGCTCACCGACGGAAGGGTTCCATAGGCTGCATCATAGACGACCTCTATGGGAGTGGGTGCTTCAGGAGCATCGTCATACTCAAGAGAGAAGCTGACCTGATAGGTTTTCGCATCCCATGCAGCGTGAAGAGTGATGTTCTGTGTCACTGAGACTGTAGCAGTAGAAGTGATCTTGGAGCCGGTTCCGTTATCATCGGTCTCTGCAGTGTACCATCCGGTGAAGGTATAGCCATTCCGTGAAGGCGTGGGAAGGCTTTCATAGGTGGAATTGTAGGTGACGGAGATATCTTCCTCTGCAGTCCCACCGTTTGAGTCGAAGGAGATGGTATAGTTGTTCACGCGCCAGGCGGCATGAAGGGTGATGTCCTGTGTGACTGAGACTGCACTTGTGGAAGTGATTTTGGTGCCTGTCCCGTTATCGTCGGTCTCTGATGTGAACCATCCGTCGAAGGTATAGCCTGTCAGGGTAGGAGCAGGGAGGTCTTCGTAGGTCCCGTCATAGGTAACGGTGATAGCATCTTCTGCTGACCCTCCATTGGAATCGAACGACACTGTATGCGTGTGAGCCTTCCACCGGGCATACAGAGTCTGACCTTCCTTTACCTCACAGAGAGTTTCGTCGGTTATCTGTGCAGCTTCTTCACCTGTTCCGTTGAACCAGCCGAGGAAGGTGTAGCCTGTGCGGGGAGTCACTTCTGGTAGCGTTCCGTAGGGAGAACCGTACGTGACTTCGATACTTTCAGGGTCGCTGGGAGCATTCTCATAATTCAGATCGAATGAGAGTACATAATCATAGACGATATCTATGAGCAGCGATTTCTTCTCTCCCGGTTCAACCGTAACGGTTGAGGAGCCTTCTCCTTCACATACCTCATCAGCTCTGAATGCCTGTACTGTGAATGTCCAGGTGCCGGGGGACAGGTGCATGAGAGCGGAGGAAAGACCTGAACCGAGATTAACCGTGACCTGGTCATCTGTTCCTTCCCGTGTGCCGGTAAGTCTGAATTCGGCGGTGTCTGCGAATCCGTGATCATCAAGGAGTAGATCGATCTGCACCTGAGCTTCCTGGACAAGGATGTCAGAACAGCTGACACTTACAAGCAGGATGAGAAGAAGAAGTGCTGCTCCTTGGAAATTTCTGATATGCATGATAGGGCTCTCCTCTTATATCGTGTACTGGATCCCGAGAGATCCACAGTACATCATCGTCTGATCAGGACGGGCAAACATGAGGAGGACACTACCCTCAATGTATGGTCTGAATCTCTCATTAACCTGGTAGGCGAACCTGAGGCCGGCCTCGCCTTTCTGGTTTACATACCAGGTTGTCTGATTCCAGTGTGCGATCAGACCGTAAGAGAAGGTCGCATGAAGAGATCCTGTTCCATTGTCGTACAGGGGGTAGCCGAGACCGCTTTCTACACTGAGGATGGTATAGGTATCTGTCCAGATATTGTTCGATTCCGCTGAATAGAGCTGGCATCCTGCCATAAAAAGGAAACGGGGAAGCGGTATGGAAATTCCCGCCCCTCCGCCGATCCCTTCAGTATACAGAAATGATGCATCGTCTTGAGTGAAGAGCTCACTCGCGTACACTTCGATGCTCACTGGGCTGGGTTTCAACGAGTCTGCACTGACAGCCTGTATCCCCAGCAATCCTACCACCACTGTACACACAGCGATGAGTATTCCCTTTCTTTTCATGCGTCTCACCTCACATCGTATTCAATTCTATGGCCAGCGGAATAAGCCTCCGCCTGACGGGCGTTATGCACTATACTGGACATTCTTCTCAGTCTGAGATTCACACAGCTATCCTATCTGCATGAAAAAGCAGATTCTATCGGCGAACCGGAAGAGGAGAAGAATGTGTCTGTGATGCACCTCTGTTCCCTTTTTGAGAAGTTCTGACATGCTGAATATGACGGTCTGGACAGCGCCTTCAGCGGGAAGAAACGGTGAATCGTTTATCCTATAAAACTTTACGGTGATGAAAAAAACAAGTCAACAGAAAAAAAGAAAAAAATACTTTCAGTGGGTATATTTTTGATCAGTATGGTGTGAAAAATTAATGTTTAGGTTTATTTTAAACTCATTATAAGATTAATGTTGACACAAGTCTGCTTGAGTGTCCGTTATATTCCATGGTGAATGAAATGTGCTCAAATATTGAAGGGTTTTTATTCGAAGGATAGATAGTTACAGCATTCAAGAGTGCGCTGCCTGTCCGTTGGTGACGGATAGTCAGGGAGGAGGGAACCCGGCAGCACCGGGCTGCCGGAGCCCTGCCTTCCCCGGCAGGGCAGGAATGTCAGTGACGGGATGACGAAGATCTTCTCCTGTTTCCACCTGAGCGACGTCTCGGTCTTCCCGAAGCTCCCTCATGAGGTGTGTGGACACTCTTTCTGGCATGCGGCTCACCGCTTGTGTGGGGCGGTTTAGCGGCTGGTTTGTGTTTCACCGGAGTGAACCCCGCAGGTTCTTGGACGGATACCTGATCTTTCAGTACTCTCTGTACCTTCTTCCACTGGTCCTGTTCATCAGTACTGACGAAGGTGATCGCCTCACCCGACTCCCCGGCTCTGCCGGTTCTGCCGATCCGGTGAATGTAATCCTCAGCAACCTGGGGAAGATTGAAGTTTACTACGTGAGAGAGCCCTTCAAGGTGGATCCCCCGTGCGGCAACATCGGTGGCCACCATGATCTGAAGATCTCCCTTCTTGAACGATTCCAGAGTCTTCGTACGTGCATTCTGGCTCTTGTTTCCGTGGATGGCACCTGCAGGGATTCCCTTTTTTACGAGCTGTTTGCACAGACGGTCCGCACCATGCTTGGTTCCCACGAATACCAGTGCCTGGTACCACGACTGTGTTTCAATGAGATGAACGAGGAAATGGCGTTTCTGTTCCCTCGGTACCGCATAGAACAGCTGTTCCACCTTTTCCGCAGCCTCATTGCGCCGGGCGACTTCAACCACCTCAGGATTCCTCAGAACCTGAGCTGAGAGTTTCTTGATCTCTTTCGAGTAGGTTGCCGAGAACAGGAGGTTCTGACGGACCGACGGAAGATAACCGATGATCTTCCTGATGTCACGGATGAAACCCATATCGAGCATTCTGTCAGCCTCGTCAAGGACGAGCACTTCGATATTGCTGAGATCAAGTGTGTTCTGGTTCAGGTGATCGAGCAGACGCCCGGGTGTAGCGACGAGAACGTCGGCCCCTCGCTTGAGAGCGCTGATCTGCGGGTTTATTTTCACTCCCCCGAAGATACAGATACTGGTGAGTGAGAGATAGGTCCCGTAGGACTGGAAACTCTCTGCCACCTGGGCGGCAAGTTCCCTCGTGGGGGAGAGGACAAGAGCCCGAGGGTTTCTGTTTTTTCTTTTTGAGGTATGGAGCTTCTGGAGGATGGGAAGCGCGAATGCCGCCGTCTTTCCCGTGCCCGTCTGGGCTCCTCCCCTGAGGTCTTTCCCCGCAAGAATTGCGGGTATGGATTGAGCTTGTATCGGGGTGGGGAGTGAGTATCCCCTGTCTGCGACTGCGTCGAGCAGTTCCCGGTTCAGACCGAGTGAATTGAAATTCATGGTATTCCTTTATGAGATATCTGTGAGAGATGTGTATCGGATCGACCTTCATTCCGTCGGAATGATTCAGTCAGGAAGATGATTCTGGATGATTGGTAAGACTGAGTTACAACAGTGTGCGGATGGGCATACTAACATAAGGTGAAATAATAAGATAGGGTTTCAGAGGGAAATCTGAAAGAAAAAGAACGAATCTTCTTTTCTCTCTGTTTTACTGAATACATTAACATAAAAATGCATGATCCGGCCGTACTAAGGCCTTGATGATCACAGCCTTCCAGTAGTACGATTTGTACAGGAACAGGTGACAGGAAAATCAGATGAGTACGTTTGATATAGAACTGCTCGGTTCGCCGATCTTCAAGGTAGACTCCAGGCAGGTGTCGTTCGTCCGCAAAAAAGCGCTGGCTCTGGTCGTCTACATGGTGTGTACTTCCCGCAGCGTTACACGGGAGGAACTGGCGGAGTTTCTATGGCCCGGTTCTCTTCCCTCCCGGGCGATGGGGTCACTCAGGACGGTGTTGGCGGAAATAAAGACCCTGTTCGGAAATGATTTTCTGGTCAGCTCGGGAAATACACTCGCAATTGACCTCAGTTCCCTCACCTGCGACTATCACGTCTTCAATTCCCTTATCTCCTCCAGTTCCTCAGTGGACGACATGAAAAAAGCGGCAGAGCTCTGGAAGGGAGGCTTTCTCAGAGGATTTTTTATCGACTCCTCCTCAGGTTTCAGTGACTGGCAGATGCAGATAGAACAGCAGCTCTTCTGTGACTACAAGCAGCTGCTGAGAAATCTCTATGAAAAGGAGATAGAAACGGGAGAACTCGGTGCTTCGTTGACACATGCCAGAATGTGTCTCTCTCTCGATACCTTTGACGAAGAGTCTCACCGTGCCCTCATGCTCTCCCTGGCACTTCTCGGAGAGAAAAGATTGGCTCTCAGGCAGTACGAACAATGCAGAAAGATCATGGCCGAGGAGTTCGATTCTCCTGTGGAGGAAGCGACTCGTCTGCTCTGTGAGCATATCAGGACAGGAGAGGTGAGAAAATCAGCAACCTCTATTCCCGAAAGGAGACACGCTTTCCGGCTCGCAGTTCTTCCTTTCCATTTACCGGAAAACTTTGAGCTTGAGGAGCTCCTTTTCCTCGATATGACGATGGAAGGTCTTGAGGATTATTTTGCAGGTATTGAGGGGCTGAAAACGATCTCCCGTACATCGACTCTTGCATATAAGGATTCAGGGAAGAGACTCTCGGTCATCGCCGAGGAACTGCAGGCAGATTTCATCATCGAGGGATTCATCGGTTCGGACGGAAATTCATTGCTGCTCGAGGGACGTCTGATCGAGACCAGACCCGAAGCCGTGGTGGCTGTGAAGAGAGTGGATCTTCTCTCTCTTGAGAATCCTGCAGATGCGGCGAAGCAGATCGGCGATGCCTTCAGACAGCATCTCGGTCTTGCAGCTCCCCGTTCTTTCTCTGCTTTCAGCGTGGAACGTGAGGGGATGGGCCGGGGGGCGGGGTCGGCCTTCATCAGCAAGCTGAAACTCCACGCGAAACATCTGCTGAGAATTGATGAGCGTGCTGCCTGTCTTCAGGCAGCCGAGCTGTACGGAAAAGTAATCGAACTGGATCCTTCCGATGCGGAAGCCTGGGCGGGAAGAGGTCTGGCGCTCTATGCTTCCTGTGACAAGGGAATCTGCTGGCCGAACAGGATTGATGAACTTCCTGAGGTGAGTCGGTGCGCTCACAGGGCTCTGAAGATCGACGAGAAGGAACCCACGGCATTGAACCTGCTGGGGAATATCGCTGTACAGACGGAGTGGGATTTCCATGCCGCCGAGAAACTGTA
>CAXXSP010000027.1:0-4550 GCA_963676605.2 Sphaerochaetaceae bacterium | reverse complement strand
ACATTCTCAGGAGCACCATCCAGTAGGCCTGGTGCTTATAGGCTGCAAGGCCGCCGATGAGTGATCTCTTGTTCTTGATATTAAGGATCTCATGCTTGAAGTAGGTCCACGCACCGTTGAATCCGCACACGCCTGCCTGATAATACATGTTGACCAGGTGCTTGATAGCCTGTGCGAAGATACCGCTCATTGCCATGCCCATGTTGAAGCTGACAGCGTAACGTCCGCCGATACTTACCATGTAGCCGTGGAAATGACTCTTGAAAGGCTTCGGTTCCTCTGCCTTCAGGCCGAGTTCTTTCTTGATCGTATAGATGATCCCTTCAGCTGCTGTAGCGGCAGTCTGCTCTGCGGCTTCAACGATCTGGGGTACCGGACGTTCGTTCTCGATGAACCAGATCCCGTCACCTGCGAGGTAGACGTTATCGTAGTCAGGAGACTTCATGAACTCATTGACTGCCTTTCTCTGCACCTTTCCATCCTTGAGACCGAGAGAGTGGCAGAAGGTGGTACCGCGAACACCGCAGGTCCAGATGAAGGTACGGGTGTTGATGACAGTTCCATCTTTCAGGGTGAAGGACTTCTCATCCGCATTGACGATGAGGGAGTTTGTCCTGATGATGACACCCTTCTTCTTCATGTAGGCGATAGCCTTATCCCGTGGCTTGTCGGGGAGCATGTTGAGGATATTTCCGAGAGCCTCGACATTCATCAGGGTCACTTCGGAGTAATCGATCCCGTTTTCCTTACAGAGAATGGGGAGCCACTCAATCAGTTCACCCACCAGCTCGACACCGGTGAAACCGCCGCCTGCGACGGCGAAGGTGAGCATCTCCTTGCGGGTGACAGGATCCTTTTCATAACTGGCCTTACGGACAATCTCGATGATATGGTTCTTGATTTTAAGAGCATCTTCGAGTGACCAGAGGTAGAAGGAGTGATCCTTGACCCCCGGGATATTGAAGTCGGTCGATTCTGCTCCGGTTGCAATGATAATCTGGTCATAGCCGTACGAGGCGGCCTTACCGGTAAGGACCTGCTTCTCAAAGTCGATGTTTGTGATCTCATCGCGGACAACATTCACTCGCTTTCCGGCGAATATTCTGTCGAAGGAGATTTTCACCGATGACTCGTCAACGCGGTTACCTGCGACCTCATGAAGCTCGGTCATGAGTGTGTGGTGCCGGTGTCGGTCAATCAGTGTGATCTCTACCGTATCTTTCTGGCGTTTGAACGCCTTGTGAAGTTTCTTGGCTGCGTGGACACCCGCGTATCCACCACCGAGGACAATAATTTTCTTCTTATCCATGGTATATACTCCTGATCATCGTACCTAATCTCGATGTTAAGATGTTATATGTATTCCACAGAAGCACGATACCGAGAGGTGTGCTTGTGGTTTTTTCCGTTATGTTATATATCCTACTATAGTAGTAGCATGAAACAGAGTAATAAATCAATTCAGTTCTTTTTTATCGGTTTGCTTTTTCTCCTTTTTTTTGTCGGATGCCAAAAAGAAGAGGTGAAAACTGCCGATTCCATCGAATCCCGGTCACAGCTTCTCCTCGGTACAAGCTGTAAAATTACGATATATGATCATCCCAGCGATGAGGTTTTCAGCGATGCCTTTGCACGGATAGAACAGATAGAACAGGAGATGTCGGTGAATATCGAAGACTCCGAGATATCCCGTATCAACCGTGCCGCAGGGATATCTCCGGTGAGTGTTTCCGAAGATACCTTTCGGGTGATAGAGAAGGCTCTCTTTATCGCTGAGCTGAGTCGGGGTGCTTTTGATCCCACCGTCGGACCTCTTGTTGCTGCATGGGGGATCGGCTCCGATCATGCACGGATTCCTTCTCAGGAGGAGATTGATGCTATTCTTCCCCTTATTGATTACCGGGATGTGGTTCTTGATGCTGATACCTTCTCGGTGTTTCTCAAGAGGGAAGGGATGGCTCTTGATCTGGGAGGCATCGCCAAAGGATTCGCAGCCGACGAGGTCGCGAAGGTGCTGGCGAAACACGAGGTGAACACCGCCATCATCAACCTGGGAGGCAATGTCCTGACCGTAGGGACCCGTCCTGACGGCACCGGATGGAAGATCGGCGTGCAGAATCCCGAGAGTGATCGGGGTGAATACCTTATGATAGTCCGACTTGTCGACCAGGCGCTGGTTACCAGCGGACCCTACGAGAGATTCTTCATTCAGGACGGAAGGCGGTATCATCATATTCTCAATACCCGCACGGGATATCCTGTGGAAACCCCGTTCACGAGTGTGAGTATCATAAGCGGTGAATCGTTCATTGCAGATGCTCTTTCAACCGCCTGTTATTCCCTCTCGAAAGAGGAAGGTCTGGAGCTGACAGCTTCACTGGAGGGGGTACATGTTCTCTATATCGATGAGGAGAAGCAGGTGTATCCCTCCGACTCTTTTCAAGAGGAGCTCACCTATTCCGTGACGGACGAATCCTTCATCATACACTAGAAAGCTGATTGAAAAACTCTCCCAGTGGCGAGAGCGCCAGCAGTACTCCATAGACCGATGCGAGAATGACAGCACTCTCTATCCACCCTCTTCCAGTTGCCGGGGGCTGCTCTTCCTTTTTTTTCGATGCTTCTCCCGCCTTCTCTTCATCGAGACGGAGTAGGAGAGAATCAACGACTCCGATAATGGGGCGTTTGTGGGGGATGCTCTTCCATTCACTGATCAGACGGTCGAAATAATAGAACTGCAGTGACAGGAGTGAGCCGATTTTTCCGGGAATCATCGGTTTCTTCGCCATCATGAAATGGCTGAGATAGATGAAACTGATCAGCAGCAGGGCTTTCTGAGCCCCTATGGCAAGTGAGCCAAGGGTCACAGGGTGGGAAAACAGAGAGAAAAGATAGAGACCGTGCGGCTGCAGTGTGTGTGCAAGCGATACCGAGATGAGCAGTATGATATTCGGCAGAGCCCTAAATCGTCTCCCTTCCCGGATCGCAAGGATGATCAGAGCGAGGGTGATCACGAGGGAAGCCGGAAGGCTGTCCGCCAGGAGGATCGAGGGGATGAGGGCAATACCGGTCAGTAATCTGAGAGTCGATGCTTTCATGCTCTTTTCTCCCTGATGTCTTTATACCAGAGCGACTGTGAGGTGAACATCTCGCTGAACGCGCCCAGGATAATCGAGGATATCAGTGCCGAGAAAAGAAACAGAGGAGCTATCACATAGGTCGCCTCCCTGAAAAAGAGAAGACGGCTTATGATCAGCTGCCCGAGAGCACTGAACAGTCCTCCGGTAATGGATATGCCGATTCTGCTTACTCTCTCTCTCAGCAGGAGGAAGATTCCGTACATCGCCAGTGCACTCAGGATCGTTCCTGTTGCAGAGAACAGAATGATGTAGGAGAACAGGCTTCCTGTGATGATTCCCTGTCCGAGAATCTTAAGGAATGCCAGAAGAATATATTCTCTCCAGTTCAGGATTCCTATTGCAAGTATCAGTGGCAGGTTCGCAATGCCGAGACGCATGAACGGAATGGGTTTCGGGATCATGTACTCTATCGAGGAGAGAAACAGTGCAACCGCTGAGAGCAGCGCCACCAGATGAATATCTATATCAGAACGACGCATCATCGACCTCTCCTTCCCCGGCGACCTCGGGAGCTCCCTGAATAACGATGAATACATTATTGGGAAGACACGCTATCCACTCACCGGCAGAATCGATATCCCCTGCGAGTACGCACACCTGGTTTCTGCACTCTGAATAGGGAACATGAACCTTTCCGTCATGGATCTCCATCGTCGTGATCCCTATCGGACCCTCGAAATCGACTGTGGTGTCAACTGAAAGGTCATACACCCACTTCCCTGTATCTGTTGTGACATGAACTTCCTCAGCACCGGAGAACGCATGAAAGAGAAAAAGCGATGAGATGCTGACGGCGAGAGCGCACAGAAAGATGATGATATCACCCAGTTTGACACGGAACATACGATCATTATTAGCAGGAACATTCCTTCTTGTCAAAACGTTCGGAAGCTTTCTTTACTCTTCAGACATTACCTGTCTGATTTCTGATTTTATCCTGTTTCTGCCCTGTTTTTCTGAGAAAATAAGATATATAGGAGATATTTCTGACGGAATCGTTTCAATTACGACCTTTTTACTCAACATTTCACATTATTCCCCTTGTATAAACAATTTTCTGATCCTATACTGAAATAGATATCGATATATCAGGAGTGATTTATGAAAAAATTAACCACCTCATTGGTAGTGGCTCTTATAATGGCCATTGCACTGACATCTTTTGTCGGATGTCAGAAGGAAGAGGCGGCAGCAGCAGCTCCGGCCGCACAGGCCGCAGCACCTGCTCCCGCAGAAAAAGCAGCACCCGCACCTGCTCCGGCAGTTGAGAAGGGTCCCTACGAAGACGGCATTTACTACGCCATGGACGATGCATTCTCTCACGGATGGAAGTATGCAGCCACGATTACCGTAGAGAACGGCTTCATAACTGACGCTGAATGGAACGGTCTGAGTGAAACAGCAGGAGCT